>NZ_JANIKD010000009.1 GCF_024580955.1 Corynebacterium sp. 122RC1 | reverse complement strand
ACAATACCAGCGCACCGCCCACAGGATCACATCACCCTGGAAATGGCGCCACTTGAAATCCGTCATCGTTCCGTCCGTCCAATCTCCGCCAAGCATGCTCAAGCTTCACGATTTTTGCAACAGAGCCATCCTGACCATTAATGGGAGGGCCGGATGGCCTATTCACACGGATCGATGCAGGCCACCTCTCTCGGATGTAAGACGTTTGATTCCCCTCGTGTTCCTCACGAGTCACGCCAGGAAGCTTCACATTCGCAGTTCGATGATGACGGCGGAGCGTGGAAAATCTAAGCGATGGGCCTGCTCAAACGGTCAAAGGTCAATACTCGAATTGCCCCACAGCAACTCTGATCGCGTCACGAAGGTCATCCGGCCCTTAGCGAATCCTCCAGATACTCAATTTTCTTGAAATCCTTAGAGTTATTATGTTCATTTCGATAGCCGTCTTGAGATGACGCCCGGTAGATTGCCAAGAACTGGTGTCGGTCTGGAAGGTAGAATTCCACTCCATTTTTAGACCTTAGTTCTAGATCTCCTACCTCAACGCCAGCGAATTCCTGCAACGTGTCAATCACACCGAATTCCACTGACAACCCATCGCGCCGGAACTCGAACTCATGTAGGTCGACAAGCTCATACCCCAAAACGGTCATGACTTGCTCGATTTGCTGGGCGGCAAAGATTCTCTCTTCATCTGGAGCTTCCCAACCACGCGGATCACCGGGTACATGAATATCGATATCCTTCGGATCCCATTCTGCTTTAGTCACCTGCTCCAGACCGAGGGACCCCATTAGGGTGGGAGTGATGCCAACTCCATTAAGTGCTACGGCGATCCTCAAAAACTCTTCGAACATATATTTTGCTTTCACCCGACACTCCCAGAGCCTCATTGTGGGGTTAACACCTCGTATAACATGATACTCTCAACACAAATGACGCCGCTATATATTTCTGGCCTCACCCACGAAGGCGCCGCGGCACCCTCTCGGACAACGCGGCACGTTTTTAGTTTCTGCAAGCGCTACTTAAGTTCAGGTAGCTAGCATGTGAGCACTCAAATTAGCGAGAGTTTGCTGGATCGGTAATTTGGCAACTGTTTCCTCGAGGTTACGCAGCAGAACATCTGCCGGTTCAGCAATACCGTTTCCAACACAGCGTGCATAGCTTTCCCAACTAGCATTAGGGGCGACTACGCCAAGCGTAGGTTGTGCAGGCGGTGCGACAAGTTATCCCTGAAGACCAGCCAACCACTAACAATTCAGGCCACCATTCCCATCACAGGGCGGTGGCCTTTTTGCTGCCTGAATCACGACTAGACCCAGTGGGTGTCGAACCCGCGTCACCAGCGACACCACACTCAACACAAAAGTCTAAAAATCTGCTCTGACCAGTACTTTCAGAGCTTCGTTGTAGGGTGAGACACTGAAAACGAAAAAGGACTACCTTCGTGCATTTGTATCACAAAGGTAGTCCTAATGGTGCCCCCAGCGGGACTCGAACCCGCACTGAATCGATTTTAAGTCGACTGCCTCTGCCAATTGGGCTATGGGGGCCCAGTACTAGCGCGCCGTGGCTCCGCTAGCACCCGCTTAGTCTACTTCGCTTTCACTCACTGGGAAAACCGCCAGCGGAATCCCCTATCGCGTTGCGATAGACGCGATGATGCCGTCCAGAATGTCCTTTTCAGAGATCACCAGCTCGGTGGCACCCGCGAGGTCTTCCATCATGTCCAGAATTCCGGAAACCACCACTGCCCCACCGGCGATCACATCAGCGCGCCCCTCATGAATCACTGGCTGCTGGCGCCGGGTGGCGGCGTCAGACGTGATGAGCTGCTCCAGGATTGGGCGGAGCCCTTCCAACCTCAGCCGAGCGCCGTGGATCTCCTGCGGATCGTAAGCCTCCAGACCCAGTGCGAGCGCTGCGATCGTCGTGAATGTTCCTGCGCAGCCCACAAACGTGCGAGCCTCGCTGATCGGTACAAGCGTTGTAGCAGTGGAGATCTGATCCTTCACCAGGTCGGCGGCGATTTCCACCTCAGTCTCGGTGGGTGGATCCGAGCGCATGATCCGCTCCGTCACGCGCACGCAACCCATCTGCGCTGAGAAGGCGCCGGCGATGGTTCCCTCGGCATCACCCACCACAAACTCGGTGGACCCGCCGCCTAGGTCGATCACGCAGAAAGGCCCTTGATCTGCTGGAAGGTCGGCCACTGCCCCCTGGAAACTCAGCGCTGCTTCTTCCTCACCAGTAATCACCTCCGCCTGGGAGCCGGGAACGACGTCACCAAGTAGCTTGGCTGCCATTCCGAAGAATGCATCGCGGTTGGAGGCGTCGCGTGTTGCCGAAGTTGCCACCATTCGTAGGTCGGTGACGTGCTCGCGCTTCATGATCTCCACGTACTCTTCCAACGCCTGCTGGGTGCGTTCCAGAGCTTCGGGGGCAAGTTCACCGGTTGCATCCACGCCCTGGCCCAGCCTCACGATTTTCATTGTGCGCAGGACTTCCGTGGTGGTGCCGTCGGTGACGTCGGCAATGAGCAGACGAATCGAATTTGTGCCGCAGTCAATCGCTGCAAGACGAGGCATTCTCTCTCGCTTTCTGTGCTTTCAAATCCGCTGGGTTTGCCTTGCGGTCTAGGCGTGGGTGAAATCGAACTGGTCCAGGGAAATACCCAAAGACTCCAGCGTTGGCCAATCCTGCGGAATCGCGGTCCCGCGCAAGCCGGCGTGCTCCGCGGCTAGGGCCACGGCCTCCGTACCTAAGCGGAAGTGATCGGGCCCTTCAGCCAGGGCGTATGCGATCAACACGTGGAGGCATTTTACTCGGTCGGGCATGCCGCCACCGGAAAAGTCAGTCCCCAGGTCTTCGATCTTGTTGCGAACTTCGAGGTAGTGCTCGTGTGCCGCACGGTAGTCTGCCGCCAGCTCTGCGTCTTCCTCCAGGCGCTGCGTCATCCACTTCATCACGTGGGCCACTTCAAGGCGGGATGCCTCCGCAGTAAGCCGTGGATCCGTGAGGTAGTACAGCGTTGGGAAAGGGGTGCCGTCATCCAAACGTGGAGCGGTTTTCACCACTCCTGGAACCCCATCGGGGCTGTGGTAGGAAACTTCCAGCACGCCGCGGGGCTCGCGGCCAAGCTGTGTTGCAATCACGGCGAGGTCTTGTTCACTGGCACTCATGGCGCCCATTGTCTCATGCAGCGGGCAAAAGCTCACATTCACTCACTCCGACGCCGGCGGTTCCTCCACTGGCGCAAGTGGCATCTGCATTTCCGGCGTGGCCTCCGGGACAACTGGCTCCGGGATGGTCACGGAATCCCAAAGCTGCTCAAACCAAGGGCTTTCGCCGGGTAGATTCTCCGTGGTGTCTTGCAACTCCGTACCGCGCGCTTGGAGGGATGGATCAATTACGCGAAACGCCAATTCCCCAGGCTCAATCACACCCAGGCGAGCTCGGGCTTGCTCCTGCACATAAGCCGGGTTGTTGTACTTCTCAATTTCTGTAAGCAGGCGTTGCTTTTCCGCCTCATTGGCCTGGATCTGTGCGGTCACTCGCACAATTTCGGCGCGCTGCTGCATGTAGATGCGCAGCGGCAGCAGGATTACCAACAAAACGACCACCACTACAACAGCAAGTGCTACCACCCCGCGGCTATTCAGCCGGACGCGCGGCCGCACCTTCGCTTGTGGCTTGCTGCGCTTTGAGTTCCGGTTCACCACCGGAACTGCGCGTCGTTTTGAAAACACCATAACGAATTAATCATAACCTCAATAGTCACAAAAGCGTGCGCTGACACCATGAGATATCAGCGCACGCTTTCAGCCCCAAGCCTCGCTGGGCTTGAGCTTCATGGCTCTAGCCGTTGAAGCGTGGGAACGCGGAGCGACCAGCGTAGACGGCAGCGTCGCCAAGCTCCTGCTCAATGCGCAGAAGCTGGTTGTACTTCGCAACGCGCTCGGAGCGAGCTGGAGCACCGGTCTTGATTTGGCCACAGCCAAGGGCCACTGCGAGGTCAGCAATGGTGGTGTCCTCGGTCTCACCGGAACGGTGGGACATCATGGTGCGGTAGCCGTTGCGGTGTGCAAGGTCCACGGCGTCGAAGGTCTCGGTGAGGGTACCGATCTGGTTTACCTTCACCAGCAAGGCGTTTGCAGCCTTCTTCTCAATGCCTTCCTTGAGGCGAGCTGGGTTAGTAACAAAGAAATCGTCGCCGACAATCTGAACCTTGTCACCAATAGCGGCGGTCAGAGCGGTGTAACCCTCCCAGTCATCTTCCTGCAGTGGATCCTCGATGGAGACGATTGGGTACTCCTCGATGAGGTTGGCGTACACCTGTGCCATCTCCTCAGCGGTGTGCTCGCCGCCCTCGAAGTGGTACTTGCCGTCCTTGTAGAACTCGGAGGAAGCAACGTCGAGCGCCAGAGCAACGTCCTTGCCTGGGGTGAAGCCAGCCTTCTGGATAGCCTCGACGATGAGGTCCAGTGCAGCCTTGGTGGACTCAACGGAAGGAGCGAAGCCACCCTCGTCACCCAGGCCGGTGGACAGGCCCTTGGACTTAATCACGGACTTCAGGGAGTGGTACACCTCTGCGCCGATGCGCAGTGCCTCAGCGAAGGACTCTGCACCGATTGGGGCGATCATGAATTCCTGAACGTCCACACCGGAGTCAGCGTGTGCGCCACCGTTGACGATGTTCATCATTGGCACTGGCAGGATGTGGGCATTTGGGCCACCAACGTAGCGGTACAGGGGCAGGCCAGCGGACTCAGCAGCAGCCTTAGCAACGGCCATAGACACACCGAGGATGGCATTTGCACCCAGGCGGGACTTGTTCTCGGTGCCATCGAGCTCGATCATGGTCTTGTCAATCAGGCGCTGGTCATCGGCCTCGAAGCCGGCGAGTGCGTCAGCGATCTCTTCGTTGACGTTCTCCACTGCCTTCAGCACACCCTTGCCCAGGTAGCGGTCGCCACCATCGCGGAGCTCGTGTGCCTCGTGCACACCGGTAGAGGCACCGGAAGGCACGCCTGCTGCACCGTGAGCACCGTCGTCGAGGAACACCTCCGCCTCAACGGTTGGGTTACCGCGGGAGTCCATGATCTCGCGTGCAAAAACGTGCAAAATGTCAGCCACTGTTCGTCTCCTCTTGACTGTGTGGAAGGCAAGCAGTGTGCCTGCCTAGGAATAGTTCACGCTCCGCTGGGGAAACAACCGTGACAAAACCAGAGTGTTTCCAAGAATGTGGCTAAAAACCACATCGGTTGCCCGATTGGCGCGTACCCATTCAATTATGCCAACAAATCGGAAATCCGGCACCGCAGAATCAGTGTGGTTTTTCACAATCACCGGACGATCGGCCGCACTTGAGCCGCAAACAACCCTAAGAAGCTGGCTGCCCTAGCGCATAGGAGGCCGCTGCGTTGCGCACGTTAATCACATATTGGTTTGAGCGGTTGTAGCTCAAGATCGCTTCCTGCCACTGCTCGGGTACGGAGAGGTCCCGTCCTTGGCACAGGAGGTTTGCGGCGGAAAGGGCGGCATCGTCGATCTGGTTGGGGTCTGCTACCCCATCACCGTTGGCGTCCAGGCCAAAACGCTCCCAGGAAGTGGGAATGAACTGCATGGGGCCAACCGCGCGGTCGTATTCGGTGTCCGTGTCCAGGCGGCCGCCGTCGGTATCCCTGATTTCCGCGAACCCCGGCGAGCCGTCGAGGGCCGGGCCGAGGATTGGGGGAAGAACGTAGCCGTTTTCGTCGATTTGCCGGGAATTGAATAAGCTGCCGGAGTACGTCCCGTGGCGGGTTTCCACGTACCCCAAGCCAGCCAGGGTGTTCCAGGAGAGGTTGCAGGTGGGCCAAGCATCTTGGGCAATGAGTTCTGCGTTCCCGTACGCCCTGATTGCCGCCGAGCTCACTCCGATTTCCGCGGCCAACGGGTCAGCCCAGAACGTGAGTTTGTCTGAGGTGCGGCCGGGGGCGTGAACGTCGATGGCCGGCACGGCAGCACCGCGCGCCGGGGGCATATCCACAGGCACTGGTTGCATTTGACGGATCGGGGCTTGGCCACCCAAAAAAGAAAGAGCCCAGCCCACAAAGGAGATCACCAGCACCACCGCCAGGATCACTCCTAGGCCACAACCTGCCGCTTTCCGCCCCACAAAGTTCCTTTCCGGTTAGGCCTTTTTCCCTTTTTGCCAGAGTTCTTCTTGTTCCTCAATGCTCACGATTCCTGTGCTGCCGTCAAAGAGGTACGGCTGCCGAGCTGCCATCTTATCCACAAATGCTTGGGCCACGCCGGAAAAGTCAAAGGCGCCACGGCGGTCGGCAATTTCAGCGTGGAAGAGCACCTGCAGGAGCAGGTCGCCGAGTTCATCACGAATGGCCTCATCGCCCAAACCATCGCGCACGGCCTCCACGAATTCCTGCGATTCCTCCAGCAGATAGGGCACTAAGGAGGCGTGCGTTTGGGATTGTTCCCACTCGCCTCGGCGCAGCGCCTGCCGCATCAGGGCAACGGCCGTGCCGGTGGCGTCGGTACGCGAAGGGACCTCAAGCACCTCATCACCGCGGGTGATCGCCTGGTGCACCTGCGGGTCCCACGCATTGGTACTCACCAAGATGGTGTCCGGGCCGGCGGCGATATGATCCGGGAGATTCCATCGAACCCCCACAGGCACTTCATCGGTGAACGTGCAGGTTCCTTGCAGGGATCCAAGCAGGTCAAAGGGCACCATGGAGGGCCAGCGGGAATCGAGGAGCAAAACGGTCATGGTGCCATCCTAGCCGCCGTGGCAACCAGGTTCGGCACCCGCAGAACCAGCACGCATCCATGCACCTCCAGAGCTCGCCCCCGAACCCGCACCAGAGCTCGCCCCAGAGCCCGTTTTGCTCACCTGGTTGATCCGATACGATGTTTCCTCGTGTCAGAACAAAACTCCCAGCCCAAAGCGCATACCGTCCCCATGTGGACGCTGGTGGGCATTATCATTGGCTCCACCATCGGCGCGGGCATTTTCTCGCTGCCGCAAAACATCGCATCGGTGGCAGCACCCGGCGCTATGCTCATCGGCTGGGCGATCGCCGGCGTGGGCATGCTCAGCGTAGCGTTCGTGTTTCACATTCTGGCGCAGCGCAAGCCCTACCTGGACGCGGGCGTGTACTCCTACGTGCGCGCCGGGCTGGGAGATTTCATTGGCTTTGCCTCAGGCTGGGGCTACTGGCTCGGCTCGGTGATCGCGCAGGTGGGCTACGCCACCTTGTTCTTTAGCACTATCGGCCACTACATTCCGTGGTTCGACCAAGACCACAGGCTCACCCAGGCGATCGCTGTTTCGGCGCTTACTTGGCTGGTGTTCGCCGGGCTGACCCGCGGAATCAAGCAGGCGGCGGTGATGAACGCGGTGACAACCATCGCCAAGCTCCTGCCGATCCTGTGCTTTGTGGTGTTGGTTGCGTTCCTGGGCTTTAGTTGGGATCGTTTCACCTTGGATTTCTGGGGCGAGGCAAGCTCGGTGAGCGTGTTTGACCAGGTGCAGGGCATCATGCTGTTCACGGTGTGGGTGTTCATCGGCGTGGAAGGTGCGAGCGTGTACTCCAAGCAGGCGAAGACCCGCGCGGACATCGGTCGCGCCACGGTGATCGGGTTCCTCACCGTATTGGTGCTGTTGGTGACGGTTTCCTCCCTGAGCTTTGGCGTGCTCACCCAGGCGGAGCTGGCCGCGCTACCGGACAACTCCATGGCCGCCGTCCTGGAGGCCGTGGTGGGGCCGTGGGGTGCGGCGTTGGTCTCCATTGGCCTGTGCTTGAGCGTGCTGGGGGCCTATGTGTCTTGGCAGATGTTGTGCGCGGAGCCGATCGCCATGATGGCCGCGGACCGGCTGTTGCCGCAGGTGGCAGGGCGCATCAATGCCAACGGCGCCCCGTGGGTGGCACAGCTCATCTCCACCGTGGTGATTCAATTGTGGGTGGTGGTGTTCTTCCTCAACGAAACCACTTACGTTTCCATGGTGCAGCTTGCCACCGTGATGTACCTGCTGCCATACACCTTCTCCGCGCTCTACCTGGTGCTGTTGGCCACCCGCGGCCGGGGCATCACCCATCCGCACGCTGGCAGCCGCTTCAATGACTCCGGCCCGCAGGTGCCACGCCAAAGCAACATGCGCCACGGTGCTGTTGGCCTGCTGGCGTTCGTGTACTCCCTGTGGCTGTTGTACGCCGCCGACCCCAAATACATCCTCTTCGGTGCCCTCGCCGTGCTACCAGGTCTGCTGCCCTACGTGTGGACTCGCCTCGCCCAGCGCGAACGGGTGTTCAATGCCTTCGAATGGTGTGTGGTTGCTCTGGTAGCCGCTGGTTCGGTGGCGTCGGTGTGGGGCCTGGCAAGCGGTCAGCTCTCCCTCTAGATCCAAGGAGCGTGCCGACGCGCCCAGCGCTCACCCCAACTGCCAGTAGATCGGCGCGTGCAGGTGGCAGCCGGGGTTAAAGGGATGCTGGCAGGAGGGGCAGTGCGGCTGTGCGGCGTATTGGGGGTAGGTCATCACCTCGCCGCAGGCGCAGCACATCGCGCCCAGTTGATTGGTGGGCATGGGCCCAAATCGGTGGCCTTGGGCCTCTTCGTGGCACTTGTGGCACGCCCACCACTGACCGCAGGTGACGCACTTGTTTGCCACCACATCAAGCTGTGAATGATAGTGCTGGCAGCGGCCTTGGGAGTCCACTAACTGGCCGCGCACCTGCGGTGAGGTACCGTTTCCGGAATTGTGTGGCATGTACCCTCCCCTAGCGCAGGCGGTACTTCCGCCGCCTGGCCTCACGCTTGTCCTCGTAATCCAGGTCATCGTCGGTGACCACCACGGAACGGGCAGACCTGGCCGCGGAGCGTGGTGCCGTCTCCCGCGCGCGGGCGCTGCTGGGGCTGGCGCTTGGCAGCGTCGGCAATTCTTCCAGTTTTCCGCCTGCAACATTGACGCGTTCCACCTCAAACATTTGGTGCAGGAAGTCCGCAACCCATTGCAGCAGCTCTACGTCGCGCAACGGTTTGTCCGTGACGTTTCGCCCCTGCTTGGGGAAGCTCAACTGGATAGCCTTCGCCGCTGCGCGGAACGTTGCGGAAGGCTGCAGGCGCTTGAGGCGGACCTGCTTGGAATCCGGCAACTCCACCGGGTGGATCTTGATGCGAGTGCCTTGCACGCCGATGTCGGAAATCCCGGCCGCACGGGCAGCAAGGCGCAATCGCGCCACCGCAAGCAGGCGCTGAACCTCGGCGGGGACGGGGCCGAAGCGGTCCTCCATCTCCTCCACCACCAGCCGAATATCTGCCTCAGACTGGGCGGAAGCCAGCTTGCGGTACACCTCCAGGCGCAGGCGCTCGGCGTTGATGAACTTCTCCGGGATGTGGGCGTCCACCGGCAGGTCAATGCGAATTTCCTTGGGGCCCTGCTCCGTGGCATCCACCACCTTGCCGTCTGCCATCGCCCGGTAGGCCTCCACGGCCTCCCCCACCAGACGAACGTAGAGGTCAAAGCCCACGCCCGCGATGTGTCCGGACTGTTGCGCGCCGAGCACGTTGCCAGCGCCACGCATCTCCAGGTCCTTCATGGCCACTGCCATGCCGGCACCCAGATCATTGTTTGCGGCGATGGTAGCCAAACGATCGTAGGAGGTCTCAGTGAGCGTGACCCCCTTGGGGTAAAGGAAGTAGGCGTAGCCGCGCTGGCGGGAACGGCCCACACGCCCACGCAACTGGTGCAGTTGGCTCAAGCCCATGTGGTGTGCGTTCTCCACGATGAGGGTGTTGGCGTTGGCGATGTCCAAACCTGTTTCCACGATTGTGGTACACACCAGCACGTCATATTCCCTATCCCAGAAGCCCTGCACCGTGCGCTCCAGAAGCTCCTCACTCATCTGGCCGTGCGCCACCACGATGCGGGCCTCGGGAACGAGGTCGCGCAGCTCGCGGGCCTTCTTCTCAATGTCCGCAACCTTGTTGTGCACATAGAACACCTGGCCGTCGCGCAGCAGCTCGCGGCGAATTGCCGCCGCCACCTGCTGTTCCTCCTGCACACCCACGTAAGTAAGGATGGGGTGGCGGTCCTCAGGCGGGGTAAGAATAGTGGACATTTCCCGAATGCCCGCCATGGACATCTCCAAAGTGCGCGGGATTGGCGTGGCAGACATGGTGAGCACGTCCACGTGAGTACGCAGTGCCTTGATGTGCTCCTTGTGCTCCACGCCAAAGCGCTGTTCCTCATCCACCACAACCAGGCCGAGGTTCTTCCACTGCACGCCAGTTTGCAGCAGGCGGTGGGTGCCAATCACAATGTCCACCGAGCCATCAGCAAGCCCGCGCAAAATCTCCTTTGCTTCCGCCGCGGAGGTGAAACGTGAAAGCCCCTTGATTGTCACGGGGAACCCAGCCATGCGCTCTTCAAAGGTGGCCAAGTGCTGCTGCGCAAGCAACGTGGTGGGCACGAGCACCACTACCTGAGTGCCGTCCTGAACAGCCTTGAAGGCAGCTCGCACGGCAACTTCAGTTTTGCCGTAGCCGACGTCACCCACTACCACTCGGTCCATCGGGACCGGCTTCTCCATGTCCTCTTTCACGGCCTCGATGGCGAGCATTTGGTCTTCCGTTTCCACAAACGGGAAGTTATCTTCCATCTCCTGCTGCCAGGGGGAATCCGGCGCGAAGGCGTGCCCCGGCGCGGATTGCCGCTTGGCGTAGAGTTCCACCAGCTCACCGGCGATCTCACGGACCGCGGCGCGGGCCTTCTTTTTGGTGTTCTTCCAGTCAGAGCCACCCATCTTGGAAAGCGTGGGGGCCTCGCCACCCACGTATTTGGACAGCAAATCCAGGGAGTCCATGGGTACGTAAAGCTGGTCTGGCGGGTTGCCGCGCTTGCTGGGCGCGTACTCCAGCACCACGTATTCGCGGCGGGAGGTTTCATCACCGGTAGTGATGGTGCGCTCGGTCATCTGCAGGAAGCGGCCGATGCCGTGGGTTTCATGCACTACATAGTCGCCGGTTTTCAGCGCCAATGGGTCCACGCGGTGGCGCTTTTTCGCCTTTCGCCGTTTCGCCCCAGCGATGTCTCCCACGCGGTTGCCCGTAAGGTCCGTTTCCGTGACCACTACCAGCGGCAGAGCCTGACCAGCCGGGGCATTTCCATGCTTGCGCACTTTGGGGAACACCAGTCCGGCGTGGCTGAGTGCCTGGTAAAGGGTTACTTCCCCAGGGCTGGGCTCCCACCCTGGGGTGGCAACCCGAGTAGCGATACCTTTTTCTGCGAAGCGTTGCTGCATGCGCTTAATCGCGCCAGCCGCCGGGGCGATGTAGGCGGCGCGCCCTCCGGCGAGGGTGTGCGCGAGCAGCAAAGCCATCATCTCATCAATGGCTTTGAGGTCACCGCGCGGGGTGGGACCAGGCTCGTAGCCCAGGTCAAGGGTTTGATTCTCGGCGGCGCCGAACATACCTGGGGGCGCCATGGTCCACCACACCCCGCCGGCACGTTGGGCGGAAATCTGCAGGGACTCATAGGACCTGTAGGAGCTGGCCTCCAGATCAAGACCTTGCGCTGCCACCGGGCCTGCGGCACCCATCGCCGCTGCCTCCCAGCCCGCGGCTAAGAACTCCGCATCCGTGGCCTGGAGATCTTCCACGCGCCTGCGGATCTTCTCCGGGTCAAGAGCCACAACGTGGGTGCCTTGAGGCATGAGTTCCATGAGGGGAACCAGAGGCTCGTCCTGCAGCACCGGGATGAGGGCCTCCATGCCGTCGGAGTACATCCCCTCCGAGATCTTGGTGAGCAACTCCTGCAACGTGGGGTTTTGCTGGAACTTCGTGGCCAGCTCGGCGGCACGCTCCCGCACCTGCTCAGTGATAAGGAGCTCGCGCGCCGGGTAGATATGGACTTTCTCTAGCGTTGCTTCAGTATAGGCGCGCTGGTCAGCCACGGAAAACTCGCGGATTTCTGTGATTTCATCTCCCCAGAACTCCAAACGAACCGGCTGATCTGCGGTGGTGGGAAACACGTCCACGATGCCACCGCGGGAGGCAAACTCACCGCGCTTGGCCACCAGGTCCACATGTTGATAGGCGCGCTCCACCAGCGCGTTGTGCAGGGCTTCGATCTCGAACTGCGCGCCTTCTTGCAGCACCAGCGCCTCCCGGCCCACCGCCTTAGCCATGATGGGTTGCGCAACGCCCCTCGCCGCGGTGACTACAACGCGCAGGGGGTCGTCGGCACGCGAAATCCTGTCTAGGATGCTTGCGCGTGTACCCACGATGTCTGCGCCCGGACTGAGGCGTTCGTGCGGCAGCGTTTCCCACGCCGGCATCCACGCCACCTTGTTGCCCAGCATTGCTGCGAGCTCGGCGCTGAGATCTTCGGCCTCGCGGCCGGTCGCGGTGACGACGAGCACCGGCGCCGCCTGCGCCAAGGTTGCCAGTGCCCACGGACGTGCCTGGGGCAGCGAGGTGAGGTGGAGGTGCGGCTCGCCGACGTTTCGCAGCACGCCCTTGAGCTTGGGGTCAGAGGCCGCGACTTTCAGCAACCCGGCGAGCATAGGGGTCGCGGGCGCGCCTGTTGCTGGAGTTGGTGCTGGCGGGTTGTCGTGTGGGTTGCCGTGTGGGGCCACTTCCGTGTTTCTCCTTTTGGGGCTTAGAGCCGCGGTTCTGCTTCCATGCCGGCGAGGCCGTTCCAGCTCAGGTTCACGATGTGCGCTGCAACCTCCTCTTTGCTGGGAGCATCCTCCATTTGGCGTTGGTCCAACCACCACTGGGCGGTCATGGACACCATGCCCACCAGCGCCTGCCCGTACAACACCGCATATTCCGGATTGATTCCTTGGCGTGTGAAGGCATTGGCCAGGATGTGGGAGACTTGCGCCACGAAGTCGTTGAGCAAGGTGGAATACGATCGGCCCTGGCCGGGGGTCATATCACGCACCAAGATCTGGAAGCCATCGGTTTCATCTTCAACGTAGCCAAGCAGCGCGAGGACGGCCTGCTCAATGCGCGCCTTGGAGCGCCCCGTTTCCAGCGCCTCGGTGACGAGCTGCTCCAGGCGGATCATTTCACGATCCACCACCACCGCATACAGGCCCTCTTTACCACCAAAATGCTCGTAGACCACGGGTTTTGTCACCCCTGCCCGTGAGGCGATTTCCTCCACGGATGCGCCGTCGAAGCCACGCTCCGCAAACACCGAACGCCCAATGGTGATGAGCTGTTCGCGGCGCTGTTTCCCTGTCATTCGCTGCCGAACCATAGTTAGTAACCCTACAGTTTCCCCACCCACAATCCCCACCCACGATGCCGCACCGCGGGACTTGGTCATCAAGCCTTGGGTCTCAACCCTTGCACAGCAAGCCTTGGGCGAGTGCTTCAGTGCGGCGGATTCACGGGCGGGTTATCAATGAGATCGAACTCCTCGATTGTTGCCAAAGACTCCCGCGCGCTCGATTCATCCACGATTGTCATGGCAAAGCTGTTTTGGATCAGCACCCAATCCCCCACTTGCACTTCCGGGACGTATGCAAAACAGCATGGCCTGCGTTGCCCCATCACATCAATGACTCCCATAGGCAACGGATCGTCAGTTGGGCCAAGCTCAATAACTTTTGCGGGTATTCCAAGGCACATCGATACTCAGCCCTTCCCCTTGAACGGTTCATACTCCACTTCAATGTTCATCATGCCTTCTGGCGCCTGGGTGCATGGCAAGCAGGGGTCCGCTGCACGCACGGCTTGTTCCATCGCGTACTTCATGCGCTCCTGCCCACCTTCCTCTCCTGCGTACTGCACAAACGCCGCGCCCAACATGTACGCAAGCCAGGGTTCATTTTGCGCAGTGGGGCTCAAAATCTGGCACTTACGCAACACTCCCCCTTCCACCTCATATTGGTGCATCAGCAATCCTCGCGGCCCGTCCACTAGGCCCACCCCAATGCCGTCGCCAACCTCTCGCGCTGGCTCCTGCCCGAGCTGCGCCACAACATGCGGAAACTCCTCCACAAGGGTACCGACGCGCCCAAGCGCCTCTCGCACCAAAGCAACCTGGGCGGCTGCAGCACCCAGCTCCTCGGGGAAACGAGCGGTGGGGCCCACTTTGAAGGGCACCCATTGTCCATGCAACCGCAACATCGGCCGCGGAGCAATCGCGCCCGGGATCGTCTCTATGAGGTTCGCAGCAAACTCCGCGGCGCTGTAGCGTTGGGTCGCTTCACCCAGGGTCACTTCCACTTCTTGGCCCAGTGGGTTCGCGTCCGCGAGCCGTACCGCCGCGCCGGGAAACGGTGGCAGCTTCCACTTCCGGTGGTGAGAGTTGTTGGCGTTCGCCTCCGCACTGTTCACGGCACTGTATGCAGCGTCCAGGAGTTCGGCTGCTGCATCGAGCGCGTCAAGGATCGCGTGCCTCTGCGTGGTTGCGGTTTCGCTGCTTTGGCCATTCTGCCAGCCTGCGGGGATGCGCACGCCGCCTGGTATGGCAACATCCGGGAAATGCCCCATCGCACCCGCCAATGCGAGCGCGTTCTTCCCGATACTTTTCACGGCAATTTGTGCCTGCCGCCCCTGGGAGGCAATCACCCGCGGCCCCAGCACATCCAACACGCTGCCGTAATGGAGCAACGCACGAACCTTTAAGGCGGGCTCCGAAGGTTGCTCCGAAACTAGTTGATCAAGTGCCGCAATGCCCGCTAGGTGATGGGTCACCGGGCATAATCCGCACAACCGGGTGACCAGTGCGGGAACCTCCCTAGCTGGTTTGCCCACCAGGAAGTCCTCCACTCGTGGCACTCCATGGAGGTCAAAGTGGGCGATGCCAAAAGGATCGCGCTCCCAATCTTCCTTGCTCGGGTACATCTGCGATAGCCCGGCAGGAGGGCTAGTACTGATGATCACCTTCGCGGCGAGCGGATCCACCACCTGGCCAATCGAGATGGTGGCGCGGCGAGTATGAGAGGCCTCGGGGGTGGTATTCGCGTTCACAACCTTGCAATTCCTTTCCAGAATCCAACCTACTCTTTCACACCCCTACACTGGACGGTATGCACGAACTTTCCTTGCTCACCGGCGTTGTCCAGGCCGTGAGCACTCAGGATGCCACCCAAGAAGCTTTGCGCATCGGTGCCACCGTAGAGGCCGTGGGGCTGAAGGTGGGAAGGCGTTCCGGTGTGGTCATCGAGGCCCTTACCGCAGCCTGGCCAATTGCTTCATCCGGCACATGCTGCGAAGACGCACGGCTAGAAATTGAGGATGTTCCGGCAACCATCTGGTGTGCCAATTGTGTAGCGGAACAGGAAATCGACGAGTTCTTTGCCCTCCTGTGTCCAGTATGCGGGCACCCCACCGCAGAAATGCGCCAAGGCAAGGAGTTTGCGCTTACGTGGATTGAGATTAGTTCGGGTGAACCGAGCCAACCGGCAGCTCCGCAATCAGCAACCTGAGCTAGCACTTTCGCCGCCGCACAGCCCGAGCCACGCATCGAGCACCTCTTTGGCCTTTTCCACCGCCAAAGGAACCGAGGCTTCCACCTCCGGGGAGAGGCCAACATGCAGCTCCGCGCTTCGAGCTACGATGCCCACCACCACAACCTCTTGTGGTTCTGAACCAAGCAAGCGTGCCGTGGACAGCAAATCCAAAAGCCCCACTTGATGTGGTGAAACAGCCTGTTTGCGGAGGCGGGGCAATTGGTCCCCAACGTAGGTGAGCACCGTGCCTGGAGGATGCACCGGGTGTGTGATGGCGTCAAGCACCAAGAGCTTGGTGGCGTCCTGGATATCTGGCAGGATCTCCATGCCTGAGGTGCCGCCGTCGATGAACTCCAGCGTCATCCCTACCGCAACTCCGTCCCCTCCTCCGGCACTGGCCCCTCCTCCGGATCCAGCACAGGCTCGGGCGCGCCCAGGTTCCCCCTGGTCACCGTAACGCGCCTGCAGACGCTGCAAGATGGCCAGGCCGGCTGCGTCGTCCGCCATGATTGGATTGCCGATCCCAATCACATGGATGCGCGCGCTCATTCGATCTCGGGGGCATCTACTGGGCGTGACCCTGTGGGCAGCCACACCGCGCCGTTGACCATGGAGGACACACCGCCGTGGTCTTCCAAGGAGTCAGCGCGGAACGCCAGGTACACGTGCACCACCACGAAAGCCCAGATGATGAACATCACGGCCGCATGGAAGAGCCTTACCGCAGGCACGCCAAACCAGTGGATTGGGTACGCGAGCACAACGTAGAACCAATTTGTCTGATCCGCCAGAGCATACAGGGACAAACCGGTGAACATCTGCACCCCGCACATCGCATAGATACCGGTGTAGGTGAGCTGCTGCAGGCCGTTGTGCCCCACATATTGCGGCGCCTCTTTGCTGAGGAACATGTAGAACTTGGCCGTCCCCAGCAAGTTTTTCAGGTCCTGCTTGTTGTAGATCGGCCATAGAGCTCGCCAACGCATATGGGGTTCTTTGGCAAAAATGAACAAACTCACGCGCCACAGCGCAAGCGCAATCCAACCCACGCCGCTGGCAATGTGCACAAAGCGCACAATCCCCATGAAGTAGCCCGTGTCTTGGGTAGCCCCAGGGCCAAAGAAAGGATCCATGATGT
The DNA here is from genome assembly GCF_024580955.1 of Corynebacterium sp. 122RC1. Lineage (GTDB taxonomy): Bacteria > Actinomycetota > Actinomycetes > Mycobacteriales > Mycobacteriaceae > Corynebacterium > Corynebacterium kozikiae. Next base: position 76,625 of record NZ_JANIKD010000009.1, on the reverse strand, counting down.
AGTAGCCGGTGATGGAAAGCAGCACGATGAACGCCACGTTGAACCAGTGTTGGAACCGCAGAGCCAGCGGCCACAACTGCACCCGCGTGTAGCCAGGGCGCGTGGGGGCCAAGCGGAAGCGGTGGCTGCACACACCAAAACTCACAATGCCGGCGAGCTGAAAGTCATCCGGGGTGTCCGAGTTGAGGTCCGCAATAGCCACCGCCATGCATTTGCGCCCCGCCTTCTGCATTGCAGCAAAGTGTTTTCGGGCAAGAATCCGCTGCTCTCGGTTGGCGTGGGATGCCTCCATCACCGCGTCCACATCACCACGCATTACTTTGAGGTCGCGCCTGGCGGAGCGCACATACACCTGGCGGGCTTCCACAATGGAATAGGGCCGCTCGGGCGTTCCTGGGCTGAATGCACCCGCCTCATAGGTGCGGTCAGTGGTTCTCCGCAGCGCCAGATCAACCGGGCTGTTGGAAGTTTCCGGCACGATTGCCGCCAGGCGGATCAGCGTCTCCTGGCCATAGATGTCCACCGGAAAGCTGGAGATAACGGAAAGCTCTGGTTGATGGGTGTTTGCGGTCATTGGGTCATCACCTGGAACAACTCTTCACCCTCAGCATCCAGCAGGTGCACCGCGCAGGACATGCACGGGTCAAAGGAGTGAATTGTGCGCAATACTTCCAGGGGCCGCTTCGCATCCACCAAGGGATGGCCGCCACCAGCCAAAGCCTCTTCATAGGGGCCGCGGTTTCCGGCAGCGTCACGGCCACCGGAGAGCCAAGTGCTCGGCACCACCGCCTGGTATTGGGAAACCAACTCATTCTCGATGGTCACATAATGCGAAAGCGTGCCACGGGCCACCTCCAACATGGCAAAGCCGGAGGTCTCCTTGGGCCAGGAACTCGGCTCCCAAAGGCGGGGATTGAACACGTCATAATCGCCCTCCTTGATTCCCTGGATGAACTGCGGCAACAGCTTTTCCAGCATGTTCGTGGAGGTGGTTACGGCTTCCACGGCCCGCGCCAGAGTGCGTCCGCCCGTGGAGTTGAACTGCTCAATGCGGATGCCCAAGGTCCGCATGGCCTCGTCTACCAAGCGCTTCGTCTCCGGTTCGTTCTGGAGGTAAGCCAGCAATACTCGCGCAACTGGGCCCACCTGGGTAGGGCGGCCGTCGTAACGCGGGGCCTTGGACCAGGTGTACTCCTTGTTTTCTGCCAGCCATTCATAAGGCGGCTTGGGGCCGGTGTAACGCGGCGTGGTTTCACCGATGGCCGGATCCAGCCCGGCCTCGTTGCCAATGGAGTACTCCAACCATGCGCTGGCCACGTATTCCTTGATCTTGCCGGGATCCAGCGGATGCAGCGTGGTGTAGTCACCGTCCAGAATCACACCGGGCGTGATCTCGGGGTGGGCGAAGGAAAGGGAGCGTTCTAGCTGGTCACCGCGAACGCAGGCGCCGGCCATACCCACCGCCATGAAGGTGTCTGCAGATTTTCCAATGTCAAAGTAGTCCTTATACACCCCCATGATCGCCATGGCGTCCGGCAGGTAGCAGCCCACCACAAAGTTTTCTATTTCCTCTGTCCACGCCTGGATTTGGTCAATTGCCACCTGGTTCACCGTCTCGGACTTGTCCGGGTCGATCGAACACGCCATGCCACCCACCAGGAAGTTTGGGTGCGGGTTCTTCCCGCCAAACACCGTGGTGATGCGAATAATGGAACGCTGGAACTGCAGCGCATCAAGGTAGTGGCTCACCGCCATGAGATTGGCCTCCGGCGGCAGGCGATAGTCCGGGTGGTCCCAGTAGCCGCCGGTGAAAATGGAGAGCTGGCCGGAGTCCAAAATGCCCTGCACGGTTTGCTTCACCTTGGCAAATTGCTCCGGGGTATTGCCTTTCCAGGTGGAACCGATAGAGCGGGCAAACTCCGCGGTCTTTTCCGGATCAGCCTCCGCCGCCGACACCACATTCACCCAATCCAGGGCGTGCAGGTGATAGAAGTGCACCACATGGTCATGCACTTCCTGCGCGGCCAGCAGCAGGTCCCTGATGAGCTGCGCTTGGCGCGGGATCTGGGTGCCGATGGCATCTTCCACCGCCACCACCGAGGCCACCGAGTGCGTTGCGGTACACACGCCACAAATGCGCCCGACAAACGCCCACACGTCGCGCGGATCACGCCCCTGCACAATCGTCTCGATGCCTCGGTACTGGGTGGCTTCGCTCCAGGCCTCTTGCACCTCACCGCCATCCACCTCCATCTCAATGCGCAGGTGGCCTTCGATGCGGGTCAGGGGGTCTACAACAATTCGTTCTGCCATGGTTCCGGCTCTTTCTTCACACGCAGGCTAGCTGGGGTTCTGGGGAGGATTGTTGGGCGCGCTCTCTGGTGGGGTGGGGCTTTCCGACGTCACCTGTTGGGGCGCATCGCCACGGACCCCCGCGTAGGTTTCTATGGTTTCCAAATCCCCATTTGCCCGGCGCACGCTGATTTGGCGCATCATCGTGACACCACCATGCACCGCCACGCCCGCGGCGGCAGCGCCGACCAGGCCCCAGCCAACCTTTTCGACGCTGGACTCCACGCCGAATCCCCGCACGTTCGGCAGCTCCGTGTAGAAGGGAGTGAATCGGTCAAAGAAGTGCTTTTCCGTGCAGCCAATGCAGGGGTGTCCAGCTCCGATGGGCCAACCGGACTTCAGGTTCCACTGAATGATGGGGCAAGGGCTGAAAGTGGAGGGGCCTTTACAACCAACCTCGTAGAGGCACCAGCCGTTGCGAGCGCCTTCGTCATCAAAACTGCGGACAAACTGGCCGGCGTCGAAGTGCGCGCGGCGAGGGCAGGAATCGTGGATGCGCTGGTCGTAGGCAAACAGCGGGCGGCCCTCGGCATCCACCTTTGGCGGCTTACCGTGCGTGAGTAGGTAGGAAATAGTTGCGGTGATCACCTCCCCAATTGGTGGGCAGCCGGAAACATTGATCACCGGTTTGTCTTTGATGATCTCGTCCACCCCCACCGCATGGGTGGGGTTTGGCCGAGCTGCTTGCACCGAGCCGTACACCGCGCAAGCGCCCACTGCGAGGATCACAGTTGCGTTTTCCGCAGCCTCCTCAAGTACCTGCAAGGAGGTCTTGCCACCGATCATGCAGTACACGCCGTCTTCAGCCAGCGCAACGGATCCGTTGACCACCAAGATGTGTGGTTGTTCGTTGAGTTCGTGCAGGGCTTGCTCAGCGGCTTCACCAGATGCGGCCATCACCAGCTCGTTGTAATTTACCGAAAGTTGGTTGAGCACTAGGTCTTCCACAGTGTTGCCGCCTGAGCGCAGCACGGATTCCATGCAGCCAGTGCATTCCTGCAATTGCAACCACGCCACATTCGGTTTGGTCACCTGGCCAATTGCTTGCGCGATCTCTTCAGCTTCCTGCTCCTGGGCCATCGCCGGAAGCGGCACTCCAGTGGCGAACACTGCCGCCAACCCCGAGCACATCTTCATGAAATCCCTACGTGAAACCCCCTTGTGCTGCAGGTTTTCCCACAGGGTGCGTTTTTGCCACACACCCGGCAGGCCAAACAATTCCTCCGGGGATTCTCCCCAAGGTGACCCAGCCCCACTTCCTGCTTCTCGATCCTGACGGTCCAGTGCGCCGGCCTGGAGGGGGTCGGGGGAAATGTTCGCCGTTGTTTGGGCGGTATTCATTGCAACGTCTCCGCTTCCATGAGTGAATTCATTGGGAAGCGAGGAGGCTCAAAACACAGACCCAACACACCTGCCGCTTCCGTTCGTGTTTCACGCTACTCCTTGCCAATTGCGGCCAAATTGAGTTTTTGGAAAACACCGCAAACGTCACAAAGTTTTCTGTCACAAACGGGTGTGGGCTACCCCCAGGAGATTGACCTTATCTGGGGGTGCCGTACTCGTTGGTGTTGGTGCCAGGGGCGCTGCCTGCGATTGATGGAGCGTTACCCCCGCTGCTGGGATTGTTTCCGGATCCAGGCGAACCACTGCTCAAGGCCCTCTCCAGTCTTGGTGGATACCTCAATTACGGTTGCCTCGGGGTTGACCTGCGCGATGTTCTGTGTGAAAAGATCCAGGTTGAAATCGAGGTATGGCAGAAGGTCAATTTTGTTGATCACGACCACTTCCACGCTGCGGAACATCACCGGGTATTTGAGGGGCTTGTCTTCGCCTTCGGTCACGGAGGCGATCATGACTTTCTTGTGCTCACCCACCTCAAACTCAGCGGGGCAGACCAGGTTGCCCACATTTTCGATCATCACCACATCCAGCGTGCTCAACTCCAGACCTTCGAGCGCTCGGGACACCATTGGCGCATCCAGGTGGCACTCCCCGCCAAAGCCGTTTCCGGTGTTGAGGAGGGATACTTGCGCGCCGAATCCGCGAAGGCGGTCAGCGTCGATCGCCGTTTCGATGTCCCCTTCCACCACACCGAATCGGAGGTCTTGACCCAGCTCGGCGAGGGTCTTTTCCAGCAACGTGGTTTTACCGGCGCCCGGTGAGCTCATCACATTGATAGCCAGCACGCCGTGTTCAGCAAAGGCAGCGCGGTTGCTCGCCGCGCGGCGGTCGTTTTCACTAAAGATGTCTTCCAACACCTCTATGCGCTCGCGGCCCGTCTCATAGCCGGAGTGGTCCCCTACCTCATGCGTGTGTTCATGCGTGTGGTCATGGTGATGATCGTGTTCGTGATCGTGGGCATGATCGTGGGCGTGAACAGTGCCGTCCTCGTGACGGTGGAATCTTCCCATGGTGTGCTCCTTACATGGTGTGAATGTATGAATGTTGCGGTGTCTCTTCTCACAGGCCCGCACCCCAACAGGCCGGCAACCCAGCAAACTAGCCGCGCGCGGAACCCTTTAAGCTCTGGCTGCGCTATCCCCCTCCTGCTCTCCCAGCGATTGCGGTTTCCACTTCAATTTCTTGCACTTGAAACTCCTCCCCCGCGATTACCTGTGCAATTTCCCCGCATTCGGGGCAGGTGAGGCTGAGGTATTGATCGGCGCTGAGCTGCGTGACGTGCCCTTGTGGGCACTGAATTTGGGCTGGCACCCACTCAATGTGCAGCTCTGCCTCACGTAACGCGGGGTCTGCGTGGCGGGCCCGAACAAATTGCCATGCATACTCCATTGAGCTGGGCACAACTTGGCGGAGGGCGCCGATGCGGAGGTTAATCACGCGCACAGGTTTTCCTTGGGCCGCGCGGGATACCACCGCGGCGAGCTGGGTACTCAACGCCACTTCATGCACACTGTTCACGGTACTCCGCCAACGTCCTGAGCAACGGCCAAACGAGCACTTCTACAGAGTCCAGGGGACTAACATTGTGCGCTATGGAACCCCTTCCCCACACCGTGCCCGCGTCCGGTCCCGGGCCGGACAGCCCTGTAGTACGCCGGCGCGTGTTGCTGCGAGGCGTGGTTCAGGGCGTGGGGATGCGCCCGCACATCGCAAAGGTTGCCGCCAGATATCCCCTCAGTGGGTGGTGCAGTAACAACGATGTGGAGGTGACCGTCGAGCTGCAGGGCGGTGCCGCTTCGATTCAGAAGTGCATTGCGGAAATTGTGCGCACTCTTCCTCCCCTCGCATTCATTTCCGACGTCCAGGAAACCAGCATCGCACCCGCCGCCGAAGAATTGGGGTTCCGCATTCTCGCCTCCACTCATTCCCAAGGCGCGCGCACGCTGATCCCGCCGGACGTTGCGCCCTGTGAAGACTGTATGAGGGAGTTCCACAGCCCAAGCGATCGCCGCTACCACTACCCCTTCATCACCTGCACAAACTGTGGCCCGCGCGCCAGCATCATTCGCGATCTCCCCTATGACCGCCCCAACACCACCATGCGCGTGTTCCCCATGTGCCCACAGTGCGAAGCCGAATACACCGACCCAAACGACCGCCGCTTCCACGCCCAACCAATCTCCTGCCCCGACTGCGGCCCCACGATGTGGCTCGAGCGTGCCGACGCCCCCAACTCCGCAGCACCCAGCGCAGCACGGGGGAATCCGCAGCAAGTTATCGCCGAAGCACAAAAGCTACTGGCAGAGGGCAAGATCCTGGCTGTCCGGGGTATCGGCGGGTTTCATTTGATGGCTAGCGCCACCCACCCGGAAGCAGTTGCTCGCCTGCGGCAGCGCAAGGCGCGACCACATAAACCCTTTGCGGTGATGGTCCCCGATGAAGCAACGGCACAAGAAATTGCACGCTTTGATCAGCATGAGCTCGCGCTTTTGCGCTCCCCTGCGCACCCAATCGTGATCGTCCCGCAACGCCCCATTGAGGAAAGCGAAGTAAAACTCAGGATTGCGGAGGAGGTTGCACCTGGCCTAGAGCAATTGGGCCTGGTACTGCCCTATTCCCCGCTGCATACCTTGTTGGTGGACACGCCGGTGGTTGCCACCAGCGGCAACCCAAGCGGCGAGCCGTTGATCACGGATAATGCGCAGGCGCGCGAGGTGCTGGGCAGATTTTGTGATGCGTTCTTGTTCCACGACCGCGAAATACACCTGCCCATTGAAGATTCGGTGTACCTCTCCACCACACCGGTGCGCCGGTCGCGTGGGATGGCGCCGTTGCCGCTCAAACTTCCCGCCACGTTGAGTGCCCGGCGCGCGGAGCTTCCGAGCGTATTTGCCGCTGGTGGGGAGTTGAAAAACACGGTGTGTTTGACGGCTCATGGCCAGGCTCACATTTCGGCGCATGTGGGGGATGCTGCGTCGGTACGCGCCCAGCAACTTTTAAGCCGCACGTTTGAGCAGCTTTGCACCATGCGTGCGCAGGTCCCTGAGGCGATTGTGTGCGATTTGCACCCCGGGTATGCCACCACATCCTGGGCGCAGCGGCTTGCCGAGGACCTTGACGTGCCCTTGCTGCAGGTCCAGCACCACGAGGCGCACGCGGCGAGCATCTTGGCGGAACACAATGTTTCCCAACCTGCCGTGGTGATCGCTGCGGACGGCACGGGGTACGGTACCGACGCCACCATCTGGGGCGGGGAGATTTTTGCAACCGATGCCCAGTTCAACATGGTTCGCCGCTGGCATGTGCCGCACTTCCCGATCGTGGGCGGCGACGCCGCTGTGCGCCACCCCTGGCGCCTCGCCATTGGGGCTGCCGCGGCATGGGGTCTTGGCCGGCCGCGCATCGCCGAGCTGGTGGACGCAACGGAACTGGCGTTGGTGGACTCGCAGGTACATGGCGGGAGGTTCAGCGTCGCAACAAGCTCGCTGGGCAGGCTTTTCGACGCCGCAGGGGCGCTGCTTGGTTGCGGTGACTTCGGGCGTGCGGTCAGTTATGAGGCTCAGGTGGCCATGGAGTGTGAACAGCTCGCGCGCAAAGGGAGCTGCCGCTGGGACGCGGTGAGCACCGTTGAGGAGGCTTTCGCGCAGCTCATGGCCGCTTCAGACCAGGCCGCACGGGATGTTGGCGCACGCGCGGATGCCGCCCGGCAATTCCACCGCCACCTGGCCCAAATCCTTGGGGTGAAGGCCGCGGCAGTGGCCGCTGACATTGCCACGGATGTGGTGGCAATCACTGGCGGCTGCGCCCTCAACCAGCTTTTGGTGGCGGACCTTGAGGAGTTTCTTGGGCGCCTTGGGCTCACCTTATTGCGGCACCGCTTGCTCCCGCCGAACGACGGCGGGCTGAGCTATGGGCAGGCGGTGCTTGCCACGGCGCGATTGCTTTAGCAGATGCGCGGGAGTGGGTCGCCCACCAATTTGTCCACCATGCGGGTGCCTCCGAAGGCGGTCACCAGCACCACGCACGCCTCCGGTTTTTCCACGATGCTGCCAATCAACCTTGCTTCCGGCGCTCCTGCCTGTTGCACTGCGGCCTGGGCCGCGTCGGCACGCTCCTGTGGAACCACTGCGAGGAACGTGCCCTCGTTGGCAACGTAGAGGGGGTCGATGCCGAGCATGTCGCAGGCAGCGCGGGTCATGGGGCGCACGGGGATCGCTTCATCCTCCAGCACCACGCCAAGGCCGGTGGTTTCCGCCAGCTCATTCATCACCGTGGCAACGCCACCACGGGTAGCGTCGCGCATCCATCGCGTGTTGGGGACGGCCTGCAGGAGGGCATGAGTGAGGGAGGCAACCTCGCGGGTATCAGACTCAATGGGGGCATCAATGGCCAGGTCCCCGCGGGCCATCATCACGCTCATCCCGTGGTCCGCAATTGGCCCGGACACCAGGATCCGATCGCCCACCTGAACCTGCGAAAATCCCAGTTCACGGCCCTCGGGGATCAGTCCAACGCCCGCTGTGGTGATATACACTTGGTCACCCTTGCCCTTGGGCACCACCTTGGTATCGCCTGTTGCGATTGTGACCCCGGAGGTCTCCGCGGCCTGCTTCATCTGCTGGACCAGCCTGCGCAGCGTCTCAATGGGCAGCCCCTCCTCCAAAATGAACGCCACGGAAATGAACTGTGGCACCGCGCCTGCCACTGCCAGGTCATTCACGGTCCCATGAATTGCCAGCTCACCGATGGAACCACCGGGAAACTCGATGGGATTGACCACATAGGAATCCGTAGAAAACGCCAGTTTGGCACCTGGATGTTGCTGCTGGCTGAGTGCCAGGTCCAACACGGTGGAATCACCGCCTTGGCCGAGCAGATCATTGCCGTACTCATCAAAAAACACGTGCTGCAACAAGCTGGCGGAAGCCTTGCCACCGGCGCCGTGGGCGAGCGTAACGTACTCATCCTTCAACCTCCCGCCGCGGCGCCGCACACGCGCAATTGTGTTATTGACCTGCTGGGCGTCCTCATTCAAGCGGTTTTTCGGTTCCACGGGATTCTCCTTATTCGTGGGGCGCGGTGTTTGGGGTGCAGTTTTTGCTTGCAGCTTTCATGCTAATCCTGCTCTTCTTTGCGGCACCCAGTTTTAGGCATAAGGCAAGGGAGTTGCGGCTGCGATTTTGGTGCCCGCAGAAGATGCTGAGGAGTAAAGTTTTCAAGAAAGCACGCCTTACTGCCATTGGCCGTTGTGCCATCGGTTTTTGCAAGCGATTTGATCGGTGTTGGGCGGTGCTCGCAACAATGGAAACGTAGCAATGGAAACGTAGCAAAGTCGCATAAAGGAGTTCGCCCGTGTGCCTTGGAGTTCCTGCACAGGTAGTAGAAATCTCTGACCCAACACGGGCCACCGTGAGCATTGACGGAGTGAGCAGGAAAGTTTCCACGGACCTCCTCTTGGCAGACAATCTGAGTGTTGGGGACTGGGTGCTCGTCCATGTGGGCTTCGCCCTCAGCGTGATTGATGAGGATGAAGCCCAACTCACTTTGCAACAAATTAAACAGCTCGGCGCGGACACCTTTGAAGACGAGCTGGATTCTTTCAAGCAGTCACAAATTGAGTAGTGCGCAACTCACCCCAACACGGGGCGCCAACAGTGCACTAAAAGTGCACCGACGGGGCACCGCCCATTGATTGTTTGAAGGCTTTTGAGAACTACTTGAGGACTATAAGGATTCCAATGAAGTTCGTAGACGAGTTCCGTGACCCGCAGGCCGCGAGGCAGCTCATTGAGCGCATCGAGCACATGGCCACACAACTCTCCCACCCCATCAAGCTGATGGAAATCTGCGGCGGCCACACGCATACGATTTACCGATACGGGCTGGAAAACCTGCTGCCGAACACAATTGATTTTGTGCACGGCCCCGGCTGCCCCGTGTGTGTAATTCCCATGGGGCGTGTAGACGACGCCCTGTGGTTGGCCGCCCAGCCGGGGGTCATTTTGACCACGTTTGGTGACATGATGCGGGTGCCCGGTTCCGAGCGTTCCCTCATGCAGGCCCGCGCCCAGGGCTGCGACATCCGCTTTGTGTACTCGCCACTCGACAGCTTAAAAATCGCCGAGGAAAACCCACAGAAGAAGGTGGTGTTTTTTGCCGTCGGCTTTGAAACCACCGCCCCTTCTACCGCGGTGACCTTGCGGTATGCCAAGCAGCGCGGGGTGAGCAATTTCAGTGTGTTCAGCAACCATGTGACCATTGAGCCACCGCTACGCGCGATCGCCGACGGCGGCAAGACTCAAGTAGACGGATTCATCGGCCCCGGCCACGTGGCAACCGTGGTGGGCACGCAGGCATTCGATTTCCTCCCCGAAGAGTTCAACCTGCCGGTTGCGGTGTGCGGGTTCGAGCCTTTGGACATCCTCCAGGGTACGGCCATGTTGCTTGAACAATTCACTTCTGGCGCGGTGGATGCGGGGCATGCTGCGGTGCAAAACCAATACGCCAGGGTGGTGCGTCCCGAGGGCAACGAAGCCGCCCGGGCCCTTTTGGAGGAAGTGTTTACAATCCGCGACACCTTTGAATGGCGCGGACTCGGCTGGCTCGAACGTTCAGGGATGGGCATTGCCGACGCCTACGCGGACTTCGACGCCGAACGCATCTTCAATGTCCCCGGCAGGCGCGTAGAGGATCCCCCAGCATGCGAATGCGGTTCCGTGCTCACCGGCCACATCAAGCCGTGGCAATGCAAAGTGTTTGGCACCGCCTGCACGCCGGACACCCCAATTGGCACCTGCATGGTGTCCCCAGAGGGAGCTTGCGCCGCCTACTACAACTTTGGCCGCATCGACCGTGAGCTCACGGTACAGCTCGGACGGTGAAGCTATTGGGGTACTGAGGCTCCCGAGGCTCCCGACCGCGTTTTCCCCCCGCGTCCACAACCCAATAAATGGGCAAAACCTCGCCCCAAAGGCATGGGGCGGGATCCTTGAGCCAACGGCGTTTGCGCTGGTAAATCGTTGCTTCCCTGCCAGGACTAATCCTCGGAATCATCACGGTCATCCTCCAGGCCATCCAGGTTTGGCAGAACCGGAAACCGAGATACAAGGGCAAACACCGCAAATAACCCCGAAAGGAGCAGTGCCATGAAAACCCATGGCGCACAGTCAGCGCTATCGCCGCACTCGTCGTAGCCGGAATTTACGCCACCACACCAAACCCGATATGGCCCCTCGTTGCGGCCATCACGGGACTTGCCCTCTACAACCTCTACACAGCACAAATCAGAGACAAGGAATCCTAATGCGCCCCATCATCACCGACAAAGACACCGGACGCGAACTGTGGCGAGTCAAAGAATGCGCAGCCTACATAGGAATTACCCCAGCCACATGGACTAACTACGCAGCAAACGGACGCACACCTCAAAAAGTTGCACACCTAGACAATCGAACCCCCCTCTGGGACGCAGACGAAGTCAAAAACTGGCACGCCAACAGGCCCGGAAGTCCAGTACGCAACAACCCTGCCGCACGAAAGCAGTTCATTCAATGAACGGCTAAAGCCACTCCGCCAAATCAGACCTGGGAATGGGGGTTTGGATGCGGAGATGAGAGCGGTGGCTGGGTAATGTCGTGGGATTGTCGTGGGATGGGTGTTGTTTTCGGCGTTTGCGCTGGTAAATCGTTGCTTCCCTGCCAGGACTCGAACCTAGAATGACGGTACCAAAAACCGTAGTGTTGCCAATTACACCACAGGGAAATGCTGCTGTTCGCCGATTAAGGGGAACGCAACAGCACGTATCTTACAGTATCTCGCGGGCGGGATTGCAATTCGCAGGCCAAAGCCCCAACCACGCCCGCCACGCCAGCAGCATCCAGAAGGATCTAGTGCTGGTGCTCACCTTCGGTGTAATCAGTTTCCAACGCGGGTTCCTGGCCTGCTTCCACCACAACGTATTGCCCCATCATGCCGGAGTCCTCGTGGAAAAGCATGTGGCAGTGGTACATGTACGGCCACTTTGGATCCGGGAAATACCCGAACTCCACGAGTAGGCGCACCGTCGAGTTTGGCGGCAGGGTCACGGTGTCCTTCCAGCCGGAGTCGTTGATCGCCACCGTGGTGTCTTCCAGGGCGAGCACCTTGAAGCGCGCGTTGTGGATGTGGAAATTGTGCAGCCAATCCGAGTTCTGGTTGCTCACCTCCCACACCTCAGGCCCCTCGTGGTCCACTACCTCGTCCACGCGCAGCATATCCATGTCTTCACCATTGATCTGGAAGGTGTTGAGCACGAACGCACGCAACGGTAACTCAGCGACTTCTGCCTCCGGCAGGATTTCCGACGCTGCCCGGTCCAGCACTTCGGGCACCGCCGCACGCGCGTCCAGGGTGTCTGCGGTGCGGATGGTTAGTAGCAATGCTTGGGTGTCCAAGAGGAAGTCCGGCGCGAACTCATCGTCCGGCACGCCAAGGCGGTCCTCAAAACCAAGTGAATAGAGTTCGTATTCCTTACCCGGTTCAAGCTGCAACACAATCTCGGCGCGCTCACCTGGACCCAAAGCCACAGCTTCCGCGTCGATACCCGCCTCCAGCAACCCGGAATCGCTGGCGATGACTTGAAAGCTCTCCCCGCTTTTCAGGCCGACGTTGTGGAAACGCATGTTGGAGCCGTTGATGAGGCGGAGGCGGAGTTTGTCCGTTGTGGCGTCGAAGTGTGGGTTGGTAATGCCATTGACTGTGATCACCTTGCCCTGCAGGCCCAGGTTGGGGTCCAGGGTTTCGTCAAAGGCTCCGTCCGCGGTGAAGTTAGCGTCCTGGAGAACCACGGGGATGTCATCAACGCCGTATGTTCGTGGCAGGTCAAGGCCAGATTCCACCTCATCGTCAACGATGAGCATGCCTGCCAGGCCACGGTACGCCTGAACCCCGGTGGCGCCGTGTGGATGCGGGTGGTACCACAGTGTTGCCGCTGGTTGCTCCACCGTGAAGTTGGCGGTCCAGGTGCCGCCGGGTGTGATTGGTGAGTGCGGTCCGCCGTCGGCAATCGCAGGTACCTTCATGCCGTGCCAGTGCACGGCGGTGATTTCCTTGAGCTGAGACTCCACCGTGATCTCTATTTGCTCTCCCCTGCTCATGCGCAGCGTGGGGCCTAGGTGCGGCCCATTAAAGCCCATCGTTGGAGTTTTCACACCAGGGGTGATCTCCGAGGAACCATGCTGCGCTACCAAGGCAAACGTGGATCGATTACCGTTTGCGGTGCCGCGCATTTCTGGAGGAATGGGAAGCGCTCGGGTTCCCCCCTCCCATCCTTGAGGGACCTCCGTGCTGCACGCCGCGAGTGCGGTGGCAGCCAGGGCCACTCCACTCAGGCCAAAAAACGTGCGCCGATTCATCAAATACGACTGGGCTGGGGTGCCAGTTTGAGAACTCAAAACATCACTGCCTTGCTGTGTAGAACCTGCCATTATTGCCATGCTAGCGAGCATGTCCCGGCGCCACCCTAGACTGTGAGATATGTCAGAAACCTCCCCTCCAGCGGGCGCACATGAAGGCTCCGAGACGTCGGGCGAGACGTCGGGCGAAACGTCGGGCAACGCGCAGCGGTTCGTGTGGTCCAACGCACTGCAAAATGTTGGTGACAACATCACCGCCGCCAAGTCAGTGCTGCCGTGGATTCTTGCGGCTGCGGGTACGCCTGCGCTGTTTAGCGCCTTGTTGGTTCCCATCAGGGAATCGGGCTCAATGTTGCCGCAGGCACCACTTGCCCCGTGGGTGATGTCTAAGCCCTACCGGCGCAATATTTGGGTGGTTGGCTCGCTCATCCAGGCGGCCAGCGCTGCCGGAATTGCCGCTGCCACCTTGCTGCTGCGTGGCAGTGCCCTTGGCTTTGCAGTGGTGGTGCTGTTGGCCACGCTTTCTCTTGGCCGCGCAGCTTGTTCCATTACAGGCAAAGACATGCAGGCGCGCATTAAAAAGAAGGGCTCCCGCGGCAAACTTCAAGGCGTTGCCACTTCTCTAGGTGGGGTGGTGTCTATTGCAGTTGGTGTGTGCCTGGTGTTCGTTGGGGAGCACGCCCCACCGTGGATCTTGGCGTTGCTGATCTTCTGCTCTGCGTTGGCCTGGGTGCTCGCCGCCTGGGTGTTCTCCGGCATCAAAGAACCAGTTCCGCCTCAGGAGACCAAACAGGAAACCAACGCTTCCTTCCAGGCCAGAGGTGAGTGGCTGCGGGAGTGTTTCCGGATGGTGCGCGAGGACGCGAGGTTTCGCAGGTTCGTCATTGTACGTTCCCTCTTGCTGGTCACGGCACTTTCCTCAGCGTTTTTGGTCACGCTCGCGGCGGAGCACACAGAAGGCTCAGCGGAGTTTGGCACGAACTTTGGATCGGTGGGAGCGTTTTTGGCTCTCCAGGGGGCGGCCGGATTCCTTGCCGGTAGGGTGTCAGGCGCGCTGGCAGACCGCTCGGCGAAGGCAGTGATGGCAGCAGGTTCATTGGCCGCATCGTTAGTGTTGCTCGTGGTGGCGTCGGCAGCGCTTCTTGCACCGCAGCACCTACTTTCGTGGCTCATCCCAACCGCCTACTTCCTGATTTTGCTGATCCACGCCGGTATTCGGGTGGCGCGGAAAACGTATGTGGTGGATATGGCAACGGGTGATCAGCGCACAAAATATGTTGCCAATGCGAATACCTTGATGGGGTTGGTGTTGCTCGGCACGGGTGCTATCACTGCGGTGCTCTCCCTGGCCGGCAGCGTGGTGGCAATTGTGTTTCTTGCGCTGCTTGGGATTGCGGGTGCTGTGGCCGCGCGCGGGATGGTGGACGTGTCTGAGAAGCGTTCTTATGCGGGGAAGGTAGCATCGGCTGGCAGAGAAGATGTCGCACATTCAGGAGAACGAGACCAGTGAGCACCGCTACCCCATCTGAGGACCACGCTGCCCCCAACCTGCTCAGTGACGCCCATCCAACCGCAGTGATTGTGCTTGCTGCGGGGGCGGGCACGCGCATGAAGTCCCAGTTGCAAAAGACCTTGCACTCTATCGGCGGGCGCACGCTGCTTTCACATAGCCTGCACGCCGCAGCCGGGATCGTCCCGGAGCATGTGGTGGCGGTGATTGGGCATCGCCGTGACCAGGTTGCCCCGGCTGTGGAGGCGGTGGCGGCAGAGCTTGCAGAGGCAGGTTCCCCAACCCGCATTGCCACCGCCGTGCAGGAGGAACAACTGGGCACCGGGCACGCTGTGCAATGCGCTATGGAGGCCCTGGGAGATTTCCGCGGGACCGTGGTGGTGACCAACGGCGACGTTCCACTGTTGCGCCCGGAAACGCTGCGCGCACTGGTAGAGGCCCACAACCAGGTACCCACCGCCGTAACCGTGCTGACCATGCGCCTTGAGGACCCCACGGGGTACGGGCGCATCGTGCGCAACCAGGAGGGGGAAGTTACCGCCATCGTTGAGCAAAAAGACGGCGACGCGAAAACCCTGGCCATCCAAGAGGTCAACTCCGGCGTGTTCGCCTTTGACGCTGAGATCCTACGCACCAGCCTGGCAAAGCTCGACTCCAACAACGCCCAAGGCGAGCTGTACCTCACCGATGTTCTGGGGATTTCCAGGAACGACGGCCACCCCGTGCGCGCCTATCGCGCTGCCGACGCCGCCGAGTTGGCAGGTGTGAATGATCGAGTGCAGCTCGCGGAAGCAGGCGCAGCGCTGAACCGCCGTCTGGTAGAAGCTGTGATGCTCGGCGGGGCGACCGTAATCGACCCTGCAACCACCTGGATCGACGTGAACGTGCAGGTGGGGCAAGACGTGGTAATTCACCCCAACACCCAGCTCTTGGGCAAGACCGTGATTGGCGATGGCGCCGTTGTTGGCCCGGACACCACCTTGAACAACATGGTGGTGGGTGAAGGCGCAAGCGTGATCCGAACCCACGGCCTTAATTCTCTGATCGGCGCACACGCCGAAGTTGGCCCCTACACCTACATCCGCCCAGGCACTGAACTCGGGGATCACGGCAAGTTGGGTGGCTTTGTGGAGGCGAAAAACGCCCAGATCGGCCGCGGCTCCAAGGTGCCTCACCTCACCTACATTGGCGATGCAACCGTGGGTGAGGAATCCAACATCGGCGCCTCCAGCGTGTTTGTGAATTACGACGGCGTGAACAAGCACCGCACCACCGTGGGCTCCCATGTCCGCACCGGATCGGACACCATGTTCATTGCCCCCGTGACAATTGGCGACGGCGCGTACTCCGGAGCGGGTACAGTTATCAAAGACGACGTTCCCCCGGGAGCGCTCGTGGTCTCCGGCGGAAAGCAACGCAACATTGAGGGCTGGGTGCAGCGCAAGCGCCCAGGTACTCCTGCCGCGTTGGCCGCTGAGGCAGCCCAAAACCGAGAAGCAAACCCAGAAGACCCCCATCAGGAAGGTTAAGCGAAACATGTCTTCGCACAACTGGACCGAGAACCAAAAGAACCTCATGTTGTTCTCTGGTCGTGCACACCCAGAGCTCGGCGAGGCTGTTGCCCGCGAACTCGGTGTTGAACTCACCCCAACTACCGCGCGTGACTTTGCAAACGGCGAGATCTTTGTCCGCTTTGAAGAGTCCGTGCGTGGTTGCGATGCCTTTGTGATTCAGTCCCACGCACAGCCGCTGAACAAGTGGCTGATGGAGCAGCTCATCATGATTGATGCCCTCAAGCGTGGCTCCGCAAAGCGCATCACCGCAATCCTTCCTTTCTACCCATACGCTCGTCAGGACAAGAAGCACCGCGGCCGCGAACCAATCTCCGCCCGCCTGGTAGCTGACCTGCTGCGCACCGCCGGTGCCGACCGCATCGTGGCAGTAGACCTGCACACGGACCAGATCCAGGGCTTCTTCGACGGCCCGGTGGACCACATGCACGCGATGCCGATCCTCACGGATTACATCAAGGAGAACTACTCCCTGGACAACATCGTGGTGGTCTCCCCAGACGCAGGCCGCGTGAAGGTTGCCGAGAAGTGGGCAAACACCCTGGGCGATGCCCCACTGGCCTTCGTCCACAAGACTCGCTCCACCGACGTTGCCAACCAGGTGGTGGCAAACCGCGTGGTTGGCGACGTATCTGGCAAGACCGCCGTGCTGCTGGACGACATGATTGATACCGGCGGCACCATCGCCGGCGCCGTTGGGGTGCTGCGAGATGCGGGTGCCGAAGACGTGATCATCGCCTGCACCCACGGCGTGTTCTCTGATCCCGCCCGCGAGCGCCTCTCCCAGTGCGGCGCCAAGGAAGTGATCACCACCGACACGCTGCCTCAATCCACCGAGGGTTGGGAAAACCTCACGGTGCTCTCCATCGCCCCACTGTTGGCAAAGACCATCCATGAGATCTTTGAAAACGGCTCCGTGACGGACCTCTTTGAGGGCCAGGCATAGCCTTCCGCTAACACCGCGTAGCCTGTGAACATCCAGCACAGCGCCGAAGAGGCACTCGCCCCGTTGCACGACCCAGTGCGTGCAGCGGGGCAATCTGCATATCTCAAGCACCAGTTTTCATTCCTGGGGGTTGCCACCACCCAACGGCGGGCAGCGACCAAGCACATTGTGCGGGCACTGCGGGACGTCGGAAAGCCTGAGCTGCTTGCGCAGACCCGCCAGCTTTGGCAAATGCCCTACCGCGAGTACCACTATGTTGCCTGCGACATCTTGCGTGCCTACAAGCACCCGCTGGCGCCCGATGAGCTGCGCTATTTCATCTGCACCCACTCCTGGTGGGACACCGTGGATGCGTTGGTGAAAGTCGTAGGGGCGAATGCACGCTCGGGGGAGATGCTCGCCTGGGCAAAGGAGGAAAACCTGTGGATTCGGCGCACGGCTATCTTGCACCAATTAGGGATGCGCTCGGAAACGGACCCGCAGTTGATGGCGGCGATCATCGAGCACAACGCCGCTGATCAGGAGTTCTTCATCCGGAAAGCCATTGGGTGGGCGCTGCGGGAATACGCCAAAACCAACCCGGATTGGGTGATGAAGTTTCTGGAGCGCACCCCCGAGCTTTCCGGGCTCTCTCGGCGCGAGGCACTCAAGCATCTTGAACAGGGCTGATGCTTCGTGCTAAGGTGGTTCAGTCTCGGCGAGGGCGCCTGCGTGCAGGTAGCCGTTATCGACGCGATGTACTACCCATAATCCTTATTATGACCTGCGTAGACTCGGCGAGCACACATGCTTGCGCTACGCAGGTTTTTTGTGTGCCTGGGACAGCAAATTGTTCAATAACACTACTTTGAGGAGCAACCAATCATGGCTTCCTACCCAACTATTGCTGCTGCAGCTCGCACCGAGTTTGGCAAGGGCTTTGCTCGCCGTCTGCGCGTTGCCGGCCAGGTTCCAGGCGTGATCTACGGCGCTGACGTTGACGAACCAATCCACTTCTCCGTTTCCCGCATCGAGCTGCACGCCCTGCTGCGTTCCCACGGCTCCAACGCCGTGCTCGAGCTGGACATCGAGGGCGACAAGCACCTCACCATGATCAAGCACGTTGACCAGAACGTGATCACCCTCAACGCTGACCACGTTGACCTGCTCGCCATCAAGCGCGGCGAAAAGGTTGAGGTTGAGGTACCTGTGGTTCTTGAGGGCGAGGTTGCCGCAGGTGCCCAGCTCGTTCAGGATGCTGACGTTGTGCTGGTTGAGGCTGACGTGCTCTCCATCCCTGAGCAGCTCACCCACTCCGTTGAGGGCGCAGACGTGGACACCAAGGTGCTCGCCGGCGACCTCACCATGCCAGCAAACACCACCCTGGTTGCTGACCCAGAGACCGTGATCGCTTCCGTGAACCACGAAGAGGTTGCTGAGGACCTCGACGCTGAAGAGGTTGCAGCAGAGTACGACGAGGCTGACGCTTCCGACGTTGAGTCCACCGAAGAAGACGCTGAGTAAAACTCACGCTGATCAAGGCTCAGCCAGTCTGAGCCAAACAGCTCACTTCTTGCAGGCGACGCCCCTTTTTGGGCGTCGCTTTTTGTGTTGGGCTGCGCACGGTAAGGTGCAAAAGCGTGGATGAGACTTTCTTGATTCTCGGCTTGGGCAATCCAGGGCCCAAGTATGAGCAAACGCGGCATAACCTCGGCATTCATGCCTTGGAGGAGCTGCTGGAGCGTACCGACGGCATGCCCGCAGCCCTCAGCGTGCACAAACGCACCAACACCCAAATTGCTCAGGCGCGCATTGCTGGCCGTCCGGTGGTGCTCGCCCGCACCCGGGGATACATGAACCTTTCTGGCGGGCCAACCAAGGCGCTTGCAGACTTCTTCAAAATCAACAGCCGCAATGTGGTGGCGCTGTTCGATGACCTGGAGCTAGATTTTGGCCAGGTCAGTGCGAAGTTTGGGGGTGGCGACCACGGCCACAAGGGGTTGAAGTCCATCACGCAGGCTATGGGTACGAAGGAGTATCACAAGGTAGGCATCGGCATTGGCCGCCCGCCTGGGCGAATGGATGTTTCCTCCTTCGTGCTCAAACCCTTTTCCAGGCAGGAACAACAGGAATTGCCCATCATTTGTGCCAATGCCGCTGATGCGGTGGAGGCAATCCTGCGGGGTTGAACGCAGGGCACGATGTATCGAGGTGCGTCGAAAACACCCCGCTACCACTTCCGCGCTTTTTTGAATGCTTTGGCCAGGGCAGCGTCATCAAGTTTGAGTGCACCCTGCTTTTTCAAGCGGTGCGCCACAACGGGGCAACTCTTGCAGCGCGGGTTGTCTTTGCAGCATTTCTTTTTTACTTTGCCGCGCTCCACCCGCTCGCGAAGCTTCACCATACTCATAGCTACTTAGGTTAGCGCAACCTTAGCGAGGCTGCACTAATAAAATTGCGCGGAGGGGGTACAAACCCACACTTCCACCTGCCTCAAGCCCCTCCCCTTTTCCCGTTTCTGATTCTCATCCCCGGCAACGCCGCAACCATTAGATTGGGTAGTTATGAGGCTTGCAACAACGAAAACTGGGCAGACCATCAACGTGGTGGATGCCAATTTGGAAGAAGGCGTCATCACAGCACAGGTGGTGTACCCCGAAGACCTGGGTGCGCTCCTCAAACAGGAAAACTGGCGGGAGCTCGTGGAGCAGGCAGCGGGCACCGCCGCCGATACCGCCAACACAGCCAACACCGCCGACACCGCCACGATCACTCTCCCGACCAGTGATCTCGCAGCCCTCATCCCCAACCCCGGCAAGATCATCTGCGTGGGCCTGAATTACGCGGACCACATCAAGGAGATGGGCCACCCCACCCCGGAGGTGCCCACGTTGTTCATCAAATACCCGGAAGCGCTCACGGGTCCCTTTGACCAGGTGACAATCCCCAAACAGGCAGCCGAGGCCTTGGATGCCGAGTCCGAACTCGCAGTGATCATTGGCTCAAAAGCCCACCGGGTGAGTGAAGCGGAGGCAGCCAAGCACATTGCCGGATACGCCGTGATCAATGACTACACCCTGCGCGACTGGCAAAAACGCACCCAACAATGGCACCAAGGAAAGTCCTACTACCGCACCGCAGGGTTCGGCCCGTGGCTCACCACCCGTGAGGAATACACCCCAGGCACCAGGATCACCGCCCATTGGGATGAGGAGCTCATGCAGGATTCCACCACTGACCAACTGGTATTTAGCCCGGAATTCTTGGTGAGCTTCATATCCCAGATCTACCCGTTGCAGCCAGGTGACGTGATTGCCACAGGCACTCCCGACGGCGTCGGCTTTGCCCGCAACCCCGCTCGATTCATCCAACACGGGCAGGCGGTGCGCTGCGCAATCGAAGGCTTGGGGTGGATTGAAAACACCACCCTCATCGAGGGCTAAGCAGCCTCACCACTTCAGCCGCAGGCAGCCCATCAGGAATCAGCTCTGCGCGCTCGCCCACCAGGCAATAGCTCGAACCGACTGCCGCACTCATTGGCCGCAGCAGCGGGTACACCGGTGGCACATCTTGCAAAAACTCCAGTTCCGGCGCCCACAAGCCTCGCGCAACACGCCCGGAAAAGCCACGGGAGGCTACGGTGCGCTGTGCGGCGTCGGTACGCAGCAACGCCCTGTTTGCCTCGCTCGTGCCGGCCTCGGGGCACAGCAGGAACATCGAGCCTGTTTGCACCGCGATAACCCCAGGCAAGTCGAGCAGCGCTTGAACGTCACTGGGGCCGCGCACGCCGCCAGCTGCGATGATCGGAAGCGTGCATCGCCGAGCAATTTGGGCGACCAGCTCAGCAACGGGCGTGGCGTTGGGTTGTGTTTTGGGGTCGAAGGTCAGGCGATGACCACCCGCCTCCACACCCTGCACAATGAGGGCGTCCACTCCGGCCTGTGCAGCGGTCTCAGCCTCATCCACGCTGGTCACGCTGTTCCATGCCTGCGCGCCGAGCTCGTGGAGCTGCGCTACTTGGGCCGAGGTGAACGCACCAAAGCTGAGACTTACTACCGACGGCCCCCGGTCCCCTCGCAACGCCTCCAGGATGTGCTGCCATTTTTGTGGAAAATCGCTGGCCGCCGCGGTGGGTGCCGCTGGGATCTCCTGGCCTGGGAATGCTTTGCTGAGGAGTTCGCGGGCTTGCTCAACGTCTTGCGTCCGTGGAAGTGCCACCTGTGGCGCAAAGAGATTGACGCCGAAGGGCGTGCCGGCGAGCGCGGCCATATCAGCGGCAAATGCATTGAGGGGTTGATTTCCCGAGGCCAGAAAACCGAACCCACCTCCCCGAGCCACCGCCGCGACGAGCTTAGGCGTGCTCGGGCCGCCAGCCATCGGGGCGGCGATCACTCGAACAGTGTGAAACAGCGTTGGCGTATCCGTGGTACCCATGAACGTTGAGTATAGGATCGAGTGCGTGTTTGAGTTCCTTAATCGCATGGATAGGAACAATCGAGAAGTCTTACAGACACCAGATGGCTACACTTCCCAACAACCAGTGCTGTGATACCACTTGCCGTCCACCAGTTTTCTTTGCAATACCTGGTTCAAGCAATTTCCTGCAAATGCCAGGGCCTCCTCGAGATTGTGCAAATTCTCTGGAAGGATCCCATAAGACGATGCTTTTCGGGAAAAACCATTTTCCCAACTCTTTCCTGGTGATGAAATCTGCTGAGGCCAGTCGATTCCACGCCGTTTCACCTCGTGAGCGAGGATCCGAAGGAGTTTTTCAGCAAGGAAATCCTGGGTTCGAATAATCTCAATGAAGTCTGCCAGATCATGGAAACGGGTGCTTTCGATGCCATGGTGAGATTCCCGCATTGCGCAAATTTTGTCTGCAAGGTGGGCCTCAATCGGAGTAACCAATATCCGAAACGGTTTATATCCTTTCTCTTTAGTTACCCGATTAAGTAGCGGATCAATTTCCACAGTTTCGGGCGGTAGTTGAGTGTGGCGTCCCGGAGTCACATCGATTCGAAAGGAATAGAATAACCCGATGCCTAAATAGGCTCCAAGGGTTACGGCAATTGAAGGATTACCGTACCCAGTTTCAACACCCCAACCCCGAGAATTCGCACCTATTACTTGAAACCGGAAAGGGTCTTTTCCTCCTCGTTTCAGTAGACTTTGCAGCTAAATGGCTATTTCCTCGGCACCTCCCCAGGTTGCGCCGTGAGCAAGATCGATATCCTTTGTGAATCGGCCAGACCCGTTCCTCATGAGGAGGGCCGTGCCACCTTTGAGAACCCAGTCAGTGGAAGGTTCTGCGAAGATGCGACTCAGGAAACACTCAAAGACCATCTGAAATTGGATGCTGTCCTTTGCTCGCCCTTGCTTGTGTGCAAGGTCAGCAACCCGGTGAGCAACACTCCTCTGCCAATTGCGAAGTAGCAGATGATCGTCAAAAGCGTCCCGTTTCTTCGCCATGGTGTATTTCCTAATCCAGCAAACCTTTAAGCTGTTACTCGCTGTCGGGAATGTACGTCCATACCCGGCAATCCACGGTGAATCAAAGGTGGGTTTGGCACGTACATCGATTCAAAATCCACTCGAGAAAACGCTCGATACAGCCTCTCTTCTCGGTCCTCATCAGATTCAGCCACGTCTTGGCACGCATGGATGAGGTCCAATCCGGAGTGGAATCCATAGTGATCGGCCGATGGGTCTAAAGCCTCGGCGAGTTTCCGCATGCGTACACCCTCTTTGCGAAGTGCCTCAATGACGAGAGTCGCCAAGTAATTGAGCTCAATTTTTGCAGAGGCTAGGTCTGCAACTGTTCGCACGACAGAGGTCACAGGGAGCCCATTTATCAGCACCACTTCTTCGGATCGCAAAATCCGGTTGCAATACAACTTGATGTCTTTTTGCCCTGTTTGTTTACGCAAGCTGGCTGAAAATTGGTGCCTTTCGGGAATGAAGTCACCAATCTGGTGGACAAAGGCGGCGGATTCGTGGGACACAGCGACGTTGTTGTGCGAATCAATGCGCTCCACCGCAAGTTTTTGCTGCTCCAAAGACACCCAAGCGGCACGCAGATCCGTTACTGGCCCAAATTGCGCGGACGGAAGCAGGTAGACCCCTCGTCGAACCCGCGTAAGGATTCCCCTTTCGGCCATATTGCTCATGTGCAACCTCGAAACACCTGCACGTTTAGCTTGGGCAGTCGTAATGATTCCCCACTGATCCGAGGCCAAGGATTCTAAGAAGTACAACACTTCAAGTGACTTCATTTGCTCCAGCTCCTCAACGACCAAGAACGCAACGTTTCTTCATTTGTATCATCTTAGTCCATACAAATAAAGAACCTATGAGGTGCCAATATTAAGAGCTCTCAAGAACAATCTCGATTCTGGCTGGCCCAAACTCCCCAAATCCCGCCAAAGCCCAGCACCTTTCGATGACGCCCCTCAGGTGGTGCCCGAGAACGTTGAGTATAGGATCGAGTGCGTGTTTGAGTTCCTGAATCGCATCGCTGCACGTTTCCGAAAGACGCCTAATACCCAGGCCGCTGGGCCGCAGCCAGACCCGCAGTGGCTCATCGTGGGCCTTGGCAACCCCGGCGAAAAGTACGCCCAAACCCGCCATAACGTGGGCTATTGGGCAACGGACGCGATGCGCACCCTTGAGTGGCAGCCAGTGTCCGGCACCAAAGCCCTGGTGGTGCGCAAAACTATCGGCGAGGTTCCCGTGGCGCTGGTCCGTTCCACCACGTTCATGAACAATTCCGGCGAGGCAGTGGCTGCTCTGGCGCGCAAGTGGAACATCCCCGCGAGTAACATTGTGGTGCTCCACGATGAGCTGGACATCCCGGCTGGCACCGTGCGGGTGAAAGCGGGCGGCAACGAGAACGGGCACAACGGCCTCAAATCCACCAGCGCAGAGTTGGGCACGAGGGACTACGTGCGAATCAAGATGGGCATCGGGCGTCCGCCAAAGGGCGAGCCGATCATCGACTGGGTGCTGGGGGAAATCCCTCACGACGCCACCCTGGTTGCCCGCAGCGTGGAGGCCGCAAACATCGTGGTTACTGAGGGGTTGCAGCGGGCGCAGCATGTTATTCACAGCATGCGCTAACCTTATTGGCTATGAGTAACCTTGCCGCTGAGGCTTCCCGCCGCCGTACATTTGCCGTGATCGCCCACCCAGACGCCGGTAAATCCACGCTGACAGAGGCCCTGGCGCTGCACGCCCATGTGATCTCAGAGGCTGGCGCGGTGCACGGCAAGGCTGGGCGCAAGGCCACGGTTTCTGACTGGATGGAGATGGAAAAGGACCGCGGTATCTCCATCGCTTCCTCCGCCCTGCAGTTCGAGTACGCCCCTGAGGGGCATACCGGCGAGCCCTACATGATCAACCTGGTGGACACCCCAGGCCACGCCGACTTCTCTGAAGACACCTACCGCGTACTCACCGCAGTAGACGCTGCGGTGATGCTCATCGACGCCGCCAAGGGCCTCGAGCCCCAAACCCTCAAGCTGTTCCGGGTGTGCAAGGCCCGTGGCCTGCCAATCGTGACGGTGATCAACAAGTGGGACCGCCCTGGCCGCACTCCCTTGGAGTTGGTGGATGAGATCGTCTCCGAAATTGGCCTGCAACCCACCCCGCTGTATTGGCCAGTGGGCGACGCCGGCGATTTCCGCGGCCTCGCCCACATCAACCCGGACGGGGAGACGGACCAGTACATCCACTTCTTGCGCACCGCGGGCGGTTCCACCATCGCCCCCGAAGAGCACTACTCCCCCGATCAGGCTTCGGAGAGGGAAGGCGAGGCCTGGGAAACTGCCGTTGAGGAGGCTGAACTTCTTGCTGCCGACGGCGCCGTGCACGACCAGCAGCTCTTCCTGGAGTGTGTGACTTCCCCCTTGATTTTCGCCTCCGCCATGCTGAACTTCGGTGTGCACCAAATCCTCGATACCCTGTGTGAGCTCGCACCCGCACCCGCCGGACGCGCTTCGGATGAGGAAGCGGTGGCCGCGTCGACAAGCGCCATTGATGAACAGCGTGAGGTCACCGGTGACTTCTCCGGCGTTGTGTTCAAGGTGCAGGCCGGCATGGATAAGAATCACCGTGACTCGCTGGCGTTCATGCGTGTGGTGTCCGGGGAATTTGACCGCGGGATGCAGGTGACGCACGCGCAGTCGGGGCGTAGCTTCTCCACAAAATACGCGCTGACCGTGTTCGGGCGCACTCGCTCGACCGTGGAAACCGCCTACCCGGGGGACATCGTGGGCCTGGTCAACGCCGGATCGCTTGCTCCTGGTGACACCATCTTTGCAGGCAAAAAGGTGCAATTCCCGCCAATGCCGCAGTTCGCCCCCGAGCACTTCCGGACCCTACGGGCCAAGAGCCTGGGCAAATACAAGCAGTTCCGCAAGGCACTGGATCAGCTTGCGGCGGAAGGCGTGGTGCAGATCCTGCGTAACGACGCCCGTGGTGACGCTGCTCCCGTGATGGCAGCGGTGGGCCCCATGCAGTTCGAGGTCATGATGGCGCGCATGGAAAATGAATACAACGTGGAGACGGTCGCGGACCCAATCCCCTACTCCGTGGCCCGCAAGACCACCGCAGAAACAGCACCAGAGCTGGCCAAGCAGCGCGGGGTGGAGATCTTCACCCGCACCGATGGGCAGCTCGTGGCACTGTTTGGCGATAAGTGGAAGCTGGCGTTCATCGAAAAGGAACACCCCGAGTTTGAGCTGTTCCCAATGGTTGCTGACTAGCTGAGCCCCGGGATCACCGCGTTCAGCCCCAGCATGATGAACAAGGTGGCCAGTGGGATTGCCACGGTGACCATGGCAACGTCCTTGTAGCTTAGGCGGTGCGTCATGCCACACACCATGAGCATGGTGAGCACCGCGCCGTTGTGCGGCAGGGAATCAAAGCTCACCGAGGCCATCGCGGTGACCCTGTGCATAAGCTCCAGGCTAATCCCCTGTTCGGCGGCCAATTGCGCGAGCTGCTCGCCAAGGGTTTGCATGGTAATGGACAACCCGCCGGAGGAAGATCCGGTAATCCCGGAGATGACCGCAGTGGACACAGTGGAAACCACCAGGGCGTTGCTGCTGACTTCCAACATTCCAGACTTCACCATCGACCACGCGGCAAGCAAGTACCAATGCTCCAAATCAACGATCTACAGCCTGGGAAACACGAAAAATGAGATCGTCTACCGCGTCTTGGTGAGTTTCTTCAAGGAGCTCACCCAGCGCACACACTTGGCGCTCGGTGGAAACAAACCGGTGCCTGCAAAGCTGCAGGATTATTTCCGGGCGATCAACTCTGCGCTGCAGCCGGCATCACCAGCATTCATGCAGGATCTCATCGCTACCGAGGTTGGCAAGAAAGTCTACGATCACAACACCAAAGCAGCTATTGAAACCATCCGCAACCTCTTGGAAGAAGGCGTGATCCGCGGAGAGTTCCAGGCCGTAGACACACACCTTATTGCAGCATTCGTTGGCCACACAATGGAACACATCCAGCAAGGCGATTACCTCCACTTGGCTAGTGTCACCGAGGCATACGCGGCACTGGACACCCTCATACGCAACGGATTAAGCACGCCGCCAGCACCCTAGGCGCTCTCATTTTCGCCGTTGAATCCTCTTGAAAGCAGCGCAGAAAACCTCCAACTTTTTGCCCTACTCAACACCATTCGCGCCGCCAATGGTGACCTCGTGGAGTTCTCTCAGGAGCGGCGCGAAGAATCAAATTGAGCAGCAAGCAATCAGCGATGCTGGAAATCAGGGTCGCGCTTTTCCACAAATGCCGCCATACCTTCCGTTTGGTCTTCAGACGCAAATACGGAGTGGAACAAGCGGCGTTCGAACTGCAGCCCTTGGCCGAGTGTGGTCTCAAAGGCAGCGTTCACTGCTTCTTTCACCATGTAGGAAGCCACCAAGGACTTGGATGCAATGAGCGTGGCGGCCTCCAGAGCGGTGTCCATGAGATCGGCCACGCCCACAACCCTGGACACCAGCCCTGCGGACTCTGCTTCTTCCGCGCCCATCATGCGCCCGGTAAGGCACATGTCCATGGCTTTGGATTTGCCCACGGCTCGGGTGAGCCGCTGGCTACCACCCATCCCCGGCAGCACACCCAGGTTGATTTCTGGTTGACCGAACTTCGCATTATCTGCAGCAATGATGAAATCGCACATCATCGCCAGCTCACAGCCCCCACCTAGGGCGTAGCCGGAAACGGCGGCGATCACCGGTGTGCGCAGGCGGGTAAACTCATCCCATTTGGCAAACCAGTCACTCACAAACATTTCCGTGGCAGATTTGGAGGCCATCTCTTTGATGTCCGCGCCCGCGGCGAAGGCCTTTTCGGAGCCGGTGAGGATGATGCATCCAATGCCTGGGTCTGCATCAAACGAGCGGCCCGCTTGGACAACCTCATTCATGGTTGCCTCGTTGAGCGCGTTGAGGGCCTTCGGGCGGTTGAGGGTAATGATTCCCACGCGGCCTTTGGTTTCGGTGAGGATGTTTTCAAAGTTGCTCATGATGATCCTTTTCGCTTGAGGCTTGCTTGATGTTCGCTTGGTGCTCGCTTGAGGCTTGCTTGGTGCTTACAGCCTGAGTGGCTCAATGTCTGTGGCGTGCAACGACCCGAGGAGGCGTTCAATCTGCTGGGCGTCCACTTTTTCCAGTTCCGCGGGGTCTACTTGGGGTTGCGGTCTTTGTCAATGATCTGGGCACGCACCCCTTCCACAAAATCCGGGTGGGCGTGCATGTTGTTGGACACCGCGAATTCATGCTCGAGCGCCTCACGCAAAGTGAAGTTGGTGGCACGGCAAATGTAGGCCAAGGTGAGCACGCAGGCAGTGGGGCTGTTCCAACGAATCCGCTTGGCAGCATCCGCAGCAAAGTCAGCTTCCTCCGCATCCAGCGCCGCCAAAATCTCGGCCACGGTCTGCCCCTGGTATGCAGCTTCAATGCGGTCCACTTGACCCGAGAACGCCTCGCCGGGATCGGCAGCGTACTCTGCCAAGATTGCGTCCACCTCTGCCGCGGATTCGACCAGCGCATTGAGCGCTTTCGGGCGATTCAACGTGATGATTCCGGCGGTTCCTCGAGTTTCCACCAGTACTTCTGCCACTTCTGCTTCACGTGCTCGCATTGCTTCTCCCCTTTCTCCGCAGCTATCCGCAGCTGTCCGCCTCAAGGAGTAGGGCTTCTCCCTGCCCGCCGCCGCCACACAGTGCAACGGCCGCGCGGCTGGCTTTGCCTGCACCGAGCTGCAATGCGGCGTGAAGTGCCAGGCGCGCACCGGAGGCACCAACCGGGTGGCCGAGGGCAATGGCGCCGCCGCGCATATTCACGTCTTCAGGTTCAAGGCCGAGCATTCGGGCGGAATGTATGGACACAACGGCGAAGGCCTCGTTGATTTCCACGAGGTCGAGGTCACGGACCTCCCAACCCTGGCGTGTCAGCGCCTGTTGGATCGCCTTAGCGGGCTTGTCTTGCAGCGCGTGGTGGGGTCCCGCAATTTGTCCAGGGGCACGCACCACGGCAAGGATCGGGGCGTTCCGACGCTGCGCCTCCTCGCGAGTGGTGAGCACGAGTGCCGCGGCGCCGTCGGTGATTTGGGAAGCGTTTCCCGCGGTGATAGTGCCCTCGGGCGCGAAGGCTGGGCGCAGGCCGGCGAGGGTTTCTGCGGTGGTGTCTGGGCGCACGCCTTCATCGGCGGACACGGTCACCTTCCCCTTGCGGGTGTGTACGCTCACTGGGACGATCTCCGCGGAGAGGTCTGCGGCGGCAGCACGCTGGTGGGAGAGCGCGGCAACGTGGTCTTGTTCTTCGCGGGTGACGGGGAATTCTTGGTTGTAGTGCTCGCTCAGAGCGCCCATGGAGTTGCCCATGTTGGCGGAGGTGAGGGCGTCGTATTCCATGTGGTCCACCAGGGAGGCGCTGCCGAATTTCACCCCGCCGCGCACCTGGGCCAGGTGAGGGGCGTTGCTCATGGATTCCATGCCTCCTGCAACCACGATTGTTGCCTCGCCGCAGCGGATCATGCGCGTGGCATCAATCACTGAGGTGAGCCCCGAAAGGCACACTTTGTTCACCGTGTTGGTGTGCGCTTCCTCGCGTACACCACCGGCGAGTGCCGCCTGCTTGGCGGGGTTTTGGCCAACGCCAGCCTGCAACACCTGCCCCATGATCACCGCGTCTACTTCACTTCCCTCCACGCCCGCGCGCTCCAGGGCACCGCGGATTGCAAACCCGCCGAGTTCCGTTGCGGGAAACGAGCTCAGCCCGCCGAGCAGGCGCCCAAAGGGGGTTCGTGCGGCACCGATAATCACCACATCCTGCGGTGATGCGCCATTCGTGTGTGGGGAGGTGTGCTGCGCCATCGTGAGGGGTCCTTTCCGTGCAAAAGGTGCGGCACCCCAAGATGCGTCACAGGGGATGGCACACAAAACTGTTCAGTACGTTTAGTGTTTGTATCGTAAAGCCACATAGTGACCTGCGGCACCTTTTTCGCGCGGAAACCCCTTACAGCGAGCCGATCCCCATCGCCACCAGGAACACCGAGACGCCGTAACCCGCCAGCTTTGCCATGAGATCCCCGTTGCGCCGCGCCGCGTCGAAAAGCCTACCAAACACACTTTCTGGGAACGCCCGCACCACTCCCGCCAGCACCGCCACGAGCGCAGGGAGGCTCAGCGCGAGGCTTGCATAGACGACGAGGCCGGCGTAACGAACGAACGCGGAGAACTCGCCCGTGGAGAGGTGCGCGAGCCCGAAGAAGAACGGAAGTGAAGTAATTGATTGCACGAATCCCAGCACAAAGCCGGCGAAAACGGTCTGCGCGGAGGGTGCTCGTAGCGGCCCGAGCAGGCGTTGGATGAGGGCGGAGTTGTCGCCGCCGCGCCACGTCCCGATCGCTGCGAGGAGTCCCACCAGGATAAGGAGTATCGCAGCCCAGGGGGATTCAAGGAAGGCCTGGACGTGGGACTGGAGGCCGTCGAACACCAGCATGGTGAGCACGGAGAGGAAGAACACCCCGGACCAGTCCCCGGCGATGAGCAGGCCGACCGTGCGCCAGTATTTTCCTTGTTGCGGAAGGATGACGGCACAGGCGAGCACCACAGCGATCAGCAGCAAGTTCACTGAGTCTGCGAGCGCATAGCTCACCGCATGCAGCATTTACATTCCTTCCCATGAGTACCGTGCAAGTCTACAAGGTTGCAGCCACAAGCCAATCTCGCACATTTTTCCCGCGCAGCCGCTCCCCCGCAGGCATTCCCCTCATGGACAATACAGACCCCAATTTGGGGGCAAATAGCTGCCAAAAGCGGTAAAAATTGCCCCCATTTTTCACTAGAATCAACGGCGGGTTTTCTTGAAACGCCCGATATTTCCGTGTCGGGTTTCATAGGCCCTCGCTAGGCACACGCAAGGCTCACGCTGGGCCCAGGCGGGGAGCGCGGGGATCGCGCGCTGCTCGGCAGTACAGCGTCCCAAGCCTTAAGACCTCAGACCCAAAACCTAAGACCCAAGACCAAAAACCCACGATCTTTTACAGCAGATTTTCAACCGCAAACCGAAGGAAAGAACGTCTCCCATGGCCAAAGACTGGAACGAGAAAATCGAAGCAGCACAACAAATGCTTCCGCTGATCGGCAAGCTCCACCGCAACAACAATGTGGTGGTGTCCGTGTTTGGCCGGCTGTTGATTGATGTGACGGACATTGACATCGTCAAGGCCCACCGCTACTCCCGTTTGGCAACCCACTCTGAGCTCACTCCCGCCCAGACGCTCCCAGTGCTCCAGGCGCTCACCGAGCTGGACTTGGGCACCGCCTCCATTGACATCGGACGCCTCGCGGTGGCACATGAGGAGCGCGGCGGTGACCTCAACGACCCCGCCGGGCTCAAGGAGTTCCTCACCGGCGAGCTGCAGGAAGTGATCGGCACCGAGAACACCTTGGAATCCAAGGACGTAGTGCTCTACGGTTTTGGCCGCATTGGCCGCCTGCTCGCCCGCATCCTGATTGCCCGCGAAGCAGCCTACGGTGGGGTGAAACTGCGCGCCGTCGTTGTGCGTAAGAACGGTGACAAAGACCTGGTCAAGCGCGCTTCCCTACTGCGCCGCGATTCCGTCCACGGCGCGTTCAACGGCACCATCACCGTGGATGAAGAAAACAATGTGATCTGGGCAAACGGCACCAAGATCCAGGTGATCTACTCCAACGATCCCGCCAGTGTGGACTACACCGAGTACGGCATCAACAACGCCATCGTGGTGGACAACACCGGCCGCTGGCGCGACCGCGAAGGCCTCTCCCAGCACCTGCAATCCAAGGGCGTGTCCCGTGTCCTACTCACTGCACCGGGCAAGGGCGACCTGCTGAACGTGGTGTACGGCATCAACCACGAGGCGATCACCGATGAGCACACCATCATCACCGCCGCCTCCTGCACCACCAACGCCATCACCCCAGTGTTGAAGGTGCTCAATGACCACTACGGCGTGATCAACGGTCACGTGGAAACGGTGCACTCCTTCACCAATGACCAAAACCTCATTGACAACTTCCACAAGGGCGAGCGCCGTGGCCGCGCCGCCGGGTTGAACATGGTGCTCACGGAAACCGGCGCCGCAAAGGCCGTGGCCAAGGCACTGCCGGAGCTCGAAGGCAAGCTCACCGGCAACGCCATCCGGGTGCCCACTCCCGACGTCTCCATGGCGGTGCTCAACCTCACCCTTAACCAAGACGTGACCAGGGATCAGGTCAATGAGCTGATGGACAAGGTGGCGCTGCACTCCGATCTGCGCCAGCAAATCGCGTACATCCACTCCCCGGAGGTGGTTTCCACGGACTTTGTGGGCACCACCCACGCGGGCATTGTGGACGGCCTGGCAACCATCGCCAACGGCAACAACCACCTCGTGCTCTACGTGTGGTACGACAACGAGTTTGGCTACTCCAACCAGGTGATCCGCATCGTGGAGGAAATCGCCGGGGCTCGGCCGAAGGTGCTGCCAAAGCGCACCCCAAGCGCGGAAATCTAAAGCAATTCAGAAGGCTGCTTGACCTCACGCCCCAAGGCCGCCGAGACGGTAGGTGCCCACGGCACCTCCAGACCGGCGGCCTTCATGAATGCGTGGTCAGTGATCATTTCCACCCCGCCGGAATGCAGCTCACCATCGTGGAGCACCACAAAGCGGGTGGCTAGGCGCCAGGCGGCGTTGACGTCATGGGTGGAAAACAGCAGCGCAGTGCCCAGGTTTTCCAGGGTCTCAATCAGGGCGCTGGTGCCCTCAGGGTCCAGTCCGGCAGTGGGTTCATCAAGGAGGAGCACACTCGGGCGCATCGCAAGCGCGCCGGCGAGGGCCACGCGTTTGCGCTGGCCAAAAGAAAGTTGGTGTGGCACAGCGTCAGCAAGATCGGCGATGCCCAAGCTCGCGAGTACCTCCTCGACCCGCTCCTGCACTTGCGCAGCATCCAACCCCATGTTGGTAGGTCCGTAAGCTACGTCTGCGGCCACTGAGGTGGCAAAGAGCTGGTCGTCTGGCTCCTGCAACACCATTTGCACAAACGCGCGCACCTGATTGCGTGCCTTGCGCGACGCCGCAACGGGCGCGCCGTTGATGAGCACCTGGCCGGCGTCGGCACGCCAAGACCCCGCCAGAATCCGCATGAGACTGGACTTGCCCGCGCCATTTCTGCCCAGCAAACAGATACGCTCACCTGCGGCGATGTTGAGGGTGACGCCGCGCAGAATGTGCTGCTCACCGCGAGAAAAGTGCACGTCTATACACCCGAGCAACGACCTCACCACAACATGCCTTCCTGGCTCGCACCAATACCTGCGATACACACTAACAACGCGAACGTCGCGCACAGGAATCCCGCCCGCCCACGCGCGCCGAGCTCACCACCGGCCGCAAGCGTTGCTTGGGGGTCCGCGCGCAGCTCCAGGCCCTCGGCGAGGCGGCGGGCCCGGGCAAAGGAGGTAACAAACAGGCTCGCCCCCAAAGAAGCTGCCGACGCCACCCAGCGGCGCCTACTCGAATACCCCAACCGGGCCTGCTGGGCCAAGAAGACGCTGCGTGCGGTGGCCACGAGCAGCGCCACCATGCGATACATGGAGACCATGAGCTCGATGATGAACCCTGGGACGTGAAGGCGTTGCAGCAGGGCGATTGTCTGCGGCAGCGGCGTGGTGAGCGCGTAGAGCACAGTGGCCCACGTGGCCAACAAGCTGCGCAGAAGCAGTGTTGCGGCGTTGCGGACACCGCCGTCGATGAGCACCAGGCCATCGCCGGTGATCGCCACCACCAGTGGGAGCACGCCCACCACCAGGAAAGCGATGGGCGCTGCTACCAGCGCGAGCAGCAATTTCAGCGGCGGCCGCGCGGCGATCACGGTTGCGATGAGCACCCCAGCGATCAGCAACCAGGCGTAGCCGAAAGGGAGCGCCACCACCAACACCAGCACCCCCAGCAGCAGGAGCGCCTTCTCCGCCGCGGGGCGCGAGGCCCAACGGCTGTGCAGAGCGGCGAATTCAAGCTGGTTCATTTACTCAAAAAGACTTGTGGTGGCTGGGGTGTTTTTCGAGGGGCCAGGATGTTATTCCTGAGTACGCTCCTGCTCTTTGGTGCGCCCGCGGTACACGCCGATGGCGTAGCCCAGCACGCTCGCACCGAGCGCCGCCTGGAGGGCAAACAGCCCGGACTCTACCTCGCCGGGGAGTTCCCCGATGAGGGGGTCAAACCACGGATCGTATTCCGGATTGACTTCCTCCACCAGGCCTTCGGCTGCGGCATCAGTGCCTGCGAAGGGTTCTTCAGCGTCGCGGTTACCAAGGTTAATGAACATGGGGAATGCGGCCACCACGATGGCGATTCCGGCGAGCAGCAAGGAGCTGCCCTTGGAGCCTTTTTCGCCTGGGTTTGAGCCGCCCTTTGTGTGCTTGAGCGTTTCTGCCATGGCCTAGATCCCCACCTTCTGTGCCACCGGCTGCGCTGGCTCGGGTAGGAAACCGAGGCGTTGCAACTCAGGTACGGCAATCTTGCTCAGTGCACGAACAATGAGCACCGTGACAATCGCTTCAATCACCGCGATAGGAACCTGGGTGGGCGCGTACAGCCCCATGAACGTGAGCCACGCCTGCACCAGACCCTGCGCATGGTGCGCCAGTGCCAACTGGGTGGCGGTGACAACGTAGGTGGCAAGGTTGCCCAATAGCGCCGCAAGAAACACCGCTAGGTCCATGCTCGCCCCAGCGCCGCGGCTTGCCCGCCACACGCCGTAAGCCACCCACGGGCCCACAATCGCCATGGCAACCACGTTGGCACCCAGGGTGGTGATGCCTCCGTGGGCGAGCAGCAGCGCTTGGAAGAACAACACCAAGGTGCCCAAGAGAGCCATGACCGGTGGTTTGAACAGCACTGCTCCCAGCGCCGTTCCCGTTGGATGTGAGGAAGATCCAGTGACGGAGGGGATTTTGATTGCGGAGAGCACAAAGCTAAACGCGCCGGCTGCGGCGAGCAGCAGTTTGGTTTCCGGCTGCTCCTTGAGCTGCTTTTTCACGGCCACGGCGCCGTGCGCCACAAACGGCGTTGCTACCGCTGCCCACGCCACGCAGTGAGTGACGGGGAGGAACCCTTCTGCAATATGCATAAGTGACAAACTTCTTTCCGTATAAGCCCAGATCCCCGTGGGCTTGCGCTATACCATTTGGGGGCGCAACCGGTCTCCTGGCTTCCACCCGCAAATCCTTAGTGGTTTCCCCTTCCCGCCCGAAAGCAGTGAGGTCACCTGCGTATTTGGTGGTGACAGTGGCGGGGCCCGCTGCCGGATTTGCACCGGCATTCCCGTTGTTGCGCCCTCCGTAAAGACCTTATCACTCAGCTCCTCACCCGCCACCCCACAGAACCCCCCGGTCAAGCTTCCTCACTTCCTACCGACGGTCATCGCACTGTCCGCCGGCCTGAGCAACAAAGGAGCCAAGAGCTACTACGCTGGTACTGGCCCCTGTACGCGGCCCACATTCGGACCCTGCAATTCGGACCCTGCACTGCGAAAGTGAGCACCCTGTGGATGTTTCAGACCCTACCCAGCTCAAGGATGTTGTCACCGACGGCTTTTTCCACCAAATTGAGAAGTCCTGGGCGTTCCAACACAACCTGGGTCAAATTGAAAACGTGCGATTCAACCCCGTAGGTGGCACCCCCAACTACGAGATTATTGCCGACAGCGCCGCGGGCCCCGTTGGCTTCCGTGGCGTCGTGGTTGCCCACTGCACGCGCAACTCTTGGACATGGGCGCACAACAACCAAACCTGGAATATCCCGGAACTCAGCGGCACGCACCCCTTCCACCCTGATCTGGTAGCCGCCGCGCGCACGCTGCATGGTAACGGTCCCGTATTCCAGGTACCCATCACTGATTCCACACAAGAAGGCGCTCGAGAAGGCACAGAACAGGAAGCATTTGACGTAGTGGTGATGGTCGGTGATGCCCTCGCGCTCGCCCCTCGCGCGGCAATCACTCTGGGCCTGGGCCAGCTACCCAAGGACTTGGATCTGGAACGTGCGCTCACCTCCTATGCCGCCGCCCGCGGCCTCACGGTGGCCAAGGGACACCTCAACAAGGGTGCAAATGGGGGCGCAATCGAGGCAACGCCAGAACAGGCCACTCACCAAATAGCTGATTCCGCACACCTGTTTCACCTGCGTGATCAGAAGGGCACCATCACTACGGTCAACCTGCAAACGCAGCAGATTGTCTCTGCGATCACCACTGCGGAGGTGGCGTCGGACGCCTTCTACCTTGCCCACGAGCACAAGCTGTTCGCCGAGGCCACCTTTGGGGCGCAGGATTGGCAGCAAGGCGTGAACGATGTCAGCCTCACCCACAGCATGGTCCGAGTGGGCGATCACGAACTGCAGGCATTGCTGCTCGCCGTGGACGGAACCTGGTCCTGGTTCCACCCCGGCTTTTCCCAGTTCCCGGCAGCAAAGCTCGCGCGCGGGGCGCTCGACTTCGCCCTCGAGCACGGACTCAAAGAGTTCACCACGCCGCAAATAAGCCCCCTCGCGGTCAGCGCCGCACAGTCCATCCTTCAAGCCTGGATTCTCTGGAGCGGACCCATCGGGGAACACCAAGGCACCTTCCTGCTGCGCTCCCCAAGCCTCCAGCTTCCGCCACTCACCCCGGAGGTGATGCAGGCGGTAGAACGCACGCCGGTGCCAGAAGGTATCGACGCAGCCCGGGCGTGGCGCTTCTACATGCAGTCTCGCGGCGGTGGCGTCGAAGCAGGCGCAAGTATCCCGGGGAGCAGCGCCTAGGCGATCGCTGAAGATTACTGCCGAAGCGCTGCGCGAACCTCGGCGACATCTACCGATGGTGGGAAGTTGGGCTGGCGGTCTTTGTCCACCAGCACCGCGCGCACGCCTTCAACAAAGTCCGGCAGGCGGCGGACGTACTCACCCAAGGTGATCTCAAGGTCCAATTCTTGGCGGACCGTGGTGCATTTCGCGCTGGCAGCCATGAGTTCGGCCGCAGCCACCAACGCGCTCGGGGAGGCTGCTGCGAAGTGCTGGGCTACGAGCTCGCGGAACTTCTCATTGGGATGCTGGGCAACCGCTTGCTCGATTTCGGCAAAGCTGGGGCCGGCAAAGGTGGCCTCGATGTCCTCCGCCCACTTGGCCAGCTCGCTTTCCTCCTCCAGTTCCGTGCCGTAGCGCTCCAGGGCGTCATCGATGTCCTCCGCAATGAGCATCTCCCGGAACAACTGCATGTGCTCGGAATGCACCACGTCGGTGGCGATGCCCGTCCACAGCAAATCAGCGGCGCTCAGGCGCCAGCCGGTGAGCACCACAAAGTTCGCGAGCGCAAGGGACGCCTGCCCCACCCGCTGCAGCACAAAGGGCACGCCCACGTCTGGGATGTAGCCGATCGCCATTTCCGGCATTGCTCCGAAGGCACGCTCGCTGATCACACGGTGGGAACCATGCACGGACACCCCAAGGCCGCCGCCCATCACCACCCCGTCAATCAACGCCACATAGGGCTTGGGGAAGGTGGCAATGCGGTTGTTCATGGCGTACTCCTCCACAAAGTACGCATCAGCGCGCTCTTCCTCACCTGCCAGGATGTGCTCGCGAGCTTCGCGAACATCCCCGCCAGCGCAGAAGCCTTTGTTGGACTCCGTGTAAATCACCACGCGGTGGATTGCATCATCGGTTTCCCACTCGCTTAAGGCTTGGTCGATGATGTCCACCATCTCGTGATTCAGCGAGTTCAACGCCTTGGGGCGGTTAAGTTCCAGCACGCCCGTGGAGTTGAGCACATAGGCGCGCACCGGGGAATCTTTGTGATCTGCATGTTTGTGAGCCATGCCCTCATTCTTACCACCAGCACACACTCTAGGTGGCCCGGATCACCATAGAAATGTGAATGTGAGGGGCACAACTACCCCCTTGTTCACACGCACAGAACTCCGGGCACAGGCTGTCCACCCGAACTGGCACAATGGGTGCAGCACAGATGAATCCTCTTGAGTAACCTGAAAGACTAATTTGGCATGAGTATCCCCACCCCCACCCCAACTTCTGCGCCCCGCCGCGGCACTTACTCCGGCCTGATTGCAACGGACATGGATGGCACCCTCTTGGATGGCAATCACCAAATCCCAGATGACTTCTGGCCGCTGCTGGACCGCCTCCATGCGCAGGGGTGGGCTTTCGCCCCGGCGAGTGGGCGCCAGCTTTACACCCTGCTGGACCAGTTTGATCGAGTTGCGGGCAACCAGATCAGCGTGATCGCGGAAAACGGCACCGTGGTGTACCACGAAGGCGAGATCGTCTCCACCACCACCCTTGCCCCCAAGGACGCCCACGCGGTGATCGAAACCATCGAGAACTCTGACTTGGACTGGGGCGTGGTGCTCTGCCGGGCCGACGGAGCCTTTGTGAGCCGCACCGACAATGCATTCCTGAAAGAGGGCATCAAGTACTACCACCGCCTCGAGCGGGTGGAGGACCTGCACGAGCACGTCAATGACCAGGTGATTAAACTTGCCGTGTTTTCTTTCCCCGATGCGGAAACCGTGGCCGCTCCCCTGCTGCGCGGCGTGGCGCCGGACCTCAGCCTGGTGATTTCCGGCGCACACTGGATTGACCTCATGGCACCGGAAGCCAACAAGGGCGTGGGTTTGCGCCTACTCGCACAGGCACTGGACATCCCCATGGAACGCACCATC
Organism: Corynebacterium sp. 122RC1; assembly: GCF_024580955.1. Classification (GTDB taxonomy): domain Bacteria; phylum Actinomycetota; class Actinomycetes; order Mycobacteriales; family Mycobacteriaceae; genus Corynebacterium; species Corynebacterium kozikiae. The sequence continues at coordinate 38,211 of NZ_JANIKD010000009.1, read as the reverse complement.
GCCTTCGGGGACTTCCTCAACGACCTCGAGCTTCTGCAGGCCGCGGGGACCGCGGTGGCAATGGAAAACGGGCACCCCAAAATCAAAGAGGTGGCCACTCGCATCGCCCCACCAAACACCGAGCATGGCGTGCTCACGGTCCTTGAAGAACTCCTCAACTAAAACCCCAGCACCCCACAATCTTGGGGGCACTGGGGCCTTTAGAGGTGCGGCGTGGGGGCGTCGGAACGCTCCCCTCAAGCCCTCAGCCTACTTGCCAGACTTTTTCGCCTTCTTGCCCTTCCCTGACTTTTTCGCCTTCTTTTTGTCTTCCACTTCCAACTGCGCCGCAACATCGGGCACGTAGCGGAAGTCTTCGCGCGGCGGGCGCTCGTAGTCATTGTTGGACTCGGGGCGCTCCGGGATCTCCGGCAGCTCGCGCTCAATGTGCTCATAAGGAATGGTGGAAAGCAGGTGGCTGATCACGTTAATACGGGAACGCTTCTTATCCTCTGATTCCACGGTGTACCACGGCGCGGAAGGGATATCCGTGTGGATGAACATTTCATCCTTCGCCCGGGAGTAATCCTCCCAACGGGTGATGGACTGCAGATCCATCGGAGAAAGCTTCCAGCGGCGCAGGGGGTCATTGCGGCGGGACTTGAAGCGGGCAATCTGCTCCTCATCGGACACAGAGAACCAGTATTTGCGCAGGATGATGCCGTCTTCCACAAGCATTCGCTCAAAGATTGGTGCCTGGTGCAGGAAGCGGCGGTACTCGGCAGAGGTGCAGAAGCCCATCACTCGCTCCACGCCCGCACGGTTGTACCAGGAACGGTCAAAGATCACGATCTCACCGGCGGTTGGCAGGCGCTCAATGTAGCGCTGGAAGTACCATTGGCCCTGCTCTCGGGAGTTCGGTGCGGGCAGCGCCTCAATACGGCAGGTGCGCGGGTTGAGGTATTGGGTGATGCGCTTGATGGCGGAGCCCTTGCCGGCGGCGTCGCGGCCCTCCATCACGATCACCACGCGGGCGCCGGTTTCCACCACCCACTGCTGCATCTCCACGAGCTCAGCCTGCAGGCGCTTGAGCTCTTTCTCATAGGCCTCTTTGGCCAGCTTCTTTGGTTTTGCCACTGCTACTTCACCTCAAATTCCACGAGCTTATCCCACTCCGTCTTCTCCGGAATGAGGGTGTTGATCACGTCTGGGGTGCGCTCAAAGTACTTAGGCAGCTCCTCCTGGGCGCGCTTGAAGTGCGCGGAATTGACGTGAGCCTCAGCAGCATCATCCTGGAATGCCTCGATGAGCAGGAACTCACCGGGGTTGTCTGGGCTGCGGTACCAATCGAAGAAGATGTTGCCTTCCTCAGCACGGGTGGCCTCGGTGAACCACGCCGTTTCTTCAAGGAACGTCTCTTGGTATTCGGGGCGGACTTGGTAGCGCACGTTAATCAAAATCATGGTTTCCAACGTAGGCGAAAATCTGCCCGCCCGCAGCTAGTTATTCCCTGCCGCGAGCGCCCGCAGCCAATCAAGCTCCTCCCCTTGATCCTCACCCACCAGGCGTATTGCCACCCTCGCGAGCTCTTGGGGGTCCGGAAGCTGCTCCAGGACTTGGGCAATTTCCGACGCCGCAAGCGCCCGATCCCCCGCCGCATCCCGCGCGCTAATAAGGCGCTGCATGGTCTGACGGGCTAGGTCCACGCGGTCCAGTGAGGCAAAGAGTTCCAGTGCTTCCATGAGGAAGGACGCAATGATGTCCTGCTTCTCCTCCACGTTGGCTTGTTCCACCAGCTCCACACGCTCGTTGATCAACCCGTGGAGCTGCTCATGCAATTCAATGTGCTGCGGAGGCAGGGCCGCGAGTAACAGTCCCATCTTTTGGTGGCGCAATCTGAGGCGCATCGCGAGCATGGCGGCGGGCTCAATGGTAGCGGCATCAGTGGCGATGGTGGCAGCCTCGGATAAGGCATCTGCCTGCTTGATCACCTGATCAACAACTTCCAGCGCGCGGTCCAACTGCCCTGACTCCCCGAGGTAGTTCGCGAGCTGGCTGCTCATTTCCAGTTCGATAGCGCCGTCCTCGCCGTCTGCCAAATCGCCATATGCCAGGAACTCCTCCAGCACCGCTGCCGCCTGCTGCGCCTGCCCGAGATTGCCCAGTGCGTCGGCGTAGATCTGCGCAACTACGCAACCGTCTGCGTTGAAGCGATGCTCACCTGCGATCATGCGTGCGTTTTCCGCCAACGCACAGGCTGCGTCCCACCGCTCCATTGCCATCAGCACTCCAAGAACCCCACGGGCGGTGTTCAGCGCGTAGGGGCCGAGGCCGGCATCAGCGGCAAGATTCATCGTCTGCTGGACCATCCAAAGACCTTGAAGATATTCCTCCTTTTCAAAGTGGACGTTGGTGAGCACCATTAAGCCACTGATCCGCAGGCCAATCGGATCGCCCGAGGTGAGTGCGCTCTCCCGAAGCATCACCGCCATAGCCTGGTTGTACGCTGCATCAAGATGATCGCTGCGCAGCAACAAGTGCGCCTTGAGCATGTCCAAGCCATCTGGGTAATCCTGGACCTCCACATAGGGTGCGGGAACACCCAGGTGTTCCAAGCGCAGGGCGTAACTGTTCAATGGAAAACCAATACGCTTGTGTTCTTCCAACAACTGCTCCACGGTGAGTTGCTGGCGCCACGGGTCTTCCACCACGTCTTTGAGGGAGGGCAGCTCCTCAAGCTCCGTGAAACCCGCCAACACTGTTGCTTTGAGCCCCGAGCGATCCAAGGACGCGGCAGTGGGCTGCGGCAATCCCTGGCCAGATGCCTGGAGATTGCGCTCAAGGCGGGCGACGGCGCGGGGTTGGAGGATGCCCGGGCGGGCGTCGAAACGCCGCGCGAGTGTGAATGCCAGGTCAGCGCACCACTGTTTCGCCTGCTGCACCGTTGGGCTGTGCAGCGTTGGTGCCTGCTGCCAAGGAAGCTGCTCACCTGGCAAGACCACGTTCAGCACCTCCCCGCCACGTTCGGTAGGCAGGTGGCCGAGCGCCACCGCACCAGCGCTGGCCAGGCCCAGCAGCTCGCGCGGCTCGCTCGCATTAATCCACCACGGGAGGTGGGTGCAGAACAGCTCCACGGATCGCTCCGTGCACCCAGGCATGCCAACCGCCCCAAGCTCCGCGAGCACCCGAATGTGAACGGCGAGTGCGCCGAGCATCGCGGGGTCATTCTTGATTGCGCGGTAGGACTGCACGTGGGCGTTCCAGGCTTTGTCGAACTGTCCTGTCATCGCATAAGGCTCGATGAGGTGGGTAAACAGTGAGTGCGGCTGCGCGGAACAAGTCATCTCATCCGTTGCCAGCGCCTGCTCCGCAACGGCGATCCCGTGTTCCCATTCCCCGCGATCAAAGTGGTAGCTGGCGGCAACTTCCGGGTCGCACGCGGGGCAATTGGAAATTGGGGTGTGCTCGGCGTTGAGCCAGTTGCCGTGTGCTTCCTCGGCGGCTTGCTCATCCCCGATTGCTTCCGCCAGGGTGTACTCCAACTGGAAAAGTGCGCGGCGCGAATCACCGATCTGCTTATACAGCGCATGGGCTTGGTCCAGCAGGTCGCGCAACTGGTTTACTGGCACTTCCGGTACTGCCAACAGGGCGCTGAAGGCGTAGCGATACCCCCAGGCCAATCCTTCAAGGCGTTCCTCATGGAACAGATCAGGGCGGGTCTCGTAGAGTTTTTGCGTGCGCAAGAAGGGTGCCACAACCCTGGTAGCATCCCCGCTGCTGTAGTAGGAATACTGCAGTTGGATGAGGCAATACAGCAGCTCTTCAGCAACATCCACACCCGAATCCAGCAGTTCATCTGCGGTGACCACAGCTTGTGACCACAACTGTGAAGCAGCCTTGCTGTAGGGAACCATCTCCGCGCGTTCGATGAGCTCATCCAAGAAAGAATTGTTACTGCTGTGTTCCATGCTCAACTGTGTGATCCTTGGGGGTGTGGGTTGGGTGCCTGTTTTGCGGGTTGTTGTGTTTTAGAGCGCATGGGCAATGAGCGTGCTGAGCAGGCTCACCGACCACCTCCGGGCCTTCGGCCCGAGTTCTTGGTGCGCGGAGATCAATGCCTGCACATAGAGCGCTCTGATGCCTGCCACGAGCAGTTCTTGCCCGGTGGAGTCTGCATCCAGACGATTGCCGGGCGTGTTTCTACTACTGACTCGCTGCAAGTCCGCGAGCTGCGCGATCACCGGGCTATCCGCATTCAATACCAGCTGCGGCATTTCAGCCTCCGCGCCAAGTGAGTTCGGCGGCTGGTTTCCATTCCCGGACCCGGTCCGTTTCTGGGGGCGGGATTCCAGGAGGCTCATCAGGGCATCGATCTGTTCATCTTCCTCCCGAACTCGCTGCTCAATGCGGCGCCCCGCACTGTCCGGCTGCGGGAGGTACACCGCGGGCAAGTCTTCCGGTGAAAACCGACGCAGCACCACCTCTACATCCTCGCCCTCCAAGGCTTGCTCGCTGGCATGCACCACCGGCATAAGGTGAATCCTTTGGGTGTGGGTTGGCAGTTCCAGATCGTCCAACAGGCTGGTTGCGCTGAGCTCCTCGATGAGGATATCCGGGTAGTCCAGGCGCAGGAGGTCCAGGATTTCCTCATCAAAGGCGTAGCCGGCATTTACCACCAACACCTCACGCGCCTGAGCCACCGCGGCGATGGCCTCAAATGCCTTGGTTGTTCGGGTGAACCGGATGCCGTTTTTCAGCCCGATTACTTCATCCAATGTCATTGGCCCCAACGTGGTGGGTACGGGCACGGTGCGGGCAACGAGCCTGCGGGTTTGCTCATCCACCAACGCAAGGGATTTCAACCCAGCCAAGTGCAGGGACACGAACTCCGCGAATTGGTGCGGGTCCAGCTCGGCCAAGGATTGCAGCCACTGGCGGACCTGCGAGCCGAAGGACTCCCTGGTCTCTGCAAGGGCTTCATCGTTGGCAAGCGCCTCCCGGGACGCCGTGGGGCGCAGGTGTTCCACGTCCACCACCACGCGGGCAAAATACGCCCACTCAGGGAGCAGATCACTGATCCGGTCCCCCAGCATCATTCCATGCAAGTACACCGTGTGCTTCACATGCTGGCCAGGGTGTGCGCCAGAAGGAATAATGTACGCCACGCCGCGAGCGCCGGAGAGGATGTCATTGAGCGGCACACAGGCAAAGGGTGTGAAACCGAAGTGCTGCTCACACCACCGCTGTTGGCCTTCCTCGTCTTGCAGCCACGGGGGCTGCTCGCTTTCCAAAGGCTCGCCATTGATCACGATTTCCGCTGGCAAGTAGCGCCCGTAGTAATCCACCAAGCCGGGGATGCGGCCAAAGTCAAAGTCCGTTCGACGCAGCTCTACCGTAGTGCCGGGGCCAGTTTGCAGCGCTTCCGGCAATTCATGAGGCTGCACCGGGCGGGTGGTCCAGGTGCCATTGGAATTGCCCTCCCACCGGATTGGCTGGTCCAGGGCGTCAATGCTGCGGGAGTACACCACGATGGAGGGTGACACCATAAGCGCGCTCAGCAGTCCAATACCAAACTGGCCCAGGTAGTCACTGCGATGAAAACCGAACTCGTCACGCTTGGAGCTCGCACCAATGGTGGCCAGCAGCTCCCTTGATTCCTCCAAGGTGATTCCCTTGCCGGTATCACTGAAGCGAACGAGATCCAGCACACCGCTCGGGTGAGTGGAGAGAAGCTCAATGTTGATCTGCGCGGGGCAATCGGGGTCTTCCTCCCGGCGCGCAGTGATGGCATCGATGCCATTTTGCAGCAACTCCCGCACAAACACCCGGGGCCCCGAATAGAGGTTGCGGGAAAGCAGAGAGACCATGCCACCGAGGTCAACGTGGAATTGTTGTGGTGAATCCATTACTTCCTCAAGTTCATTACACGCAGGGCCCGTTTACTGGCCCGATCCCCTGCGAAGCCATGTTTGGCCATTCTCCCACGTTCCGCAGCCTCCTGCAGCCTTAGCCGCGCTAAGGAGTTGCCTTGCGTTGTGTGAGTGCTGGGCGCGTCGGTACGCCACCTGATTTATATGCGTGGATCGGAGGGCGTGAAGTGGAGAATTCTCACACTGACACACGGGCGGCAATATGCAACCGTGGCGAAAACACACAGTTCAGGCGGGATTTTCGGGGCGAGTGTGGGTTTGGCGATGACCCAGAGCACATAGACGGCGCGGCGTCGGCAATTTTACAGTGGCACTGAACGTTTCTTTCTTATTTCTTACCTGTAGTCACCCCTTCTGAAGGATTTTCCATGGCTTTGCATCGCATACCCGCCCAGGCAGCCGCGGCTGTGCTCGTTGGTGCGCTCGCGCTGAGTGCTTGCACACCGGACAACGAAACCTCATCTTCCTCCGCCTCCGCCGCTTCCTCCGCAGAAGCAGCCGCCGCGGTCAGCGAAGCCCCGGGTGTGCAGTGGCTCGCCGAGCATCAACTCGCTGGGTTGGATAGCCGCGAGATCATCACGCTTCTGGACGCCCAGGCGCTCGACGATCGCCCGACGGATCTTCGCGCGTCCATCAAGCCGGAGGTACTAGAGCTCAGTGATACCTCCGGTGAAACGGTGACCCTGACGATGCCCGAGGACGAGTTCTATGTAAGCATCGCCCCATACTTGGACAAGACTCACGACTGCTTCTACCACAGCCTCACCACCTGCAAAGGTGAGCTGGGCAATAGGGACGTTGATGTAAAGGTCACGGACAGCGCCGGGAACGTGGTGATTGAACAAGCCACCACCACCTTTGACAACGGCTTTGTGGGCCTGTGGCTGCCGCGGGACCTGCAGGGCGAGCTCAGCATCACCCTTGCTGGGGACACCCCGGAGGGCGCGAAAACCGCCACGGTTCCCCTGGGCACGAGCGCTGATGACCCAACCTGCGTCACCACGGTGCAACTGACCTAGCGCTCAGGCTGGGCTTCCAGGCACCAGCGCTTAGGCCTCAAGCTGCTCGCCCAGTTCCATCCACTCCATTTCAAGGGCTTCGCGCTCCTGTCGGAGTGCTTTGAGCTGGGCGTCAAGCTCCACCAACGCATCGGTCTCCATGGCGGCTGCTGCAGCAGCCATCTTTTCATGCAACGCATCAATCTGCGGGTCAAGTTTGGCCATCTTGCGTTCCACCGCGGCCATCTTCTTGTTAAGTTCCCGGATCTCCTGGTTGCTCAGCGCGCTAGCGGCTCCCGCATTTCCCGCCGTTTCCGGCTGGACCTGCTGTCCCGGCTGGGCCTGCTGTGATTGCGAGTCAGCAGCAGGCGCCGTGGCACCCACAGCGGCGCCTACACCTCGCGGATCCCCTTGCCCCTTCACCGCGCCTGCAATTTGTTCTCTTCGGCGCAGGTACTCCTCAATACCGCCGGGCAGGTTGGTCAGGGCGCCGTCTCCGAACAGGGCCCAGGTGGAGTCGGCGATACGCTCAATGAGGTAGCGGTCGTGGGAGATCACTACCAGGGTGCCCGGCCAGGAATCCAGCAATGATTCCAGCTCTTGGAGCGTATCAATGTCCAGATCGTTGGTGGGCTCATCCAGCAGCAGGAGGTTGGGCTCACTCATGAGCACCCTGGTGAGCTGGAGGCGGCGGCGCTCGCCACCGGAGAGGTCACCCACCGGGGTACGCTGACGCTTCGCGGAAAAGCCAAGGCGCTCTGCAAGTTGGGAAGCGGAAAGCTCCTTCTTGCCAAAGTGCACGTAGCTGGCCACTTCCTCCACGGCATCCAACAGCCGAAGATTCGGATCCAGGTCATCCAATTCCTGGCGCAACCAGCCCAAACGCACCGTTTTGCCTTCAATGCGGCGCCCGGCGCTCAGCGGATGGGCCCCGGCGAGGGCACGCAACAAGGTAGTTTTCCCTGAGCCGTTCACCCCCACCACACCAATGCGTTCACCTGGTGCGAGGCGCCAGGTGAGGTCATTCACCAGTACCCGTGATTCCGGAGCCGGCGTTTCAATGCGCGCATCCTCCAGCTCCACCACAACTTTGCCTTGGCGCTGCTTGGCAAACGCCATGAGCTCCACCGTGTCACGCGGGGCAGGCACGTTGGCGATCAGCGCCTCTGCAGCTTCAATGCGGTAGCGAGGCTTGGAGGTACGCGCCGGCGCTCCCCTGCGCAACCATGCCAATTCTTTGCGCGCGAGGTTTTGCCTGCGCTGCTCCATCGCGTCAGCTTGGCGGGAGCGCTCGGCGCGGGCAAAAATCCAATCGTTGTAGCCACCCTCGTAGGTGTCCACCTGCCCGTCGTGAACCTCCCAAGTGCGGGTTGCCACGGTATCCAAAAACCAGCGGTCGTGCGTAACTACCACTACCGCGATGTTTCGCGAAAGCAGGTGCTGGGCAAGCCACTGCACGCCCTCAACATCCAGGTGGTTGGTGGGCTCGTCCAGCACCACCAGGTCCAAGTCCTGCACCAGCGCGGCCGCCAGGTTCACGCGGCGGCGCTCACCACCGGAAAGCTGTCCCACCAAGGTATCCAAACCCAGCGCGTCCACGCCGATCCCCGCGAGCACCTCCCGCACTTTCGCGTTGGAGGCCCATTCGTAGGTTTGCAGGCCAAGTGGTGCAATGACAACGTCGGCAATGCTCGCCTCCGGATCCAGCTCCGCGCGCTGCGTCACCACCGCCATACGCAGCGCCGAGTTGTGGCTCACTCGGCCGGAGTCTGGCGGCTCGATGCCCGTGAGCACCTCCAGCAGCGTGGTTTTGCCTCCACCGTTGAGTCCAACCACGCCGATTCGATCCCCGGTCTGAATGCCCAAACTCACGTTGTCGAGCAGGGTTTTCAGGCCAAAAGACTTGCTCACCGTTTCCAGATTGATCAAGTTCGCCACGAGGGTCACATCCCTTTCACATACGCGCCGAGGTCCGGGCCAGATGCGTAGGCCGCGCGCCCAAACAATTGCAATTCCGCTACCACTTCACGCGCCTGGGCCTCGCTCTCACACAAAAACGCGCACGTTGGCCCCGAACCCGAGACGATGCCCTTCAACGCACCCGCAGCCACGCCCACTTCCAGGGTCTTGCGCAGCGCCGGGCGGATCGAAAGCGCTGCAGCTTGGAGGTCGTTGTGAAGGTACTTTGCCACCTCCCGCGGATCACCGCTGATCAGCGCTGTAGCCAGGGCCTGGGTGTCCAAGCGCGGGGTGCGCTGCAGCGTATCCAACTTTGCAAACACCCGCGGCGTGGAAAGCCCCTCCTCTGCAAAAGCCAATGCCCAGTGATAGGTGCCACGAGACATCATCGGCACCAGGTTCTCCCCACGGCCCGTGCCCAGGCACGTCTCACCGAGCAGGGTAAATGGCACATCCGAGCCCAGCTCGGCGGCGAGGGCAAGGAGGGTGGGCGTATCGACGTCGCCAGGCAGGTAGGCGCTCACCGCCCGCAGGGCGGCGGCGGCGTCGGCACTGCCCCCGGCCATGCCACCGGCGGTGGGAATACCTTTGTGCAGTTCAAGCTCCACCGGAGGCAACTGCGCTCCGCCTTGGTCTAGGTGCCAGGCGTAGAGGGATTCCGCTGCCTTCCAGGCGAGGTTCGTGTGATCCGCTGGCACGCCGATGCTCATACGGGGATCGCTGGAGGTAATTTCCAGGCGCTGCACAAACTCCCCGCGAGCCGCGTGACCTTGCAGGGGGCGCAACGTGAGCTCGTCGGAAAGCGAAAGCGCCTGGAATACCGTGACCAGGTCGTGGTAGCCATCTTCACGCAACGGCCCCACCCCAAGATGCAAGTTCACTTTCGCATGCGCGACGGCCACGATGCTGTCTTGCACCGCGGTGGACTGCGTTTGCTGCCTAGGCATCGCCGCCGCCTTCCACCGCCTGCTGAGCTAGGGCGATGCGAATGTACTCCTCCACCCCAAGCGTCTCACCGCGCCGACTTGGATCCACTCCCGCAGCCTCCAAGACTTCCGCGCCCACCAGGGGTTTCAGCGCCGAGCGCAACGTTTTCCGACGTTGTGCAAAGGCCGCATCCACAATCGGGAACACTTGCGCGCGAAGTTCCTCAGTAACCGGCCAGGGGCTTTCCCCAGGGGCAAAACAATCAATCCGCACCAAGCCCGACTCAATCTTTGGCGCAGGCCAAAACACATTTTTCCCAATGGATCCGGCGCGGCGCACCGAACCATAAAACGCGGCCTTCACGCTTGGTACGCCGTAGATCTTGCTGCCGGGGGTGGCCGCCAAACGATCCGCCACCTCAGCCTGCACCATCACGAGCACCCGCCGGATCGAGGGGAAAATCCGCAGCAAGTGCAGGAGCACCGGCACGGACACGTTGTAGGGCAAGTTGGCCACCAATGCCGTGGGCTGGTGAATGTCCTGCTCCTGGATCTTCAGAGCGTCACGCTCAATGATGGTGAGGCGATCAGCCACCTGCGCCGCGCGCTGTGCGACCGTGATGGGCAGTTGTGCGGCAAGGCGGGGATCAATCTCCACTGCGGTGACTTGATGAGCTGTGTCCAACAGCGCCAGGGTGAGCGACCCCAATCCGGGGCCCACCTCAATGACGTGGTCTTCCTCGGTGATCTCTGCAGCCGCAACAATCATGCGGACCGTGTTTGGGTCATGCACAAAGTTTTGGCCGAGCTTCTTGGTGGGTTGAACCTCCAAGGCCTCGGCCAGGGTGCGAATTTCCTGCGGACCCAGCAGCGCCACATGTGTTTCCATGAACACACAATCTACCACCCACTCCTACGTGGCTAGGACCTCAAAGTCCAAGCGTTTGAGACCCATCGAGATGGAGGCCAGTGGCGCCAGCCAAGTGCTCAGTACAGGTCCGCCTAGGACAAGCCAATCTCGGCGCAGGCGGTGATCATCGCCTGGTTGTACTGGTAGAGGGCATTGTCACGCTCAATGTACTGCGTGGAAATGTCATTCGCTGCCAGTAGGTCTGCGATGGAGAGCGCCAGCTCCGCCACCGCCGGATCCTCAGTGGCGGCAGCGTAGTTGCGGGCAGCCCCCTCTTGGGCAGCGAAGATGGGGTACTCCTCCCCCTCATGGGCCACCATCCCGGCTTCAACGTCACGCATATAGCCATAGAGCGCCTGACAATTGCGCTCGTTGGCCACAGCCACCGGAACCGGAATCGGAACCACGATGCCGTTATCCGTCTCAATCGGCACTGCGGCGTCGCCTGCACCTAGAACCTCATCGCCTGTAAGTTCCTCGTCAGGGAGTTCCTGCACCCCGGAACTGAAGGCATTGGCGGGAGCCTCCTCTGCGGCCTCGTTTGTGGTGAAGGCTCCTAGGGCTATTGCCGCAACGATCATGAGAACAGTCAAAATGGTGAACACATATCCCAAGATGGTGCCGGCAAGCGCCATTCCACGGCCCTTCTCGCCGCTCTTCTTGATTTTGCTTAGTGCAATGTGGCCTGTGACAATCGCGGCCGGTGGGATGAAGAAAGCCACCACGAGCGCAACGATTGACAAGATGTTGTAGCTCTCGGTGGAGTGAGGTTGCCCACCTGGTGGGTACGAGGAGGCCATGCTGCTTGGGCTGGTCAGGCCCTCATGCTGTTCGTAGTCGCTCGTTGAGTACGCATTCGGCGGCATGGGTTGGTTCGGATACTGGTTGTCACCGTACTGGCTGTCACCGTACTGGTTGCTCATCAAAACTCCTTGGGTGAGGGGCAGCAAGGGCAGCGATGGGAATCGCGAAGGGATGCGATTGTTGGCAGATGTGTTTGCCGCACCCACTCCCGATCGCGGCCATCATCTGCTCAGTGCTTCTTTGCTTCTTTGCTAGTGGGCACAGATACTAACAACTAGTTTCACCACGCGCAGCGCAAGAGGACCAGCGCACGCACTGCGCTGGTCCCAGTCCCCCAAAAAGTGACTTATTCCCTTTTACCGCAGGCCCAACTTTGCGGTACATGCCGGCCATGCGCCCCAACCTTGGCCCTGCTGCACCTTGGTTGCCACGGCGATTTGCTCTTCACGGGTGGCCATCCAAGCCTCTGGGGCGTACTCGCCGCCGCCGTAGGCCAGCCAGGTGGAAGGGGTGAACTGCAGGCCACCGGAGAATCCATTGCCGGTGTTGATGGACCAGTTGCCGGTTGCCTCGCACTGTGCGAGGGCATCCCAAACGGAGCCGTCGGCCACGCTTGGTGCGGTGGAAGCTGGTTTGGTGCCGCGCTTGATGGTTGCGGGGGTTGCCTCGCGAAGAATGGTTTCAGAGACCACCTCGTTGGCAACTTCCAGGCCATTCACGCGGGTAATCTTGCGCTCTACCTCACGCTCACCTGGCACGGCTGGCACTACCACCTGCTCTTCACCCTGGGTCAGGGTTGGGTCATCCTCAAAGATCGGCTCGGGTTCAAATGGCTCCGTAACCTTGAATTGCTCCACGTCCACGCGATCCACCTTGATTTGCATCATGCGGGTCACTGGGGTTTCCGGTGCGGGGATCACCACGTCATCGGCGTCCACCTGGATGCCGCGCTGGGTGAGCACGTCCTCCACGGTTTGGGCGGAGACTTCGGTGAATACCGTATTGGTGCCGTCGGTAATGGAAATAATCTTTGGCGCGACCACGGAAAGCTGCATACCTTCTTCGGGGATGCGCTCTTCACCGCTGGCGCTGGTGGGGGTGAAGCGATTGCCAAGCTCGGAGACGAGCTCTTCCACGGTGGTGGCGTTGGTGGTGATTTGCTTCGTGCTGCCGTCGATGACCACGGCAACCTGCTTGGCGGTGCGGATGGTCACCTGCTCATTCTTGCTGAGCTTCTCCGAGGGAGCGGGGTACACCACATCGTTGGGGCCCACCTGGATACCAGCTTGGTCTAGCGCGCCTTGGACAGTGGAGGCCAGGGTCACCATGTTCACCGGCTCACCATTGACGTCCAAAACAACGTCCTTTTTGAACTGCGCCGCAGCAACGCCGCCTACTGCCAGGGAAGCTACCAAACCGCCGGTGGCTACCTTGACGGCCTTGTTGCGGGCCCTGTGGTCACGGTTAATCCGGTTGATGCTGCGCTTACCCATGTGAAGAAACGTTTTCCTAACTCGTTTTGCTTGCCGTCAAAGGGAAACTTTAACGGAATCAAAAAATCACAATACGGTAACGGCGGGGAAAAGTCGAGAATCTTTTGCGCAGGTCACAGCATTAGCCACTTGAGTCACACAGGTAACATTAGTTACGGATTTGTTACCTGGGTTCGGTGCCAAGGGTGGAAGCTTATTGTCGATCTGCCCGAAATCAAGGCACATCACTTGGCACCTCGCTCCTGCCGCGCGGGACCCTTACCCCTCGATCTGGTAGATCCGGCGGAAGTTGCGCTCCATTTGCTCGGCAAAATCATCCACCGGCATGTCGCGAACATCCGCGATGCACACCGCGGTGTGGCCGATCAGCGCGGGTTCGTTGCGGGCACCCCGGAAGGGTTCTGGGGTCATGTACGGCGCATCCGTTTCAATAAACACCTGCTCAATTGGGGCGATCCGCGCCGCCTCGCGCAGGTGCTCGTTCCGGCGGAATGTCACGTTTCCCGCGAAGCTCAAGATGTAACCCCTGGCAATGGCCTCCTGAGCCACATCCAATTCGGAGGAGAAGCAGTGCAGCATTACGGGAACCTGCATATCCAGCTCTCCGAGCACCTCCATGAGTTGCGCGTCGGCCTCGCGGTTGTGAATCATCAGCGGCTTGGCCACGGTGTTTGCCAGCTCGGCGTGCCAACGTAACGCCTCAATTTGAGTGTCCAAGTCAGCCGTGTGCTCTGGGTCGTGGGTGATCCAGTACGTATCCAGCCCTGTCTCCCCCACTGCCACGCATCGGGGATCGGCGGCAAGCCGCTGCAACTCCCCGCGTGCCTGCTCATCGAGCTGATGCGCCTTGGTGGGGTGAATCGCACAGGCGGCGAACACCTGCTCGTGCTTGTGTGCCAAAGCGAGTGCCGCTTGTGCCTCCGCCAAGCCGTCGCCCACCGTGCACACCCACCGCACCCCAGCAGCGCTCGCCCGTGCCAACAGGTCCTCGCTGGGATCCTTGCAGCTCGTGAGGTGCGTGTGCGCGTCGATAAGCCCGGGAATCTCCCGGTGATACGGGGCGGGCTGCGGACGTGGCTTCTTCTTGCTCATGAACCTGTACCCAATGCCTGCTAGGCCTGCACCGGAGCCCACTCAGGGCCGGTCTCGCCGAGCTCGGGATCCAGCTTTGCAATCAGCGGTGCCGGCTTCTCAAGCGGCACGCCCGGCTCCACCGCGATGCGCTGCCACTTGGCCTGCTGCTCCTGGTAGTCACCCATGATTACCGGGTACTGCTGCCCCAGCTCAGGCACGCCAACGCCCACTGGCTCAACCGGCATGTCGTCGCTGACCTCAACAACCTGAGGCTTTGCAGCCCATACGCCCTGGCGGCCTAACGTCTCATGGACATTTTGTGCAATGTGCGGCAAGTATGGGGTGAGCAGCACGTTGATGTCACTGATCACCTGCAGCGCAGTCCACAGGACGGTGGCCAAGCGCTCGCGCTGAGCCTCAACTTTCGCGAGCTTCCAGGGTTCCTGCTCCGCAATGTAGGCATTGGCCTCACCCACCACATGCATGGCGTGGGAAATACCCTGCTTGAACTTAGAATGCTCCAGCGCCTCTGCAACCACAGCGAAGGCCTCCTCCGCGAGGTCCAGCAGCTTCTGGTCTGCCTCCTGCAACTCGCCTGGGGTGGGAACCTCGCCAAAGTTCTTGTGTGCCATGGACACCGTGCGATTCACCAGGTTGCCCCAGCCGTTTGCCAGCTCGTTGTTCACGCGGCGAACGAACTCGTCCCAGGTGAAGTCGGTGTCATTGTTCTCCGGGCCAGCCACCGCGATGAAATAGCGCAATGGGTCCGGGCCGAACTCCTTGAGGAAGTCCTTGACGTAAATCACCACGCCCTTAGAGGAGGAGAACTTGGAACCGGACATGGTGAGGAACTCTGAAGACACCACCTCAGTGGGCAGGTTCAGCTCACCGAGGGCCTTTACTTCCCCACCCTTTGCACCCTTGCCTGCGTAACCCAGCAGCTCAGCGGGCCAAATCTGGGAGTGAAACGTAATGTTGTCTTTCCCCATGAAGTAGTACGAGCGCGCCTCAGGGTTTTGCCAAAACTCTTTCCAGGCATCCGGAGTGCCGTTGCGGTACGCCCATTCGATGGAGGCAGAGAGGTAGCCCACCACGGCGTCGAACCACACGTACAGCTTCTTGGACGGGTTCTCCTCCCACCCCTCCACTGGAATCGGGATGCCCCAGTCGATGTCACGGCTCATCGCGCGTGGACGCAGGTCCTCCAGCAGGTTCAGCGAGAACTTCAGCACATTGGGGCGCCAATCCTGGCGCGCCTTCAACCAGTCAGCGAGCGCATCCGCCAGCGCGGGCAAGTCCAGCAGGAAGTGCTCGGTTTCCACGAACTGTGGCGTTTCACCATTAATCTTGGAAACCGGATCAATGAGGTCTGCGGGGTCAAGCTGGTTGCCACAGTTATCGCACTGGTCACCGCGGGCTCCCGGCGCGCCACAGATGGGGCAGGTGCCCTCAATGTAGCGGTCCGGGAGGGTGCGGCCGGTGGACGGGGAGATCGCTCCCATGGTGGTCTGCTTGATCATGTAGCCGTTTTCATACAGCCCGCGGAACAGTTCCTGCACCACCGCGTAGTGATTACGGGTGGTGGTGCGGGTAAACAGGTCATAGGAAAGGCCAAGGCCAGCGAGGTCCTGCACAATCTGCCGGTTGTAGCGGTCCGCGAGCTCCTTGACGGTCACGCCTTCCTTATCCGCCTGCACCAGCAGCGGCGTTCCGTGCTCATCTGTACCGGAAACCATCAGCACATTGGCGCCGCGCATTCGCTGGAATCGTGCGAAAACGTCCGAAGGAACACCAAAACCCGCCACGTGACCGATGTGGCGGGGACCATTGGCGTAGGGCCATGCAACGCTAACAAGTACAGACTTAGACATGGCCACTACTTTAACGAACTGCAGGCCGAAACGATATTTCTGGATTGTTGCCGCGAAGATCGGCGCAATCATCAACGCAACTTTCGACGCGGCCAACGCTCCAGGGATGCAGGGCTGCTATGCGCGGGGACGCAGGCGCAGGCGGCGCTTTGCTTCCTCGATCTCCTGGTGCTCGCGCAGGAGGCGGCGCTCGCGGGCGAGCTTGCGCTGGAACGCTTGAGCCTCGCGGTATTCCAGGTAAATGACGTCATTGCGCAGGTCCTTCACGATGGCGAACATCAAGGCGATGAGCACCACCAGGAATGGCGAAGCCGCAACAATAGTGACGTTTTGGAGGTTGGAGAGGGCGTCCTCGTTGGTGAGCAGCAGCGTAAGCCCAACCGCGGCGGTCAGCGCACCCCAGATGGCAGAGAGCCAAGGCGTTGCGTTGGCGCGGCCGTTTTGGGACATGGATCCCATCACAGTGGAAGCGGAGTCCGCGGAGGTAATAAAGAAGGTAGCCAACAGCAACATGGCAACAAATCCGGCAACCGTACCACCGGGGAAGGTGCCCAGAAGGTTGAACAGTTCCTGCTCAGGGGAATCAGCCGCAATGGAACGCCCCTGCTGCTCGAGGTGGATGGCGGTGCCACCGAAGATTGCGAACCAAATGGTGGAAACACCCGCTGGCACCAGAAGCACACCAATACAGAATTCACGCACGGAGCGGCCACGGGAAATACGTGCCAGGAACATGCCCACGAATGGGGACCAGGAAATCCACCATGCCCAGTAGAAGATGGACCAGGAGCTCAGCCAATCGCCGGCGGTGCCGTTTGCGGACTCAGCGGTACGCCCGATCATCATCGTGAATTGGTCCAAGTAGTTACCAATTGAACCTGGGATGAGGTTCAGGATGGAGATGGTTGGCCCAACGATGAACACAAAGATTGCCAGCAGCGCGGCAAACACCATGTTCGTGTTGGAAAGGTACTGAATGCCCTTGCCCACGCCAGACAGTGCAGAAAGGATAAAGGCCAGGGTGAGCACCAAGACGATGCCGATCACCACGGAGTTTGATGGGTTTTCAATCAGCCCGGATGCCTCCAAGCCTGCCTGAATCTGCAGCGCACCCAGGCCTAGGGAACAGGCGGTACCAAACACCGTGGCAAAGATTGCCAGAATGTCAATGCACTTACCCAGCGGGCCTGCGGCGCCCTTTTCACCAATCAGCGGCACAAAGGCGCTGGAAAGCAATTGCTTACGCCCGATGCGGTAGGTGGAGTAGGCGATTGCCAAACCGACGATCGCATAGATGGCCCACGGGTGCAGCGTCCAGTGGAACATCGCGGTGGCCATAGATGTGCCCACCTCGTTGGGGTTACGGCCAGGAACACCATCCCGGTAGAAGGCCAGCGGCTCCGACGCACCGTAGAACATCAAACCAATGCCCATGCCGGCGGCGAACATCATGGCAATCCAGCTCACCGTGGAAAACTCAGGCTCCTCATTAATCGCACCCAGTTTGATGGTGCCAAACTTCGAGGCCGCAATCGCAACCACGAACACCACAAACACGGTGGTGAACAGGATGAACGCCCAACCAAAGTTGTTCACCACGATCTCCAGTGCGCGGGAGGCAAAGGCCGCAAAGCTCTCCGAGCCGAGCAGACCCCACAGCACAACCGCTGCGATGAGCACACCGGCGATGCCGGTAATGGTCCAGTCGATCTTGCTGTCCTCACTATCGGCAGCGAGCGCAACCGTTTCATCTTCTTGCGCCGAGGCGTCGATGGAACTGAAGTCTGCGTCCAGCATCGTGGCCAGCTCTTGCGTGGCCGTTGCTTGAGCCTCCTGAACCTCGGAAGCCTCGTGAGCTGCGGGAGTAGTGGGAGCGGTAGGCGTTTGCGTTGGCATAGCCCCTTCTTGCGGGGCACGCCCAACCCCGCTTTGTGGATTTGTCATATTTTCTTCCATACATTCCACTGTGTGGAATATTGCAGCGCATGGCAAATTTTATGCCCCATTTTTGCCTGCTATGCACCCAATCAGGAATGTTTTGTTATCACTTTTGCTAGTGGGGAGACCTCGCCCACACTGCAAAGAAGTATGCGGCATTTCCCAAGGGCACTTCCAGTTTTTCCATCCCCCACGTTCACCCGCGAAACGCAGGATTACGAGCCCCAGAAGTTAAACCTTTACAATTTCATAACGTTCAGGGCCAGAACGCGAACGCGGCGTCTCTCAGGCCTGTTCGCGGTCCAAGGCAGCCTGGTACAGCTCGCGGCCGGAGTACTGCGTGCCCTGTGCAGCCTGTTTACAAGCGTCCTTCAAACGCATCCCCTCCGCCTGAAGTTTTTCCACCTGATCCAACAGGGAATCCAGATCAACTTCTAATTCTCCTGCCCCGTCAAGCACCACGGTAATTTCCCCACGAGCATGGTCCACGGCCCACGCAGCCATCTCATCCAGAGTCCCACGACGCACCTCTTCATACGTCTTGGTGAGCTCACGACACACCGCCACCAGACGCTGCGGACCCAGTACCTCCACAGCGGTGGCCAGCGTTTCCGCCAACCGATGCGGCGACTCAAAGAACACCACAGCACGCTGTTCCTGCCGCAAAGACTCCAACCACGCGCGCCGTGCACCCGGCTTACGCGGAGCAAAACCATCAAAGGCGAACTTCCCCACTTTCAGTCCAGAAAGTGCCAAAGCGGTGGGCACTGCCGACGCCCCTGGGAAGCACGTCAACGGGACCCCAGCGGCGTGTGCGGCCTCAACAAGGGGAAAGCCGGGGTCGCTCACGATCGGCATCCCGGCGTCGGTGACCACCAACACCGTCTGATTGTGGGCCAACTCCACCAACTGCGCTGCGCGGGACTGTTCGTTGTGGTCAAAGTTGGACACCACTTTGCCGCGAATTTCAATCCCCAACGCCTGTGCCAAGCTGCGCACCCTGCGCGTATCCTCCGCCGCAATCACATCCGCGTAGGCCAACCCCTCTTTGAGGCGATCAGTGGCATCGCCGATATTGCCGAGCGGAGTTGCAGCCAAAATGATGCCCTTGGGCAGGGAGTGGGAGGAAGTCATGCACCTCAGTGTGCCACAACGGTACTCCCGCAACATCGCAGTGAACATCGCAGTGAACATCGCAGAGGCTTATGCGGGCGGTCCGCTTCACAGTAGAATCGGCACCCGTGAACTCCAACTCGCAGGCATCCACCCCACACCCAACCCCCACGCAACCCTCAACGGGGCCTGCGCAGGTGCGGGAGGATGCCGCGTTGGCGTCGGAAATTGCCCCAAATCCCTCCACGCTGCGCCTGACTCGCATGCAATACCAGTGGAGCCGCTTTGACACCGTGACCACCGCCGCGGTGGCGTTGCTGGCGCTGTTTACGCGTTTTATTGGGCTCAATGCCGCCCAGGCAGGTGGGACGCCGGTGTTTGATGAGAAGCACTATGTGCCGCAGGCGTGGGATATCGTGCGCAGTTGGCAGAACCTGGCGATTGGCGGCATTGAATCCAATCCGGGGTATGGCCTGGTGGTGCACCCACCGCTGGCAAAGCAAATGATTGCTTGGGGCGAGATGCTCTTTGGCTATTCGCCAATGGGTTGGCGCGTGGTCACCGCGCTGTGTGGGGTGGGCGTGGTCTTGGTGATTATGGCTATCGCGCGCAGGCTTTCTGGCTCCGGTTGGGTGGCGTTGTTCGCGGGGCTGCTTGCCACCTTTGACGGCGTACTGTTGGTGACCTCGCGTTTCGGCATGTTGGACATCATCCAGGTGCTGTTCATCGTGCTGGCCTGCTGGGCGCTGATTCGAGACTGGCAACTGACCGAGTCGCGCGCACCGGCGAGCCTGCAGGCTGCAGCCGGAACACACGGACAACACGAGCAAAGTGGGGATTCTGAGGGGGATCTGACTGGGACGGAAGCTACCGCCCAGCCCAAGTTTGCGTGGCGCTGGTGGCGGATCGCCTGCGGTGTCTTCCTTGGTTTGGCGTTGGCAGTGAAGTGGTCTGGGCTCTACTACATGGCATTCTTCGGGGTGCTCGCAGTGTTGCTGCACGCGCGGCTGGCTCCCTCTCTGCGGCAGTGGTTCCTCGATTCGGTGCGGGCTTTCGCTGCGCTGGTGCTGCTGCCAATCGCGGTGTATGCGTGGACGTGGCGGGCCTGGTTTGCACAAGAAACCTCGGTGTACCGCCATGCCGCCTCTAACGGCACCATCCCCGCTGATTCCTGGATGCAGGCGTTGCCGGATGCGCTCGCGGGGTGGGTGTACTACCACTCTTCGGTGCTGAACTTTCATGCGTCGCTGACCACCTCGAGCGGGCATGACCACCCCTTTGACTCCAAACCTTGGGAGTGGCTAGTAGGCCTCAAACCCATCCTCTACCTCTCCACCACGGACATCGCTTGTGGGGAGCAGACCTGCAGGAAGATGCTCTACCTCTTTGGCACGCCAATCATATGGTGGCTCATCGTTCCGGTGGTGCTGTGGGCGCTGTGGGCTGCGGCGAAGAAGAACCAATGGCGGATGTATGTCATTCCGTTAGTGGGCTTTGCCGCAGGGTTCATCCCATGGGTGGCAAGCTACGACCGCCAAATGTACTTCTTCTATGCCACCGCACTCATCCCGTTTGTGCTGGTGATGATCGCCTGCATGCTTGGCACCATGCGCCAAAGCGCTCACCCTGCGCTGCGCATTGCGGTGCCTGTGTACCTGGGCATGGTCATTGCAAGTTTTGTGCTGTATAGCCCCATTCTCTACGGGTTGCAGATCCCGGACAGCTTCTACAACATGCTCATGTGGCTGCCGGCCTGGCGCTAACCTGCTAGGCCCGCAGGCTATCGCCCCCGCAGGCTATCACCACTGCAGACTATCGCCATTTGGACTCGCCAACTCTAACCCCGAATCCGAGTGCCCGCAGCGCCTCCTGGAGCACCACCCAACCGTTGGTGGCCAGCCAGGTTGCTCCCAGCACCACCACGGTCAGGCCCAGCAGGGCGGCTTGCCACAACATGGGCTCGGGCAGCTCACCGAGCAGGAAGTTGCGCAGATTGAAGCCAAAATGGAACATCCATAGCGCACTCAACAACACCACCACACCCGAAACCACGCGCGGCTGCCAGGCCGCAAAGAAGCACACAAAGCCCAGGGCAAAACGCACGATGGCGGCCTCGGTGACCAGTTGATATCCGGCGGGGTCAAGGGAGGCGTCGATGGCCAAGGACTGCTGCAGGTACCCTACCGCCCACGCAATCCACGCGACGCCGAGCACCACCGTTGCCACGCGAGCAAGCGCCATCCCCAGCGCGCGGGTTGCCGCTTGCCTGCGCCATTGCGGTTCCACGCCCTCGATGATGATCTTGGACAAATCCGGGGCGGAATCTCGTGGGAAGTCTGCCGGTGGGGCCTGGAAGTGGAGGTTCCGGTTCAGCAGCGCCGCCCGATTGTAAAACTCTTGGCAATCTGCGCAGGTGGCAAGGTGAGCGTCGATCGCATCGTCACTCACGTTTAAGCCGTGCTCCTCCCCGTCAAGACGCGCGGAAAGTGCTTTTTGTACCTCGCTACAACTCAGCACGGCTGAGTACCTCATCGAGGCTCGCACGCCCGGCGCCAAACACCAACACCGTGATCAGCGCCGCGATCATCACAACAGGCAGCTCAAGCCCGGAAACGCCCTCCGGCAGGTGCACAAAATAAATTGCGGCGAGCACAAGCAGCGCCAGCGCGCCGGCAAAAAATGTGGTGAGCAACCCCAGGGTGAGCAGCGCCCCACCGATCATCTCTGCGGTGGCCACAAGGAAAGCACTGAACTTCGGCTGCGGCACTCCCCATGCACTGAACTGGCCCGTTGTTTCCGTGAGCCCAGAGAGGAAAAAACGGTCAAAGCCATGAGCAATGAACACTACACCAAGCGTTGCACGCAATATCAGCAACGCGGCATCACGCACTACCTGCCTGTCCATTGGCTTTCTCCTTCCCGTACCTTTCCGCACCCTCCCGCACCTACCGGATCCAGGGGTCCTGCACGAAACTCAGCACGCTCCCTAACCCAAATCCGAATCCGAATCCGATTCCGGTTCCAATTCCGGTGCCAGCGATGGGGCGTTAGCCGCACCTTAGCTTACGCGCAGATGGGACACGTCGGCGTCCGTCCCCGCTGCAGCACCGCGCGGCCCCTCTTCGGTAGAGGAAGCAGGTCCCACGGGCGGCAATACCGAATCCATGGTGAGCTCGTCCAGATCCACAAAATCGGGGCTCTCATCATCAATTTCCAGCACCACGGCACCAGGGTGTCGCAGGCGCTGCGGAATGCCCAACAAGTCATCGTTCGCGCTTCGCACACCAAGGCGGGCACGGCGCAACTGACGCACCCGACGCTTACGCAGCTCTTCTTCCGCACGCACCTGGCTTCGCAGAGCCAGCAGGTACACCGCACCCAGCAGCACAGCAGTGCCGACGCCCGCCCAGGCCCAGCCGCCCAAGATCACAGCGGCGATCACGGTGAGCACAATCAGTGCCGCGAAGCCACCGAGAGTCCTCCGCCGGCGCTGGAAACGATCGGCGCTGTGGGCGTCGTCAGCGATCGGATCATAGCCGCCGCGCCCACGGCGGGACTCGGCGAACTCAATGTCCTCTTCGGTAAGCTCCGCGGAATCTGCCGCGTCATCGTCCTGGTGAGCTGCGGATTCACTAAGGTCCTGCGGGTCCTTCGCGGCTGGGTGAAGGAAATCAGCGGCGGCGGTGTAGGCGTCGTTGAACTCGTAGGTGCCGTCCTCATCCACCCACACTCGCGGTGAGGTTTCCGCATCCGTGCGCTCGTGCTCTTCATCTGCAACCTTGGGCAGTACCACGGTGTCTTCCACCAACACCTCATCCTCAGACACCTCAGCATCCCCAGGGGCATTTGCGGCTTCTGCATCTTCGTGAGCCTCGAGTTCAGAGGCGGAAAGGTGCACGTCACCGGCCTTGAGGTTGGGGCGGCGCTTCATTGGAAGCTCTTCGGAACCACCCGTGTAAACCACGCGGGTCTCATCAAAGGCCTCTCCAGCTTTGCGGATTGGCTTTTGCCCACGCAGCAGCCAAGGCGCCAGCACGAACAGCCACACCAGGATGATCAGTACGATCGCTAGAGTTCCAGACACCAGCTCACTGCCCTTCTACACCTTCAAATCACAGCGTTTTGCGCTGGCATAGGCCAGCGCCACTTCTATCCCCACTACCCTATTGCCGGGGTAAGCCGGGAGAGTTCAGGCGCGCCGAGTACGCAGCCAATCTTGGTACTCTTCCACCGTTTGGGCCAGGAGATAGTGGTCCCGCCACTGACCATCAATATGTAAGTTGCGCAGCAGGAATCCTTCCCTGCGGAACCCATTGTGTTCGAGGATTTTTTCCGAGGCGATGTTTTCCGGCAAGTGCGTTGCAGTCAGTCTGTGCACACCCACGCGCTGAAAAGCATGGCGAGTGCCCAGGGCGCAGGCGATGGTCCCAATGCCGCGGCCGGTGTAGCGCGAGGCCACCCAGTAGCCAATCCAGGCCTCATTGGCCACCCCACGGGTGATGTTGCCAATGGTCACTTGCCCCGCAAACTGGCCATCCACCTCAATGACGCAAGCCACTGCCGCCCCTGCGTGGCCCAGCTCGCGCAGTTGAATGTAGTGCGCACGCCACGCACTACTGCTGTGCGCCTGAGTCCACGTCCCCTCCACGGTAGGCTCCACGGGTTGCAGGTATTGCTGGTCTGCGATCCGCAACATGCGCCACGCCGCGCCATCCCTGGCCTCCAGGGGGCGCAGCCGCACCTTATGCCCGGACACTTCCACCGTTTCCGTGTACTCGCCGAAGCCGGGAGTCCGGGGGTGCGGGGCGCCAACCGCCGGCATGGAGCGCTCAAACAGCCTCGCCAGAAACACCGAACCACCAGCTACTGCTGCTGAGAAAGGAACATCACGTCCACGATGTCACCTGGGCGAACCTCAGCGGCGGACTCTGGAATGCGAATCATGGCGTTTGCCTCTGAAAGCCCAGCCAGCAGGTGTGCAGGGGCGCCATTGGCCCCACCGAGTGCCTCCACCAGGTAGTCCTGGGTTTGGGCGTCACGCATCAACCGAGCGCGCACAAACCCGCGTCGATCCACACGCGAATCCACCCGGTTGAGCGCACGCGCGCGCACCGTGCGGCGGTGCGGGCTGCGCTTGCCCAGGCACATCCGCACCATCGGGCGGATGAACACCTCAAAGATCACGAGCGCAGAAACAGGGTTGCTGGGCAGCAAGAACACCGGGATCTGCTGCTCACCCAGCAGGCCGAAGCCCTGCACAGAGCCGGGGTGCATGGCCACACGGGTGGTGTCGATCTGCCCCAGGTCTGCCAGCACCCTGCGGATTTCCTCCGACCCCGAGCCACCCACGGCACCGGAAATCACAATGATCTCGCTGCGCAGCAACTGAGATTCCACAATCTCGCGCAACCTGCGCGGCTCCCCTGCTGCGATGCCCACCCGGTGCACGTCGGCACCCGCATCCCTGCCGGCTGCGGCGAGCGCATAAGAATTGACGTCCAAGATTTGCCCGAGGCCAGGATCGCGGTCGATGTCTACCAGCTCATGCCCCACCGAGATCACGGACATACGCGGGCGCGGGTACACCAGCACTTTGGAACGCCCGACAGCCGCGAGTAGACCAATGTGCGCGGGGCCGAGGATTGCGCCGCTGCTGACGGCGACGTCGCCGGGGCGAATGTCGTCACCCTGTCGGCGCACAAACTCACCGCTGCGCACGGGGCGAGTCACGGTCATGCGTTTGCGGCCGCGGTCAGTCCATTCGAGTGGAACCACCGCATCGGCCAATGTGGGAATCGGTGCGCCAGTATGCACCCGCACCGCCTGCTTCGGCTGCAAGCGCAGGGGGCGCTGAGAACCCGCGGAAACCTCGCCGACCACCGGCAGGGAGGCCTCCATCTGTGCGATCGGCTCATCATGTGGCTGACCGAGCCCACGTTCCCCACCAATATCTACAGCGCGCACGGCGTAGCCATCAATCACCGCCTGGTCAAAACCAGGCAGGGGGCGTGTGGCCTGCACTTCCTCAGCGCACATCAGGCCGAGTGCTTCTGCGATAGCAATGCGAACTGGCTCAGGGGCAATCGCCGCCTGAGTGACCAGTGCGAGTTGTTGCTCAACCGAGCGCACCTGAAGCCTCCAATCTTGGTGTTGGGATCTCCTGTGGAGCCTAGCAGGGGTGATGTGGAAACAGCCGCTCTTCTTCCGGCGTCACCACCCTCACCGCAAATGGCTTCCGGCGCCTTTACGCGCCGTGCTCTTCCAGAATCGCGCGCAGAACCTTTTTCAGATGTGGCCCGTACACGGGGTCCGCCAGGCCAAAGTCCACCACCGCCGGAATGTATCCGCCGGGATTGCCCAGGTCATGGCGCTTGCCCTCATGAACCACGATGTGCACGGGGTGACCTTGCTCGATGAGCAGGGAGATCGCGTCAGTGAGCTGCAGTTCCCCACCGGCACCCGGAGTGATCCGGCGCAGCGCATCAAAGATGGCGCGGTCCAGCAGGTAGCGCCCGGTGGCCACGAACGTTGATGGAGCGTCCTCCACGCTGGGCTTTTCCACCATCCCGCGCACCTTCTTCACATGGTGCGGGCCTTGGTAATCCGCTTCTTCAATGTCAAACACGCCGTAGTTGTACGTCTCATCCTCCGGCACGTCAAAGGCGCAGAGCACGGATCCGCCCAGCTCATTGCGCACTTCCAGCATCTTTTCTAGGACTCCGGTGGGCAGCACCAGGTCGTCGGGAAGCATTACTGCTACAACGTCTTCATCCTCATCCAGCACGGCCTCCGCGAGGCCCACCGCGTGCCCCAAACCGAGGGGCTTTTCCTGCTCCACAGCAACGGGGGAAATCAGCGACCCCGCCCGGCGAACCTTGCGCAACTGCTCCTCTTTCCCTCGGCTGGCAAGGGTTTCCTCCAGCTCAGGGCAGGGCTTGAAGTGTTCCAACACTTCCTGTTTGTTCGGCGCAGTGATGATTGCCAGACGGGTTGCACCAAGAGCAGCCGCCTCCTGGGCAATCAGCTCAATGCCTGGGGTATCCACCACGGGGAGCAACTCCTTGGGCACGGTTTTTGTGGCGGGAAGGAACCTGGTGCCCAGGCCCGCCGCGGGAACAATCACCGTTTTCACCGCGCGAAGAAAGTCAGTCATACTCCCCACCCTACCGCCGCGCAGTGCTGGAAAATTGCAGCGCCACTGGTTTTTAGGCGCACAAATCTTCACTAGCATTGTGAGCCATGCACTCCAAAGCAGCGATGCGTCAGATTCTACGAAGCAGCAGGCAGGCACTCGGCAAGCAGGAAAGAGAGCGTGCCGACGCCGCCATCTGCACCCACCTCACAGCACTCCTGGCGCGGCAAGGCGCCACACAGATCGCGGCTTACGTCCCCGAAGACGGCGAACCTGGCGGCGAGCTCCTGCTCCCCACGCTGGGTAAACTCGCCACCGTATGGCTGCCGGTCATTCAAGACCACTCCCTGCTACATTGGGGCACCTACGCCGGCCCGCAGAGCCTCAAGCCAGGCCGCTTTGGCATCCCGGCTCCCGAAGCGCAGCGAGACAGCAGCGTGCTGCATGAGCTCGACCTCATCGTAGTGCCCGCAATGGGTGCGCGTCCCGACGGCACCCGCATCGGCCGCGGAGCCGGTTTCTACGACCGAGCACTCGAAGGTGTAAGCACCCCAACCGTAGTGCTGCTCTACCCAGAGGAGGTGCGTGAAGACATCCCCGCGCAGCCGCACGACGCCGCAGCAGATTTTGTACTCACCCCCGATGGAACCGTTGGGGGCACGGGCGCAGTCTAAACACATATGCGCCTTGACCAACTCTCTTCCCTCCTCCACCCTGGGTATCGCCGCAGTCTGTATCTTCGCCGCGGGCTGGCCGCCATCTTGGTGATCGCCGCCTTGCTCAGCGCGCTGCTGGGCAGCCACGAACCCCGTTCCCCGGTGGTGCAATACACCCAGGAGATCTCCCCTGGGCAGGTAATCCCGGAGGAAGCCGTGGCCGTGATCTCCGTGCCTTCCGCTTGGGCGCCGGAATCAGCGGCTACTTCCACAGAGCAGGTAGCGGGATTGATTTCGGTGACTCACCGTCAATCGGGGATGTTCGCGGCCCCGCAAGATGTCATGGACCCCAGCCTTACCACCAGAAACGTGGGCAACACCACATTTGCCCCTGAAACCAATATCGTCCCACTCAAATTGGCAGATCCACAGCTTGCCAGCATGTTGCAACACGGCGATACAGTAGATGTAATTAGCCACAATTCTGAGGTTATTGCCGCAGGTGGAGTGGTACTTTATGCCTCCAGCGAGCAACAGGGGTTGGCGCTTATTGCACTTGAAACCCATGCTGCACACACGGTGGCCTCGGCAGCCTTGGAGCGGCCCTTGGCTGTGGTGATCAGTGGCGCCCGTGCACAACAGCACCACAGTCCTATAAGGTGATCACCCGAACCAACCCCCGCTTTTTAAAGAAAAGGTTATTCAATGCTGAAGGGTTTCAAAGACTTCATCCTCCGCGGCAACGTTGTTGAGCTTGCCGTAGCCGTTGTGATCGGCTCCGCGTTCACCGCAATCGTGACCGCTTTCTCCGATTACATCATCAACCCGATGATCGCCTCCATCGGCGGTGCCGACGTTTCCGGCCTGGGCTTCCACATCATCTCCAGCAACCCAGCCACCTTTGTGGACTTCGGTGCTGTGATCACCGCTGCAATCAACTTCCTCATTGTTGCTGCAGTTGTGTACTTCATCCTGGTTGCCCCAATGAACAAGCTCAACGAGATGCAGGCTGCCCGCAAGGGTGTTCAGGAGGAGCCAGAGGCTCCTGCTTCCATCGAGGCAGAGCTGCTCACCGAGATCCGCGACCTTCTCAAGCAGAACAAGCTGCAGTAATCCTTCGCGCATCATTGCGCTGGAAACGCATAATCGCCGTACCTTTCGGGGTACGGCGATTATTGTTATTCCCCATAGTGGGGCGGGCGCTGCGCCTGGTAAAACTCCAGGTCATTGCTTTCTTCTGAGCCCTCCACCTCTACTTCAGGCGCGGCTGTGGCTTCAGTTGCGGCCTGCCAGGTGGGGTCTGTATCCCAAGAGCGGTCATAGGGGACGTCGGAAAGCCGCTTGACCCTCCTGCGCGGTTTGCTCACGCCTGTAGCCTCACGCCTGGACCTCGGCCCTGCGCAGTTGGTCAATAAGGTGGTGAACCAGCGGGGTGAGGGTGGCCATGCCGTCGCGGATCGCAGCGCGGGAATCCGCAAGGTTGATGATCACGGTGGAACCTGAAATTCCGGAGATGCCGCGGGAAGTGCCGGCGTCCACGGCACCGCAGGCCAGGCCGGATGCGCGGATCGCTTGGGCAACGCCGGGGACGTCTTGATCCAACACATCCCGGGTGGCCTCTGGGGTTTTGTCGCGCGGGCCCACACCGGTGCCGCCCACGGTGAGCACCAGGTCCACGCCGCCCACCACAGCCGTTTCAATTGCCTGGCGGATCTTCGAGCGCGACTTATGCACCGCCAGCACCCCATCCACCACAAACCCGCCTTCGGTGAGCAGCTCAGTGCACAGCCGGTCCGTATCTTCGCCGGAGCCAATGGTGTGGTCACTAATCAACACCACCAGCGCACGGCGCGGCGGTGGAGCTGCACCCTCGGCTTCTGAGGCGAGGAAGAATGCCTCGTCTGGCTCGATGGAATCTTCAAGTGCGCCGATGAAAGGGTGGCTCATTACGCGGTACCTGTTCTATGCGTTGGGGGTTGGTGCTTGGTTGGTGCCCGCCGGTACAGGCGCAGCTTCTTGCAGTCTAAGCCGTGGGCCTGTACCGCGGGCTAGTTCTTAGGGGGAAATCCTGCCGAGGTGAATTTTATAGCGCCTTATTGGGCACCATTTCTCATACGGCCCTATTCTCCGGTGAGCGTGACCTGGACCTCGCGGGAGTTTGCTCCATTTGCATCCTCCACAACGAGCGTGACCGCTTGACCAAATTCACTGCTGCGCACAGCGGCGATCAGCGCATCCGTGGAGTCAATGCTGCGGTCATTGATCCTGGTCACCACGTCACCGGCTTGCAGGCCGGCGGCCTCGCTCGGACCTCCGGGGGTGACCTCACTGATCATCGCGCCACGCACGTTGGAGTTCGGGTTGAGCTGCACACCGAGCATTGGGTGGGTCACCTGCCCAGTTGCAATCAGTTGGTCTGCCACGCGACGGGCAAAGTTCGCCGGGATTGCAAAACCGAGTCCAATGGAACCGGAGGAATCCGAACCGGAGCTCAACGAGGCAATCACCGAGTTCATTCCCACAAGGTTGCCGTTCATGTCCACCAGCGGGCCGCCAGAGTTGCCGGGGTTGATTGCGGCATCGGTTTGGATCGCGTCAATGAGCGTGGACTCACCGGTATTGGAGCCACCGGCGCGCACGGGGCGGTTCATCGCGGACACGATACCGGAGGTCACCGTTGCGGAAAGCCCGAGCGGCGAACCAATTGCCACCACTTCCTGCCCCACCTGCAGGCTGCTGGAATCGCCAAAACTCATCACCGGGAGATCTGCAACATCGCGGATCTTGATCACCGCAACGTCCGTGTTGCCATCTCCCGCTACAAAATCAGCGAGCAGATCCCGGCCGTCGTTGAGCGTGACCACCACTTGAGCAGCTCCATCAGCGGCACCGGACACAACGTGATTATTGGTGAGCACGTAGCCGTCGCCGGAGATGATGGAACCGGAACCCTCACTCACGCCCGTGCGGGTGGACACCTGAATGCTCACCACGGAAGGCAACACAGCTGCGGCCACCTGCTCCACTGACCCAGCCGCTGCTACGGTTGCCCCCTCATTGGACACCGGCGTGCGCAGTTGCTCCAACACCGCAGAGGTGGAGGTCACCTCCTGGTTCCGGCTGGCGTACACCCCGGTGAGCGTGCCCGAACCGATTGCCGCCACCAACGCAAGCGCAATCGCTCCGGTCAGCGGCACAGTGCGGCTCTTCTTCGGCGCCGCCGCTTGCTGCGCAGCATTCAACTCCTCGCTGGGTCCCAGCAGCGTCACCGTGGAATGCTCCTGCTGCGAACCCTCACCCTCACTCACGCCCGCAACCGGACCCGGAACCGGCACTGCGCCTTCCCATTGCTGTTCCGACGCCCCCGCCGCCGCAGCAGACTGGGATTCAGGGGCGGAAAGGTTGGAAGGGTTGGAAGGGGTGGAAGGGTGAGTGTATGGGTTGCGCACCTGCTGGAAGTCCGCCGTGGATGCATGTTGCGGGTCCTCAGGCTGCGCTGGGATCTGCTCAGTGTGCGGGTTGAAAGGGTTGGAAGGGGTGGAAGGGGTGAGAGAGTTATTGTTTTCGCTGTTCATGGCGGTTAGTGTGCTCCATCCAACTGGCGGTTTAATCCAGAACTTCTGCTATTTGTCTGTGAATCTCTGTGTGAAACAGTGTGAAACGGTGTGAATGCCGCTGACATCCCCGATCTCAAGCCGCGGCCCTAGCCTGGTCAGCGGTCGGTGATACGTGAGATCTGTTCCCCCTAGGATTCCTGGGTGTGTTCGGCGCTGGGGGCGTCGGAGAATCCGGGCAAGGTCATCACCATCTTGGTGCCGCCGTCGTTGGACTCTTTGGCAACGATGCTGCCGCCGTGGCGGACCATGACTTGGCGAACGATCGCCAACCCCAGCCCGGAACCGGGCATTGCGCGGGCTTCCACCGAGCGGTAGAAGCGTTCAAAGATGCGCTCGCGGTCTGCCTCGGGCACGCCTGGGCCGGAGTCGGAAACAGAAATGGTTATGGTGTTGCGCCCGGTTTGCTCCATCTCCAGGCGCACGGTACCTTCCTGCGGGGACCATTTTGCGGCGTTATCCAGCACGTTCACGAAGGCGCGGTTGAGGGAGGCGTAGTCACCCACCACGCACCAGGGGATCACCGAGATTTGGAAGGTCACGTCCGTTCGGCGGCGCTGCACACGTTCTAGGGCGTGTTCCACCACCTCTTCCAAGTTCACCTCAGCCTCAAGTGTTTCAGTTTTATCCAGGGACTGTTCGCGGGCCAGATCCACCAGGTCACCGATCAACGTGGAAAGCTCTTCCATTTGCGCGATCACGTCCGCCTCAAGTGCCTCGCGGTCTGCGATGGAAAGGTGCGGGCTGTCAGACTTATACATCATCATGAGCAGCTCAATGTTGGTGCGCATGGAGGTGAGCGGGGTTTTCAGCTCATGGCCGGCGTCAGCCACCAGCTCTGCTTGCCGCGCCCGAGAAGAATCCAGTGCCGCCAACATCTCATTGAAACTGCAGGTGAGCTGCGCGATTTCGTCCTGTCCCTCCACGGGGATGGGGGTAAGCTTGTCCGTCTCCGTGACTCGGCGCACTGCATTTCGCAGGTGAATCACCGGGCGCAAACCAGTATTGGCCACAAAGATGCCGGCAACAACGGCCAAAAGGATACCGGCAACACTCACTCCCAGCAGCACAAAACCGAGGTTATTGGTGATGCTTTTGATGGAGGAGCTTTGCCGCGCCACAATTACCGTGGTGCCTGTGTTTGGATCTTCTTTGGTGAGCACCCGCATGCCCTCTAAGGAATCTGCGGTGTAGCCCTGCTCATTTACGGTGGCGTTTTCCGCCACGGCGATGGTATCCCCTATCGCATACGGCCACTGTTGGTTGGTCACGGCGATTTTGTAATTGGGGTTGAACCGGCGGAACTCTTGGAGTTCCTCTTGGACGGCTTCGGGCGCAACGCTCGCATTTTCTAGGCGTGAAAGGGTGGCCTCTGCTTTAGCGTTGAGGTCGAGATCCATTGAGTTGCGCAGCGTACTGTTTACGGACCAGTACGCCACGATCGTCATGAGGCCCACCGCGATTGCTACCAATGAGGCGGTGAGCATGGCGATGCGCCATTTCAGGGAGCGCGATGATGCGTGATCCACAAAGGAACCCATGCCGCCTTTACGGTCTTTGCCGTGGGCCGGGCGCCGCGAGGACTTCCGCAACATCAACGCGACTTAACTCCCTACTGGTTATGTTCCTTCAACACATAGCCAACACCGCGAACGGTGTGGATGAGGCGAGGCTCACCATTGGCTTCAGTTTTCTTCCGTAGGTAACCAATATACACCTCAAGCGCGTTGCCAGAGGTTGGGAAGTCATACCCCCACACCTCCTCCAAAATGGTGGTCCGGGAAAGCACACGCTTTGGGTTTGCCATCAACAGTTGCATCAACGCGAACTCCGTGCGGGTGAGGCTAATTACACGGCCGCCGCGGGAAACCTCACGGGTTTCGGAGTCCAGCTTCAAGTCAGCAAAGCTGTACTTGCTGGAATCTCCGGTGCCGACGGCGTCAGCCGCCGCACGGCGCAGGAGTGAGCGCACGCGCGCGAGGAGCTCTTCCAGGGCGAATGGCTTGAGGAGGTAGTCGTCGGCGCCTGCATCGAGGCCCGCAACACGGTCTGCTACACCGTCTCGGGCGGTGAGCATGAGGATTGGGCGCTCGTCACCGTTTGACCTCAGGGAACGGCAAACTTCAAGGCCATCCATGTTTGGCATCATGCCGTCAAGGATCACGAGGCCTGGTTGTTCCCGCTCAATGACTTCAAGGGCAACCACGCCGTCCTCTGCGGTAGTCACATCGAAGCCATTGAATGCCAGGGATCGGCGTAGGGAGTCCCGGACAGCTTGGTCATCATCTACGACAACAATTTTCATTGGCTGTTTGCCTACTTTCCTTGAAAAATACGGTCACCAACTGACTGCATCACTACTGCAAAGTTACTGTAATTTTGCCAGAAAGTGGACACAGGGGGCCGTGGATAGAAAAAACCGGCAAGGGTACGCGTTTTCCGTCCCTTACCGGCCCGTTCTGCTGAAAATGGAACTCAGCTTAGAATTGCTCAACCTCAACCAGGCCAAGCTGAGCAGCCTTCACCAGACGGCGTGGGATGCGTACGGTCTGGCCGTCGATCTTCACCTCTTGGAGTGCTACGTTGTCAGCCTTCCACTGGGAACGGCGAGAGTGGGTGTTTGCGCGAGACATGCGGCGCTTTGGAACTGCCATGAGTTGTTCCCTCCTTAGTTCTTCTTCTTGCGGCGGGCCATGGCGCCGAAGCGGCGCTCGAACTTCTCCACGCGGCCGGCGGTGTCCATGACACGCTGTGCGCCGGTCCAGAATGGGTGAGATTCGCTGGTCACGTCAACCACGATCAATGGGTACTCGTTGCCATCTTCCCACTCAACGGTGCGGTCAGAAGTGGCGGTGGAGCGAGTCAGGAACTGGTAGCCAGTACCTGCATCGCGGAACACAACCGGGTGGTAATCCGGGTGGATGTCCTTCTTCATATGTATTCGTTTCCCTCAGGATTGAGACTTCGGGTCGGTTCCCAGCGCTTTTGCCAGAAAACTCACTTAAGCGAGCAGTGTTGGCGTCTGGGATCGTGCCCGAGTTGGGTGCGAAATGATCTTCTTACATCTGCCTAGCAGCTCTATTGTGCGCAGGTGAGCAGGGTTTTCTGCACGCTCACGCCCTCCAGGCCACAGACAACTTTGCCAATCTTACAGGGTTTTCCACCATTTGGGAAATCCCTAAAACCCCTCACTATCACCCAATTTGCACGGCCGCTTTCTTCTCCGCGCGCCTCATTTGGGTGCGCGCAGCTTTAGCCATAAGCGCGTGGGACACCGTCTCCATCGGCCCGCGTGGAAAGCGGCGCAGCCACAGGGTGCTGCAACCGATCATCAGCGCGCAGCCCAGCACAAAGAAGCCCAAGACCCAATATGTGAAGTATTCACCCTCAATCAACCGCCCAACTCCGAACCAATTGAATACCACTAGACCAAAGATGTTTTGGCCAACGTAGCAGCTCAACGCCATCTTGCCCACGTTCGCAACGTGGGCACCAATGAGGCCCACTTCCCTACTCTCGTTGCCGCCAGAGATGCCCTGCCCCGTGGAGCCCTGGGCGCGTCGGCAATACCAAGCCGCAATCAGAGAGAGGATACCCAGCGCCACCAGCGAGGAGCTCCCGTAGCGGGAGAGCGCGGAGAACGCCGAGGGGCAGAACAAGCGCAGGAAGAGATCGAGTGGAATACCTGCGCCGAGGCCCAGCGCCATCATCTGCGTGCGCAGCTTCGCCCCGTGAGGCTCAAACAGGCCGGCACGGTAGAGGCGGGAACCAACAATGAACATGCCGAGGCCCATGAGGAACATGATCGGCACCTCAAAACGCCACATGCCAAAGTTGATAATTCGCTCCTGGATTTGCGCAAAGTAGCTGGTGGGATACGGCGATGCTTCGGTTGCCAGTCCCGCTTGCGCTTCGGCAGCGGAAAGGGAGCTCCACACCAGGAAGGAAAGGAAGCTCAGGTGGACCACAAGGCCTGCCCACATCCACCGCTTCACATGCTTGGAGGCGAGCAACGGCGCGACAGCGAGCGCGGTGAGGGCGTATCCCATAAGGACGTCAAAGGCAAACACGAAGATGTAGTTCAGTGTGCCTTCCAGCATGAGGATCCAGGCGCGGGGGCGGTAGCTGCGTGGCCAGGGCCTTCCGCGGCGCAAGGCGGATTGGTACTGAATTTCCAGGCCGATGCCAAACATCAAGGTGAGGAGGCCGAGGAACTTGCCGTCGGTAATTACACCCATCAACGACTCAATCTTCTCACCCACGTTCTGCTGGCCGAGCTGCTCCCACAGAGCTGGGCCACTGACCAGGCCGCCGAGGTCAATGCCATTGAAAGGACGGGCAAACAGCCACACGTTGGCGGCAAAGGTACCGAGGATCGCAACACCACGGGCAACGTCCAGCGCTTGGATACGGTGGGCGGCCTTTGTGGGCGTAGCTTGAGTTTGCAATGTGTTCATGGTTTCCACGCTAAGAACGCTGCGGCGCGTAGACATCGCGCCACGGTCACCACTTTGCCCCAGAAATCATGACCCAAGTCATGGGTCTGCGGGTGCACACCCTTTTAGGCTTGAAGCTATGAGTGTGCAGAGTCCCACAGACGCGTCAAAGTTCCCCCAGGCAGCCAAGAGCTCGAGGGCAGCCAGGGGTTTCGCCTCAATGGAATCGGCATTTCTGGATTACGGGTTCACCACGGCGGCAGCCTTGGCCGCGAGCGCCATCTACAGCCAGCAAGGAGGCCGCGAAGCAACATACCTTTTGCTGGCCTTCGCCTGTGCATCGTGGATCTGGTGGCGCACCGCCCCAGGCAAACTCTCCGTGCTGCTGTTCACCCTGTGCACGCTCGCATTGTGGGTGACCAGCGACAACTTACTGGCCCTCTTCCCCTTCTGGCTCGCGGTCATTGCGCTCATGCTGGAAGACCTCTCCAAAGTGGCCATCACCTCCTGCGTATTAGTGGGCTGCTACGCCGCAACGATGATCCTTGGCACATCCCTCACCTGGGTCCAAGAATTGCTCAACATGGCCTCGATCACCCTGTTTCTGCTGGCAGGATTACACCTCGGCGGTCTCGTGCTCCGCGCCCGCGAAGCCAACGCACAGTTGCGCCAGGAGCTCACTCAGGCACGCGAACTCACGCTTGCCGACGAACGCGCGCGCATCTCCGCGGCGTTGCACGACGGCTTGGGGCACCACCTCACCAGCATTGGGCTGCATATCGACGTCGCCCAGCGCACCTTCCCCACAAGCCCCGAGCGCGCGGAAGCTCAGCTCAAAATCGCGCGTGCTACCTGCACCCAAGCACTGCAGGAAATGCGTTCCACCGTGCGAGCACTCCATCCGATTGCCCTCCAGGAAGGCTCGTTGTCCGATGCGTTGCAGGCGGTGAGCGATACGTTCAAGGGAACGGGCCTAGAGGTGGTCACGAACATTCAGATTGGCGCCCTCTCCCGCGAGATTGAGCTCCTCCTGCTCAGGATCACCCAAGAAGCCCTCACGAACACCGCGCGGCACTCTGGAGCAACCAAGGCCCACCTGAGCATTCACGAGGCGCATGGGCAGGTTCACTTCCGACTCGAAGACAATGGCATAGCTACCTCTGAGAGCTCCGTAACTACCGAAGGCTTTGGGCTGAAAACTCTGCGGGAGAGGATTGAGGCTCAGGGCGGCACATTGAACCTCACGGCTAATGAACAGGGCGCTGTGCTCGAAGCCAATCTGAAATAAAGGAATGCTGCTATGCCAAAGATTTTGCTGATTGACGACCACCGCGTCATCCTGGACGGCCTCAAACTCCTCCTGGAAACCTTTGAAGGCTTTGAGATCGTGGCCACCAGCACCGATGGCCGCCGCGCCAACGCCCTGGTGCGCAAATGGGAGCCCGACGTAGTGGTGACCGACGCCGCCATGCCCGAATTCAGTGGCCTAGACGTGGTGCATGATCTGGGCAAACACTACCCACAGCTCCCAGTATTGGTGCTCACCACGTTTGACGATGCCTCCCTAGTCCACAACCTCATGAAAGCCGGGGCGGCGGGCTACATCCTCAAAGACGTGTCCCCGGAACAACTTGCCGAGGCGATCACCCAGGTAGCCCAAGGTGGTGTGGTGCTGGACCCCCGCGTAGCCCGCTTCGCGTACACCAATCCAGCCGCGGCGCAGCAATCCCAAGAGCTGGCCATTCTCACCCGCGCCGAACGCACCGTTGCCGAACTCGTTGCCCAAGGGGCAAACAACGCAGAGATCGCAAGCACGCTGCACCTCGCGGAAGGCACCGTGAAAAATCACGTATCGTCCTTGCTGCGAAAGCTTCAGGCGCGCGACCGCACCGTGTTGGCCCTCCACCTCGCGCGGGCGCTCAACCCACAGGACCCGGTTCCCGGCACCGATGCGGCGCCCCGCTACTGAATGGGACCTTGCTTCCGCGCAGGAGCCCTGAGTGGTGGTGGCGCTGGCGGCGTCGGAACGCCTCCCTTTTCACTGCAGTCACACGGGCTACGGCGAAGATTGTGGACGCGGCGGGGATTAGGAAAATTCACCTCAAGCATGTAAGCTTTTCCCTTGCTGTTGTCACAATGTACGTTTATCGCCCCTTCGGCTCGTGTTTGGCAGCTCGCTTCTCCCGGTAGTACGCCTGTGAAAAGGCGTTTTGCATTTTGCGCCGCGGATAGGCAAGCGCCCGCAGGTTTTGGAGTGGGCGGCTAGGAGAAAGAAACCTATGTCGGCTATTTGCCAGGTTACGGGACGCAAGCCGAGCTTCGGCAAGCAAGTCTCACACTCGCACCGACGCACCTCCCGCCGTTGGAACCCCAACGTGCAGCGTCGTAAGTTCTACCTGCCCTCTGAGGGCCGTACCATCACCTTGAACGTTTCCACCAAGGGCCTGAAGATCATTGACCGCGATGGCATTGAGTCCGTGGTTGCAAAGATCCGAGCACGTGGGGAGAAGATCTAAAAGATGGCACGCAATGACATTCGTCCGATCATCAAGCTGAAGTCTACGGCTGGCACCGGTTACACCTACGTCACCCGTAAGAACAAGCGCAACAACCCTGATCGCATCACCTTGAAGAAGTACGATCCGGTAGTCCGCAAGCACGTCGAATTCCGCGAGGAGCGTTAATTCATGGCTAAGAAGTCTAAGATCGCCAAGAACGAGCAGCGCAAGGAAATCGTCGCCCGCTACGCGGAGCGCCGTAACGAGCTCAAGGCAATCATCAAGAACCCAAACACCTCTGATGAGGACCGTCTGGACGCACAGTTTGAGCTGAACCGTCAGCCACGCGACGCATCCCCAGTTCGCGTCCGCAACCGCGACTCCCGCGATGGCCGCCCACGCGGCTTCCTGCGGAAGTTCGGTGTTTCCCGTGTCCGCCTGCGCGAGATGGCTCACCGCGGTGAGCTTCCTGGCGTTCGTAAGTCCAGCTGGTAATCGGAGGTTCCAATGAAGCGCAACAACATCAAGAAGGCGCGGATCGAGCAGTCCCGCCGCCCAAAGAAGAACCCTCTCAAGGCTAAGGGCATCGAGAAGGTGGACTACAAGGACATCGAGACCCTTCGTCTGTTCATCTCTGATCGCCAGAAGATCCGTTCCCGCCGCGTTACCGGCCTGACCCCGCAGCAGCAGCGTCAGGTAGCAACCGCAGTGAAGAACGCCCGCGAGATGGCTCTCCTGCCGTTCACCACCCGCTAAGCGCCAGCTCGTTACAGCTACGCATTAGAAGGGGCGACGACAGCTCTAGTCAAACAACGCTCCGCCACATGAAGTGGCGGGGCGTTTTTGCGTTTTGGGGGTTTGGTTGGGGGCTTGGTTGGGC
>NZ_JANIKD010000085.1 GCF_024580955.1 Corynebacterium sp. 122RC1 | reverse complement strand
CTCGAGGCGCTCGAAGTACATGCGCACCGCGCGCTCCTGCGTGGCTGCGTCGTACTGACTGGGTCGTGCCATGCTGATCGTCCTCCTAGGGTAAAACCTAGTCTCCGACCAACCCAGGCCGCTTCACGTGAGCATCATCTACAACGAGCGTTTGGCTGAGTATGGGATTACTGCCTCTACCGGCACGGTGGGAGATTCCTATGACAATGCGCTGGCCGAAAACGTCAACGGCTCCTACAAAAATGAGCTTAT
>NZ_JANIKD010000084.1 GCF_024580955.1 Corynebacterium sp. 122RC1 | reverse complement strand
CACTTTCCTACGCTTGGTGTAGCCACGTAAGCTCATGTTTTTCATAACCCTGGCTACACGCTTATGATTCACCGAAACAAACCCCTTCTGGGAGTTCAGTTCAGCGGTGATTCTCTTCGCACCGTAGGGACCTGACCCCCGTTAGGTAGACACCCAATCTCAGCTCAGTCGGGCTGGGGGAAAGGTAATCTACCACCATGTCAGCGAAACGCTATGACGAGCAGTTCAAAAGGGATGCGGTTGCCTTCTATGA
>NZ_JANIKD010000083.1 GCF_024580955.1 Corynebacterium sp. 122RC1 | reverse complement strand
TTGATGTCAACAGGTCTTCCTACTACAAGTGGCACGATGGCACTAAACGCCGTGAGGATAGGGCCTGCGATGATGCCTTGCTAGGCGCCCGTATCAGCGTCGTCTTTTCAGACTTCAACGGATGCTAGGGGCCGACCCCCGGAAAGTAGACACATCGGGTGGTCAATATGATGGGATTATGTTAGCTCACGCGGTCTTGGCTTCAAACTCTTTTGGTGACAGGTATCCACACCAGGAGTGACGCCTTTTGGTG
>NZ_JANIKD010000082.1 GCF_024580955.1 Corynebacterium sp. 122RC1 | reverse complement strand
CGGGTGGGCCCTGTCAGATTCGATGCGCACGCAGCTGCTGCCGCTGCAGGCGCTCAATCAAGCAATTGTCAGCGCCAAGGAAACAACTGGGCTTATTCACCACTCGGATCATGGCTCCCAGTACGTGTGAATCGGCCTGAGTTTTTCGGAGACTACAGGTAAAAGCCTTACTGGGCTTTTCGGGTGGTGTTGAATTCCTCGTAGTCCTGCTCGTATTCGATCGGGGGAACGTCACCGATCGACGAGTGCAGACG
>NZ_JANIKD010000081.1 GCF_024580955.1 Corynebacterium sp. 122RC1 | reverse complement strand
CGTCTGCACTCGTCGATCGGTGACGTTCCCCCGATCGAATACGAGCAGGACTACGAGGAATTCAACACCACCCGAAAAGCCCAGTAAGGCTTTTACCTGTAGTCTCCGAAAAACTCAGGCCGATTCAGAGTATCTGGCAGGGCCAAAGGCCGAGGTCCTGTGACAACACGTAAGTCACGTCGGCCGGATCTGCGCCCTGACTTGGTCCATCGGCACTTTAGGGCCCCTGGGCCCAATAAGTTGTGGGTGGCCGA
>NZ_JANIKD010000080.1 GCF_024580955.1 Corynebacterium sp. 122RC1 | reverse complement strand
CGTCTGCACTCGTCGATCGGTGACGTTCCCCCGATCGAATACGAGCAGGACTACGAGGAATTCAACACCACCCGAAAAGCCCAGTAAGGCTTTTACCTGTAGTCTCCGAAAAACTCAGGCCGATTCATACTCAGCCAAACGCTCGTTGTAGATGATGCTCACGTACTGGGAGCCATGATCCGAGTGGTGAATAAGCCCAGTTGTTTCCTTGGCGCTGACAATTGCTTGATTGAGCGCCTGCAGCGGCAGCAGCTGCGTGCGCATCGAATCTGACAGGGCCCACCCG
>NZ_JANIKD010000008.1 GCF_024580955.1 Corynebacterium sp. 122RC1 | reverse complement strand
CCGTTCGACTTGCATGTGTTAAGCACGCCGCCAGCGTTCGTCCTGAGCCAGGATCAAACTCTCCACAAAAAACAAGAAAAAACATCCCTTGCAAAAATCGTTGGAAAGCCCAACAACTGGCAAAAAATAAATAGCGTGTGAGGCTCCGACGAGGAACAACCCCACACACAAAAAACAGTTTTTAGCTATAAGTATTTTCACAAGCAAGCCACACTTGCCCGGTCAACACCACAACACAAAACCAAAAAAATATAGTACAAAAACAAAAATATTTTAAGTACATTGGCACACTATTGAGTTCTCAAACAACCACCACACACCCCACACTGACCAGCATTGGCCGGTGAAAAGGCGGTAAGAAGAAACATTAACACGGCCTTGCGCCAAGCGCAAATACTGCATCAAGCATTCTTCTTGGGTCACCGCCACAGCATCTGCCTGAGCTTCCGCTTCTTAGCCGGTGGATAACCGGCTGCGGCGACTCGACCTAAGCTACACACAATCCGGCAACAACACAAACCCCCAGGTAGATAGCAAAAAGGGAGCGGAGTAACCGCTCCCAAAGTCACTCCACTCCCAAGATCCAAGCCCCAAGACCCAAGATCCAGAGCCTCGGCGCCAATGGCGGCGTCGCCCTACAGCATCTTCACGCCGGCAAAGTTTTTCTTGCCCTTGCGCAGCACGAGCCAGGCACCGTGCAGGAGGTCATCTTGGTTGGGCTCCCAGGTTTCGTCGTCGATGCGCTGGTTATTCACGTATGCGCCGCCTTCTTTCACCGTACGGCGGGCAGCGCCCTTGGAATCCGCGAGGCCCGTGGCCACCAAGAGGTCAATGATCGTCTTGGGGGCGTCGGCACCGATCTCCGCAACCTCCGTCTCAGCGAGCGCTCCGGCGAGGGTGCGTTCGTCGAGCTCTTCGAGTGCCGCGCGGCCAAAGAGTGCCTGCGCGGCGAGCTCTACGGCCTGGGTTGCTTGCTCACCGTGGACAAGGTTGGTCATTTCCTGCGCGAGGCGGCGTTGTGCGGCGCGCTTGAATGGTTCCTCGGCTACGGCGACCTCGAGCTCGGCGATTTCTTCCTGGCTGAGGAAGGTGAACCAGCGGAGGTAGTCAATCACCACGGAGTCGCCAGCATTAAGGAAGTACTGGTACCAGGAGTAAGGGCTGGTCTTTTCAGGGTCCAGCCACAGCTTCCCGCCGCCGGTGGACTTGCCAAACTTTTGGCCCTGAGCATCCGTCACCAGCGGAACGGTGAGTCCGTGGACCTTCTTGCCTTCCACGCGGCGCACCAAGTCCACGCCTGAGACGATGTTGCCCCATTGGTCACCGCCACCGATCTGCAGACTGCAC
The DNA here is from genome assembly GCF_024580955.1 of Corynebacterium sp. 122RC1. Classification (GTDB taxonomy): domain Bacteria; phylum Actinomycetota; class Actinomycetes; order Mycobacteriales; family Mycobacteriaceae; genus Corynebacterium; species Corynebacterium kozikiae. Next base: position 93,870 of record NZ_JANIKD010000008.1, on the reverse strand, counting down.
CCAAACTCACGGTTGAGGTGTACGTAGTCATTGGACTGCAGGAGCATGTAAGAGAACTCCGTGTAGGAAATGCCGTCCGACTCCAGGCGGCGCTTCACGGTATCTCGGTCCAGCATGGTGTTCAGGGAGAAGTTCTTACCTACGTCACGCAGGAACTCCACCACGGACATCTTCATTGTCCAGTCTGCGTTATTGACCATCACAGCGGCGTTACTGCCCTCAAAATCAACGAAGCGGCGCAGTTGCCCCTTGATGGCCTCCAAGTTTTCCGCCACTTTTTCCTCGGTGAGCATTACGCGCTCGCCCACATCGCGGGGGTCGCCAATCATGCCGGTTGCGCCACCAGCGAGGGTGATCGGCTTGTGTCCTGCCTCCTGGAAGCGACGCAGCATCACCATCGGCACCAGGTGGCCGGCGTGCAGCGAATCTCCGGTTGGGTCAAACCCGCAGTACAGGGTGATCGGTTCCGCGCAGGCCTCCCGCAGCGCCTCAACGTCCGTAGATTGGTTAATCAAGCCGCGCCACTGCAGCTCATCAATGATATTCATCTGTTCCTCATCATGTTTTTCTTTGCCCAACCGAACCCCCTTCGGATCGGGCCCTCCCCCGCACAACTGTTCAGGCTATTGCGCTGGCCAAGTGATGGCTTCATTAGCGAGCATCACCGGGATACCGTCCTTGATGGGGTATGCAATCCCCAGGCGCTCGTTGACCAGCACGGCTTCTTCCTCCAGATATCGCAACTTGCCCTTGTCCTGCGGGCAGACGAGGATCTCCAGAAGCTTCGGGTCAACAGGCTTGGTTGCACTCATAGCTGATCAGTCTAGCGCACCGGTGCGACATTGCTTTCCGACGCCGCCAAGGCCCCCTCCCCTCACCGCTCGCGCGCGGCGCAAAGAAAAAGGGGCGCCGGAATGGCACCCCTCCTATGTCCTTGAGGCACTTAGGGCAGCACGGGCACTGTTGCCCAGGCCCGCATGCGGGCGTTGGCTGCGTCGAGACGCTCCCGCTGCTCATCTACGCGCACCTGGGCGGTGCCGCCGCGGGTGGCGCGGGATGCCACCGCACCTTCTACGGTGAGGACTTCGCGGACACCGGCAGTCAGGCGTGGATCAACGCTGGCGAATTCCTCATCGGTGAGTTCGTCGAGACCAACCCCGCGGGCCTCGGCGATGCGCACGCAGGCGCCGGAGGCCTCGTGTGCTTCACGGAACGGCACGCCCTCGCGGACCATCCACTCAGCGAGGTCAGTTGCCAGGGTGTACCCGGCGGGTGCGAGCTCTCGCATGCGCTCGGGGTGGAAGGTCAGGGTTGCCACGAGGCCGGTCATGGCCGGCAGCAGCAGGTTGAGCTGGGCTACGGAATCCACGATTGGCTCTTTGTCTTCCTGCAGGTCACGGTTGTAGGCCAGTGGCATTGCCTTGAGGGTAGCCATTAGGCCGGCGAGGTTGCCGATCAGGCGGCCGGTCTTGCCCCTGGTGAGCTCGGCAACGTCGGGGTTCTTCTTCTGCGGCATGATGGAAGAACCGGTGGACCAGGAATCGTGGAGCGTCACATAACCAAACTCCGGGGTGCACCACGCGATGATTTCCTCAGCCAGCCGGGACATATCCACTGCGATTTGCGCGAGCACAAAGGCGGTTTCCGAGGCGAAGTCTCGGGAAGAAGTGGCGTCCAGAGAGTTGTCGGCAGCGTCGGCAAAGCCGAGTTCAGCAGCAATTGCCTCAGGGTCCAGGCGCAACGAGGAACCCGCAAGCGCACCCGAGCCGTATGGGGAAATAGCCAGGCGCTTGTCCAAATCCTGGATGCGCTCAAGGTCGCGCAGTAGTGGCTGGGCGTGGGCCAGGAGGCTGTGTGCCAACAGCACGGGCTGTGCCGCCTGGAAGTGGGTCTTACCAGGCATGATCACACCGGGCGCCTTTGCGGCTTGGGCGCTCAGGGCGTCAATGAGGTCGCTGACCTGCACGGCGATGTCGCGCACGGCGTCTCGCACCCACATACGGAACAGCGTTGCCACCTGGTCGTTGCGGGAGCGGCCGGCACGCAAACGCCCACCGACCTCCGAACCCACAATCTCAATGAGTCCTCGCTCCATTGCACCGTGCACGTCTTCGTCGGTAGGCAGCGGGCGGAACTCGCCCGAGGCAACCTTCGCGCCAAGTGTGTCCAGGCCTGCGAGCATGGTGTTGAGGTCTGCGTCGGTGAGCAAACCCGCCTTGTGCAGCACCTTCGCGTGTGCCTTTGAGGCCAACACATCATAGGGGGCAAGAACCCAGTCAAAGTGAGTGGACACACTGAGTGCGAACATGGCTTCACTTGGCCCGCCGGCAAAGCGGCCGCCCCAAAGTGCGCCTTCGTTCGTTCCGTGCTTTTGCATTCTTGCTGCCCCTTCAAAGATGAGTGTTGCGGTGGTCAGGTGTGGGTTGGGCTACTGCGCTTTTACTGCGCTTTTACTGCACCTATTTACTATGCCTCGCGGTCGCGTCGGTTCGCGATCTTGGAGGACAGACCGTGCAGCTCCACGAAGCCCTTGGCCAGGGTCTGGTCGAAGGTGTCGCCGGTGTCGTAGGTTGCCAGGTTGAAGTCGTAGAGGGAGTAGTTGGAGCGGCGGCCGTTGACCACGCATGCGCCAGCGTGCATGACCATGCGGATATCGCCGGTGACGTGCTCCTGGGTGGACTCAATGAAGGCGTCAAGAGAACGCTTGAGTGGGCCGTACCAGAGGCCGTCGTAGACCTCCTCGGACCAGCGGGCGTCGATGAGGCGCTTGTAGCGGGCGAGCTCGCGCTCAACGGTCACGTCCTCCAGCGCCTGGTGGGCGGTGATCAGGGCGATGGCACCTGGGGCCTCGTAGACCTCGCGGGACTTGATACCCACAAGGCGGTCCTCCACCATGTCGAGGCGGCCGATGCCCTGTGCACCGGCGCGGCGATTGAGCTCCTCGATGGCCTCCAGCACGGTGACTTTGCGACCGTCAATTGCCACTGGCACGCCAGATTCGAAGGAAACAATCACCTCATCAGGGGCGTTACCCAGCGCTGGGTCCTCGGTGTAGGCGTAGAGATCCTTGGTTGGTGGGTTCCACAGATCCTCCAGGAAGCCGGTTTCCACGGCGCGGCCCCACACGTTTTGGTCGATGGAGAATGGGGAAGACTTAGACTGCTCGATTGGCAGGTTGATCTCTTCCGCAAAGGCAATTGCCTTGTCACGGGTCCAGGCGTAGTCTCGCGCCGGCGCGATGATTTCCAGTTCTGGGGCCAGGGCCCGGAAGCCCACCTCAAAACGGACCTGGTCATTTCCCTTGCCGGTGCAGCCGTGGGAAACGTGGGTGCCACCGTGCTCCTTTGCCGCCTCAACGAGGTGCTTCACAATCAGTGGGCGGGAGATTGCAGAAAGCAGTGGGTACTGCTTCATGTACATGCCGTTTGCCTTGATGGTTGGCAGGCAGTATTCGTTTGCAAACTCATCCTTGGCATCGATCACGATTGATTCCACCGCACCACAGTCAAGGGCACGCTGACGGACGGATTCCATGTCCTCCCCGCCCTGGCCGAGGTCCAGGGAAACGGCAACAACCTCACCGCCAGTCATCTTTGCCAGGTATGGGATGGCCACGGAGGTATCCAGGCCGCCGGAGTACGCAAGAACCACGCGGTTCGACATAAGAAAAGCTCCTTTAATGAGGAAAAGTGTTCTGAATTATTGAGTTACATTACTGAGATTGGTCCGCCGCTCACCGCTGTGTGCAGCATCTTTTCGGTGCATAAGGCACCGCTTGTTCCAAAAGGATTGCCGAAGAAGAATAGTACACGCCCTGCTGGACATCACTCCCATTGCCCATGCAATTGGCCTTGGGGCGCGCGCCAGTTGGGGCAGTCAGGGAAGTTCGGAATCGGGTACCGACGCCACCACTTGGCCATCCCTCGGAGGAGCACTGCCCAGCCCTATTGTTCGCGGGACTGGAACAGTTCCACCAGCTCGGCGCCGGTGAGCGGATCGCGGGCAAGCACAAACACGGTGTCATCTCCTGCGATCGTGCCCACCACCTGCTCCATTCCCACCCGGTCAATGAAGGAGGCAAGGAACTGCGCCGCACCTGGTGGGGTGCGCAGCACCGCAATGTTGCCGGAGTGGTCTGCGGAGACCAAGAGGTCGTCGAGCATCCTGCGCAGTTTGGCCTTGACCGCGAGTGCGCCAGGCATCACCGCTTCCTCGGTCGCACCCACCACGTAGTAGGCACGGCCTTGCTCGTTGCGCACTTTCCGCGCACCGAGTTCATCCAAGTCCCTGGACAGGGTGCCTTGGGTGATGTCCACTCCATGCTTGGACAGCAGCTCCGAAAGCTGCATTTGGCTGCTCACCGTGTGCTCTTCAAGCAGGTCCAAAATGAGTGCTTGGCGCACTGTTCGCGTTATTGGATTTGCTGCCACGTTTCCTTACCTCTCAACCATTTCAAGCTCGATTGGAACTCACCTCTGCGCGGGCTACACCTGTTCCTGGCTTGGCTGGTTCTGCATAAGCCACACCATGAGTGCGTTTTGGGCGTGAAGTCGGTTTTCAGCCTCATCGAACACCACGGACTGTGGGCCGTCAATCACCGAGGCCGTCACCTCGTTGCCCCGGTATGCAGGCAGGCAGTGCAGGAAGATTGCCCCTTGATTGGCGCGAGCCATCACCGCATCATCCACCTGATACGGCAGGAATGGCGTCCGGCGGTCTAGGCCATCGCCTTCCATTCCCATGGACACCCAGGTGTCAGTAATCACCACATCTACGCCATCAACGGCGTCCAGGGAGTCACTTACCGTGATGGTTGCGCCGGTTTGCTCCGCGCGCTGTTGTGCGCGCTCCACCCACTCCTGCTTTGGCTGGAAGTCCTTTGGCGCCACGATGGCAATATCCATACCTGCGGTGGCCATGCCCAACAGGTAGCTGTTGGCCATGTTATTGTCACCGTCGCCAAGGTAGGCCGCACGCAGCCCCTTCAAACCCGCAGGGCCCTGCTGCGGGCAAAGGTGCTCCACGATAGTCTGCAGGTCAGCCAGGATCTGGCAGGGGTGGAGGTCGTCGGACAGCGCATTCACAATTGGCACCGTTGCGCCCTCAGCAAGCTCCTCAAAGTTGCTGTGGGCAAAGGTCCGCCACACGATCATGGAGACAAAGCGGGAAAGCACCGCGCCGGTGTCTTGAAACGTCTCCCCCTTGCCCATTTGGGAATCACTGGTGGTCACCACGATTGCGTTTCCGCCAAGCTTGGCAACGCCTGCATCAAAGGAGAAGCGCGTGCGGGTGGAAGTCTTGTCAAAAAGTACTGCCACGGATTGCGGCCCCTCAAACACGCGGTGGGCGTATGGGTCGGCCTTCAGCGCGAGCGCCAGCTCCAGAACTTCCTGCTGCTCTTGTGGCGTGAGGTTGTCATCCTCCAGGAAGTGGCGCACACCGTTGATAACGCCGCGTTCGCGGCCTAAGGTGCGGTTACCGGGAGCTGCTGTGTCGTGTGCGTTTGCCATAGGTTTGCTCTTCTTTCTTTTCCTTGGGCCTTGAGCCTCGGGCCTTGGGTCTTGAGGCTTGAGCTCGTCGTTAAGCTTTATCTACCTGCGTAAGCACGTTGGCGATGCGCTGGACTGCATCCTCCAGTTCTGCGTCGGTGATCACCAGCGGTGGCGTGAGGCGAAGCACCTGCTCGCTCGGGGCGTTGAGGATCAGCCCGTTTTCGAGCGCGGTGCTCACTGCCTGCTTAGCCACGGGATTGTGCAGTACCACGCCGAGCATCAGACCGCGGCCGCGAACTTGCTGCACCTCGGGAAGTGCCTCGAGCGCCTTCCGCAGCTTCTCGCCTTTGCGCTGAACTTCGGCGAGGAACTCAGGCGTCAGTTCCTCCAGCACCACACCGGCCGCCGCGCAGGCCAGTGGATTGCCGCCAAAGGTTGTGCCGTGCTTGCCGGGGCTAAACAGCGTGGCAGCCTTGCCGTGGGCCAGCACCGCGCCGATCGGCAGACCAGCGCCGAGGCCCTTCGCCATAGAAATGATGTCTGGAACTACCCCGGTCGCGTGCTCGAAAGCCCAAAATTGGCCGGTGCGCCCGATGCCGGTCTGGACTTCATCAACGGCGAGGAGGATGCCGTGTGCGTCGCAGAGCTCGCGCAAGCCCTCGAGGAATCCCTCCGGTGCGGGGATCACGCCGGTCTCGCCCTGGATCGGCTCCAGGATGATGGCGGCGGTTTCCGACGGATCGTGCTCCACCAATTTCCGCACATAGTCCAGGTCCCCGTATGGGAAAAACTCCACACCCTGCGGCAGTGGCGCAAAAGGCGCCTGCTTGTCCGGTTGGCCAGTCATTGCCAGCGCACCCATGGTACGGCCGTGGAAACCGTGGGTGGCTGCCAGGATCCTTGAGCGGCCAGTCAGGCGTGCAAGCTTGAACACGGCCTCGTTAGCCTCGGTGCCTGAGTTACAGAAGAACAAGCGCGTGCTTTCGGCGTTCTCTTCTCCGGCAACCCTGGCGAACTGCTCTTTCAGCTTGGCCGCAACGTTCAGCACCGGCTGGGTGGCAAACAAATTGGAACTGTGCGCCAATGTTGCCACCTGCTCGCTCACAGCGGCCACCACCTTAGGGTGGCCGTAGCCAAGCGAGTTCACGGCGATGCCCGCGAGCATGTCAATGTAGGTCTTGCCGTCTACGTCGACCAAGGTGGAGCCGTTACCGCTGGCCAGGGCTACCTGTGGGGTGCCGTAGTTGTCCATCAGCGTGGACTGCCAGGCCTGCTGGGCGTGTTCGGTGTTTGTCATGGGTGGTCCTTTTGCGGTGAGTTTTTTGGTCAGATTGAGCAGTTGGTGTGGTTGGAGTAATTGGACTTAGCGCGGGACGGCTGCGCGATACACAGTTGATTCGTGTTCGGTTTCTTCCTGAACGTCCTGCACATCGGGCACCACCATGGTGCCAATGCCGCCTTCGGTAAGCAGTTCCAACAACACACTGTGGGCAAAGCGGCCGTCGATCACGTGCGCCGCCTGAACCCCCGCTTGCACCGCATTGAGGCAGCTTTCCATTTTGGGGATCATGCCGGAGTCTAACTGCGGCAGGAGGGAAGCCAATTTTCCTACCTTGATCTTTGACACCAAGGAATCGCGGTTTGGCCAGTCGGTGTACAGGCCTTCCACGTTGGTGAGGATCAACAGACGCTCTGCACCAAGGGCTGCAGCGAGGGCGCCGGCTGCCGTATCGGCATTGATGTTGAACACCTCACCGTCCTCGCCTGGGGCGATGGTGGACACCACGGGAATCCTGCCGGCTTCAATGATGTCCATGAGGGCGGAAGCGTCCACATGGGTGATGTTGCCAACCTGGCCGATGTCCGTGAGCTGGCCGTCGATCTCAATCAGGCGCTTTTCCGCGTGGAACAGCCCGGCGTCCTCGCCGGAGGTACCCACCGCCAGCGGACCGTAGGAATTAATCAGGCCTACAAGATCGCGGCCAACCTGCCCAAACAGGACCATCCGCACCACGTCCATCACCTCTGGAGTAGTCACGCGGAAGCCGCCCTTGAACTCACCTTTCATGCCCAGGCGGTCCAACATCTCATTGATTTGTGGGCCACCGCCGTGGACCACCACGGGCTTCACGCCAACGGTGCGCAGGAACACCATGTCCGCCGCGAATGCTCGCTTAAGGTCCTCATCCACCATGGCGTTTCCGCCGTACTTCACCACCACGATCTTGTCGCGGAAGTGTTGCAGCCAGGGCAAGGCCTCAGCGAGGACGTGCGCCCGATCCTGGGCAGTGAGCTGGTCAATAGCTTCAAAATTCACGGCAGGAGGCCCTTTCTTTATGGCTCGCAACGGCAGTGTGTGACAGAGAGCCCGGTGTGGTTTGGTGGTGTGCGTTGTGATAGCAGTTCAACTACTAGCTGGAGTATGCAGAATTGATTTCCACATAGGCGTGAGACAGGTCGGTAGTGCGCACGAAGGCTTCACCTTGCCCGCCAGTTCCCAGATCCACGCGCACATCGATGTCTGCTCCGCTAAGGTCTACGTCGCGAGCGCCCGGCGCACCAGTGGAGCCTACGCATACCGGCTGGTCATTGAAATACACCGAGATGTTGTCTGGGTCCATGTCTGCCTGGGCCATGCCCACTGCGGCAAGCACCCTGCCCCAGTTGGGGTCGGAGCCGAACATTGCGCACTTGAACAGATTGTCGCGCGCGAGGGTGCGAGCTGCCTCGAGCGCCTGCTCGTCGGTACTGGTGCCGGTGACCGTGACTTTGACGCGCTTGGTCACACCCTCGGCGTCGGCTTGCATTTGATCGGCGAGCGCCGCGCATACCTGCAGCACCGCGGCCTTGAACTCCTCAGCGTCCACACGCACGCCGGAGGCCCCGTTGGCGAGCAGCAGCACGGTGTCATTCGTGGAGGTGGACCCATCGATGTCCAGGGTGTTAAAGGTAACGGCACTGCCCTGCTCCAGAGCCTGCTGCGCAACGTCCGCGGAAACATCGGCGTCCGTGGTGAGGCACACCAGCATGGTCGCCAGTGAAGGAGCCATCATGCCCACGCCCTTGCCCATGCCGCCGATGGACCATCCTTCTCCCTGGTAGAAGGCTTCTTTCGCCACGGTGTCCGTAGTCATGATGGATTCAGCCGCCACGTGTCCCGCTTCTTCGGCGTCGCTGAGCTGTTCCACCAACGCCGGGAGTGCTTGTTGCATCTTGGGCACTGGCAGGACGTCGCCAATCAGCCCGGTGGAGCACATCGCTACGTCAAGGGCATCCACCCCAAGCAGTTCTGCAGCCTGGTCCACCAGGAGCTTGGCGTCGGCATCGCCCTGCGCACCGTTGCAGGCGTTGGCATTGCCGGAGTTGTACAGCACCGCGTGCAGCGTGCCAGATTCCAGCGCCTTCCTGCTGAGCTTCACCGGCGACGCCACCACACGATTCCTGGTGAACACACCAGCCGCCACGAACTTCGGCCCAAGATTGCGCACCAGCGCCATGTCCTTGTTGCCGGAGGGCTTAATGCCCGCGACGAGCCCCGAGGCCTCAAATCCGGCTGGGGTGGTAATTCCGCTCATGGTGTCTCCTTGAGTTGCGTGTAAAAGTGTGGCGTTGATGGTTTTAAGGGGGCTTTCCGACGCGCCGACGCGCCGTTTCCAGCAAGAGACAAGTGCGCCGCGCTGGAGCAGGTGCTTAGGGGGCTACGGCGTTTCGCGGCAGACCTGCGGTTTCTTGGAGGCCGAGCGCAAGGTTCATGCATTGCACGGCGGCCCCGGCGGTGCCTTTGCAGAGGTTGTCGATTGCCGTGGTGACCAAAAGCTTCCCGGCGGCCTCATCCACCTCAACCTGGAGGTGGCACATGTTGGACCCCACCACGTTTTGCGTTTGGGGCTGCTGGCCTTCGGGCAGGATCCGCACGAATGCTTCCCCGGCGTAATACTCCGCATACGCTTGGCGAACATCCTGCAGCTCCACGCCCTCGCGCAAGAATGCGGTGGCGGTGGTAAGGATTCCGCGAGGCAGCGGCGCCAAGACCGGGGTGAAGCTCACCTTCGGTTCGAGTGCTTGCCCCTTGGCGCCATGGGCCGCGGCACCCGCGAGGTTTTGCCGAATCTCCGGGTTGTGGCGGTGCTTACCGGCCGTGTTGTAGGCCTTGAGCGAACCCATGGTCTCAGAACCAAGGAGGTCCACGTTGGCCTTCTTCCCGGCGCCGGAAACGCCGGTGATGGACACGATGTTCACGTCCTGCTCCACCAAGCCGGCCGCGAAGGAGGGTGCCATGGCCAAGGTAGCCCCGGTGGGGAAACACCCTGGAACCGCTACCCGCTTGCTGCCGCGGAGTTCCTCGCGGTTGTGTGCCACCTCGGGCAAGCCATATGGCCAGTGCCCGGCGTAGGTGCCGCCGTAGTAGGCGTCCCAGTCCTGTTCGGAACGCAAGCGGAAGTCAGCGGCGCAGTCGATAATCACGGCATCCTCGCCGAGTTGCGTTGCAATTTCCGCCGAGTGCCCGTGCGGCAACGCCAGGAACACCACGTCATGGCCCGCTAGGGTTTCCTGAGTGGTTGGCTCAATCACGCACTCTGCGAGGTCGCTGAGATGGGGCATGAGCTCACCCACTGTCTTACCCGCAGTTGAGGCCCCGGTGAGCGCCCCGATCTGGATTGTGCCGTCGAGATACGCTGGATGCGCAAGCAGCAAACGCAGGATTTCTGCACCCGCATAGCCAGAAGCGCCGGCAACGGCTACGCGGATCACGCCTGATCCGGATGGGTTGCCGCTAGATTGAGTTTCACACATGGAGCAATACTAGCATTTATGCGCAGTGTTGCAAATTATTCAACTACTCCCCCGGACTTCCAGGCCAAACGGGAAAATTATGCAATATTGCATAGATTTATTCGGTCCTGAACCCCGTGTTCGGTTGGGAGCGAACACGGCCAGTGACCATTTGGGGGCGTCGGAACCGCCCCAGACACAAACACCGGGAAAGACTCACCCCTAGCCACCCCCTAGCCTTTCCCGGCGTTTGTCCTTCATCGCGCTTAAGCGCGCATGCTTGCCCCGAACACTTCCTCGGCGCGCTTCGCGGCAGCCAGACGGCCCTGGGAGCACTCTTCATCCGTCAGGGTGCGGTCCTTCGCGCGGAACACCAGGGAAAACGCCAGGGACTTCTTGCCCGCGCCAAGCGACTCGGAGCGGTAGACGTCAAAGAGCTCCACGCTCTCCAGCAGTTCGCCGGCGGCTTCCGCGATCAGCGCACGCACGCTTTCTGCAGCAGTCTGCTCATCCACCACGAGCGCCAAATCCTGGTTGAGCGCAGGGAATGCGGAAAGCACCGGCGCCGGCAGGTTCTCCTCAAACGGCAAGGCCGTGAGGTCAATTTCCATAGCGCAGGTACGCGCGGGCAGGCCCAGGCGCTCAAGCACCTGTGGGTGAAGCTCACCGGCGTGGCCCACCACCTGACCCGCGACCTTCAGCGCAGCGCAACGGCCCGGGTGCCACGGCAGTTCCTCGGCGTTCTCCAGCTCCAGGCGCACACCCGCCGCACGAGCCACAATCTTTGCGGACTCAATGGCGTCTGCGTAGGAGTAGGCGCGCCCTTGCCCCCAAGGGCCGGCGAACTCAATGTCACCGGTGGCAACGGTTGCGGCGTGCAGCGGCTGGTACGGCAGCGACTCAAGGAGCTGCACAACTTCGCTTTCCGACGGCCGCACGCGCACATCCAACATGGGGCTGCGGCCCTCACCGCGAGCAAAGGAAACCTGCTGCACACCAAAAAGGCTGAAGTCGCGCTGACCACGGGCCACGTTGCGGCCCAGAGCCTCCAGCATGGAAGGCAGCAAGGTGGTGCCCAAGATGGCGTAGTCCGCATCCAGCGGGTTCTGTACCTTTACCACCGCGCGGCGTGGATCGGAGGCATCAAGGCCCCACTGCTCAAAGGTGTCGTTCTTGATGAACGGGGTTGGCAGGATCTCCGCGTAGCCGTGATGCGCAAGCGTGTGGGTAACGGCGCGACGGCGCTTCTGCGCAGCGGTAAGGCCTGCACCCACGGGTGCGGAAGGCACGATGGTTGGGATGTCCTCCAACCCCTCAAGGCGCAGCACCTCTTCCACCAGGTCTGCGGTCATGGTGATGTCATGGCGCCAGGTTGGTGGGGCGACTTCCAGCTCGTCGCCTCCGTCGGAGACCGTTACCACGCAGCCAACTTCTTCCAAACGGGAAACCACAGTCTCGCGGGTGTAATCAACACCGGCAATCTCCGCAGGACGCTGCGCACGCATGGAAATGGCTGCGCTTTGTGGCGTCTCACCCACCAGGGTGCGCTCGGCCTCGATGGTGCCGCCGGCGATGCGCACCAGCAACTCGCAGGCCATGTCCAACGCAACCTCAATGATCGCTGGGTCAACTCCGCGCTCGAAGCGCCTGGAGGCCTCCGAGCTCAGCTTGTGGCGGCGCGAAGTACGGGCCACGGTGATCTGGTCCCAGTTCGCAGCCTCAAAGTACACGTTTGTGGTGGTGTCTGCGATTTCCGACGAACTACCGCCCATCACCGCGGCGAGGGACTGAATGCCGGAGTCATCTGCAATCACCACGTCCTCTGGGTCCAATGTGCGCTTCACATGGTCCAGCGTTTCCAGCGTCTCGCCTGCCTGAGCGCGGCGTACCACCAGGCCACCTTGGATCTTGTCCGCGTCGAAAGCGTGCATTGGCTGGCCAAGCAGCAGCATGATGTAGTTGGTCACGTCGGTAGCAGGGTTCACCACGCGCTGCCCTGCCAGCATCAGCTCACGCTGCAGCCATAGTGGGGATTGCGCGCTTGGGTCGATGCCACTGACCTTGCGCAGGCCAAAGCGGCGCGCCTTGGTGTCTGCCTCCACGCGCACCTGGAGCGACTCCGCGGTGGGCGCAGGTACGCTTGCCAGGTCAAAGCCCGCGATCTCGGGGTGCAGCGCCACATCCTTGAAGGAGAGGTTGAACGCGGAGGCGAGCTCGCGGGTGAGACCTCGCGCGGAGAGAGCATAGCCGCGGTCTGGGGTGATATTGACGTCAAAGACGGTATCCGCCAGGCCGAGGATTTCGCGGGCGTCCGTGCCCGGCTCGGCGAGGTTGGCTTCCAGGGTGATGATGCCGTCGGACTTATCTGCCAGGCCCAGCTCAGCAGCCGAACAGATCATGCCCGCGGACATGCGGCCGTAGGTCTCGCGCGCGGCGATGGCGAAATTGCCAGGCAGCACGGCGCCAGGAAGGGACACCACAACGAGGTCGCCCTCAGCGAAGTTGCGAGCGCCACAGACGATGGACTGCAGCTCACCCGTGCCGTTTGCTTGGCCAACGTTCACCATGCAGTGGCGAATCGGCTTTTTGAACCCTGTGAGTTCCTCGATGGTTTCCACCCGGCCAACTACCAATGGGCCTGTGGTCTCTGGGATGGACTCGTATCCTTCCGTTTCAAATCCAACGCGCACGTAGCCCGCATCGAGCTCGGCTGGGGTGACGGACCACCCTGGGTTTGCGGCGCCGAGCAAAGAGGTGACCCAGTTTTGCGTGATAAGCATGGGAAAAGTTCTCCTGAAGTGAAAAGTTGATGTGCGAGCTGGGCTTAGGCCTGAATGCCGAATGGGAGGGTGAAGCGGACATCGCCTTCCACCATGTCACGCATATCGGAAAGGCCGTTGCGGAACTGCAGGGTGCGCTCCACCCCGATGCCAAAGGCAAAGCCGCTGTATTCTTCTGGGTCAATTCCCGCCGCGCGCAGGACGTTGGGGTTCACCATGCCGCAGCCGCCCCACTCAATCCAGCCGGCGCCGCCCTTCTTGTTGGCAAACCACACATCCACCTCAGCAGATGGCTCGGTGAAGGGGAAGTAGTTGGCGCGCATGCGGGTCTTCGCCTCGGGACCGAACAGGGTCTTGGCCAGGTGATCCAGGGTGCCGCGCAGGTGGGCCATGGTGAGGCCCTTATCCACCGCGAGGCCTTCAACTTGGTGGAACACTGGGGTGTGGGTGGCGTCGAGCTCGTCGGTGCGGAACACTCGGCCTGGGCACACCACGTAGATGGGGACGTCACGCGAGAGCATGGTGCGCATCTGCACTGGTGAGGTGTGCGTGCGCAGCACCTGCAGCGAGCCCTCGTCGGACACATGGAAAGTGTCCTGAAGCGTGCGGGCGGGGTGGTCCGGGATGAAATTCAGGGAGTCGAAGTTGAAATACTCCGCCTCCACCTCAGGTCCGTCGGCCACCTCGTAGCCCATGGCCACAAAGATGTCCGCGATGGTCTCACTCAAGGTGGTGATTGGGTGCAGCGCACCAACTTGGCCGCGGGTGGTGGGAACAGTCACGTCAACCCGCTCAGCCACCAGCACCTCAGCGTTGCGCTTTTCCTCCAGCGTGGCCTTGGCTTCAGCGTATGCCTTTTCGACGCGCCCGCGCGCCACATTCACCAGGCGGCCAGCGTCCTTGCGCTGGTCTTTCGGCAGGGAACCCAATGCTTTGCGGGCGGATGGGATCGGTGCATCATCACCGAGGTGATCCCGCCGGGCGGTAGCCAACTCCTCAAGGTCATTTGCTGCCGCAAATGCTGCTTCAGCGGTTTGGGCCGCGGTTTGCAAAGCTTCTTCAGTGAGCTGATCAACAAGCTGATCAGTGATCTGATGTTCAGACACCTTGGGGTTCCACCTTCATTTCCTTGAGTTTGCCCTGGTCAATTTAGCGTGAGTGTGAGCGGCGTGAGCCTTTGGAAGCGGCGTGAACGCCTTGAGTTTCACCGTTTCGCTGATGCTCTGCAGCTTGCCGGCAGGTCAGCTTCGGGTTGCCGGTAGGTTCACGCTTCCAGGGCCACGCTTCAACCTGCACATCATACCCGCATTACTGCCGAAAAAGCGCCTTGGCAGATTCATAGAGGCAGATCGATGCCGCGGTAGCCAAGTTCAACGATTCCGCGCGCCCCCGAATCGGAATACTCACCCGATGGTCTGCTGCTTCCAGCAGCTCGGGTGGGAGGCCGTGGGCCTCGTTTCCAAACAGCCATGCGGTTGGTTTCTCCAACAGCTCTCCGGCCTCATCGAGGTTCACTTCTCCTCCCGCGGTGGTGGCCAAAATCTGTAGGCCTTTTGCACGGAGATTGCCCAGCACGTCCTGTGTGTTGCTCTCCCTGGCTACTGGGAGATGAAAGATGGATCCCGCCGAGGAACGCACCGTCTTAGAGGATTGGGGGTCCACGGTGTTGCCGGCAAACACCACGGCATCCGCACCTACGGCGTCACTGACGCGAATGAGGGTGCCGGCATTTCCGGGGTCATTGGTTTCCACGGGAACGCTCACCAGCTTTGGGGAGCCCGCGAGTGCCTTGCCGATGGTCCACAAAACCGGCGTGCAAGTGGCGAAAATTCCGGTGCTTTGTACGGTGTCATTGAGGTGCTTTGCGGCTTGCTCCGTAATTGGGTGGACATACACCCCCATGTGGCCAGCCGCAGTGAGAATGTCCTGGAAACGAGCTGCCGCCGCCTCAGTGACGTAGACATCCGTTGCCGCCCCGGTTGCCACCGCGGCTTCGACAGAATTCTCGCCCTCAATAATGAACGCACCAGCTTTCTTCCGGGCTTGGGCGCGGTGTAGTTTTGCGGCATTCACCACCCGTGGGGTGCGCTCTGTAAACGGCGTTGTAAAGTCCAGGTCCACCTTCATAAGGGATAAGGCTAGCAGGGTGGGTGTGCGCTGTTCGCTAAGCGTGTACCGCCAAGAGGATCGCGGCTTCCAAACCTTTCCAACGCCCCCGCCTAGCCCCACTTCCGTCTCCACAACCCCAACCCTCACTTCACATGCAGAAAACGGCGCCTCCCTACTTCGGGGAAGCACCGTTTCGTGCACTTTCAGCAGCCCGATTGCGGGGCTGCCACGCTAGCTAAGCTTGCCTGATCCTAGGATTAGGCAGCCTTTGGAGCGTTGACGTCCTCTGGCAGGGCAGCCTTGGCTGCTTCGCAGATTGCGGAGAATGCTGCGAAGTCGTTCACGGCGAGCTCGGCGAGGATCTTGCGGTCAACCTCGATGCCAGCGAGCTTGAGGCCCTGGATCAGGCGGTTGTAGGTGATGTCGTTCATGCGAGCTGCGGCGTTGATACGGGTGATCCACAGCTTGCGGAACTCAGACTTGCGGGCGCGGCGATCGCGGTATGCGTAGGTCTGGGAGTGCAGCCACTGCTCCTTGGCCTTGCGGTACAGGCGGGAACGCTGACCGCGGTAGCCCTTGGCTGCCTTCAGGATTTCGCGACGCTTCTTCTTAGCGTTCAGTGCGCGCTTGACTCGTGCCACTTTGAAACTTCCTTATCGATATTTTGAGAAAAAGGGGGAAAGAGAATGGTGTGCCGTATTCGGCGGCGTAGGCGGCCGTTTGGGCGGAAGGGTTAAGCCTTGCCCAACAGGCGCTTGATGCGCTTGACGTCAGCCTTGTCTACATCCTCAGTGCCCTTAAGGCGACGGGTACGAGTGGAAGGCTTGCCTTCAAGGAGGTGGCGTCGGTTTGCCTGCTCACGACGGAGCTTGCCGGAACCAGTGACCTTGATGCGCTTCGCGGTGCCCTTGTGGGTCTTCTGCTTCATGGATGTTCGTCCTTTGAGTTTGTGAAAGTGTTTACTTCTTGCCCTTGCGCACCGGCCCGAAGACCATGGTCATATTGCGACCATCTTGCTTCGGCTTGGCCTCGACGATGCCGTAGTCTGCAACGTCGTCTGCGAGGCGCTCCAGGAGGCGGAAACCAAGTTCGGGGCGGGATTGCTCGCGGCCGCGGAACATGATGGTGACCTTCACCTTGGAACCCTTTTCAAGGAACCGGATCACATTGTTCTTCTTCGTCTCGTAATCGTGATCATCGATCTTGGGACGGAACTTCTGCTCCTTGACCACAGTCTGCTGCTGGTTCTTACGAGCCTCGCGTGCCTTCTGCGCCTGCTCGTACTTGAACTTTCCGTAGTCCATGATCTTGGCCACAGGTGGCTTCGCGTTCGGCGCCACCTCAACGAGATCGAGGTCTGCGTCGTAAGCGAGCTTACGGGCATCTTCAATCCGGACAATGCCGACCTGTTCGCCGTTAGGGCCAACGAGACGGACCTCGGGAACACGGATTCGCTCATTAATGCGAGCTTCAGTGCTGATGGGAACTCCTCAAGTAGCAAAATGTTTCAATGCGATCTACCGAGCAAGCCAAAGCTGCAGTGTTCCCCGATTCCCCAACCAAAGTTCAACGCCCATGAAAAAATTCCCGCTTGGCCGTGCCGAGCGGGAGATCATGAACACAATAAAGCACTTCGAGTGCTGTACCGTTTGAACCCTGAGCCAACCGGATTGCTCTGGCGGCATGGGGTGGGATGATCTCCACTTGCAACCTAAGCCATGCTTAGGCGGTAGCTCAGCAACACTAACACACCTCTGCATTGCAAAGCAAAACAACACGCCAGCGCTAAGCGCGAACTCCCCGGCCATAGGCAGCGTTTCCCTATACTTCCCTATACTCTGGACCATGAGCAGCGGCAAGAGCAATCCACCAAGCCTGCAGGAAATCAGCGCACGCCTCGAACGTGCCCTCGCCCAACTCGCGTTCACCCAACGCGAACTCGGCGAACTCCGCAGGGAGCTACAGGTGCAGGAGATACAGGAACAGGCAGTTTCCCAGGAACGTTCCGACGTGCCCAGGGCCGCACACAGCGAGGCGGCAGCGGCGCATCCAATTCCTACTCCCACCCCCCGCACGGGACGCTACACCCCGCCGTCGCCTGAGATCACACGTGCACGGGTCGCCGCTTCTTCCTCTTCCGGTCCGAGGTGGTGGGCCGATGACGCCAAGCTTGCCCGGCTCCTTGGGGCCTTTGGCGGCGTCGTGACAGTTCTTGGCCTAGGTTTCCTGGTGTCCCTGGGTGTGGAGCGGGGCTTTGTGACCACCGGGATGCTGGTGGCTCTCGCATTGTTGCTGAGCGCCGCGGTGTTTGGCAGTACGTTTTGGCTGCACGCGCGGAAGTTCCGCACGCCGGCACTGGCGTCAACGTGGTGGACCGGGCTCGTAGGTTTGCTACTGAGTTTGCAGGCAGCGCACGCCATTGTGCACTGGATTGGCCAGGACACGCTTGCGGTACTGAGTTTGCTGCTCGGCGTGGTTGCTTTGGTGTTCGCACATCTGTGGCGGAACCGGGTATTGAGTATAGGTACTGCGATCATCAGCACGCTGCAGGGCATGTGGTTGTACGGAGCGCAGGCCACAGCCGATTTCACCGGCCGCGACCAGGCGGCTGCGGCCTGGTACCCGCTTGGTATTTTTGCTGCACTGCTTCTTCTTCAAACGGTGCTGCGCTACCCGCAGGATTTGCCGGTGGATGGCGGCCAGAATGGCGGGGACCGCGATACCCCACCTCATGCCGGGAAGTTCGCACTGGCGTCGGCACGCCCCGCCAATGGCCCAGACCAAGCACTGTTCGGTGCCTATGTTTCAGCAACACTACTGTTGGCAACAATCGGCTGGATCGCCATGTTCGGTGACATCACCGCTTTGCGGGGCTGGACCTACTGCCTGTTTGTTGCTGTGCTGTTTGCCTTGTATACAACTGCCTGGAGGTTACCGAGCACCGTGGCCCAAGGTGTGGCCAGTGCAACGCTGGGTTCAGGAGGCGGTGCGGAACCGGGCGCAGCATTGACTCGCCTCGCATTGCTTGCACCCCCGCGCTCCGGCCCAAAGATTTGGGCCCTGCTTTTGGTGCCATTTGTAGCGCTCTACCCGGTGTTCAGCAATGGTCCTGGGTTGGCAGTATTCCTCGGCGTGCTCCTAATAGGCGGCTGGGTTGCCGCCAATGGCCATCCGCTGTTGTGGGTGTTGGCCATCTTGCCATTGGTTCGCGCGCTGGAGTTTTTGCCAACGTGGCTCGATTGGCTGCGGCCTATCGCTTTGCCGTTGGCGCTTGCCTGCGTAACCTTCACCTTCCTGCAACCCAAGTACCTCAAGCACGCCGCATGGGTGCTGGTGGCCTGGTGCTTTGCGGTGGTTGTGGTGATGGATCGCTTCCTCCAGGCAGTGGTGGGTTGGAGCATCGATCCACTACGGAACCCATTTGCACTGCTCGCCGGCCTGAGTTTCCTGGTGATCATCGCGGCGATCGTCTCCCGTATGCCGGTGATTCGCCAACTCAGCGACATTTGGAAGATCAGCCTTGGGCTGTTGGCTCTGAGCGCTACGGCATTCGCAGTGGTGGGCATCATCACCCCGCTGGGCGCAATGGTGCTCGACGGCGGCATCAGCGGCCCGGTTGCAAGCAGGGGCTCCACATGGACGGCGTTCTACGCGGCGCACGCGCTGACGTCGGTGGGCTGGATCGGCGTGGCAACCTGGGCGTTGGCCAAGCGCCGCGCGTCACTGGCGGTTGGCACCTTCTTGGCGGTGGCAGGCACCGTCAAGCTGGTGTTCTTTGACCTCGCCGCCATTTCCGGCGTCCCACGCACCGTGGCGTTCCTGGTATGTGGTGTGCTGCTGCTGGTCACGGCGATTCAACGTTCGCGTGACGACGCCCTCAGACGCCCCACTTCCCCAAGCGACACTGAGGTGAAGCCTGAGGCGGCGGCTACACCTGAAGCAGAGGCTTAAGGAATTGCCCGGTGTAGGAACCGGCAACCTGGGCCACTTCTTCAGGAGTGCCTTGGGCAACCACAATTCCGCCGCCAGCGCCACCTTCTGGCCCCATGTCCACGATCCAGTCTGCTGCCTTGATTACGTCGAGGTTGTGCTCGATCACAATCACAGAATTGCCCTTGTCCACGAGGCTTTGGATCACAAGCATGAGTTTGCGGATGTCTTCAAAGTGCAGACCGGTTGTTGGCTCATCCAGGATGTAAACGGTGCGCCCGTTGGAGCGCTTTTGCAGCTCGGAGGCGAGCTTCACGCGTTGCGCCTCACCACCGGAAAGCGTGGTGGCGGACTGCCCCAGGCGCACGTATCCAAGGCCCACTTCCGTGAGGGTGTTCAGGTAGCGGTGGATTGAGGTGATTGGTTCAAAGAACTCCGCAGCTTCAGCGATGGGCATGTCCAGCACCTCCGCGATGTTCTTCCCCTTGTAGCGCACTTCGAGGGTTTCGCGGTTGTAGCGCTGCCCGTGGCACACCTCGCAGGGAACGTATACGTCAGGCAAGAAGTTCATCTCAATCTTCAAGGTGCCGTCACCCTGGCACGCTTCGCAGCGCCCACCCTTCACGTTGAAGGAGAAGCGCCCCGGCTTGTACCCGCGGACTTTGGCCTCTTGAGTTTCCGCGAACAATGTGCGGACCTTGTCAAACACGCCAGTGTAGGTGGCGGGGTTCGAGCGTGGGGTACGCCCGATTGGGGACTGATCCACCTGCACCAACTTGTCCAGGTGCTCCACGCCTTCCACTCGCACGGCTCGGCCAGGCACCTGGCGAGCCCGGTTGAGCTTGTTCGCAAGGGTCTTGGCCAAGATTTGGTTCACCACGGTGGATTTACCTGAACCGGAAACGCCAGTCACGCAGGTGAGCACGCCGAGGGGAAGTTCTACGTCGATGCCGCGCAGGTTGTTTTCTTTTGCACCAACCACCTTGAGCATGCGCTCGGGATCTACTTCGCGGCGCTGTTCAGGAACCCCCAATACCCGCTTTCCGGAAAGGTAGGCGCCGGTGATCGATTCCTCGCAGCTTCCGATGCCCTCCGGCGCGCCTTGGTACACCACCTCGCCGCCATATTCGCCGGCCTTGGGGCCAATGTCCACCAGCCAGTCTGCAGCCTTGATGGTGTCCTCATCATGTTCCACCACAATCAGGGTGTTACCAATATCGCGGAGGCGCTCCAGCGTTTGGATGAGCCGCTGGTTGTCGCGCTGGTGCAGGCCAATGGAGGGCTCATCCAACACGTAGAGCACACCTGCCAAACCAGAACCGATTTGCGTTGCCAGGCGGATGCGCTGTGCCTCACCGCCAGAGAGCGTGCCGGCGGCGCGGCTCAAGCTGAGGTAGTTCAGGCCAACGTCCAAAAGAAAGCGCAGGCGTGCCTGAATTTCCTTGAGGACCGCGCCGGCGATCATTTCTTCACGCGCGCCCAGCTTGAGGTCGTCCAAGAATTCAGAGGCGCCTTCCACGGAAAGTGCCGCCAGGTCCGCGATGGACTTTTCACCGTGGTTCTCAGACGCCAGCCGAACACTCAAGATCTCCGGACGCAGGCGAGCACCTGAGCAGGCCTTACACGGCACTTCGCGCATGTACTCCAGGAGGCGATCCTTCTGTGCTTCGGAATCTGTATTCTCCAGGCGCCGTTCCAACGACGGCAGCGCGCCTTCGAACGCAGAGTTGTAGGTCCGTGTGCGGCCAAAGCGGTTCTTGTAGCGCACGGTCACGTTGTCTTTGGAACCGTGGAGAACCTGCTTCTGCTGTTGTTTGCTGAGCTCGCTGAATGGGGTGTTCGGGTCTACCCCCAACACCGCAGCAAAGGCGGTGAGAAGTTTGTTGTAGTAGCCCTCACCAGCACCAACCTGCCAGGGTTGGATTGCTTTGATCAGCGGGGCGTCTTTATCCGGGATCACCAGGTCCACATCAACTTCAAGGCGGGTACCCAAGCCATCACATACGGGGCATGCACCATAGGGAGAGTTAAAAGAGAAGGATCGAGGTTCCAGCTCATCCACGCCAATCGGGTGGCCATTGGGGCACGCCATCTTCTCACTGAAGCGGCGCACACGCTCGGGCCCTTCCAAATCCACGAATTCTAGCGCGACCACACCATCGGCAAGCTTAAGTGCGGTTTCCACTGAATCGGTGAGACGCTGGCTTTGGGATGCTTTCACCTGGAGGCGGTCCACCACAACGTCGATGTCATGCTTGATTTGCTTTTCTAGCGTGGGTGGGCTGGAAAGCTGGTACACCTCGCCGTCAACGCGCACGCGGGAAAAGCCTTGCGCCGCGAGGTCTTGGAAGAGGTCCACGAACTCGCCCTTGCGGGTGCGTACCACTGGCGCGAGGACCTGAAACTTCAGCCCTTCTTCCATTTCCAGGACCTGGTCCACAATTTGCTGCGGGGTCTGCCGGGAGATCACGGCGTCACATTCCGGGCAGTGCGCGGTACCGGCGCGCGCGTAGAGCAAACGAAGGTAGTCATACACCTCTGTGATGGTGCCGACGGTGGAACGTGGGTTGCGGTTGGTGGATTTTTGATCAATGGATACCGCCGGGGAAAGCCCCTCAATGAAATCCACGTCTGGCTTGTCCATTTGCCCCAGGAACTGGCGGGCATATGCGCTCAGGGATTCCACGTAGCGGCGTTGACCTTCGGCAAAGATCGTGTCAAAGGCCAGCGAGGACTTTCCTGAGCCGGAAAGGCCCGTAAACACTACGAGCGAATCACGAGGCAGGTCAATATCTACACCCTTGAGGTTGTGCTCGCGTGCGCCACGGACAATGAGACGGTCAGCCACGAAGTTTCTTCCCTTTACTGTTTGCTTTGCTCTTCCCGGGGCAGGCCCTCCGAAAACGCGATTGCGTCCACGGACACTCTGCCCACACACTCCCGCTATCATACACTTGTTCGAAGTGACGGCACCAAGCCATGCGCATTCGCCGTTTTCGGGCGCGTGTCCCGCCCACTGACTACCCTGAATGCCATGACCGACGAACAGCACAACAACCTGCCAACGCTCCATCTCGATCAGATCTCCGTTGGGGACATGGATAATAACTGCTACCTGCTCTACACCAAGGCAGGCGGCACAGGGGGTACAGGCAGCACAGGCGGTACAGACAGCACACACCCAGAACACACCGGCCAGGCCCTTTTGGTAGACGCCGCGGACAACGCACACGCTCTCCTGCAACTCGCTGAGCAGCACGGCGTCAAGATCACCGCTGTGCTCACCACACACCGCCACCACGATCATGTCCGCGCCCTCAAAGACGTGCTTGCGGCAACCGGCGCCACTCACTACGCACCTTTCTTGGACGCCCCTGCTCTGCCCGCAGAAGTGGATGTTGAGCTGCATGAGGGCAACACCATTCCGTTTGCCGGCAGGGAGCTAAAGGTCCACATTTTGCGCGGACACACCCCCGGTGGCGCGGCGTTGGTGGCAGAGCTCGAGGGCGTGCCACACATCTTCATCGGCGATAGCCTTTTCCCCGGCGGCCTTGGGAAAACCACTAGCGAAAGCGAATTTGAGCGGCTCTTCCATGACGTCAAGCAGCAAATCTTTGACCAATACCCAGACAACACCGTGATTCACCCCGGCCACGGCGCCTCCACAACCTTGGGCAAGGAGCGCCCCGAGCTCGAAGACTGGTGGGAGCGCCGCTGGTAGCAACAAGGGGCCTCGGCAGGGTTCCGACGCCCCCAAGACCACACATCCCGAGGCCCGAAAGGGACACGGGGTGGCGCGCCGGAGGGGAAAGAAACGACACGCAACCCCGATTCCCACACAGCTCAGCACCGGCGTGCATAAAATCTACTACACCCTACAAACCCCCTGTTCACAGTATCCAAAGGGCAACCCAGTGGCACAGGCAGTCCACCCAAGCTCGCTGCAAACTCTGTACCATTGAAGAGGTAATTGCGCGCGTGGCGTGCAAATGAAACGCAGATAATACGCAATGCCCTTGTGCCCTTGTGCCCTTGAGGGTTTGCTACCAAAGGAGATTGAAGAGAATGATTCGCAAGATCGCTCGCCCGGCACTTGCCTCCGTCTACATCGCGGATGGCGCAGACACCATCATCAACACCGACGCACACGTTGATGGCACCAAGGCTGTGCTGCGCCAGATCCGCACGGTGCTGCCCCGCAAGTACGCAAAGCAGCTCCCCCAGGATGCGGAGCTGGTTACCCGCGCACTTGGTGGCGTGAAAGTTGGCGCCGGTTCCATGCTCGCCCTGGGCAAGGCGCCTCGCCTTTCCGCTGGCACCTTGGCCGTACTGGCGGTTCCCACCATCCTGGCCCGCCACGCGTTCTGGGAGACCCAGGTAAAGGAAGAAAAGATTGCCCGCCGCCAGGGCTTCCTCACCAGCATCGCGCTGCTCGGTGGCCTGGCCATTACCAGCTTGGACACCGAGGGCAAGCCCGGCTTGAAGTGGCGCGCAAACCACGCTGCGAAGCGTGCCAACAAGCAGATTCAGCAGGCACTGCCCACCAAGAGCGAGACCGAGAAGTTCGTAGATTCCGCCCAGGAAAATGCCTCCGTTCTGGCCGCTTCCGCCAAGGGTTGGTTCGGCGATGCCTCGGAGAAGGTTTCTGAGTACGCCGCCAAGGCGCAGGATTACGTTGAAGACAACAAGGATGACTGGTTGGACTTCGCCGGCACCCAAGCTGAGCAAGCCAAGAAGGGTTTTGCCAAGGCTGCCGACCGTGCCTCCGGCTTCTTCGAGGACGCCCAGAATGACGCCTCCTCCTGGTTGCAGCAAGCACAAAAGGATTCCAAGGTTGCCCGCAAGAAGGTAGTGAAGCAGGCTTCTGTTGCGCAGCAGCGCGCAGTGGATGCGCTGGCCCAGGCTGAGAAGTCCACCGGTGCAGCCGCCAAGAAGGCCTCCAAGCAGGCCAACAAGCTGCAAAAGCAGGCTGACAAGAAGCTCGCCCAGGCACAAAAGCGAGTGAAGAAGGCCTTCTAAGCCTCACACTTCCTGCCTCACAGCGCCCCATCCCCGCCAGCAAAACGTGTGGGAGGTGGGGCGCTTGTGCGCGTCGTAACGCCTGATTTTGCGCTACACTGGCACTTCTTTTTGCAGAGTTCTTTGCCTGATTCTCTTTGAGGTGGATGCACTATTTCTTCTTCAGATCACTCCCCGATCGCAGCCGAGCAAGCCTACGTTGACATGCTGTTTCAGCGGCTGGACTCCGAGGTTGCAGCGGCGCAGGAGCGTCTGCGGCAGGTGATGTTGCGTGTGGACCCAGCGAACCCCGATGCCGAAGCGCTGGTGGAACGCGAGACGGAGTATCACGGGCTGCATGAAAAAATTGACAGGCTCAACCTTGCCCAGCTCGGGCTCGTGTTCGGGCGCATCGACGTGCAATCTGATTCCCCTGACCTCATTGATAATCCTGTGCCGGGGCGCAGCAACGTGGATCGCCGCTACATCGGCAGGATGGGGTTGCTCGCAACGGAAGACGATTACCGCTCGCTCCTCCTTGACTGGCGCGCTCCCCTAGCCAGGCCTTTTTACCTGGCCACCACCGCGCACCCGGAGGGCGTGGAGACGCGGCGCCACATCCGCACCCGCGGCAAAACAGTCACCGCCGTTGACGAGGAGATTCTGCAGGGCTCGGCGGGCGAAGGCTCCCAACAGGCCGATCCCACTTCAGCTTCCGGCATTTCCGACGCAGCCGCCAACGTTGCAGGTGAGCAGGCGCTCCTGCGGGCAATCGGCGCGGCACGCACAGGGCACATGGCGTCCATCGTGCAGACAATTCAGCGTGAGCAGGACGAGATCATTCGTGACGAACACCGCGGCGTCATGGTGGTTGAAGGCGGCCCCGGCACCGGCAAAACCGCGGTAGCGCTGCACCGAGTGGCGTACCTGCTCTACACCTGGCGAGAGATGCTCGCCAAAACCGGTGTGCTCATTGTGGGTCCGAACCGCAGGTTTTTGGAGTATATTTCGCGCGTGCTCCCAGAACTCGGTGAGACCGGCGTGGTTCTGGCCACCGTTGGCGAACTCTATCCAGGGGTGAAGCCCACGCCACTCGCCCAATCCGCACTATCCGCGGATGGATCGGGCGCAGGTGCGAAGGAAAGCCTACTCGCCCGCGAGGTGAAGGGCTCCGAGGAAATGGTGACGCTGCTCGACCGCCTGGTGAAGCACCATCAACGCCTCCCCGACTCGGCATCCGGGCGACCAGAAGTGCTGATGGTAGACAACATCGATATTGAGGTCACCGAAGCGATGGTGAAAAAGGCACGAACCCGCGCGCGGCGCACCCGCAGACCCCACAATGAGGCGCAGCCAGCCTTCGCGGAGGCGCTTACCGACGAGCTCGCCCAGGCGATGGCCGCAAAAATCGGCAGCGACCCACTCGGCGGCAAGAACCTGCTTTCCGCAGGTGACGTGGCACAACTCCATGATGACCTCGCCGAAGAGCCCGCCGTCGCTGAACTCGTCGAGCGCTACTGGCCAAAGCTGGAGCCCACCACGGTGCTCGGCGAACTGTTAGGCAGCAAGGCACTCATTGCTGAGATCGCCTTTGATTACGACGAGGAAACCCAAGCCGCCCTGTGGCGCGCCAACCCTTTTGAATGGGCGGAAAGCGACGCCGCCTTGCTGGACGAACTAGCTACCAAAATCGGCGTACTCACTCCGGAGGACGCCGCCGCCCAGGCAGAGGCCAAGTGGCGCGAACAGCTCCAAGACGCCGAGGACGCCCTGGAAATCCTGCGCGGTTCCGCGAACACGGACTTGGATGATGAAACCGACGCGGAAATCCTCTCCGCCCACGATGTGTTGGACGCCGAAGCGCTCGCCGGCCGCCAGGAAGTCCGGGAGATCGCAACCACCGCCCAGCGCGCTGCGGCCGACCACCAGTGGGCCTACGGCCACGTGATCGTGGATGAGGCCCAGGAGCTCACCCCTATGGAGTGGCGCATGATTATGCGGCGCTCGCCCTCCCGTTGGATGACCCTGGTTGGTGACACCTCCCAAACCAGCTCCCCCGCCGGCGTGGACTCCTGGGAGGAAACGCTCGCACCCTACGTTGCCAACCGCTTCCGCAAACACGCACTCACCGTAAACTACCGCACCCCAGCGGAAATCATGGATCTGGCCAACCAGGTCCTCAAGGTGTACGCACCCAACGCACCGCACGCCACAGCGCTGCGCAGCGAACCCGATTCGGTGCGGATGTTTTCCCACGCCGACTCCCACGCCGACTCCCACGGTGACGCGCTTGCAGCAGCAAACACCCTGACTGCCCAAGACCCTGGGCGGTTGTGCGCGGTGATCGCCGCGGAAAGTGCTGTCTCCGAGCTGCGTGACCGCGCCCAACAGGCAGCGCATGACGGGGCTCCGGCGGTGGAGGTGTATTCAGTTTCAGAGGTCAAGGGCCTGGAGTTTGACCACGTAGTGCTCCACGAGCCCGCGCAGATCGTGAGTGAATCACCCCAAGGGTGGCAAGACCTCTACGTAGCACTCACCCGAGCCACCCAAACGTTAACCGTGTGCGGACAAATGCCCGTGCTGGATTAACCGCAAATTAGCCGGTTGGAGTCGCGAGCTTGTCGAGCAAGAAGCGCTCCACCTCAGCCGCGACCCGCAGTGGGGCTTCCTGCATGACGTAGTGCCCGGCGTCGGGAAGCTCCAGGATCGTGCAGTCTGGGTAGGTGCTTCCATAGGTCTTGGACACAGCCTCTGCGGTGATGGCGCGGTCATGCGCGCCGACGATCACGAGCGCGGGGATGTCTACGGTGCCAAGCTCCTCCAAGAAGTTGGCACGAACCCAGGACTGAAAGTAGCCGTCCACGGCTTCCCCGCGGGAATGCTCCGCTGAACTGTGCATCATTTGGTTCAGCCAGGTGCTGCTCAGGCGATTCCCTGTGAGCATATCCATGATTGCGCGCCTGGTCTGCGGCTGTTCACCTGCGGTGGAGTAGAACGCAAAGGCCTGTTCAGGCATGGTGGAGCCGAGCGCCCCTACAGGATTGAGCCCAACTATGGCTGCCACCTGTGGAAGAGAGGCATACTCCCCTTCTCCCCCGCCCTGACGCAGCTTCAGAAGCGTGTGCTGCATATACACTCCGCCCATCGTGTGGCCAAGCAGGATCAACGGCGTAGCCTCGGTGAGCACACCCTCGGCTTGGAGTTGGGCGATGAGCGCCAGGGTGTCGTCGCTGACCTCATCCAGGCTGTAGTTTCCTGGGACGTCAATGCGTGCACCGTATCCACGGTAGTCAGGGAAAATCCAAGTGAAGTTCTCCTGGTCCAGCACCTCCTGCCAAAAGCCCCAATCGGCGCCATGGCCAAACCAACCGCTTAACGCAACCACAACGCGTGGGCCGTTGCCCACCCGCAGGTAGGGCTGCTGAGCTTCTGCCTGAGCAATGTTGTGTTGCTGCGCCATGATGAGACTCTCCTCGTCTAAACCAGTGTCTTTATTGGGGCCCTCACCGCAGTGAGCACTGCGTGGTTACTTGCAGCAAGGCTAGTTGGGGTGTGGCCTGGAACACAAGGGTGCATTTGCAGGCAAAAGCATGCGAATTCCCTTGAAGAAATCCCACCTGAAGTGCAAAGATGCTCCCCCAAGTTGTGCAGAGTGGCGCCTCTTTACCCTGAAGTGAGCAACACTGCGATACCGGAACAGCACCAATGCGCAGCAATGAAAAACGCCCCGCCGGTAAACCGATGAACGGGGGGCGGGGCGTCTGCGCGGCCACTCACAAACCAGGGCCGCTTCTCAAGCAATAAGCTAAATCACTGAACTACTTGACCGTGTGGACAATCATCACGTCACAATCAGACTGGCGCGCCACGTCTGCAGGCACCGAGCCCAGGAGGCGGCCGGTCAGGGAGTTGATACCGCGGTTGCCCACAACCAGCAGGTCAGCATGGTGCTCGTTCACAATTGCCATCAGAGCCTCCACAGGGGTGCCTGGGCGAACCTCGGTCTCCACCTTGGTGGCCCCGGCATTTGCTGCGTGCTCCGCTGCCTTGTCCAGGTTCTCCTGGGCTGGGTCATTGCCCAAGACGGTGACGGAGTCTTGGCGAAGGGTCTTGGAAGCCTCTTCCTTGGACTCGTAGTAGGCGCAGCCAATCACCAGCTTGGCATCGAACGCCGCTGCAATGCGTGCTGCTCGCTCAACGGCAAGAAGGGAAGAAGGGGAACCATCGGTGCCTACCACGATGGTGCTGTAGTTACTCATTGAGAACCTTTCGCTGCGCTGGAAAATCCGTTGTATCTACTTTGCGCGGAGCAATCCTGGGAAGGGCTCATCCCTACCCACACCGCGCGAACCCAACCCATAGTTCTGGGTTGGGGTTGTGCAATCTCAGAAAACCTTTGTGTGCCGCCGGCCAGAGATTCACGTTGTCTCACAGTGTAGCGAGTTCCACACCACCGCGTGGCCCTTCGCTCACCCTTTGCTCACCCCTCGCTTACCTAGAGGCTACATCCCTGCGTCTTTGAGGCTGCGCAATTCCTTGCGCAGGTCTGCGATCTCGTCACGCAAACGTCCGGCGAGTTCGAACTTGAGCTCCCGCGCTGCCTCGCCCATCTGGGCGGTGAGGTCGTCGATTAGCTGCTGCACCTGCTCAGTAGGCATCTGGGAGACGTCGCGCTGATCTTGTGCCACGGCTACGTCGGATGTGAGCGAGCCCCTATCTTCGCTGGACTGTGATTCTTGCACTTGATCCAGGATGTCGGCGATTTTCTTGCGCAGTGGCTGCGGGTCAATGCCGTGCTCGGTGTTATAGGCGATCTGCTTTTCGCGGCGGCGTTGGGTCTCCTCGATTGCGTACGCCATGGAGTCCGTGATCTTGTCCGCGTACATGATTACCTCGCCGGAGACGTTACGCGCGGCACGGCCGATGGTTTGGATGAGCGAACGGGTGGAACGCAGGAAGCCTTCTTTGTCCGCATCAAGGATTGCTACCAGGGATACTTCGGGCAGGTCCAGGCCCTCGCGCAGCAGGTTGATGCCCACCAGCACGTCGTATTCACCGAGCCTGAGCTGGCGCAGCAGCTCCACACGCTGCAGGGTATCAATGTCCGAGTGCAGATAGCGCACCTTCACCCCGTGTTCCAGAAGGTAATCGGTGAGGTCTTCGGCCATCTTTTTAGTCAGGGTGGTCACTAGGACGCGTTCGTCCTTGGCGGTGCGTTTGCGGATTTCCTCAATGAGGTCATCGATCTGCCCCTTGGTGGGCTTCACGGTGATCAGCGGATCTACGAGCCCCGTTGGGCGAATCACCTGTTCCACAAACTCGCCACCCGCGGCAGCCATCTCATAGTCTCCCGGGGTTGCGGAAAGGTAGACTGTTTGCCCCACGCGCTGCTCAAACTCCTCCCAGCGCAGCGGGCGGTTGTCCAGCGCTGAGGGGAGGCGGAAACCGAACTCCACGAGGTTGCGTTTACGGGACATATCGCCCTCAAACATGCCACCAATCTGTGGGACGGTGACGTGAGACTCGTCAATGATCGTGAGGAAGTCCTCTGGGAAGTAATCCAGCAGCGTGGCCGGCGCAGAGCCCGCAGGCCGCCCGTCCAGGTGGCGGGAATAGTTCTCAATGCCGGAGCAAAAACCCACTTGTTCGATCATTTCCAGGTCATATTCCGTGCGCATCCGCAGGCGCTGCGCCTCCAGCAGCTTCCCTCGGTTTTCCAGGTCCTCAAGGCGCTCGCCCAGCTCCTCCTTGATTGCCTCAACAGCCTTTTCCATCCGCTCCGGGCTAGCCACATAGTGGGTGGCTGGGAAGATCCGCACCGTGTCTACCTGGCGGATCACGTCACCGGTAAGCGGGTGAATGTAGTACAGCGCATCAATTTCATCGCCAAAGAACTCCACCCGCACGGCCACCTCTTCATAGGCGGGGATGATGTCCACCGTGTCACCTTTCACCCGGAAAGCGCCGCGGGTAAAGCCCACATCATTGCGGTCATATTGGATGTCCACAAGCAGGCGGAGGAAGCGATCGCGCTCCACCTCCTCACCTACTTCCAAAACTACGGAACGATCCAGGTAGGACTGCGGCGTGCCCAGGCCATAGATGCAGGAAACGGAGCTCACCACCACCACGTCGCGTCGGGAAAGCAGCGAGCTTGTAGCGCGGTGCCGCAGGCGCTCCACATCGTCGTTGATGGAGGAATCCTTTTCAATGTAGGTATCCGTCTGCGCTATGTAAGCCTCTGGCTGGTAGTAGTCGTAGTAGGACACAAAGTATTCCACCGCGTTGTTGGGCAGCAGTTGGCGCAGCTCGTTGGCCAATTGCGCCGCCAGCGTCTTGTTCGGAGCCATCACCAGCGTGGGACGTTGCTGCTTCTCAATGAGCCACGCCGCTGTAGCCGACTTACCCGTACCCGTTGCGCCCAGCAGCACAATGTCTTGCTCACCGCGGTTCAAACGCTCATCCAATTCCGCGATTGCCGCAGGTTGATCGCCCGCCGGTTGATATTCGGAAATAACCTGAAAAGCGCCGTCCGTGCGTTCAATCTCCCCTACGGGACGAAACTCGGACACCGGAAGTTCTGGATACTCAGCAGCAAAAGCCATGCATTACAGGGTACGCGCTTTCGCAGGCAGACTGCACGCAGGATTTCCGACGCCCCCACGCGCCAACCCATCACCGCAGGCTTGGGGCTCAACGCCTCCTCATCGCACCTGTAGATCAGCTCACGCGGCCGAACACCTCGTTCCACAATGCTTCCACCTGCGGCTCAAGATCCTCCACGCTGCCGTTGTTGTCAATCACGGCGTCGGCGTGTTGGAGGCGTTCTTCGTCAGAAAGCTGCTGGGCTATGCGCGCCCTGGCGTCCTGCTCGCTGATTCCGCGGAACTGTCCGAGCCTGCGGATGCGTTCCTCCACATCCACTACAACCACAGCCACCTTATCCACCAGTGCAATCGCGCCAGACTCGATCAACAAAGGGTGGTCCAGTACTACCGCGGGCACCGCCTTATCCGCTGCCGCGGCGGCATTATGCTTTCGGAGTTCTTCGCTGATGAGCTCGGCGATCGCGGGGTGCGTAATGGCGTTGAGTCTTGCGGTCTGTTCCGTTGAGGCAAATGCCCGCTGCGCAAGAAGCGCCCGGTCCAGGCTGCCATCGGGATGCAGAATATCGTGACCAAACACCTCGGCCACCTTGGCCAGCACCGGGTGCCCCGGCTCCATCACCAACCGTGCCACCTGATCTGCGTCCACAACCAAAGCGCCGCGCTGTGCAAGCGCCTTGGTCACGGTGGATTTTCCACTGCCAATGCCGCCGGTGATTCCAAGAACAGTCATGCAACCATTAAAGCGCAAAAACCGCGGCACCTCGCCCATGTATGTGGGCGGCGATGCCGCGGCTCAGCTGCAGGTGATGCTTGAGCTATGCGCGGGTTTCAATCACCACGGTGTCTGCGCCAACTGCTGGTGCTGGGCGTCCCTGCACCTCAGCGAACTTCGCAGTGTTGGTCACGAGCACTGGGGTGATCAGGTTGTAGCCCTTAGATTCAATGAACTTTGGATCGAAGCTGATCAGCTTGTCACCGGCGCTCACACGGTCCTTGCGGGCCACGTGAACGGTGAAGCCTTCGCCGCCGAGCTGGACGGTGTCAATACCAAGGTGGACCAGCAGCTCCACGCCGCTGTCCAAGCGCAGGCCTACAGCGTGGCCAGACTTTTGCACGGCGATCACGGTGGCGTCGGCAGGCGCAACAACCTCGGTGCCGCTTGGGATCACTGCAACGCCCTGGCCGAGCTTTGCGGTGGCAAAGATTGGGTCTGGGACCTCGCTGAGTGCAACCGCCTGACCCTCCAGTGGGCTGGTGATCTGGGTAACGGTGCCTGGCTCGAGTGCGGTCTTGACTGGGGCGTCTGCGACTGCAGTTGCGGTAGCGGCGCCCGCGGTGGTGGCGGCAACAGGAACTGCAGCGGAAGCGGAAGTGGAGGTGGTAGCTGGGGTGGCTTCTGGGATCACTGGGGATTCCTCAACCTCGCTCTGGCGTGCAAGCTGTGCCAGCGCGTCAGCCTTTTCCTCCTTGGAGCGGTAGTCCAGGAAGACCACCAGGAAGAAGGAGGTGAAGAATGCTGCGGCGATACCAATTGCATAGCCGCCCATAGGCTCCATCGCTGGGATGGTGAGCAAGGAGGTGAACACGAATGCGGAGGCCTTCACGTTGAACAGACCCATGATCACGCCGCCCACAAAACAGCCTGGAAGGAGACGGAAGTAGGTCTTGCGGAAACGCAGGAGCACGCCGTAGAGGGATGGCTCGGAAATACCACCGAGCAGGCCAGCCATCATGCCACCCATGGAGACCTGGCGCATCTGCCTGTTGCCCTCGCGCATGGACACCACCATCACGCCGGTGACCACACCGAAGCAGGCAAAGTTCCACGCACCCATTGGGCCCTGGATGAAGTCGTAGCCAAGCACGGCGAGGTTCTGCACCATGATGGCGTTCAGTGGCCAGTGCAGGCCGAGTGGCACGAGGAATGGGTAGAGCAGCGGAATGATGATCGCCAGGATGAATGGCGAGAAGTCATTGACCGCGTAGAGGAAGTTGGAAATGCCGTTACCAATGCCGATGCCGAATGGGCCGAGCAGGAACGCAGTCAGCGGGATCATGATGAGCAGGGAGAAGAACGGCACGAACACCATCTGCACCGAGCCCGGGATGAGCTTCTTCAGGCCCTTTTCCACCCAGAACAGGCCAATCGCGGCGATCAGCGGTGGGAACACCTGTCCGCCGTAGTCATTGATCACCAGAGGCAAGCCGAACACATCAACGACGTCGCCAGCGGAGCCCATGGCCAGGAACTCCGGCGTGAGCAAGGCCGCAGGAATCGCCGCACCAACCCACTCGTTGGCACCCAGTTTCTTCGCTGCGGTAGCACCAATCATGATTGGCAGGAAGTAGAACACCGAGCGCCACATTGCGTGCAGCAACTGGTAGGTTGCTGGCTGCTCTTCCATTGGGGCGCGGAAGTCTTGCCAGCCGAAGGTATCGGCAAGCACCAGCATGGTGATGATCAGCGAGGCGCCGAGCAGCGCCCACAGGATCGGGCGGAACGTATCGGAAAGGAACTCAAAGCAGTAGTCCACCCAGGAATACTTGCCGCGTACGCCGCCGTATTCCTTCTTGCCTGCGGACTTGGGCGCGTCGGATTCCGCACTTCCAGAAACGCCTGGCAGCGCAACGAGTTCCTGGTAGTAGTTGGCAACGTCGCCGCCCATGACCACCTGCATGCCGGTGGAACCCTGAGGAACTACGCCGAGAACTGCAGGGATTGCGTCGAGCGCTTGTTGATCTGCCTTGGATTGATCATTGAGCTGGAAGCGTAGGCGGGTGGCGCAGTGCGTGAGAGACGCAATGTTTTCCGCTCCACCAATTTTTTCCAGGATTTCCTCAGATACTTGCTTCACAGAAGCCATCCGAGAACCAGCCTTTCTTGTCTATGTGTGAGGAAGAACCGGCTCAAAACCCCGGCGATCTCCCTATATGTATGGACTGCATAGGTGTTTGTTCGTGTGAGCTTGCGCCCTTTTGTTGGCTTTCTCTTTTGAACAAACAGAAAAGCAGAAACAGGTATGAGTGTACGGGCACATTCGGGTGAATTCAATCGAACA
This sequence comes from Corynebacterium sp. 122RC1, assembly GCF_024580955.1. Lineage (GTDB taxonomy): Bacteria > Actinomycetota > Actinomycetes > Mycobacteriales > Mycobacteriaceae > Corynebacterium > Corynebacterium kozikiae. The sequence continues at coordinate 60,121 of NZ_JANIKD010000008.1, read as the reverse complement.
CGCCACTTCTGGATCCCAATGCAAAGTGAATCACATTCTCCGTTGGTGCTCGGCTTCAAAGCTTTAGGGTATGGGGTTTCAGGCAGCAAAAAAGAGCTGGCCCGCAATGCGGAACCAGCCCTTTCTCAGGTGCTCACTGCTGTGAGTGTTTACTCACCACCGGCGAGCTTCTCGCGCAGAGCAGCAAGCTGCTCGTCGGAAGCCAGGGAGCCACCCTCTGCCTCTGCGGAGTCTGCTGCCGGAGCTGCCTCAGCGGACTCGGAGGAGTAGTGGGTAGCCTCACCGGATGCTGCTGCTTCTTCAGCGGCAGCGCGGGAGCGCTCGATCTGAGCGGTGTGGAGGTTGAAGCGACGCTCGGACTCTGCGTAGCGTGCCTCCCACTCCTGACGCTGAGCGTCGAAGCCCTCGAGCCATTCGTTGGTCTCTGGGTCGAAGCCCTCAGGGAAGATGTAGTTGCCCTGCTCGTCGTAGGAGTCGGCCATGCCGTACTTGGATGGGTCGAACTCTTCGGTGTAGTCCTCATCAGCCTGCTTCAGGGACAGGGAGATGCGGCGACGCTCGAGGTCGATGTCGATGACCTTGACCATGGCCTCGTCACCAACGGTGACAACCTGGTCTGGAACCTCCACGTGGCGCTGAGCCAGCTCGGAGATGTGAACGAGGCCCTCGATACCCTCTTCAACGCGAACGAACGCACCGAATGGGACGAGCTTGGTGACCTTGCCTGGCACGATCTGGCCCACAGCGTGGGTGCGTGCGAACACGCGCCATGGATCCTCTTGGGTTGCCTTCAGGGACAGGGAGACGCGCTCGCGGTCCAGATCAACGTCGAGAACCTCAACGGTGACCTCGTCACCAACGGTGACAACCTCGGTTGGGTGATCGATGTGCTTCCAGGAAAGCTCGGAGACGTGCACGAGGCCGTCTACGCCGCCCAGATCCACGAATGCACCGAAGTTAACAATGGAGGACACAACGCCCTTGCGGACCTGGCCCTTCTGAAGCTGGTGCAGGAACTCAGAGCGAACCTCGGACTGAGTCTGCTCGAGCCATGCACGGCGGGAAAGCACCACGTTGTTGCGCTGCTTGTCCAGCTCGATGATCTTGGCCTCGAGCTGCTGCCCGATGTATGGGTCGAGGTCGCGAACGCGACGCATCTCCACGAGGGAAGCTGGCAGGAAGCCACGCAGGCCGATGTCCAGGATCAGGCCGCCCTTGACGACCTCGATGACGGTACCGGTAACGGCCTCGTCCTTCTCCTTGAGGTCCTCGATTGCACCCCATGCACGCTCGTACTGTGCGCGCTTCTTGGACAGAATCAGGCGACCTTCCTTGTCCTCCTTGGTGAGAACAAGTGCGTCGATTTGGTCGCCGACCTCGACAACCTCGTCTGGATCGACGTCATGCTTGATGGAAAGCTCGCGGGATGGGATAACACCCTCGGTCTTGTATCCGATGTCGAGCAGAACCTCATCGTGGTCAACCTTGACCACGGTGCCCTCCACGATGTCACCATCGTTGAAGTACTTGATGGTGGCATCGACAGCAGCGAGGAAATCCTCAGCGGAGCCAATATCGTTGATGGCTACCTGAGGCACGTTGTTGGTTGGCATTAAATGCTCCGAAATGCGTAGGAATAGTTGATGGACAATTTGCTTGAGATGCCTCCACAAACCTGGCAATGGGCGCGCAAAAGCACAGCTCATCGGCGGATTTGGTTCATTTACCCAGGGGCTTGACCCGTCCTACAGCTAGGCCAGACCCCGCGCAAAAACGGCACGCCTTGCAAACTCTACGCCCTTTCCGCAGCGTAATCAAGGTATCAGTGCGGGCGTGTTGTGGATTTTTCACCACGTAACGCTGGCGCTGCCGTACCGACGCCACCGCCTCAGCCTCCTGCCTTTCTTCACACCGCGCCGAGGCAGCGGACTAGGCGGACTAGGCGGACTAGGCTGAGCCCTTATGAGCGCCGAGCAGCAACCAACTGCACAACCTTCTCCCACATCACCGAGTGAGCAGCCGCCTACCACTGTGCCCAGCGGCTTCCCCGCTGGTGCCAGCGTGGGCCGTGAGGACCGTCGCGGGCGGCTAGCAGCGCGAGCCAACCAGAACTGGTGGGATTCGGATGCCGCGCGGTACGTGAGCGAACACGCGCACTACCTGGATGGATTCTACTGGTGCCCGGAGATGCTCAGTGAAAAGGACGCTCGCCTGCTTGGCAACGCCGCCGGGAAACGCATCCTAGAGGTGGGCTGCGGCCAGGCGGCTTGCAGCGCTTGGCTGGCCAATGAGTTGGCGGGTACCGGAGCCACTGTGGTTGGCTTTGACATTTCCCGTGGCATGCTCGGCTACGCCCCACCGAGTGAGGCAGTGTTGTTGCAAGCCGATGCGCAGGCGTTGCCGTTTCGGGACAACGCTTTTGACATCGCCTTTTCTGCATTTGGGGCATTGCCTTTTGTCCCGGATGTGCAGGCTGTAATGGCAGATATTCACCGGGTCTTGGTGCCGGGCGGCCGGTGGGTGTTCTCCGTGACACACCCTATGCGCTGGGTGTTTCCCGACGACCCCACCGCTCTCACCGCAAGCTATTCCTACTTTGACACCGAGTACGTGGAAACCAGCGAGTCCGGAGAGATTCTGTATGCCGAGTATCACCGCACGTTCGGCGAGTGGATCAGGACAATCCGCGATTCCGGGTTCGAATTGCTGGATGTCCTGGAACCCACTTGGCCGGATGACCTGACAGAGACCTGGGGCCAGTGGTCCCCGCAGCGTGGTGCCCTGTTCCCCGGTACGGCGATTTTTTGCTGCCAAGCCTAGTGAGCCGCTTCGTCCCAGTTCACTCCGGCACCCGCGGACACCTCCAGCGGAACATCAAGGCTGATGGCTTGATCCATCTCGCGTTCCAGGATTTCCTGGGTCCGCTCGAGCTCACCAGGGGCAACTTCAACCACGAGTTCGTCGTGAACTTGCAGCAGCACCCTGGACTGTAGCTTGGCCTCGGTGAATGCTTGGTCCACCCGAATCATGGCCACCTTAATGATGTCTGCAGCGGTCCCCTGAATCGGCGCGTTGAGTGCTGCCCGTTCGGCGTTTTCGCGAGCTACGCGGTTGTCAGAGTTGAGCTCCGGTAGATACCTGCGGCGCCCGAAGAGGGTTTGGGTGTATCCGTCCTTGCGGGCTTGTTCTACTACTTCATCGAGGTAGCGTTTCACTCCACCGAATCGCTCAAAGTAGTTTTCCATGATCTGCTTGGCTTCACCTGCTGGGATTCCCAGTTGTTGGGAGAGACCGAACGCTGAGAGGCCATACACAAGCCCGTAGCTCATGGCCTTTACTCGGCGGCGCAATTCCGGCGTCACTTGGTCCACCGGTACGTCAAAGACTTTGGATCCAACGTAGTTGTGCAGGTCTTCACCTTCCCGATATGCCTCCACCAAGCCTTGATCGGCGGAAAGGTGCGCCATAACTCGCATTTCAATCTGCGAATAGTCCGCGGTGAGCAGCGTTTCGTAGCCTTGACCCACTTCAAATGCGGAACGAATCTTGCGGCCCGCTTCCGTTCGCACGGGGATGTTTTGCAGGTTCGGCTCAGTGGAGCTTAAGCGTCCGGTAGATGCAACCGTCTGGTTGAAGGTGGTGTGGATTCGGCCGTCGGGACCGATTGCCTTCAAAAGGCCTTCCAGGGTGGTTTTCATCTTTTGGTACTCGCGGTGAGCGAGCAAATGATCCAAGAAAGGATGGGGGTGCTTTTCCGCAAGCACCTCGATTTCCTTTGCGGCGGTGGAATAACCGGTCTTAGTTTTCTTGGTTTTGGGCAGCGCGAGCGTGTCAAAAAGCACGGTCTGAAGCTGCTTGGGGCTAGACAGGTTGAGGGTTTCATCCCCCACCAGTGCCCGCGCTTCAGCTTCCGCCTGTGCGACCTGCGCCTTAAACGTTTCGAGCTGCTCCTCAAGCGTTGCCGCGTTCACCTGAATGCCCACGTGTTCCATGCGAGCGAGGATCCCCACGAGCGGCAATTCCAAATCCTGGTACAGCGCAAAGGAGTCAATCGCCTGCAACTGTTCCGTCAGCGCTTCCGCAAGGTCCATGACCGCGGCGGCTTCGTCGATCATTGCCGCAAGCTCATCCGCGCCCAGCCCTGCACCCTCGTGCCCAGCAATGTCGAGCAAACTCAACTGCTCGGCAGATTCCGCGGAACCGCTGGAATCCCCAGCTTGTGCGGCTCCCTGACCTGGCAGTGGGCGCTGCAGGTGACGCTGGTAGACGTCCTTGAGCTCGTAGGTGCGTTGTCCGGGGCGAAGCAAGTACGCGGCGATCGAGGTATCTTGCGCGAGCCCACCCAACGCAAATCCCCTGCCTAGCAGCATGTGGATCGTGGGCTTTGCATGGTGGAAGAACTTTGGAGCGGCACTTGCGAGCCACTGCGCGAGCGCCTGCTCCTCCTCCGGAGTGATCTCCCCCAGATCCACGGCTTTTGCATGGCGTTCGGAATCCAGCAGCGCCACCGCTTGCGCGTCGCCCTGAGCAGGCGTTCCGACGCCCCGCACAACCACAGCAACCCCGTTCTCACCGCGGCCCGCTAGCCACTTTTCCAAGGGCTCTGTATCCACCGTGATCTGGACTTCAGCCTGGATTTCCACCGGAGTTTCGGCTTGCGCCCCCACGGCCGCGATGACGCGTTCGCGCAGGTTAACACCAAATTCCAGACGGTCGAATTGCTCTGTCACACCCTGCAGGTCCGCAGGGCGGAGCTCTAGTTGATCAGGGGAATATGGCAGTTCCAGGTCTTTGATCATCTCTGTGAGCTTGCGGTTCATCCGCACCTGTTCAATGCGCTCGCGAAGGGAAATGCCAACCTTGCCCTTGATTTCCTCCGCATGCTCGAGCAGGGCCTCCAAGGTTCCATATTGGACAATCCACTTGGTGGCGGTCTTCTCCCCCACGCCAGGGACGCTCGGGAGGTTATCGGATGGGTCGCCACGCAGCGCTGCAAACTCGGGGTACTGCGCTGGGGTAAGGCCGTATTTTTCTTCCACCGCCTCCGGGGTGAATCGGTGCAACACAGATACTCCGCGCATCGGGTAAAGCACGGTGGTGGAATCATTGACTAACTGGAAAGAATCGCGGTCTCCAGTGACGATCAACGTTTCAAAGCCGAGCGGTTTTGCTTGGGTGGCCAGTGTTGCGATGATGTCATCGGCCTCGAAGTTTTCTTTTTCCAAGGTCACAATGCCCAATTGCTCGAGCACTTCTTTTATCAAACCAACCTGGCCCTTAAACTCGGGCGGAGTTGCCTCACGTTGGGCCTTATAGTCAGGGAACATTTCCGAACGGAAGGTTTGCCGCCCCACGTCAAAAGCCACCGCAACATGGCTTGGCTGTTCATCTACCAGCAACGTTGCGAGCATTGACAGGAATCCATACACCGCATTGGTGGACTGGCCACCCGAGGTAGAAAAGTTTTCTGCCGGCAGGGCAAAGAACGCACGGAAGGCCATGGAGTGGCCGTCGATGAGCATGAGACGATTGCTATTGGAAGTGCTGTTGGAAGTCACGCGCACCAGTGTAGCCGTCGGCCCGAACGTTGATTGAACGGGTTTGGGAGGGATTAGGGCTGTCCGGCGTTGCCTTGATGGCGCAATGCGCTCCGTGCACGCTGGCGCGTTGGTCGATAGGACGCGTTGGTCGATAGATAAAAGTCGATAGGACCCGTTTTTCCCCAAAATGGGCCGTCCTATCGACCAACGCAACGGCCTATCGACTTTAACCTATCGACCAACGCCCAAAACAACACCCGGATCTGGTCCCCTCGCATCTAGCGGAGCTAGCCAGCCCGAGTATGCCGCGAAAAACATGGTAGTGCGCAACCTCGGCCAAGCGCGCAGTTCCCAAGGAGCCATACACCACCCGCATCGCAGGTGAGCGTAGGATTAGGAATCCAGGAATACCTTGCGCTAGACTTTGCGCCAGCGCCCCTGTAGCCCAATTGGCAGAGGCAACGGATTCAAAACCCGTCCAGTGTGAGTTCGAGTCTCACCAGGGGCACATCTTCAACCCCTTCTACTTGCAAAAATGCAGGTGGGAGGGGTTTTAATTTTTCTAGAAACCGTGGCACCGAGACCAGAACAATCAAGCAGGTCGTGCAATTGTCGTGGAATAGCCGCCGCGGAACTTTAACCACCATGCCCGCCAATACAGACTCTAAGACAATAGCTGGCCCAACACCCGCCACCTATCCGGGTTCCCCCAAGCTCATGGAGTACACTGCACCTTTGAGTTTTCTGGCGCCGCACTCGGGCGCCCCGTCGGAATTGGCTGCAATACACGGCGTACACAACGCAGGCGCCAATTCCCTAAGCAGAAGTTTGGACTTTATGACTGCAACCTCCCCAACCTCCCCAACCTCCCCCACCTCCGCTGCACCGAAGCAGCACAAAAACCCACTGATGAACTTGCTGTACGTCGTGTTCGGCGGCCTAATTGGCTTGGCTGAGCTGGTTCCGGGTGTGTCCGGCGGCACCGTCGCTTTGGTGGTAGGTATCTACGAGCGTGCTATCCACAACGGCAACGCACTGCTTCGCACGGTGAAGTTCGCGCTCACCGACCGTTCCAAGGTGAAGAAGGCTGCAGGCCACGTCGAATGGCTCTTCCTCGCCTGCGTGGGCGTTGGCATGGTATTGACCGTGTTCACCTTCTCCTCCGTGATGCACTCATTTGTGGAGAACAGCCCGGAAACTGCCCGCGCGCTCTTCCTCGGCATGGTGGCTATTTCCATCTTGGTACCGCTGCGCATGATTGACCCGGCGGACTTCCAGAAGCACAAGGTTATGGCAATTCTGCTATTCATTGGGTTTGCACTGCTCACCTTCTTTGGCACTGGCTTTACCTCTGCAGAAAAGACGGACCCTTCGCTCGTTGTCATCTACTTCGCCGCTGCCATCGCCGTATGTGCATTGGTGCTGCCCGGCGTTTCCGGCTCCTTCCTGCTCCTCGCCCTGGGTCTCTACGCCCCCATCATGCAGGCGGTTTCCGAGCGTAACGTGCCGGTAATCATTGTGTTCGTGCTTGGTGCTGCAACCGGTATCGCGCTGTTCATCAAGGTGTTGGACCACATGATGACCAAGCACCGTACCCTTACCCTGGCGACGATGGCGGGCCTCATGCTCGGTTCCCTGCGCGCACTGTGGCCGTGGCAAGACGCGAACGCAAACCTGCTAGCCCCAGGTGACAACCTCGGCTGGATCATCATGATCGTGGCGCTTGGCGCGGCGATCGTTGGTGCCGTGATGCTCGCGGAGACGCTGACCAAGAAGCGCAACCAAAATGAGGAAGCCACCCCAGCAAACCGCGCACTGAAGGGTTAAGGCGGCACGCAGTCCCCCCACCCACGTCCCCTAAACACCGGCAGGCTCCAAAGCAGGCCGGTGTTCTGCATAAGGAGTTCCCGCAGTAGATCCCGCCCACAGCCTGTCGGTTACTCAATACTCTTGAGCAGCTTGTATGGTACTTAGCATGAGATTTGCACAAAAGGCGTGCTCTGCGCTGCTCGCGGCCACGCTGGCGGTGGGTTTGTCCGCATGCGTCACCAATGAAGAGCAGGGCCATCCGGATGGTTGGGTGGAAATCTCGCCGGCGGCTGTGCCGGAGATCGCGGCAATGGTCCCTGAGTCGATTGCTCAGCGTGGAGTGATCAGCGGCGGCACCAATCCTCCGTTTGCGCCATTCGAGTTCAAGAGCTCAGACGGCGCGATCATTGGCGCCGAGATGGATCTCGCCCGCGCGTTGGCGTCGGTAATGGGACTGGAGTTTACGCCCCTGGAGCAGGACTTTTCCTTGATCCTTCCCGCGCTTTCCGGCGGCACCGTTGATATGGGTGTGTCCGGTTTTACGGACAACGAGGAACGCCGGAAGAACTACGACTTCATCAACACCCTCTACGCAGGCATCCAGTGGGGGCAGCGCATAGACGATCCTCCTGTGAGCCGGGAGGATGCGTGTGGCCTTACTGTCGCGGTGCAGCGCACCACGGTTTCTGAAACTGACGACGTCCGCCCTCTCAGCCAAGAGTGCGTGGATCAAGGCAAGGAACCAATCGAGGTCCTCTCCTACGAAACTTCGGACCAAGCAGCCACAGCCCTCGTGCTCGGCCGCGCCGATGCTTTCTCCGCGGACTCCCCGGTTCTCGGATATGCCATTGAGCGTGCCGACGGCAAGCTCACCACCACCGGCGAAATTTTTGATGCCGCACCGTATGGGATTGCGGTTCCCAAGGACTCCCCGCTCGGCCCTGCCCTTGCGGCTGCGATGCAGCACCTCATTGAGTCCGGCGATTACGCCCGCATCATGGACCAATGGGGCATCACTGAGGGGCTACTGGATCAAGCACTCATCAATGAAGTCCCCTACAACCAGCGTTAAGCGCAATCGCAAAGACCACACCATAAAGGATTCAAAATGACACAACCCAAGCCAATCGAGGCGAAGCCCCTGCGCCACCCAGGCAGGGTGCTTTCCGCGGCGATTATCCTCGCGCTGTTTGCGTGGTTCGTGATTTCTGCTGCAACTAACGAGGCCTATGGCTGGGATACCTACCGCCAATACCTCTTTGACACCCGCATCGCCACCGCCGCCATGCACACCTTGGCCCTGACTGTCCTCGCAATGGTGATTGGTGTGGTGCTTGGGTGCGTCGTTTCTGTGATGCGCATGTCCCCCAACCCCGTCCTGCGCAGTGTTTCCTGGGTCTACCTGTGGGTATTCCGCGGTACGCCGGTGTATGTCCAGTTGGTGTTCTGGGGCCTGCTCGGCTCCATTTACCAGACCATCAACGTAGGCTTCGCGGAGTTTTCTGTAGAGGACCTGCTTTCCAACATGTTCTTCCTGGCCGTGATCGGCTTGGGCCTCAACGAGGCCGCGTACATGGCTGAGATCGTGCGCTCCGGCATCCAGGCGGTGCCAGAGGGACAAACGGAGGCCTCAAAGGCACTTGGCATGAGCTGGTGGATGACCATGCGCCGCACGGTGTTGCCGCAGGCCATGCGAATTATTGTGCCGCCCACGGGTAACGAGTTCATCTCCATGTTGAAAACCACCTCCCTGGTTGTGGCGATTCCCTACACCGCCGAACTCTATGGCCGTTCTATGGACATTGCTGCCGCGCTCTTTGACCCCGTGCCGCTGTTGTTGGTGGCGGCAACGTGGTACTTGGCAATTACTTCCCTGCTTATGGTTGGTCAGCACTACCTGGAAAAATACTTTGAAAAAGGTGCCACTAGGGAGCTCACTGCCCGCCAGCTCGCGGCATTGGCTGACGCTGAGGGAGCTTTGCCGAAAAACGTCCAAGTTGTCCCGGAACCTCCTCGCCCAGGAAAGGATGCGTAACGCACCATGAGCAATCATTTGATGATTGACGCCCAGCAAGTCTGCAAGAGTTTTGGCCAACTTGAGGTTCTCAAAGGCATCGACCTCCAGGTGCCAAAGGGCAGCGTCACCTGCTTGATTGGCCCTTCCGGTTCCGGCAAATCCACCTTGCTGCGCTGCGTCAACCACTTGGAGAAGGTCACTGCTGGCCGCTTGTACGTGGACGGCGAGCTGATCGGCTATCGTGAGCGCGACGGCGTCCTCTATGAAATCTCGGAGAAGGAGGCCTCCCGCCAGCGCTCGGACATTGGCATGGTGTTCCAAAACTTCAACCTCTTCCCACACCGCACTGCCTTGGAAAACATTATTGAGGCGCCGGTGCATGTGAAGAAGGTCCCGGAGGCGCACGCGCGCGCACGGGCCGAGCAGCTCCTCGCCCAGGTGGGGCTCGCGCACAAGGCGGAGGCGTACCCGGCGCAACTTTCCGGCGGCCAGCAACAGCGCGTGGCAATCGCGCGTGCGGTTGCTATGGATCCCAAGCTCATGCTTTTCGACGAGCCGACCTCCGCACTTGACCCAGAACTCGTCTCTGAGGTGCTGCGCGTGATGCGTGAACTCGCCCAAGAAGGCATGACCATGCTGGTGGTCACCCACGAAATCGGCTTCGCCCGCGAAGTAGCAGACAAAGTGGTGTTCATGGACGGCGGCGTGGTAGTTGAGGAAGGCACCCCGGCAGAAGTGATTGATAGTCCACGCCACGAGCGCACCAAGGCATTCCTTTCCAGCTTGCTGTAGCACGTTCTTTCCCGCTGCGAGGGTGAGGCCCACACCGCCCCTCCAAGCGTGCAGCAGCTAGAAAACCCCGAGAAGCCCGCGCACTGTAACGGTGGCGCCACCAGCAAAGGCACAGGCCAGTGCGGCTTTGCGCGCGGACTCTCGGGATATTTTTGTGGCCAGTTTGCCGCCGAGTGCAATCCCGATCATCATTGCTGCAATCCCTGCGACCCACACCCAAGCGCTGGTGTTTGCTACCCCGCCAGAGCCGCCGAGCAACTTAGCGCAGAATGAAACCAGACCGGCAACCACAAAGATGGGCTGTAAGGTGGCCGCGAAGCTGCGCTGTTCCCAACCGCTTGCTTGGGCATAGACCGTGATCGCCGGCCCCGCCACTCCAGCGAGCGTGTTCATAAACCCGCCCACGGTTCCAGCTGCAAGCATCGGAATGGTTCCACGAATGGCGGGCAGGTGCCGTGCCCCAAACACCACCCCACCGAGGGCGATGAGCAAAAGCGCCCCCACGATTAACTGCAGCCACGCCCCCGGCATGTGATTGATCAGCAGTACCGCCGGGAGAGCGCCGAGCCAGAGCACCGAGGCAATTGCGCCAAATGCCTTCCAATCAACGTGGTGTTTCACCGTGAACGTGGTGAGCAAGGCATTGATGGTGGCCAACAGATTTACCACCATCACACCCTCAACAGGCCCCAGGAGCATTGCTAATACGGGTGCGGCGAGCAGCCCCAGGCCCATGCCTGATACCCGTTGCATGCAGGATCCAACGGCAACAGCACAGAACACCACGAGGATTTCCAGCATTGTCACGCCTCTGCCGCTAACTGGTCAACCTAGGCAGCCTCGTCCACTGCCCCGACTGTCCCGACTATCCAGCCTATTCAGCCTGTTTCTTCGCGAGCATCCGGTTCACTGAATCCGGCACCATCCCGGTCACGTCTCCGCCGTACTTCACCACTTCTTTCCATAAGGTGGAGGAAAGGTAGCCAAAGCGCGGGTCAGTGAGTAAGAAGATGGTGTCAATGCCGGAAAGGCGGTTGTTCATTTGCGCCATCGGCAGCTCGTATTCGTAGTCCAAGGACGAGCGCAGGCCCTTCACAATCGCATCAATGCTGTGCGCGGTGGTGTAATCCACCAGCAAACCGTGCCAATTGTCCACCTTGACGTTGCTTAGGTGAGCGGTCGCCTCGGTGATCATCTGTACTCGCTCGTCCAGGGTAAACATGCCGGTGTTCTTGTTTGGATTGGCGGTGACCAACACCGTCACCTCATCATATTGCGCGGCTGCACGTTCAAAAATGTTCAGGTGCCCCATGGTCACTGGGTCAAAGGACCCCGGGCAGATTGCGCGTTTCATCCCTCTTCACCTTCTTCAACACCATCGCTACCCTGGACGCCGGAGTCTTGGGCATCCCACAAATCCTTGTGGAATACGGCCATGTCCATCCGCGCGATACCGAAGGTGCGCTTCTTGAGCTTCTGGGTTGTTGGCACCAGGCATTCGGGCCACGCTGTTTCGGCGCTGTCTCGGTGGCGTTCGATGACCACGGCGGCGCCGTCGGCAAGCGTTGGCAGCAGCGCCTGCACCATTTCTGCTACCGCCTCATCCGCGAGCTCATAAGGTGGGTCCGCAAGCACCATGTCAAAGTATTCTTTGGGCGCGGTTGCCAGGTAGGTGGAGGCCTTCATCTCCTCGATTCGCACGTCGGGGTGGCCAACTACCTGCGCGTTGTGCCGGATCACCGCCACTGCTTTGGGGTTGTTTTCCACCAGCACCACGGTTGCAGCCCCGCGGCTCGCGGCCTCAAGCCCCAGCGCACCCGACCCTGCGAAGAGGTCCAAGACGCGGAAATCCTGGAACCCAAAGCGTACAGCGAGCGAGGAAAACAGGCCCTCTTTCGCCCGATCCGAGGTAGGCCTGGTGCCGTGTTCGGGCACCTTCAGTTTGCGGCCGCGGGCCTCACCAGAAATCACACGAGTTTGCCCCATGGTTTAGGCCTCCCTGAGAGTGATCAGGGCGTCTCCGCCGATCACGTCCGAAAAATCAGCCACATGCAGCTCGTCCACCACCCCCGGTCCTGGCGCCAGCAGCGGGGCTTCAAGCTTGATTGCCTCTACAGATGCGAGCTCCTGGCCGGTCTCAACCCTGTCTCCGGCGGCAACTTTGTAGTGCACAATGCCTGCAAAAGGGGCGCAAATTTTCATGGGTCTACCTTAGCGCAAGCAGCGCGTGCGAGGGCGCGCCCCACCCATTACCGACGCCGCCAGCACGCCCACCCATCACCGCCGCACGCGGGAAACAGCGCTGGGACTTGTCGCAAGGTTTTGTCGCTAGGTTTTGTCGCTAGGTTTTGTCGCTAGGTTTTGTCCAAGTACTCCTGCAGATGCAGCTCGATGCCCTCCACCAGCGCAGCGGCGAGCTCCGGGTCCTGCGAGGCAAGCCGATCCGCATCCTGATGCGCTCGCTCCACCAACTCCCGATCTTGGGTGAGCTTGAGGAAGCGCGTGGTACGAGCAACCCCAGACTGGCTGACGCCCAAGACGTTGCCCTCTTGGCGCACACTGAGGTCCAATTCCGCGAGGGCAAAACCGTCATTCGTCTCTGCCACCGCCTGCAAGCGGCTAAAGCTCGGCTCCTCCACGCTGCGATCGGTGTAGAGGAAGCACAGTGAAGCATTGCCGCCGCGGCCCACGCGCCCGCGGAGCTGGTGGAGCTGGGAGATGCCAAACTGTTCGGGTTCGGTAATGATCATCACTGTGGCATTCGGGACGTCAATGCCCACCTCAATCACGGTGGTGGAAACCAGCACGTCAATCATGCCGGCTGCGAACTGGGCCATGATGGCGTCTTTGTCCTCTGGATGCATGCCGCCGTGCAACATCGCCACCTTGAGGCCTTTGAGCTCGCTGTGTTGAAGCTGGAGCTTGGTCTCCTCCACCCCTCCTTCGCCCTGGATCCTGGGGCAGACCACATAGGCTTGGCGGCCTTGCTGGATTTCCTCGCGGGTGCGTTCCCACATGCGCTGCACCCACTTGGTATTCCCCGCTTGGATCACATGAGTTTGAATCGGTTTCCTGCCGCCCGGCAGTTCGCTGAGGATGGAAACGGTGAGGTCACCAAAAGCCGTGATGGCAATGGTGCGTGGAATCGGGGTGGCCGTCATCACCAACAGGTGCGGGGTCAGCCCATTGGGCCCCATGTTGCGCAGGTGGTCACGCTGTTCCACACCGAAGCGGTGTTGCTCATCCACCACGCAGAAACCCAGGCGGAAAAACTCCACGCCCTCCTGCAACAGCGCATGAGTGCCCACCACAATGTGCGCTTCACCGGACACAATATCCAACAGCGCTTGGCGCTTGGCCACCACAGGCAAACTCCCGGTGAGAACCGTGACCTTTGCCTGCACCCCCGCCTGATCCAGCAGAGCGCGGATGCTATGGCCATGCTGCTGAGCCAGCACCTCAGTGGGTGCAAGCAGTGCGCATTGGTATCCGGCATCCACCGCCTGCAACATAGCAAGCACACTCACCACGGTCTTACCGGAACCAACTTCACCTTGCAGCAGACGCTGCATGGGGTGCTCACAACTCAGGTCAGCGGTAATCTCCTCTAACACCTTTTGCTGACCTGTAGTGAGGGCATACGGCAAGGCAGCGGCGAGCTTCCCATACCTCGACTCCCCACTCGATGAAGCTCCACCCGACGAAGCCCCACCTGCCGCTCCCGCCGCAACCGCCAAGATGGGCGCCGAGCGGGTTTGCGCCTGGGCACGTCGTAACGCCATGACCAAGTTCAGGGTGAGGGCCTCGTTGTATTTCAGCCGCTGCACCGCATGGAACGCGCCGGGTTCCTGAGCGAGGTGGAGCTGGCGCACGGCGGTATCAAAATCGGGCAGGCCTTGCGGGATGTGCGCGCCGATCGGGTCTGGCAAGGTGTCGGTATTTTGGAGCACCTGGTAGATGGCCGCGAATATCCGCCAGGAGGGCATGCCCTTTTTCGCCGGATACACAGGGATGTAGGGCAAGTTGGCCAGGACGTTCGCGAGTTCCTCACTGGGCAGCTCGTTTGCCATGTGAGAAAGACCGGAGGAGCCTTTTGCCCGTGTCACCTTACCGGTGGATTCATCAACGCTGGGAAACACCAGGTAGTCGGGGTGTTGGAGTTGCACTTGCCGGCCAAAGAGTTTCACCTTGCCGGTGAACATTCCCCTTGAACCTTGCGGCAACATGGAGGGAATCCAATGCGCGTTGAAGAAGGTGGCGCTGAACTGCGCCGATCCATCAAAAATCGTGACCTCGTAGAGCTTCATCGGGCGCCCCGATTGCTTTCCATGGCGCGCGGTCACAGTGCGCTGGTTCGTGTGTACCACCTCCCCGATGATGGTGATCACCTCCCCCTCCGTGATCATCCCGGCGGCGTGCACCTGGCCTTGGGCAACGTAGGCCCGCGGCGCGTGCATGAGCAACTCGCCCACGGTGGTGTACCCAAACTCTTTGGCAAAGGCCTTCGCCTCTTTTTCGGGCAGCACCTCACGCAACGGCGTGGCGTTTTCCCAAGGACCTGCGGGCGGCGGAGGTGGCGTCGGCTTGCTCCGGACTCCTTTTACGGAGGGTGTCTTGGGCGTCTTGCCTGTTAGGGCAGGTTTTCCGCGAGTGCTGCTCATGGTAAAAGCTACTCCACGCCAATCTCTGCCAGGTTTGCCATGTTGTGCGCAGGGTACACAGCGACCTCCGCGCCGTACTTTGCAAGGTCCTGTTCAAGCGCGTGCTGCAGCGCGTCCCCGTTCAGCATTGCACGGGTGCCCGCGTCCCGCTCTTGCTGGGCCGCGGTAGCGTGAATCAACACGGTAAGGCGCTCCCCGCCTTGGGCAAACATGTTCTTGGTGGTCTCACGGATGGCGGTTGGGAGGTCATCGAATACGCCCAGCACATTGGTCCCGGAAGTAGCCAGGACGTCATGCTTCGCGCACGCACCGGCTGGGGTGAGCCGCGCTTTTTCCGCCCTAGTGAACTCACAAATCCGCATTCCAGCCACAGCTTCAGACATGTCATAGGAATCCACGGCCAGCGGCAGCGTCGGATCGTGCACCGCAAGGGCTGCGAGTCCTCGCACCACAGCTCCCGAAAGCACAATGTTGATGTTCTGCTGGAATCCACGGCTCGCACGAACCACCGCCGCCAGCTCCAGCTTGGTGAGCAGGCCATTTGGCAGCAGAAGCACCTCCTTGGCCTGACTGTGCTGGATGGTCGCCGCGATCTCCCCTACCAATTCCTGGCGCACAACATCCTGGCGGTCCCGGTCACGGCCTTTCCCCGCCTCTGCCTCCACAACAAGGGCCCCAGCCTGGGCAAAGAGGTCCGCGAGTTCCCCAGCAGGGCTGAGCACAACAACGACGCGCCCAGGTGCCCCAGCTTCCCCATGCCTTTGGGCCGCGGTAGGAAGCACTTCGATGCGCAGGTCACTCACCGTAGCCAAAGCGTATGCAGCGGTGATTACCTCCGCAGCGCGCTCGGTGTGGATGTGGACGGTGCACTCGGAATCACTGGCTGGGGCAATAACGAGGGAATCGCCCAAAGGTTCCAATGCTTCAGCAAGCTGGGTGCGGTCCACCTCAGCGGCGTAGAACATCACCTCCAGGTAGCCGGAACCGGAATCGGAATCGGAATCGAGGGACCCTTCACCGTGGCTACAGGCTAATGCGGGCTGGGTGCTGTGCCGCGTCGGTGTTTCGGGTGATGGAGCGGATTTGGCCTGGCCAAACACCTCCGAAAGGTCAATAGCCGGGTTCCCCAGTTGCTGGCTCAGCACATCCAACACCAGTACCAAACCTGCTCCGCCAGCATCCACCACTCCGGCCTCTCGGAGTTCGGGCAGTTGGCTGGGGGTTTCCTTAAGAGCGGTGAGTGCAACGGATGTGGCTGAATGAAGGAGTGTTGGCAGGTCGGCAAACGGGTGGGCGTCGGTACGCTCCCCTACCTGCGCTACCTCACGCAGCACCGTGATGATCGTGCCCTCCACGGGTGCGGCGATTGCCCCCTCCACGAAACGCAATCCCTGGCGCAGTGCCTCCTGGAACCCGGGTGCGTCCAGCGGGCCGCGTTCGCACGCCTGCGCCACACCGCGAAGCACCTGGCTGAGCACTACTCCGGAGTTTCCGCGCGCGCCCTTGACCGCTCCCTTTGCCAAGGCTGCGGCTATTTCCAACACATCCCACTGAGCGCGCCCAGCGGAATCCCCATCTGCTTGAGCAAAGTAAGCTGCCTGGTCCACCGCCGCGCGCATGGTGAAAGCCATGTTTGAGCCGGTGTCTGAATCCGGAACGGGGAACACGTTGAGTGCGTTGATCTGCCTGCGATGCGCCTCCAATGCATCGGCAGCGGCGTGGGCCCACTGATAAAGCCCGTGGCCGTCGAGTGCATGCGAAGGCGGAGTTGTCATGCAAAATATCCTACAAGCGCCAGTCCACAGGTTGTGCGCCCGCGGCCACAAGATGCTTGTTTACCTGACTAAACGGCGCAGAACCAAAGAAGCCGCGGCGGGCAGACAGAGGCGAAGGGTGCGCACTTTGCACTGTCGGATGCGCGCCGAATAGCGGGGCTGTTGCTTTGGCGTCATTGCCCCAGAGCACTCCCACCAAAGGGGCTTGCCGTTCTGCGAGAGCGGTAATGATCGCCGCAGTGAAAGCCTCCCAGCCAATTCCCCTGTGTGAGCCAGCGGCACCAGGGGCGACCGAGAGGACTCTATTGAGCAGCATGACGCCCTGTGCAAGCCACGGGCGAAGATCACCATTTGCCGGCTTGGGCACCCCTTGATCGTGTACGAGTTCTTGGAAAATGTTGTTCAAGCTGCGCGGCAAGGGGGCCACTTCTGGGGCAACGGCAAAACTCAACCCGATTGCGTGCCCCGGCGTGGGATACGGGTCCTGGCCAAGGATTACTACCTTGACGGCGTGAAACGGGATGCTCAAGGCCGCCAGCAAATTCTGAGGCTGGGGTAGGAAGACCGGTTGCTTGTGCAGGATCGCGTCTATCTCCCAGAGCGTGGCCGCTTGGCTTTGGAGAAGCGGCAGCCAGCTTGGGTGAACGAGCCCAGCGGTCTCATCGGCCCCAGCAGCTCCGTTGGGACGCGCCCACTGAGGCAGTTCGGTCTGTGGCAGATCAGGGGTATTTTCCGTGGTCATGGAGCTCACTCTGCTTTCGCTTCCGTACGAACCCCGGGAAATGAATTCCATCCCTCGAATTGATCAACGCAGGTGCCGTCAAGAAGCACATGCTGTTGGTGATGCTGATGGTGCTGCGCTTTGCGCACCACCCCGATCTGGCGGAACCCCGTGGGTGCGGCATGCGCGGTGGTTCCCAGTAGCGTGTGGTCCTCGCCGCCGGAAAGTACCCATTGCCACGGATCTTGGTCGAGTACCTTGCCGGCGAGGCGCATGAGAGGGCTAGGTTCCAGCGCAGTTGCCTGCAGGTCCATGATCACCCCGGAGCGGCGGGCCATGGTACCAAGGTCTGCAACGAGGCCATCTGAGTTGTCGGTCATGGCTGACACACCGGCAGAACGAGCCACGAATCCGCGCCCTGGCGGAACGTGTGCCTGGCAGTGCGAGCGAAGCAACGGCAAGAACTCCGTGGGCATCTCTTCCCTGCCAAACCTGCGGAGTAGCGCAAGCCCCGCCGCAGATGCACCGATCTCGCCTGAAGCGATGATGATGTGCCCCGGCTTGGCGGCGTCCAGCGTCAGTGCCGGAATGGAACCTCCAAGCTGGCCGATTGCGGTGACAGAAAGGACGATTTGTTCACCGTCAGTGATGTCCCCGCCCACGAGTTCCGCGTGGTAGTCCTTCACCCGCTGCGAGATACCTCGCGCCAGCTCGGAGATGAATTCGAGCCGAGTGTAGCTCGGCGCGGAGATGGCCAGGAGCGCAGCCACAGGCCTGGCGCCCATCGCCTCGATGTCTGCAAAGTTCTGGGTGATGGCTTTGCGCCCAATTTCCGCGGGGGTGGACCAGTCCAGCGTGAAGTGGCGGTTCTCCACCAGCATGTCCGTAGTCACTACGGTGCGCGAATTTGGGGCGGCGTGGCTGAGCACGGCGGCATCGTCGCCATTTCGGCTGCTCGGAGCGTGCGCGATGATGGTGTTAATCGCTTTCCGCTCGCCTACCTCCGCGAGTGTGGGGTTAATCCGTTTCAATTTCGGCTCCTCATCCTTCGCACCAACAATAGCCCGCAGAGCAAAGGCGGATGTACGGCGGCACGCGGTTCGCGGTTCGCGGGGGCTTCAAGGGATGAAAGTGAGTAGTTTCGAGGCTCGGTCCTCGGGTCTCGGGCTCTCGGGGCTCTCGGGCCTTGGGGCTGGGAGCTGGGCCTCCTAGGGCAGCGTTGTAGAATTGTTCCCTATGAGTTCGCCCAGCCAGTCCACTCCCACCTCCAAACAACAATTTTGGCGCGGCAACTGGCCGATGCTCCTCGCTCTCTTCCTCGCATTAGCCCTGGTTGTGGCTGTGCTGGTGGGGGCCAAAATGGTGTATGAGAAAGCGGCGAACCAGCCCGTGGCAATGAGCGTGCTGGACACCCCCGATGCCAACTCCGCAGAGTGCGCAGACTTCGTAGCCACCCTCCCCGAGGAACTCCTAGGCCTTGACCGCGCCGAGCTGGTTGAGCCCGCACCCAACGGCGCCGCCGCGTGGCAGCAGGATTCCCAAACCCGCATCACCTTGCGCTGTGGCGTGGATTTGCCTTTGCAGTACAACGCGCTGTCGCTGATTTCCGAACAGTCCGGCACACACTGGCTCGAGGTCGCGGACACCACCCCGCAATCCACGATGCGCACTTGGTACTCAGTGAACCGTTGGCCGGTTGTGGCAATCACTGCCGACGACGCCAGCGCCCCACACACCGCGCCCACAGGCGAACTCAGCGCAGCCATGGACTCGCTGGAAGTCCGTCAAGCGGCGTTCAATCCGACCCCGCTCGCGCAGCTCACAACCGCAATCGAGGCCGGTGGAACATCCGGTGGCTCAGAAGGTGCTGACTTAGCGCAACGCTGCGAGGACCTTTTGGCCTCTCTGCCTGAAACCTTTGGCACCGGTCCCACCTACACCGCGATTGACGCGATCGACGCGGTTGAAAATGGCCCCAAAGCCCAGGCTTTGGAAGGCTACTCCCGGGCGTGGGTGGCACCTGGCCATGAGGCTGTGGTGATTCGCTGCGCGGTTGACTTCCCCCAGTCCTACGAGGCCGGCGCACAGTTGCAGCAGATCAATGAGATCGCCTGGTTTGAAGACACCACCCTAGGAAACGGCACCACCGCCTCGGTTTGGTACGGCCTTGGGCGTGACATCATCCTGGCCGTCAGCACCCCACAGGCTGCAGTGGATTCCGTGCTTGTTCCGGCGGGCGAGGCGTTGGTTGAGCACTCCTCACCGCAAGAAGGCGAGCTCTAAGCCCGCACCACAAGCAACACCCTCAAGCAATTCCGTTCAGGCTAGATGCAGAATTTAGCGCGCCGGAAGCTCGCGCTCGATCAGAATGGCTAGCAGGTCCGCATACGCAATGCCGGAGGCCTCCATCACCTTGGGGTACATGGAGATGGGAGTAAACCCTGGCATGGTGTTCACCTCATTGAGCACTGGGCCGTTGGCGGTGACAAAGAAATCCACGCGCGCCAGGCCATGGCAATTCAGCGCACGGAAAGCATCCGCAGCGAGCAGTTGCACCTGCTTGGTGGTTTCCGCATCGAGCGGTGCCGGGATATGCGCGGTGACCACGCTGTCCAGGTACTTCGTGTCAAAGCCGTAGAAACCCTCAGCTCCGCCGTGGGTATCGGCAAGCTGGGCGAGCACAGAGGACACGATAGTGCCGTCGGCTTTCTCCAGCACACCACACTCAACTTCTTCACCGACAATTTCCGATTCCACAATCACCTTGTGGTCATACTCGCGCGCATACGCCATTGCCGCAGGCAGTTCCTCCCAAGAGGTCACTCGAGAGATACCAATGGAGGATCCACCGCGGGCTGGCTTGACGTACACGGGCAGTCCAAGCAGGTCTTTGTCCGCCTGCGTGAGTTCTTGGTTGCCACGTAGAATCACTTCTTTACCCACTGGAAGGCCCTCAGCGGCGAGGAGCTTCTTGGTGAACTCTTTGTCCATGCCACATGCGGAGCTCAATACGCCGGTGCCAACATACGGCACGCCGGAAAGTTCAAAGAGACCTTGTACGGTGCCGTCTTCACCGTAGGGGCCGTGGAGCACCGGGAAGATCACGTCCACCTTGGCGTAGAGTTCGCCGTCGGTAAAGCGGAACTCACCGGCCCTATTTGGGTTGAGGGATAGCGTAACTTCGCGGACCAGCTCCACCTGGGGCATCACGCGGTCTACGGTGCGCAGTTTTTCGGGGTCAAATTCCCCTACCGTCCAAACGCCGTCCTTGGTGATACCCACTGGCACACACTCAAAACGCTCCGGGTCCAAGTGGCTCAGGATAGCCCCTGCGGAGACGCAAGAAACCTCGTGTTCAGAGCTGCGCCCGCCGTACACGATGGCCACCTTGATCTTCCCAGGTGCCTCGTGTCCAAGTGCTGAATCAACTGCCAGATCAGTTGCCGAGTTGGTGGATGCTTGATTGATGTCACTCACGAGCACTCACTCTACCCTTTCCACGCCTTGCAACCGCGGCGGGCACACGCTCACAACGGCGATCATTCAGGTTTTTTAGACCTCCCCATGAGGGCTGCCACGGTATCACCAACGTCTACTCCCTTGTGGCACACCGCATACACGGCGGTGGTGATGGGCATTTCAACACCTTGCAGTTTGGCCAGCTCGTGGATGGATTGTGAGCTCGTCACTCCCTCTGCAACCTGGCCGTGTGTGGCCTCGCGGGCGTCGTCAAGCGTGCCACCCTTGCCCAGCCGCTCGCCGAAACTACGATTGCGTGAAAGCGGCGAGGTGCAGGTGGCAACGAGGTCGCCGAGGCCTGCCAAGCCTGCGAAGGTGCGTGGGTCGGCGCCCATGGCTTCACCGAGCCTCGTGATTTCCGCGAGGCCACGAGTGATGAGCATGGCCACGGTGTTCTCCCCCATCCCGCGGCCCACAGACATGCCGCAGGCCAACGCGATCACATTCTTGCATGCACCGCCGATTTCCGCGCCAACGACGTCCGTATTGGTGTACGGGCGGAAATAGGGAGCAGACAAGGCCGCCTGAACCAACTGCGCGCGATTGTGGTCCTCGCAGGCAATCACTGTTGCCGCAGGCTGTTCCAACGCGATTTCGCGGGCAAGGTTTGGCCCCGACAGCACCGCAATCCGCTCAGGGGCGGCGCCGGAAACCTCCGCGATCACCTGACTCATGCGCTTAAAAGTGCCCTTTTCCACGCCCTTTGCCAAAGACACCAACGTGGCATTGTTGGAGATCATCGGGGCCCATTCGCTCAGATTTGGCCGAAGGGTTTGGCTTGGCACGCCCAACACCACAATTTCAGCGCCGTCCAGCGCCTCAGCGGCGTCAGCGGTGGCCTCCAGCGCTTCGGGGAGCTGCACTTGTTCCAGGTAGCGGGAGTTGGTGCGTTGCTCATTGATTTCCTGGGCCACTTCTGCACGCCGGGCCCACAGCGTGGTGCGGCAACCGGCATCCGCGAATACCTTGGCCAGCGTGGTTCCCCACGAACCTGCACCCATTACCGCAACCTTCATGCGCACCGCCTTCTTTCCTGCTACTCGCTTGCGCCTACTTTTCACTTGCGCCTCCCACCGGGATGCCGGAATCAGTTGATCTGCGCCGGGGTGATCAGAGGCACTGCTAAATGTCTAGTGTACGTGCAAAGTCTGCGGGCACAGTCAATTTGCCGAGCTGTGGCAAAGCTGCCGTGGGAGTAATGTTTCATCCAGTGAGTTCCGCCGGAGAACCACCCTCGGCTTGCACTATCGAAAACAGGGAGCACCATGGCCAACATGCACGAACAAGACAAAGATCAACGCTCTGCGCTGCACATTACAGGCCGCTACCAGGTGATTCGGAACAACGCCGCCAAAGAGTTCCGCCGCTCAACGCTGGCTGCGGGGGCAGTGGTGTGGCGGGAAAATCCCAGCACTCCGGAAGGTGTGGAAGTGGCAGTGATTCACCGTCCGCACTATGACGATTGGTCGCTACCCAAGGGCAAGGTGGACCCTGGCGAGTCTTTGGTGGTCACGGCGGCACGGGAAATCCTGGAGGAGACCGGTTACTCCGTAGTGATGGGCAAACTGCTGGGCAAGGTGACCTACCCGGTTGGTGACCGCACGAAGGTGGTCTACTACTGGACGGCCAAGGCACAATCCGGCAACTTCCACCCGAACAACGAGGTTGGTGAACTTGTGTGGCTCGACTTCGCCTCCGCCCGCCAACACCTGAGCTACGAGGTGGATCGGCAGATTCTGGACAAGGCGCAGAAACGCCTTGCGGTGCCCTCTGATTGCCGAATCCTGTTTGTGCGCCACGGCCGGGCACACCACCGGGAGAATTGGAGTGGCAATGACTACCTTCGCCCGTTGGACAAGAAGGGCCGCAGGCAAGCGGACTACCTTGCACCCCTCTTGCAGGCTTACGCCCCGGACAGGCTGATCTCTGCGGAACCCGAGCGCTGCCAACACACCGCCGCACCTACAGCTCAAGCTTTGGGCCTTGACGTGCTGGTAGATAACTCCTTCGGCGACGACGGCTGGATCAGCAACATGAACCAATCCAAACGAAAGATCGAGGAGTTGATTTACCAGGGCGGCACGTCGGTGGTGTTTGCGCAGGGATTCATCATTCCCGACGCCATCGCGTGGCTCGCCTCCCGCGGGCGCTTGCCGCTTGACGAGGTGAAAGCCAAGAAGGGCTCAATTTGGGTGTTGAGCTTTCATGAAGGAGAGCTCACAGGGGCGGATTATATTGAAGGGCCACTGCCGGTGAAGTAGGCATACTAAAAGGCGCAGCGTAAGGGATGCTGCGCCTTTTTCGTTCCCGTTGGGCTATCCCTGTGCTGTTCAGGGATGTTTACTGGGTCTTTGGCTTGAAGCTTGGACGCTTTGCCTCGAACTCCTGAATCTCTTCTTCTTTGCGCAGGGTGAGCCCGATGTCATCGAGGCCTTCCATGAGGCGCCAGCGAGTGTAGTCATCTACGTCAAAGGAGTAGACGTTGCCCTCGCAGGTTGCGGTGCGCGCATCGAGGTCCACGGTGATTTCCGCACCGGGGTTTTGTTCGAGCTGCTTCCACAGCAACTCGATGTTCTGCTGCTCCATCTGCGCTGCCAGCAGTCCAGCTTTTCCTGAGTTCCCGCGGAAAATGTCTGCGAATCGGGAGGAGAACACCACACGGAAGCCGTAATCCATGAGTGCCCACACTGCGTGCTCGCGGGAGGAACCGGTACCAAAGTCTGGGCCGGCAACCAGCACGGAGCCCTCCTTGTAGGCATCTTGGTTCAGCACAAAGTCCGGCTCATTATTGCGCCAGTTACTAAACAGGCCGTCCTCGAATCCACTGCGGGTCACGCGCTTGAGGTACACCGCGGGGATGATCTGGTCAGTGTCCACGTTGGAGCGCGTCAGGGGCACGCCAACGCCTGTGTGGGTGACAAACTTTTCCATTTTTCAAAGCTCCTTTTTTTTGCCTGCGTTGCCATGTGCCATTTGCCGTTGGTGAGGGGTTTCACCTCCCCAAAGCTCACGTCACGATTCCGGTTCCGATTCCAATTCTGGTGCCGATTCCGGTCTCGGCTTCGGTCTCGGTTATGGTCTCGGCTTCGGCTTCGGCGGCAGGCGTTCGGCTAGTTAGGCAGTTGGCAGGTCCGCTGGGGATGCGAGGGTTCCAAGGATTGCGGTGGCTGCGGCAACCTCTGGGGACACCAAGTGAGTCCGTCCACCAGGGCCTTGGCGGCCTTCAAAGTTGCGGTTCGAGGTGGATGCGGATCGCTCGCCAGGCTTGAGTTGGTCTGGGTTCATACCGAGGCACATGGAGCAACCCGCAGTACGCCACTCAGCACCGGCCTCGACGAACACCTGATCCAGGCCTTCTTCCTCGGCTTGAGCCTTCACCATTGCAGAGGAGGGCACCACCATCATGCGCACGGAGTCCGCCACCTTGCGACCCTTGACCACCTCGGCTGCGGCACGCAAGTCCTCGATGCGGGCGTTCGTGCAGGAGCCCAGGAACACGGTGTCGATCTTGATGTCGCGCAGTGGGGTACCTGGGGTGAGGTCCATGTACTTCAGCGCCTTCTCAGCTGCGGCACGCTCATTGTCATCACCAAAATCCTCAGGGTTTGGCACGTTTGCCCCCAGTGGAAGGCCCTGGCCTGGGTTGGTACCCCAGGTGACAAATGGGGTGAGCGCGGAGCCGTCGATCTCCACTACGGTGTCAAATTCTGCACCTTCGTCGGTGGGCAGGGTCTTCCAGTAGGCTACGGCCTCGTCCCAGTCCTTGCCGGTTGGCGCCATCTCGCGGCCCTTCACATAGGCAAAAGTGGTCTCATCTGGGGCGATCATGCCCGCGCGAGCACCTGCCTCGATGGACATGTTGCAGATGGTCATGCGCGCTTCCATGGAAAGCTTTTCAATGGCTTCGCCGCGGTACTCGATTACGTGGCCCTGGCCACCGCCGGTACCAATCTTGGCGATGATTGCAAGAATGAGGTCCTTTGCAGACACGCCTGGCTGCAGCTCACCGCTGACGTTGATCGCCATGGTTTTGAAAGGCTTGAGCGAGAGCGTCTGCGTTGCCATCACATGCTCCACCTCAGAGGTGCCGATGCCGAAAGCCATCGCGCCGAAGGCACCGTGGGTAGAAGTATGGGAGTCGCCGCACACGATGGTCATGCCTGGCTGGGTCACGCCGAGCTGCGGCCCAACTTGGTGGACAATGCCCTGGTTGATGTCACCCATCGGGTGTAGGCGCACGCCAAACTCCTCGCAGTTCTTGCGCAGGGTTTCCACCTGGGTGCGGGAGGTCTGGTCCTTGATTTCCAGCAAGCTACCGGCAACGATGCCCTCGGTGGGCACGTTGTGATCCTCGGTAGCAAGGTGTAGCTCAGGGTGGCGCAGCTTGCGGCCAGCCATGCGCAGTCCGTCAAACGCCTGGGGGCTCGTGACCTCGTGGAGCAATTGGAGGTCAATGAAGATGAGATCCGGCTCACCGTTTTCACCCTGGGAAACTACGTGGTCACGCCACACTTTTTCGGCCAGAGTGAGCTTTTCTTTCTTCGAATCCACTGGGCTGGTCATGGTCCGAATCACCTCTTTCCTGCTTCCACCCATCCCGTATTGTTGGTGGGATGGGCACACCCTCCACGCAGTGAAACTGCTTGGAAACGCCTGTTGGCACCTCGTGGCTGTCTCACTAGATGGAATGCTAATATCATGTCATGGGAAAGATTAACACAGATTCCTCGCCAACGAGCGGCATTAAGGTCCTTGACCGCGCCGTAGCAATCCTGCTCACCGTTGCCGAGCATCCTGTGAGCCTCACCGAGCTCTGCGCAGCCACGGAACTCCCCCGCGCCACCGCCCACCGTTTGGCGAGTGCCCTGGAAATCCACCATCTCCTCGCCCGCACCCCGGAGGGCAAATGGACCATCGGCGCGGTCACGCATTCCCTTAGTTCCGGCACTGCCAACCAGCTCATCGACGCCGCCAATCCCATCATGACCCAGCTCGTCGCCCGCACAGGCGAATCGGTGCAGCTCTACCAGCTCGCTGGGGAGCAGCGCGTGTGCATCGCGGCCCAAGAACCGGCAATTGGGCTGCAAAACACGGTCCCCGTGGGCACGAGGCTCCCCCTTTCTGCAGGGAGCGCAGCCAAGGTGTTCTTGGCTCACTCTTCCCCAGCGTTACGACGTCAAGTGCTGGCCCACAGCCATAGTTTCACCGAAGAAGAGCTGTTGGCGGTTCGCACCAAGGGGTGGGCTGAGTCTATTTCCGAGCGCGAAGTGGGCCTGGCCAGCATCTCTGCCCCGGTGTTTGACCACGAAGGCCTTTTCACCGCTGTACTTTCCATCTCTGGCCCAGTGGAACGCCTCCGCCCCACTCCGAGCGCCCGTTGGGAGCAGGACATCGTGCGCGCGGCTGCCCAAATTTCCGCTGCGGTGTAGCCAACACGCGCTCAGCTACTCCGCCTGCTTCTCCCCTACTACATCGATGCCGCGCACTTCTATTGGTGTACTTGCACTCAGCTCGATTTCCGCCACTGGGATTTCCTGCAGTTCCTCCGGGAGCGCAAACTCAATGGTGGCAGGAATATACAGCCCTGAGCTCACGTCCGTTTCCCGATTCTTCAGCGCGGGGTGGGAGCCATCTGCTGCAAGTTCCAGCGACTGACCATTAGTAAAGCGCAGGGTGAGCCTTAATACTGTGGAACTGCCATCGGGGCTGCTCCCAAAAGGCGCGGCATGCACCGCAATCTTGCGGGCCGTTTGCTTGTATTGCAAAACGTCCACAGAGGCAGTGGTGATGTGCGAGACCTCGCTAATCGCCATCATCACCCCGGTGTCCGGTTCCGTGCACATTGGCGCAGTTTCTGCAGAATCACCAATGCCACGGCTGCACACTGCCCCGATATCTTTCGGCGCAATTCGCACTACGGTCTCCTGCGCGGATTGAGCAACTTGTGCGACGAGCATCGGCGGATTCATGGCAGCCAAGGCCGCAGGCACAGCAGGCATTTGGGCCGAGAAGCGGGAATCACTTGGCGCGCTGTTGTTGCCCAAGGTTTGCCCGAACCAATCCAGCGCCACGTCTCGTACCAGGTTTTGGTGCTCCTCCACCGAGGCGCAAGGCTGGAGGTCACACGCAACGCGGTCGTCTTTTCCGGCGCTCGCGAGCGTTTGGTTGATCAGTGTGTGCCCATATCCGTTTAGCGTGGCTACGTAGGCTGGCTCGGTTCGATCCTTGGTGATGTGCTGTGTCATCCAGATCGCTGCCGCAGGCCCTACGTCTTGGTCATCAAAACTGTCAATGGCCAAATAGGAGACGTCGGGCGCCGGTGGGCTGAATTCCTGCTGGTCAAAGGTGTCATAGAACGGCCCATAGGCAAACACGCTATCCACCCCGAATTGCTGCGCGCCAAGATTCACCAGTCCCGCGGCGCGTGAGTGGACGAACATGCCCACCTCCCGCGGAGCGTACCCCGGCGCATTTTCCTCTAACGCTGCGGCCACCACCGCTTGCCACACTGCGGGTTGATCATAGGGGCTGTGCAGGAGTCCACCTTCCCACACCGCCCCGAGATCCGGGATGAGCACCGCGTACCCTTCATGCGCCAAGGCTTCGCCGAGGTAGCGCATGCCTTCGTCGTAGCGGTATCCCCCACCTGGGCAGGAACGAGCAAAGGTGTCATCGGTGCAGTTTGGGTAGCGCAGGTGATTCACAATCACAAGCGACGCGTCCTCAAGGCTTCGACCTTCAGGAACATAAAATTGCCCGCGAACAGGCCATTGCTGCCCTTCTGCGGAGACGGACGCGAAATCGTAGGCCTTACCCAACGGAACCTGCTCACTTGCAGCCTCCCCACTTTGCGGCTGTGCAGCGCACGCGCTCAACACCACCAAAAGGACCGACGCCATCATTGCCACGATAACCTTGAACCAAGAGGCCGCGCCGGCCTTTGGTTTCCAGGATTGCACACTATCCCTCACCGGTAATCACCTCCAATTGTGCGCAAAGCGCAGGGTATTGGCTTGCTTCCAAGGCCTTGGGTATCCGGCTTTCAAAGAGCTCAAGGTTGGCCCGGTACCACCATGCCACGCCCTGTTTCCCCGTTTTGAACCGTTCCCAGAGGGCCTCGCCAACCTGCGCGTAGTCCTGCAGGATTGACTGCAGATTGTGCGTCTTGTCCGCGAGGGCCACGAGTACTGCCCCTGGATCGGTCTTCGCACTGCTCAGCACATCAAGGTATGCACGGTTGCGCTCCCACCAGTTGTTGATGGAGGCGTCTTTGGTAACAGCGCGAACCATGCTCGCCACTTTCAGCCCGAATTCCACTTCCATCTGGGCAAAGCTATAGCGATCAGGCGCGTCCTCCACTACGTCATGAAGCAGCGCCGCGATGCGCACATCTTCACGCTCGGTGAGGGCACACGTTATTGCATACACCCCGAAGACGTGAGAGATATAGGGCAAGCGCGTGCCCTTTCGGAGTTGCCCCTCATGGCACAGGGCCACCACGTTTATAGCGTGCAACACCTTCGTACTGGGCATGGCAGCGCCACGGGGCTTGAGGAAATCACCCTGTGGATGCTGCAATATCTGATCGTTGTGCGTCACAACAATCATTATGCAACGCGCACCCCCACGAACCACCTGTCCGAAGTGGGGCCCTTGGGGGCGTCGTTAATGCTCCCCTTCTACCCCCAGTAACTCCTGCAGCCGGTCCTTTGGCAGCGCCGCCCCGAAACCGGGCTGCCCCGGCTCGAGCACCTTGCCCTGGTGCAGGCTCCCAAGCGGGACGGGGTCAAAGCCGAAGGAATCCACCAGCTCGGCTGCGGCGCGCACGTCCTTGGGCGAATCACCAGCAACGGCCATTGCGAGGCGTGCCGGGGCGCCCGGAGGCAGACTGTGGTCGGCGAGGTCGTGGTAGCCCATATGATTGAAGGCCTTGACCACGCGCTTGAGCCCCAGCTCGCGCTGGACGAACTCGCTGGAACTCGGCAGGAGCTCCTCAGGGTTCAGGCTGCGTCCGTCCACCTCCCACCAGTAGTTCATGGCGTCGATCACCAGCGTGTCCTTCAGCATTTCCGCAGGCAGATTGCGGAACTTTCCCAAAGGCAGGGCCAGGATCACCGCGTCCGCACCGGGAATCACTTCCTCCGCGCGCCCTACCTCGCTTCCCGGCGCCAACACGCTCATGGTCAGCTCGATCTTGCTTGGGTCACCGGAGCCCGCTACCTTCACGGTATAGCCGGCTCCCAGCCCGAGCTGCGCGAGGACAACACCGAGCTTCCCGGCGCCCAAAATCGCAATCGTGTTCATGATTAGCCCTGTTCAGCGACGGTCTTGTCGGAGGATCCAGAGGAGTCTGCGCGCCCGGTCTGTCCGGCCCGCTCGGCCCGCTCGGCGAGAAGTTCGCGGACGCGTGGGATCACTTCCTCTCCATACAACTGGATGGAAAGCTCGCGGTCCTCTACCGGCTGCTGCCCGTGCCCGTAGATGAGGTCAAATCGGTCCAGGTGGAGGGCTTCCGCGGTGTCTGCAATCTTGCGCGCCACAGTCTCTGGCGAACCGACGTACAACGCACCCTGCTCAATCTCGAATTCAAACTGCTGCCGTGTGAACTCTCCCCAGCCACGCTCGCGCCCGATCCGGTCACGGTTCCGCTTGAACGTTGGGAACAGCCGCTCGCGGGCCTCTTCATCGGTCCGCGCGATGAAGCCAGGCGAATGCACACCCACCAAACCGGGCGTGGTGCCAAGCTGCTCAGCGGCACGGAAGTATAGGTCAACGTACGGAGCAAAACGACGCGCACTGCCGCCGATGATGGCGAGCATCAAGTTGAAGCCGTAGCGCGCGGTGCGAACCACCGACTCCGGGGAACCACCCACGCCGATCCATGTTTCCATGCTGCCCGCCTCCGTCTTAGGGAATACATCAGCGTTGCGCAGCGCTGCTCGCGTTTGCCCCTCCCAGGTCACAGGCTTTTCCTTAAGCAATTCCGCAAACAGCTCCGTCTTCTCCTCAAAGAGGGCGTCATAATCGCGCAGGTCGTAGCCGAATAATGGGAAGGATTCCGTGAAGGAGCCTCGGCCTAGCATTACCGACGCCCTACCGTTTGACAAAGCATCCACCGTGGCAAATCGCTCAAAAACGCGGACTGGATCATCGGAGCTCAATACCGTCACGCCGGTGCCGAGCTTGATGTTTTCCGTCACGCTTGCGATTGCAGCCAGAACGGTCTCTGGGCTCGAAATTGCGAAGTCATCCCTGTGGTGCTCTCCAAGCGCAATGTATTCAATGCCCAACTTGTCTGCGAGCTGTGCCTCCTTCACCACTTGGCGGATGGCTTCTGCATATGTGACCAATTCTCCGTTGCGAGTTGGGATGTCACCAAACGTATCCAAACCAAACTGCAATGGCTTTGGGGAATTATTGGTGTGTGCGTTTTCCGTGCTCATGGCGGGTTCCGTTCCTTTACTTTCAAGGTTTGTTGTCATATCTACTAAATGGAACACTAGCAGACCTCAACTCATTCCCGGGCGCGTTTGCGGCCTTCGGGGCTGAGGCAGGAAACGCGAAAAACCGGAAGCCGCCCTTTGGGGCTTCCGGCTTACAGCATTCCCACGCAATCAATCAGTCAGGGAGCTTGGCTGAGCCATTTGCTCAGTGCTGCTCAGTGCTGCTAGTTGTTGCGAGACTTCCTCCACACGAGGCCCGCACCCAATCACATCTCAATGCCGGCTACCGCACAGGCTCGAGGTGAAGGCGCCGCCCATGCCAGTGGTCAATCAACCAACGGTCATGGCTGGCAATGATGAGCGTCCCCTGCCAGTTGCGGAAGGCCTCCTCGAGGGCGTTCATCGTCTCCAGGTCCAGGTAATTCGTCGGCTCATCAACCACAAGCACAGAAGGGCGTGCTGCCAAAGCAACAGCAAGCTGCGCACGGCGTTGATTCCCCGCGGACAAATCCTTAATCGGTGTACTCCACAACGAGGGATGCAGGATCCCCTTCCCTGCCTCCCCAATGCCACTTCGCATCGTTGCTGCATCAAAATCAGAGGCGGCTTCGTCGGGGAGCCTCTGCAAAACAGTTCCGACGGATTCATCTCTGCTGATCACACCACTGCTCACAAACCCCTCAGGTGGGCTCCCTGCGACGATCCAGTTCAACAGGGTTGACTTACCAGCACCGTTTTCCCCCGTCACCAACAGGTGTTCACCGTGCGCCAAATCAAAGGTGACAGGTGCGAGCCTGCCGTCCACCGCCGCGTCCCTCACCGAGACAGCTAAGCCGCTGCGAGGTGGCAGTTCGTAAGATGGAAACTCGAGGTTATAGTGGCGTGGTTTGCGGACCTCCTTTTGGGAGAGGCGTTCCAGGCGAACATCGTCTTTGCGCGTCCTTTTCACCGATGTGGCTGCTGCACGATCGGTAAAGAACTTCTTTACATTTCGATCCGCAGTTTTCACCCGAACTCCGCCGCGCGCGATCTTCATGCTTTCCTGCCGGTGCTCCTGGAGATCTCGTTTCTCTGCCTGCTGCGCAGAATGGATTTGCTGATGCTTCGCACGGGCCGTCGCCTTTGCAGCGAGATAGTCCGTGTAGTTGCCCGCGTTCCGGTACACCCCTGCAATGGTTTCGCCGTCAAGCTTGGCGAGTTCTTGCCACACAGTAATGTCCATGTCGTAAATCACGGTGGCGGTGCTTTCAATGAAGGCTCTGTCGTGGCTAGCCACCAGAACCGGGCCGCCCCAATCCTGGATCACATTTGCAAGGTACTGCACGGCCTCACTGTCCAAATGATTAGTCGGCTCATCCAGCACCAACACCTCAGGTTGGCCTATCAAAAGGCCGGCCAGGTTGAGGCGCGCACGCTGACCAGGTGAAAGAGTAGGTAGCATCCGCTCACTCCCTGCCCCTCCTCCGGCTCCTGTCCCTGTTCCAGCCCCGATCCCGGTCCCTGCAAACTCTGCAAGTCCGAGCCCCGCGAGAGTTTCACTCACGAATGCATCCAGAGACCACACGTTGAGGGCATTCAACCGAGCGAGGATCTGGTCATATTCGGTTTCCAGGAGCTGGGACGGCTTGCCACTATCCGTAGCCAATGCTTCTGTAACTTCTTCAAAGCGTGAAAGCAGCTCCCTGAACGGCGTTAGTACCGCATCGAGGTATTGTGCAACACTGCCTTGGAAGGATTCAGGATCTGGAATGGTCTGCGGGTCAAACACAGTGACAACTCGACCCGAATCAGGCGTGAGCTCACCAGTGAGCAGCCTCAGCAGCGTGGATTTTCCCACCCCATTCGGGCCAATGAGGAAAGCCCGCTCACCGGCTGAAACGTGCAAATTTACTCGGTCTAGAATCTGGCGGGAGCCAAAGGAAAAGGATACGTTTTCAACAACAATTTCAGGCATTGCGAATCCCAACAGGTAGAAGTAACTTCGGTATCTCCTCAGTGAAACTGAGCGGAAATTACATCTTCACCGGATTCACACGCTCCTTACTCAACATCAATGGCATCGCCCACCACCCGTCAAAAGCGTTTCGCAATGCAGTGGCCTCAGAATGCAGTGGCCTCAGAACTCCTTTGTTCTGGGTAGTAGGGCCCCTATCCTAGCAAATAGCCCGAAACGCAACGAGGCTGCCAATGAATATTCACTGGCTGCCTCGTTGTTTCCTACGCGCTTTAAGAAACCACGCATTGGTACCCCGTACGGGATTTGAACCCGTGTTACCGGCGTGAGAGGCCGGCGTCCTAGGCCGCTAGACGAACGGGGCTTTGTTCGAACTGCTCGAAAGCGGTCTTGCAGAAGTGTATATGCAAGGCAAGGAAACTCACAAATCAGCAGCTCAAGCAGCTAATTTCACAACCGCTCACAGCCCGCTTACATGAGCAGCCCAGCTCTCCGTGGCAGCTACAATAGGCCGCCCAAAGAACTGGGGTGAGTGGTTCAAATGCCTTGCCTGCTTCGCTCATCGAAGCCTTTGGGCTGTGTGTGCGGAAGTTTCAGTGGCTGCATCTTCTTTCACGGCGCCACGTCCGCGGCCTCCTGCGGGGAGGTAGGTGCCAAGGCGTTCAGCTACCAGGCAAGCACTTGATGCTGGGGCGTTCCCGCATTGCCTCCAAGGGATGGCTCCTGATTCGCGCATGCTTTGCGCTTGGAAGTCTGGATCATGGCGTTGCCGGCGCTCGCTCGGCAAGCAATGCGGTACGCGTGCTGCCCTTCAGATTCACTTACTGCCATAGAACCTCCTTGCAAATGCTCGGGATTATTACGCTCCAGCTCCTACAACACTCCCTGATCACCCGCTTACTGCCAATGCCTCAAGAAAACCGCAGCCCCTCGTTCAACAAGTTCCGTATTACTTTTTACTGAACCACTAGGACCACTGTCCTCCAAAGCACCAGCCCGCGGGCCAACCTTTCAAGAATCATCGCTAGGCATTCGGCCGAACTCCAATGGACGGAAGCCGGACCTATACAACCAAGCGAGAGTTCCTATTAAGGATTGGCTCACACCATAAGAGGTGAACCGTCGGTAAGCGTCTGCAGTTGTTGGATAAGCCTCAGCATAGCGCTGTGATGCAGACTTGGGAAGACCTTTTGTGAAATCTAGATCACACAATGAGTTCTGCAAGCCTACTGCTCACAACCAAGTCGGTAATCGCACCCGTTCGCAACGCTCCTCGCAGCGCCGCCGCGCGGTGCGCACCGGACGCCACGCACACGCGTCGGTCAATCTTTTTCAAATCTCTCGGCGTTGGCCCCGTTGCACGCTTGTTCACGGCAAGGTCCTCCCAGGAGCCGTCCTCGCGCAGCATCACGGTGCACATGTCCCCTACTACCCCTGCCACTCGGGCTTGCGCCTGCTGAACCTTGTCAAAGTAGCCACCGGCGTACACGTGGGAGGGAATCTTGCCACCGAACGCACCCACACCGAACACCGCCACCTGCGCCTCCCGCTGCACCGAAAGCACGTTGCGGATGCTGCGCTCACGCCACATCGCTTCCTTGGTTTCGGCGTGATCAAAGAAAGCGGGGACGGGAAAGTGAACCATGTGAGCGTCGTAGGCGGAGGCGATTTGTCCCAAAATCGAACCGGAGTACGCAATTCCGGTGTTCCATGCATTGCCCGCGCCGTTGAGTTGGACCACCGTAACGTCTTCCAAGAGCCTTCGGGGGAGGTATTGAGCCACCTCGCTCACCGTGGACCCCCATGCCACCCCCAGCGTTGTGCCTGAATCCACCAAACTGTCTACGAGTTTTGCCCCCGCGGAGGCTACTGATCGCATCCAGCGGAGCTCAGAATAGGAACTCGGCGCACGCACAACGTGCGCATTCACGTGATATTTTTCCGCGACGAGCTGCTCTAATGGGTCTTGCGGACGCATCTCTTGATGGATCTGGATGGTCACCACTCCCGTTTGCCGCGCCTCAGCGATCAACCGGGAAACAGTGGGCCTAGAGACGCCCAGACGCTCCGCCACGCGCTCCATCGTAAGGTTTTCACCGTAGTAGAGCTGAGCGGCCTCGTACACCACGTTTTTCCTTTTGTTCATCAGTGCTCAACTATAGATGAAACTTTGTTCATCGGGCTTGAGCGGTGGAGGTCACAGGCGTCAAATGGGCAATAGAACGGTTCCGTAAAGGAAACGCATAAGGAAACGAAATCAGTTTCACGTCAGATACTTGGAAGGCAAGGCAATGACTGCCACTTTTACTCACAAGTCCTACCTCTCAGCCGAACAGCGCCAAGCTGCGCTGGAGGCCATGTCCGATGATCAGGGTGTAGACATCTTGGTCATCGGCGGCGGTGTCACTGGAGCCGGTATTGCCCTGGATGCAGCAACCCGCGGCCTGCGCACGGCTGTCGTGGAGGCTGGCGACTGGGCGGCGGGTACCTCCGCATGGTCCACCAAGCTGGTGCACGGCGGCCTGCGCTACCTCTACAACCTGGACTTTAAGCTGGTTGCTGAGGCTCTGCGCGAGCGAGGCCTGCTCCTGGAGCGCACCGCACCACACCTGGTGAAGGCTCAGCCATTCCTGTGGCCACTGAAGATGCCAGTGATCGAGCGTGCCTACTCTGCTGTTGGTATTGGCATGTATGACACGATGGCGTTTGCTGGCGCTGGCGGCCACCGCACAGTTCCAGCTCAGCACCATTTCACCAAGTCCGGTACCAAAAAGATTTTCCCGAGCATCAAAGACAACGTCTTTACTGGTTCAATCCAGTTCTACGACGCCCGCGTGGATGATGCCCGCCTGGTTATTGACCTGGTTCGCACCGCTGCAGGCTACGGCGCCCTCGCTGCTTCGCGCACGCAGGTCGTCGGCATTGAAAAGAACAGCTCCGGCCGGGTTGTTGGCGCGAAGATTGTGGACCTGGAGACCGGCGAAGAGCGTACGGTTAAGGCACACCACATCATTAATGCCACTGGCGTGTGGACCGAAGAGTCCGAGTCTATGGCCACCAAGGATGCCGGCCTCAAGGTGCTCGCATCCAAGGGCATCCACTTGATCGTCCCCCGTGATCGAATCAAGGCTACCAGCGGTATCTTTACCCAGACTGAGAAGTCGGTGCTCTTCTTCATTCCGTGGCAGCGCTACTGGATCATCGGTACTACGGACACGCCTTACCACGAGGACATCGAACGCCCAGTGGCCACCAAGAAGGACATCCAATACGTCCTGGATCAGGCAAACAAGCTCGTAGACGATGCCCTCACGGAAGATGACATCATCAGCACCTACGCCGGTCTGCGCCCACTTCTGCAGCCAACCCTGAAGGAAGGTTCTGAGAAGGCCTCCACCAAGGTATCCCGCGAGCACACTGTCACCGAGGTTGCCCCAGGAATGAGCGTGATCGCCGGCGGCAAGCTCACCACCTACCGAGTGATGGCTGAAGACGCCGTGGACTTTGCCCTCGGCGAGCGCGCCAAGGCCCTGCCATCTGTGACCACCAACATCAAGCTCGTAGGCGCTGAGGGCTACGAGGTACTCGCTGCCCGCGCCGAGGCACTGGCAACCGAGCAGGGCTGGACCTCCCAGCAAACCGAGCACCTCCTGGAACGCTACGGCGCCGAGCTCATCGACGTCATCAGTGCAATCGAGGAAGATCCTTCCCTTGGCGAGCCGCTGAAGGAGGCCCCACAATTCCTGCGTGCCGACGTGCTCCGCGCCGTGCGCACCGAGGGCGCACTGCACCTTGAGGATGTGCTGGTGCGCAGGGTTCGCCTTGATCTGGAAGCCAAGGACCGCGGCCTTTCCGCCGCAGAAGAGGTCCTGGACATCATGGCTGAGGAACTCGGCTGGGATGACGCCACCCGCACCAAGGAGCTCGACGCTTACAAGGAGCGCGTGGAGGCCATCGCCGCAGCTGAGACACACGATACCGATGCCGAGGCGGCAGCCGAGGTAGTTGGTGCAACCCACATCGCTCCACGCCAGCCAATCCAAAAGGCCTAGCTGGCCATGGTTGAGGTTTGCGCTTACAAGTGAGCAAACCTCAACCACCTGCGTGGGAATCACCATTCCTGCTCCCCTGCCTGAGTTGCCAGTACACCTAAATGTACAAACCACTGGCGGTTGAGGAGGGAGCAGGCAGGCAGTTCCCTAGTAACACAAGACATTCACTGTATTTCTCTTATCCAAATGCAATGGGATGCCGAGCATGCTGTTAATCGCAATCACGCCTCCGAACAGTACAAATCACGACCACCGCGATAAAGCAGCAAACCCACAAGTTTTGCCTCATCCGGCTTCCCGGCCTGACATTTCCTTTCCCCAGTGTTCCGCTGCGTACCTCGCAGGGGTTCTTGGGGAACCCAAATGAAAGAGGTTTTCCATGAGTACTCTCCTCGCTTCTGGCCTAGTGAACGCTGACGGCACCGCCACCATCATGGGTGCGTTCGCTTCAGAGGTACTAGGTACCGCAATGCTCATTCTTCTCGGCGCAGGTGTCTGCGCCGCTGTCACCCTTCCTAATTCCGCTGCGCGGAATACCGACTGGCTCACTATCGCCTTCGGCTGGGGTTTCGCCGTGTTTGCTGCGGTATATGTTTCCGGCCCCTCTGGTGCGCACCTCAACCCAGCTGTTTCCATCGGCCAACTCGTTGCAGGTAATGATTTCGCCCCAGGCATCGCTCCAACATTCACCAACTTCCTGATCTACGTAGTTGCACAGTTGATCGGCGCATTCATCGGCGCCTGGGTTGCCTACCTTGCATACAAGAAGCACTTTGATATTGCGGAGCCTGGTACCACCAAGGGAATCTTCTCCACTGGTCCCGCTGTCCGTTCCTACGGCTGGAACTTTGTCTCTGAGGCCATCGGTACCTTCGTTCTCGTGGGCTTCGTTGTGGCATCCGGCCAGACTCCTTCCGGCCTCGGACCACTAGCTGTGGCTCTCATCGTTGTTGCTATCGGCTTGTCCCTTGGTACTCCCACCGGGTACGCCATCAACCCAGCACGCGACCTCGGTCCTCGTATCGCACACGCATTGATGCCAATCAAGGGCAAGCCCTCCAGCGACTGGGCCTACGCATGGGTTCCAATCGCCGGGCCACTGGTCGGTGCAACCCTCGCGGCTCTGATCGTCCCCGCGGTTCTGGCAATCTAATCCGCCTAAATCCTCGGCAAACTCCTTAAACTCAGCAATCCCCCACCTCCATAATGTTTCGCACCTTCGGTGCAGCAGCCGCGGACTGCGGTTTAGGTGGACTACAGAAAGGCAACATCCATAATGTCTTCCCTCCCAGAGCGTAAGAAGTACATCCTCTCCATTGACCAGGGCACCACCAGCTCCCGCGCAATCCTGTTCACCAAGCAGGGTGAAATCAAGAGCGTGGGCCAGCACGAGCACGAGCAGATTTTCCCAAAGGCCGGTTGGGTTGAGCACAACCCACTGGAGATCTGGGAAAACGTCCGCAAGTCTGTGGGTGAGGCACTCTCTCGCGCAGAGGTGAACCACCATGAGATCGCAGCCGTGGGTATCACCAACCAGCGCGAGACCACCGTGGTGTGGGACAAGAACACTGGCGAGCCTGTATATAACGCCATCGTGTGGCAGGACACCCGCACGCAGAAGATCTGTGATGAACTCGGCGGCGAGGCCGGCCCTGGGAAGTACCATGAC
Organism: Corynebacterium sp. 122RC1; assembly: GCF_024580955.1. Lineage (GTDB taxonomy): Bacteria > Actinomycetota > Actinomycetes > Mycobacteriales > Mycobacteriaceae > Corynebacterium > Corynebacterium kozikiae. The sequence goes on along the minus strand of NZ_JANIKD010000008.1, from coordinate 22,169 downwards.
ATCACCGGCCTGAACTTGGCAACCTACTTCTCCGGCCCCAAGATCAAGTGGATCCTGGACAACGTAGAAGGCGCACGCGAGAAGGCGGAGGCTGGCGACCTGCTGTTCGGCAACACCGACACCTGGGTGCTATGGAACCTCACTGGCGGCAAGGATGGCGGCGTGCACGCCACCGACGTCACCAATGCGTCCCGCACCCTCCTCATGAACATCCGTACCCTTGAATGGGACGAGAACATTGCTGCAGACATGGGCATCCCAATGTCCATGCTCCCACAGATCCGTTCCTCCTCTGAGGTCTACGGTGAAGGCCGCCAAACTGGTCTGCTCGCCGGCACCCCTATCGCCGGCATCCTCGGCGACCAGCAGGCAGCAACCTTCGGCCAGGCTTGCTTTGAAAAGGGCATGGCCAAGAACACCTACGGCACCGGTAACTTCATGCTCATGAACACCGGCAACGAGCCTGTGATCTCTGAGAACGGTCTGCTCACCACCGTGGCTTACAAGATCGGTGACGCTGATCCTGTGTACGCCTTGGAAGGCTCCGTGGCTGTGTCCGGCTCCCTGATCCAGTGGCTGCGTGACAACCTGCGCATGATCGACCACGCTTCCGAGTCCGAGGAGCTAGCAACCAGCGTTGAGGATTCCGGTGGAGCATACGTTGTGCCTGCGTTCTCTGGCCTGTTCGCACCACACTGGCGCCCAGATGCCCGCGGCGTAATCGTGGGTCTGACCCGCTACGTCAACCGAGCACACATCGTTCGCGCTGCTCTGGAGGCAACCGCATTCCAAACCCGCGAGGTTCTGGACGCAATGAATGCCGACGCCGACGCCGCAGGCACCAAGGTTCACCTGGAGGAGCTGCGTGTAGACGGTGGCATGACCGCCAACGAGTTCCTCATGCAGTTCCAGGCAGACCTGCTCGGTGTGCCAGTGATCCGCCCAAAGGTCATTGAGACCACCGCTCTCGGCGCAGCCTACGCAGCAGGTATTGCTGTTGGCTTCTGGGAGGGTGAGAAGGACGTGATTGATAACTGGGCCGAGGACAAGCGTTGGGAGCCCAGCATGGACAAGGAAGAGGTGGAGCGTCAGTACCGCCTCTGGAAGAAGGCCGTGTCCAAGACCTTGGACTGGGTTGATGAAGACGTAGACCACGAGTAATCACCCGCTCCCCCTACTCTCCTTTGCCGCAGCGCCCCGCCTCACACATTCAACCTTGTGTGGCGGGGCGCTTGCGTGCGTCGGTAAAGATCCCCCTCACGTGCCACCTGCCGCATCCTGGCGTAGGTTGTGGAAGTAGCAGGTTTTTCATGGTCGAACAGGAGGCAGCACAATGAAGATTGCATTTCTTGGCACGGGGCGCTTGGGCACTGAGCTCGCGCTGCAGTTGCTCAAGGATGGCCACGAGCTCACGGTGTGGAATCGCAGCAAAGCAAAGACACAGACGCTTGCCGACGCCGGTGCGGGCGTTACAGACACCGCTGAGGAGGCAGTCACGGGCGCTGAGCTGGTGGTGAGCTGCCTGTTTGATGCCAACGCCGTGCAAGAGGTGATCGTGGATCCGGGGCTCATTCCGGATGGGGTTGCGTGGGCAGATGCGTCCACGGTTGCGCCGAAGGACACCGAAGTTTTCGCGGCTGCGGTGCCGAGTTACGTTGCCACGCCGGTTGTGGGCACCCTTGGGCCCGCCCGGAATCGGGCGCTGGGCGTGTATGTGGGTTCGGCAGATGCGGAGGTGCGTCAGCGAGTCTTTGAGGTAGTGAAGGTCTGGGGTGAAACGAACCCCGAGCGCGTGAAGCAGGTGGACACCCCAAGGCAAGCGGCGGCTGGGAAATTGATCGCGAACCTGGCCCTTGCCGTGACCGCGCAGGGCTTCAAGGAGGCCTTGCTATTTGGAGAGTCCCAGGGCGTGGATGCGCAGACAGTGGTGGAAATGCTGGGTTCCACTGGGCTCGAGTTCATCCGAAACATGAAGAGCCCGTTTGTGCTGGGTGAACGCGACACCGCCCCAGGTGACTTCACCGTTGATGCGATTGCCAAAGATGTTCGCGCGATCCTCACTGAGGCCAACTTGCCTCTACCCGCAATTGCAGCAGCGCTGCAGTCTTTCGAGGTGCAGCAAGAGAACGACCGCGGTGATCACGACTTCTCCGAGATCCTGGTGCACCGTGCCGATAGGCCGGACATGCCTTAATGGAGAGCCTGAGGGGCCTCGCGCTGGTGCTGGGATCAGGTTCGGGTTTGGGTTTGGGGTGACTGCTTTGCGAAGCAGCCCCAAGGAGCCGTAACGAAATCTTACAGCGAAACAATTTACCTGGTAGATAGAGTTCGCGGCATTCCTGTGAAAGAAGTATACCCTTCTGTTATTGCAGGGAACCTTTCCATCAAGATCGTAACTGCCTTCCCAGGTGCAAAGTGCCTTAGACACTAGGGAACAATGAGGAGCCGAACAAGCTGTGGATGAGTTTAATACAGCTCTTTTTCAAGTCGTTTCTGAGATGTGTGCAGGGAAGATTCCAGAACCGTTGCAAAGAAATGGGTGGACGTTATTTGATGACTTGAAGTTGGAAGCGGCCTCTCATTACTCGCATAATTTTCAACGATACCGGTACATTCCTTTCCGCCTTGCCGTGAATCATGACAAGTGCAGGTCGGAAATCTCACGAGCACAAAGTGCAGGCCTTGACGAATATGGAGACCCTGTCAGGCAGGGGAAAAAACCTCGCAAGAAGAAGGGCCGCAGCACCTATCATTTCCTGAATTACTGGCTCCTGGAGGCGCTGGGGAAAATGGAGTTTGCTGCCGATATGGCATATTCGATGGAGCGGCTCCACCCCCAAGAGATTGGTTTTGACGTGATTATCCATGGTGAATCAGACTGGGAAATAAGAAAGTGGTACCGGGGGGAAAGGCACATACTGGACGACCTGATCGGAGGGACGTTTTAACTTAAGGGCGCTGTTGAAAACTCCCTATTGTGTAGAAATGATGAAGGTGCACACTTGCGAGGGCTACTCGCTAGCAAATTGTTAGCGAGCCACACCCCTGGTTGCAATCGAAGAGTATCCTCATCGCCATGTTGCGATGGGGATACTTTTGATGGTGCTGCTTCAAACTCCGACGCCTGAGGAATATGTGCGGATTCACCGGCATGGGGATCGGATCGATCGAAACTCCTCGGAGGCGATGAAGGCCACCACAGCTGAGAAGCTGCAGATCCCACTGCGCAAGGCGGGCTACAAGGTCATGGGCGACCTCGTCAAGGGTCAGATGGGCTTCGTAGGCTACTTACCAAGGTGCTCAGCTTATTGACGGCTCCTGGTACTTCCCCGGCATGCCCGCCCACTGGCGCAACGCTAGTACCCTATTCGCCGCTGGCGAGATGGATCGTGACGAGCTTTACGACATTATCGAGCGCCGCCAAGCATTCGCTCTTCAAGTCAAGAAGATAAACGAGGATGGCTCTATCGACTTGTATTCCCCGGCACGCGGCAACCGTGCCAAGCTCAAGGTTGACGGTATCGGTGTTGACAAGTCTCTAGAAGGTGCGACCCTGCGTAAGGTGTTCGCTCGTGACTTGACTAAAGAAGACCGAAACAGTGCCGTCTTCAAGCAGACGCAGATTCGCATCCCTGTGGATGCAGCAGCAAAACACGTTAAGACGGGACCTTTTTAGGGAACGCAAGAATGGGCTGACACTTATCGGCGTGGACGAAACACGATTCAGAGCCGTAACGCCCTTCTCAAGAACGGCCACATGGGATTGGGCGACAAGACTCGCCGTCTCGTACGTGGATTCGCGAACGCGACCCTTGTAACTGCTCTCGGCATCGTAGGTGTCAACATTCACCTGATTCAAAAGTTCCTTCACCGAGTCGTTCTCGACTTGAAAACGAATCCCAGTGATCCGGTTCCAACTCAGCCATGTAAGCGAGTCTCCGATTGGAACACATTTGGCAACGTCGCGCCACAGGCTCCCCCGGCTGCAGCCTAGAGGCCAGCAAAGACCACCGCCCATTCGGGCCGTGGTCTACAGGTCGTGGGCTACTGCCCATTGAGGCTAAACTTCACCCGCTCTCTGTGGCTTTTACGCACCATGAATCGAGCGAGAAAAGCAAAATCCCGATTCTCAATAACGAGAATCGGGACTCCGTTCGGCGATTGTCCGTTTCGTGAAATTCGTAGATCAGAAACTTGAAGCCGTAGCGTTGTACCCCGTACGGGATTTGAACCCGTGTTACCGGCGTGAGAGGCCGGCGTCCTAGGCCGCTAGACGAACGGGGCATAGAACTTTCATTCTGGCGAGCTATGCTCGCTGCTGGCCTACCAGGACTCGAACCTAGAATGACGGTACCAGAAACCGTAGTGTTGCCAATTACACCATAGGCCAATGTTTCCAGCATGCCGTTCCGGCTGTGCTGTGCAACGGGAACTAATATAACCACGTTTTTGTAACTTGCACAAACCTGCAGGAAAACTCGCCTTTTCACACCCCAACAGCTTCACGACCCATCCACAGCCGCGCCTTGGGCCTTGTGCCTTGGGCCTTGGGCTCGGCCTAAGTGTTCTGCTTGAAGAAATCCCACATGTAGCCACTGGTGCCCTGTTCTTGGCTCCAGGAGTGCCGCATGCCTTGCACCTCTACATAGCGCACGGGTGCCGCGCAGCCTTCAAATTGCCGGGCAAGGGCAGGCGCGCTGATTGTCCCTGCGGTGGATTCCACCACCTTTTGTTCGCATTGAGCCCGCTGGGCAGCCTCTTGGGCTACGGTCCACGCGCTGGCATACGTCTGGCCATGCCGCTGCCCACCGTCCACGCTGATCACCGGATCGCTCGTACCTTGCATCAGCAAGGTTGGCACGGCAACGCCTTCGCAGTCTTGGTGCATCGCGGGATACATCGATCCCGCCACGGAAACCACCGCCTTGATGGGCGCACCGGCGTGGCAGGCCAATGAATATGCAAAGGCCCCGCCGTTGCTAAAGCCCGCCGCGTAGAAGCGTTGTGGGTCCAAGTTGTAGTGTTTCCCTACCTGTGTGAGCACCTGTTGCACATACTGCGCATCTTGCTCAAAGGTGGTTGCAGAATAGGGCGCGCCTGCCCAGGCGTTCTGCACACCCTGCGCAAAGATCACGATTGCCTCATTGCTCATGAGGTTGTTGCCCTGCAGCATGCTCTGGGCGGTTTCCTTCCACCCGTGGAACACAATGAGCACCGGGGTTGGAGTTTCACCGGTGTACTCCGCGGGGACGGACAAGAGGTATTCCCTGTCCCCCACGCGCTGCATCGCAGACGTACCGGGCAGCACTGGATACTCGGCAACCGGAGTAGAGCCAGGGCGGGTTTCAACCGTCCATGCAGCGTGGCGCAGTTTCACTTCTTGCGCATCACCCTCACTGCCCTCGCCGTTCCCGCCGGTGGCTTGATACGAAGGCACGTCAGCTTGCGCGGATGTATCTGCGGAACCAGCACTAATCTCCTGCGCAGAGTGCACCGAGTGCACAGAATGCACAAAGGCCGCGCTGCCGCCGAGCATACAGGCAGCAGCGAACACCGCGATACCGCCAGCCCGGAGAGTCCTGAGAAGCTGCACGAATTACGCCTGGTACGGGGTCTGAGCAAGCGCAGCGCGCAGGCGGTTCAGGGTGGATTCCTTGCCCAGAAGTTCCATGGATTCGAACAGTGGTGGGGATACTGCCTGGCCGGAAATGCCCACACGCAGCGCACCGTAGGCTACTCGTGGCTTGAGCTCAAGCTTTTCAATCAACGCCCCCTGGAGAGCGGCCTCAATGTTGGCGGTGTTCCACTCGTCAACCGCTTCGAGCGCAGCAATGCCTTCCTCCAGCGGCTGCACAGCGGTTTCCTTGAGGTTCTTCTTGGCGGATTTTTCATCCAGTTCCAGGGCGTCGTCCGCGGTCACCAGGAAACTCAGCAGCCCCCACGCCTCAGACAGGGTCTTGATGCGGGTCTGCACCAACTCGGCAGCAATCGCGAACTTGTCTTCGGGGTAGTCCGCCGGGAACTCGGTGTACTCGCTCAAGTAAGTGCGCAGGCGCTCGGTGAACTCGCCGAGCGGGAGCAGGCGAATGTGATCGGCGTTGATCGCTTCCAGCTTCTTTTGGTCAAAGCGCGCGGGGTTGCCCAGGACGTCGGCAACGTCGAAGTTGGCCACCAACTCATCCACGCTGAAAATATCTTTGTCTGCAGAAAGCGACCATCCCAAAAGCGCCAGGTAGTTCAGCATGCCCTCGCGGATAATACCGTTATCGCGGTGGTTGAACAGGTTGGACTCTGGGTCACGCTTGGAGAGTTTCTTGTTGCCCTCACCCATCACGAACGGCAGGTGAGCGAACACTGGGGTTTGCTTGGCCACGCCAATTTCCTTCAACGCCTCGTACAGCGCGAGCTGACGCGGAGTGGAAGGAAGCAGATCCTCGCCGCGCAGGACGTGGGTGATACCCATGAGGGCGTCATCCACTGGATTCACCAGGGTGTACAGTGGCGCGCCGTTGGAGCGGGCCACCACGTAGTCCGGCTGCGTGGAAGCCTTGAACTCAATTTCCCCTCGCACCAGGTCATTCCACTTCCAGTCATGATCCGGCATACGCAAGCGCCAGACGGGCTCGCGGCCTTCTGCCAGGAATGCGGCGATTTGCTCCTCGGTGAGGTCACGGTCAAAGTTGTCATAGCCAAGCTGCGGGTCACGGCCAGCGGCGATGTGGCGCTCGCGCACCTCATCTGCGGTGGAGTAAGCAGGGTACACCCAGCCGGCGGCCTTGAGCTTTTCCAGAACATCCGCGTAAATGTCCATGCGCTGGCTCTGGCGGTACGGCTCGTGCGGGCCTCCAGTTTCTACGCCCTCATCCCAGTCCAGTCCCAGCCAGCGCAGGGACTCCACGATGGCCTGGTAGGAATCTTCTGAATCGCGCGCCGCGTCCGTATCTTCAATACGGAACACCAGCTTGCCGCCGGTATGGCGAGCATAGGCCCAGTTGAACAGTGCGGTGCGAACCATTCCCACGTGTGGGGTTCCGGTTGGCGATGGACAGAATCGAACGCGTACATCAGACATGGTTTCTCATCTTAGCCCGTTTGCTAGGCTGATACCTTATGAGCTCAGCCCCGGCCACCGCACCAGATTTCCTCCTCTCCAGGGCACATGGATCGGTTCGCACGCAGGGGGCCCGCCGGACGTTCAATAGCATCGCCGCAGCCAAACAGGCACTTTCGCAGGGCGCGGACATGGTGGTGGGTGCGATCCCCTTCAACCCTGAGCACCCCTGCGCCCTGACCGAGCCTGAGCGCATCATCCGGGAGGATGGCCCCCTGGAGCCGCACGCGTACTACCGGCATGGGGAGGGTGCGGCGCTGCACGCGTCGTTAATTGCCCTCGATCCACCGCTTGAGGAGCATGAGCGGCGGGTGGCTGCGGCTGTCGCGACGATTAAGAAGACCGCGCTGCAGAAGGTGGTGCTGGCGCGGAGCGTGAAGATTGCATTTGATCCGCCGGTGGATCCCCGCTTGATTGCGGCGCGGCTGATTGATCTTTCCATTGATCGTGACGGCTTCATCGCCGACCTCACCCCCGCGGGCCCCGCGTACCAGGGGCATTGGCTCGTGGGGTCCTCGCCGGAAGTGCTGGTGAAAAAACAGGGCTCCACGGTGAGTGCGTATCCGCTGGCGGGGTCGCTGCCCAGGGTAAACGACCCAGTACAGGACCGCATCAACGCCGAGGAACTGCGCCGCAGCACCAAGAACCTCGCCGAGCACGCTTTTGTGACCGCACACCTGCGCAATCTCCTCCAACCGCTGTGCTCCAGCCTTACCATCCCCTCCTACCCCGAGCTCACCCGCACCAACGAGATGTGGCACCTCGCAACACCCATCAGCGGCACACTCAGACCCGAACACGCGCAACTCACGGCACTTGATTTGGCGCAGCGCTGCCACCCCACCCCCGCGATCTGCGGAACGCCTACCGACGCGGCCCGGTGCGTCATCGAGGAAGCGGAGGCTCCGCGGGGATTCTATGCGGGGGCAGTGGGCTGGTGTGACAGTTCCGGTGACGGCGAGTTCATGGTTGCTATCCGTTGCGCGGAGGTCAGCGCCGGTGGGCACAGTGCTGTGGCTTGGGCGGGCGGCGGCATTGTGGCGCACTCTGATCCCGCGGAAGAGGTTGCAGAAACCAGCGCGAAGCTGCGCACCATCATGAACGCGCTGGGCTTGCGCGGCTAACGCTTGCGGGCGAGCAAGACCTCATCATCGGCATGATGAGGGGACTTGGAGTTGGGGTTGGAAGTGGAATTGGGGCGGACCTCGGCCAAAAGTACCTCCCACTCCTGCTCGGGCAGGTACTCAGCGAGCTGGAGCGGCCACACATAGCCTTCGGGCTGCGTGTGGGAGTGCTGCTCCATGGTGGCAAAGCTGTGGTGCACCACCAAGAGATAGCCACCTCGCGCTACCGCCTGGAGCAATTGCTCGATGCTGGATGGATCGGCATGGATCGGCGCGAACATGGCGCTCACGAGCTGGAAACCGCCGCCAGCTTGCAGGAGTTGGGTGGCCTCGGTGAGCGCAGCGGGAGCATAGCCCTGGATGATGGCGGTGCGCTCCGCAATGCCAGTATCGGAATGGGCATCGGCACCGGCAGCGGCGGCCTGGATGGCCGCCCGCGCACGCCTGACCGCGTGCGGTGAAGGCTCGATCCCCACCACTTTGCCGGCACCACGCTGCGCCAGCCACACCATGTCTGCGCCTTCACCCGCGCCCAGATCGAGCACCGCGCCGGATGTTATGGCAGGGTCAAGCCCGAACTCCTCCACCACTTGGGTAAGGATGCCGTTCGGGTTACCGGACCAGCGCGCATGCTCTGGATCGTAGATTTCCGCCTCCGGGTTGGTGTGCCAGCCAGGTTGAGCATCCTCGTGGGAGTGGTGTGCCATGGTATTGGTGTTACCGGTTCCTGCGGGTTGGGAGGGGTTCTTTCACACCGGCTTAGGCGCGCTCGACTGGGTTGCCCAGCTTGCCGATGCCCGGGATTTCAATCTCGATGAAGTCACCTGGGAACATTGCTGCGGTGCCGGCTGGGGAGCCGGTGCAGATGACGTCGCCAGGCAGCAGGGTCATGGAGGCGGTGATGAACTCGATGATTTCACCGATGTTCATGATCATCTGATTGGAGTTGGAATCCTGCTTGGTCTCCGTCACACCCTCGTGAGTGAGGTGTGCCTTGATTGGCAGGTTCTCGGTATTGATGGAATCCAGGTCCGTTTCAATCCAGGGGCCCAGGGGTGCGAAGGTGTCAATGCCCTTGGCGCGGGCCCACTGGCCGTCGGCGAATTGGAGGTCGCGGGAGGAGACGTCGTTGATGATGGTGAAGCCCAGCACCACGTCCTTCCAGTCCTGTGCCTTGACGTTCTTGCAAGGTTTTGCAATGACCAGCGCCAGCTCGCCCTCGAATTCCACCTTGGTGGCGAACTCTGGAATCTTGATAGCCGCACCTGGGCCGATCACGGCCGTTGGTGGCTTCAGGAACAACGTTGGTGGCAAGTGCTCCGCAGACTTTTGGAAAACTTCCGCAACGTGGTCTGCATAATTGCGGCCGATTGCCACAATCTTGCTTGGCAGCATTGGGGCAAGAAGCTTGACTTCATCATGCTTCCATTCTTTGCCCGTGTGCTTCGGTGCAGTAAAAGGCGTGCCCTCAATCTCCTTGAACACAACCTCTGGCTGTTCACCTTCAACGGTGCAGAAACTCATTCCTTCTGGGGTAGCAATTCGTCCAAAACGCATAACGGTCATCCTACTATGTTTGGACTCCGGCCCTGCCACCACTACCCCTAAAGGGAACAGCCAGCTACACCTGCATTGCCTTCAGCGTTTTGCCCGTACCTGCAACCACCTGCGCCAAATACAGCTCCGCGCAGGCTAATGCGTCCACCAATGCGTTGTGGGAACCGTACTGGGGCAACCCGTAGCGGGAACGTACCCTCGGCAGGCGCAGATCTTCACCGCGGGGGTAGGTGCCCATGCGTTCCATGTGGCGGCGCTCCACCGCGAAGGTGTCCACCACCTCCACGTCTAAACCCGCACCGAAGTGGCGCCTACACGCGGCATCTAGGAAGCTGGTTTCCAAGGCGCTGAAGTGAGCCAGTAGGACCCGCCCCTTGAGTGCGTCGAGTAGCTTGGCGACCGCCTCCTTCTCCTCAATCCCCTCCTCCAGCATGGTGTCTGTGATGGAGTGAATGGTTGCAGACTCTCCCACGCTCTGTCCGGGAGTTGCAGACTTGACCAGAGCATAGCCGGCGTCGCCGAGTGTGATCTGGGCGGCGTCGATAGGCACCCATCCGATGGACAGGATGCGGTGCTCCTGCGCCTTGAGCCCCGTGGTCTCCATGTCAACGGCCAGCAGTGGCAGCTCGGAAAGTGGCGTGGAAGGTGCCGGTGCCGGGGTGTGGTAAAACTCGGCCAGCGCCCCGGTTGCTTTCTTACTGTTGCGCGAACGCCCACCAAACAACCCCAGCATCAGATGTTCCTCACCGGGTACTTCGTGGCCAGGGCGTTTTGCATGGACTTGATGATCTGGAAGGCGTCGCGCAGGTGCTCGCGGTCCATCTTGGAGAGTTTCTGCGGGTCAATGTGGTAGCTCGGGTGCTCACCCGCATGTACCTGGTCAGCCTGATTCTTCTGGGCAATGGCATTGAGGAAATCAAAGGCGTCCACCAGATCCTGCGCGCCCTTGGTGCTCACTGCACCGCCCGCCGCCGCCAGCAAGCGTGGCCGGGTGCCCACGGCGTTGATGCCATCGGCAACTGCGAATAGGCGGGCCATCTGCACCACGGCGTGGATGCCACCCTTTTTCACGTCCAGCGTGTTTGCGTATTCCCCCGAGCGCTCCACTACAAAGCCGCGGAAGAAGCCCAAAGGAGGCTCCCTGCGTGCGGCAAGGGTTGCCAGATGAGCATGCATGCGGCCTGCACCATGGGCCATTTGGGTGGCAACCTCGTGAACCTCCCGTGCCAGTTCATGTGCACCGTGGATGGAGCGGAAGTCAAAGAAGGTTTGAGCGTGCAGGAGGGCGTCTGGGTCTGGATTGGTGATCCACGTGTGGAAGGTGTCAATCCAGGTGGACTTGGTCATGCGCCAAGCCGGGTTCATTGCCATCATGTCCCCTGGACAGAGCACCTGGCCTGCATGGTCCAAACCCTTACACACGTACTCACCGAGGCGTTGGAAGTACTCGCCGTGCTGGGCTTCATTGAAGCTATCGTCCAGTACTAGACAGTTGTCTTGGTCACTGGCCAGCCCCATCTCACGCCGGCCCTGGGACCCTACCACTGCAAAGGAGTACGGCACTGGCGCGGGGCCGAGCTCGCGTTCGGCGAGGGTAAGCAGCCTGCGGGCCAGGTTGTCTGCAGCAACAGTGAGCATCCCGGAAACGTCTTCTGCGCTGGCACCCCGTTCGATGAAGCGCACCGCCACGTTTTCCGCAGACTGGAACACGCCGCGCAGCTCCTCTGGGGAGTTCTTCTTGGACATATCTGCGGTGACGTAAATGGGATCATTCTGCAGCAAACGCATGATGTCCGGCGAGGTCACAATACCTACCAGCTTGCCTTCCTCAGTGACCGGCAAGTGGTGGATCCCAAGCTCAGACATGCTGAGCATCGCCTCAAACGCTGGGGTGCCTTTGCTCGCGGTGATCGGGTTGGCGGTCATCACTTCCGTTACGGGCAAGGTCACATCGAGCGCGCCGGCAACTACCTTGTTGCGCATGTCTCGGTCCGTAATAATGCCGTCCGCTCCCCCATCGTGGCTGATAAGCAGGGAGGACACGTTGCGCTCGCGCATCTTCGCCGCAGCCTGCTGAATCGTTGCATCAGGCGCCACGGTGGCGGGGTTGGCAATCATGAAGCTGCCCAAGGTGGTGCGAAGGATTGCCGACGCAGAGTCGTTGCGCAATTGGTTCGCTGCCGCGCTCATGCGCTTGGACTGGCTGGAGAAGAACCGTGCCAGGTCATCATACTTGTTGGCGAGTTCCAAGAATGCTTCGCGGGGCAGGGTGAGTAGCAGCGAGTCCTCCACCGTGACCATCTGGTAGCGCGAGGCGTTTTCCCCCATGAGCGTGGAATAGCCGAAGCACCGCCCCGCTTCACGGCGATCCAGCAGCACCCCTTGGTCATCCAGAATATCTACGGCACCGGCTCGGATGATGTAGCACACATCATTTGGCTCACCGACGGCGAGCAGTTCCGCCCCTTTGCGCTCGTAGCGCATCTTCATTTTCGCGGGCAGCTCTTGCAGCTCTGCTGTGGGAAGCTGGGCAAACGGGGCGTTGGCCGCCAGAAATTCGCGGACCTCATCAAGCTCAACACTCATAGGGGCATAGTACTTGGCACAGGATTGACGCGGGGCACAAACTGCTCCTCAATGTGAGCAGGTGCACCCTCTTTGCGCCAACGCCCCCTCCGCGACCCGCGCCAAGTCACCGCCGCGGTATTAGCCCTTGAGGGCGGCGGCGATCCTATCGCCCACCTCGGTGGTCACCACCTTGGTGCTGGTGCGGGCTGCAACGTCTGCCTCGACCGCAGCCTCAATGCGTGCGGCGTTGTCCTCATCGCCGAGGTGGCGCAGCATCATTGCAGCAGAAAGGATAGCGGCCGTTGGATCGGCGATGCCCTGACCAGCGATGTCTGGCGCGGAGCCGTGCACTGGCTCGAACATGGATGGGTTGGTACCGGTGGCATCGATGTTGCCCGAGGCAGCCAGGCCAATGCCTCCGGTAACGGCACCGGCGAGGTCAGTGATGATGTCACCGAAGAGGTTGTCGGTCACGATCACGTCATAACGAGAAGGGTCAGTAACCATGTAAATGGTTGCGGCGTCAATGTGGTTGTAATCCACCTGGACCTCTGGGTACTCCTTGGCCACCTCATCAACGGTGCGCTGCCACAGGGAGCCTGCAAACACCAGCACGTTTGTCTTGTGGACCAGGGTGAGCTTCTTGCGGCGCTTTTGGGCCCGGGCGAAGGCGTCTCGCACTACTCGCTCCACGCCGTAACGAGTGTTTTGGGAAACCTCAGAGGCCACCTCATGCTCGGTGCCCTCGCGCAGCACACCGCCCACGCCTGCGTACAGGCCCTCAGTGCCCTCACGAACCACCACGAAGTCGATTTCGCCGGGCTCGCTCAGCGGCGAGGTTGCAGTTGGGTACAACTTGGAAGGGCGCAGGTTCACATGGTGGTCCAGGGCAAAACGCATCTTCAGCAGCAATCCGCGCTCCAGCACCCCTGGAGGCACCTCGCCGGGGGCACCGATCGCGCCGAGCAGGATCGCGTCGTGCTCACGCAGGGAGGCAAGGTCGGCGTCGGTCAGCAGCTCACCGTTGCGCAGGTACCGACGTGCGCCGAGGTCATATTCCGTAGTCTCAATGTCATCGCGAACTGCGCGCAAGACCTTCAACGCCTCTGCGGTAACCTCTGGGCCAATGCCATCTCCACCGATCACTGCCAGTTTCATGCAAGCTTCCTTCCATTGAGCGTTGCCGCTCCTTTAGCTGTCTTTAGCTGTCTTTTCCACAGGTCGCAGTGGATGCCGGGACCCTGTGTACCCAGCGGATTTTAACACACCCACCGGCCCGAACTTCCGGGCATGGTACGCGAAAGCGCGGGCGCCAACCCTGTAATGGTGGCGCCCGCGCTGTTCAGGAATGTTGGCTTTGACTAGTCCAGCTCAAGCTGGAAAGCCTCGGCGTCAAGATCCTTGGCAATTGCTGCGAGCAGCTCCTCGGAGACTTCCTGCTCCACGCGCAAGATGAGCACTGCACCTGGGCCATCGGATTCCTGGGTGAGGGCGGCAGCAACAATGTTGATGTTTTCTGCACCCAATGCGGAGCCCACCTTGCCCAGTGCGCCGGGCGCATCGGCGTAGTTGAAGAAGAGGTTGCGGCCGGTGGCACGCAGATCCAGGCCGCGGCCGTTGATGCGCACGATCTTCTCCAGGCGCTCAAGACCGGAAAGCGTACCCACCACGGACTCAGAGCTGCCGTCGGCAGCGATCGCACGAACCTCGATTGCGGAGCGGTGTGAAGGGGACTCCGAAGCGGTGGTCACCTTCAGGTCCAGGCCACGCTCCTGTGCAATGCGCGGTGCATTCACAAAGGTCACAGGCTCCTCGATGATGCCGGAGAACAGGCCACGCAATGCGGAAAGGCCAAGCACCTCAACGTCCTCGCTGGAAAGCTCACCGCGAGCCTCCACTTCCAGGGACACTGGGGCTTGCTCAAGCAGCTTGCCGGCGAGCAGGCCGAGCTTGCGGGCAAGATCCAGCCACAGCGCTACTTCCTCACCCACGCGACCACCGGAGACGTTCACAGCGTCCGCCACGAACTCCCCAGCCAGTGCCTTCAACACGGAGTCGGCAACGTCGGTACCTGCCCGATCCTGCGCCTCCTCAGTGGATGCGCCGAGGTGCGGAGTCACCACAACCTGTGGCAGCTCGAACAGTGGGGACTCGGTGCAAGGCTCGGTCTCAAACACGTCAAAACCGGCGCCACGGATGCGGCCTTCCTTGATGGCATCCGCAAGTGCCTGCTCATCCACCAAGCCGCCGCGTGCTGCGTTGATGATGATCTGGCCTGGCTTGGACTTTGCGAGCAGCTCAGCGTTGAACATGCCCGCGGTTTCTTTGGTCTTTGGCAGGTGGATGGTCACAAAGTCAGCGCGAGCCATCAGCTCTTCCAGCTCTACCAATTCCACACCGAGCTGCGCTGCGCGAGCGGGGTTTGCGTAGGGATCGTACGCGATGATGGTGGTTTCAAAGGCGGCCAGGCGCTGCGCGAAGAGCTGCCCAATGTGGCCAAAGCCCACGATGCCCACGGTCTTGCCAAACACTTCCACGCCGTTGAAGGAAGAACGCTTCCACTCGTGATCGCGCAGCGTCTTATCTGCCGCAGGGATCTGGCGAGCGGTGGAAAGCAGCAGGGTGATTGCGTGCTCGCAAGCGGAGTGGATGTTGGAGGTTGGGGCGTTTGCCACCATCACACCGCGCTCGGTTGCTGCTGGGATATCTACGTTATCCAAACCAACGCCTGCGCGGCCAACAATCTTCAACTTTGGTGCTGCGGCAAGAACTTCCGCATCAACGGTGGTTGCAGATCGCACGAGCAGCGCGTCTGCATCTGCTACTGCCTTGAGCAGTTCGGGGCGGTTTGGTCCATCTACCCAACGGACCTCCACTGCATCGCCCAGGGCGTCTACGGTGGATTGTGCAAGCTTGTCTGCAATGAGGACAACAGGACGGCCAGAAAGGCTCACGTTTTTCTCCTGGATATGATCCGTGATTGCCGCATCTGCCGGTGACACGACCACGCCCCGGCACATGGGGTCCGCACCAGCTCATCGGCGCGCAACGTGCAATATCCTAACCCGAATTTCCTAGTAATGGATAGATAAGCCCAAAAAAATCGCATTATATGCGCAACAGCACAGCGAACAGCAACGCCCCCAGGCAGCGCCGTGAAATGTGGCACCTGGGGGCGTCGGAACGCCTGCTCCTTGTTGCTCCTTGCTGCTCCTTGCTACCTACTTACTGCTCCTCGACGAACGCGGAGGGGCCTTCCTCGCCTGCGGTGAGGTCGCGTTCATTGACGTCTCGCAGTGCCTCGGTGCCCATTGCCTCCTCGATCATGGCGAGGAAGCGGCGCCTGCGGTCCTTGAAGAACTCCGCTGCGTTTGCAGAAAGCACCAGCTCAGGGGCAATCAGGTGGGACTCGAGCACGGAATCGAACTCGGCGTCGTCCATGAGGGACTTCGATTGGATACGGTACAGGTAGCGCGCGGGCGAACTCTCCTCCACCATCACATGCGTGCGCCGGCCCATCGGGGTGCGGTTGAGCACGCTGTTTGCTAGCACGGGGTCGATATTGTGATCTGCGCACCATGCTGGTGGGAAGACTTCGCGGAAATGCACGCCAAGCTCGTGGAAAGTATGCCTAGAGAAGGTCACGCCGGTGCGCCAGTCGCGGGCGCCGCGGCCCATGAGCAGGGCGTAAATGCCCTTGTAGAGGCCGGAATCCGAGTTGGCACTGAGCAAGCGGGACTCCACAAAGCGGGCGTCGCGTACGGACTTTGGGGTGAGATCCCAAGAGGATGCCCCATCCTCCTCCAATTCCGCGGCGCGAACCCACGCAGTGACCTCATCCACGTCCAGGCCAGAACGAATGGCAACTGCCGGGGAACCGTAGAGCTCGCCGAACACGCCGCACCAGAACCAGCGGTTGAGTCGATTCCATGCCTCGCGCTTGGAAAGGGTGCCTGGTTCCTCCGCGAGCAGCGCAATAATTACCGCGAGCGGCACCAACTGTGCCGTGTACGGCACCTGAGAGGTAGTGATTATGCAGCGATGCGCCATGTAGCTGGCCGCCTCATGGAATGCCGCACGCATGGTTTTTGCCGCCGGAATGTAATCCTCAAGGCGCAGCTTCAGAATGGACTCGCGCTGACCTGAGGCGTGACCCTGCTTGGAAGACACATAGAGCGCCACCGCAGAGAGGAACTCAGTTTGGCCGATGCCGTCAAGCGCAGGGTATTTGCGCAGGACCTTTTCCGTCTCCTCCCAATCTTTCCGAAGCGCATAGTCCGGGTCCTGGGCCGCAAACAGGGCCGTCAGCAACTCAAACACGTCCATCTGCAGACCGCTGGAGTTGGCTTGAGCAAAGATGGAACCAATCCCCTCTTGGGCAGTTTCCCGGTCCAGGCGGGTCATTGGCACCGAATAACGCACCAGAGGCTTGACTACCTGATTGTGGAAACGCTTAATCTGCTCTTGCTGCGCAGGCTCCAGGCCATTGGCAAGGTCAAAGAGCATGTCCGTGCCCTCATCTGCCAACAGTAACCACACGGGCACTACCCCGGCCGCGATCGCGTCTTCCCTACTACTGATGCGCTGGCCGTGGATCGACGCAAAGTGGGAGCGCACCACGCCATCTTGGTCTACCGCTATTACTGCCTCATCGGGCATGACATCCGCGGAGACAGCCTTGACCAGATCCACATAGAAACGCCGGTGCACGCGCTTATTGCGGAAGTCCACGGTGGACACCAGGCCGTCATGCTCCAAGCACTGGTACAGGGTGGTCAGGCGCTGCTGGCCATCGAGCAGGAGCAGGCCCGGGTCCACCCCCAAGTCTGGAGCCCCATGCAGCGGACGGGGGCGAAAGCGCATTTCCGTGTTGCGGGTATCCAGCGCCAGAAGCGCGCCCATTGGGTAACCGCGCAACACCGTGACCAGGAGATTACGGATCTGGTCCACGTTCCAGCGATAGTCGCGCTGGAAGTCTGGAAGTTGCAGATCACCTCGGTCAATGCGATGGAACAGATCAATCAGATCGTAACTTGGAGTGCTAAAACCCATGCGGCCTATCCTAGTGCGTCACGAATCGTGGTTGCAGACCTGCTCATGCGTCATGTGGTGTGTTGTTTCCAACTGAATAGTGGAATGACGAATCCCAAACTCTTGCAGCCTCTGCTGCGCCGCATCCAGCACACCACATTCGGCGAGCACGTGGGCGTGCGGTGTATCCACTACGAGGTGACAGGTTGCCAGGATTTCATTGCCGTCCAAAGACCACACGTGCAAATCATGCACCGCGGTCACCTGCGGAATTGTGAGCAGCGAGGCGTGAATGGCTGCGGTGTCCGCCGCCTCCGGGGCCTGCTCAAGCAGCACCCTCACCGCGCGGGCAAACAGCTTCAGCGAACGCGGCAGGATCAAGGCGGCGATGAGGAACGACGCTACCGAGTCCGCCTGCATGAAACCCGTGGTGATCATTATCACCGCTGCAACAATCACGGCCACTGAGCCCAGTAAATCCGTGAGCACATGTAGAAACGCGCCCTCCACGTTCATCGATTCCCCGCGATGCCCATGCAGAATTCCGGCGCCGATGGCGTTTGCCACCAGACCTATAGACCCCACCACCAGCATCATCGTGGTATCCACCTGACCGGGCTGCCCCAGCCGCACCACGGCCTTCCACACAATCACCACCGCGATCGCACTCACCGCCGCTCCGTTGACCAAAGCAGCAAACACCTCGACACGCTTGTAGCCAAAGGTTGCGCGTGCCGACGCACCCCTCAGCGCCAACACCGCTGCCACTGCTGCAAGCATCAGGCCGGTGGCATCGGAAAGCATGTGCATCGCATCTGAAATCAAGGCCAGCGAGCCGGAAAGAAAACCACCCACGAGTTCCACCAGGAACACAGCGGCCGTGAACAGCAGAACCCACAACAAGGCCTTCGTGCTGCCAGGAAGATGATTATGGTCGCCATGTTGGCTGTGGCTGTGGCTGTGGCTGTGGTGGATCGCGCCGTGATCGTGGCTCATACGCTCACCCTAAACCATTGCAATGGTGATTGGAAAGGAGCTGTGGTTGTGGCCGGGCGGACAGATGCAAAAGCACCTGGTATTCACACCAGGTGCTTTTAAAAATGCAGTGCCTCAGCGGTTTCGTGCTTAGGCGGTCTCTGCGCGGGCGTCAACCTTGACCCAGCTCATGAGGTCACGCAGCTTCTTGCCGGTTTCCTCGATCTGGTGGTTGTTGTAGGAAGCACGAAGGTCCTCGAGCTCCTTGTTGCCGCCCTCAACGTTGGCAACGAGGCGCTTGGTGAAGGTGCCGTCCTGGATGTCCGCGAGGATGTCCTTCATGCGATTCTTGGTGTCGGCGTCGATCACACGAGGGCCGGAGAGGTAGCCGCCGAACTCTGCGGTGTCAGACACGGAGTAGTTCATGTTGGCAATGCCGCCCTCAAACATGAGGTCCACGATCAGCTTGAGCTCGTGCAGGCACTCGAAGTAAGCCATTTCTGGCTCGTAGCCAGCCTCAACCAGCACCTCGAAGCCAACCTTTACCAGTTCCTCGGTGCCACCGCAGAGCACGGCCTGCTCGCCGAAGAGGTCGGTCACGGTCTCAGCCTCGAAGGTGGTTGGGATCACGCCTGCGCGTGCCCCACCGATTGCTGCTGCGTAGGAAAGGCAGAGTTCCTTGGTGTTGCCGCTTGGGTCCTGAGCGACTGCGATGAGTGCAGGAACGCCCTTGCCGTCCACGAACTGACGACGCACCAGGTGGCCTGGGCCCTTGGGCGCAACCATGCCGATGTTGATGTTTGCGGCTGGCTTGATGAGCTCGAAGTGGATGTTCAGACCATGGCCGAACAGGAGGGTATCGCCATCGTTAAGGTTTGGCTCGATTTCCTCGGTGTAGACCTTTGCCTGAGTGGTGTCTGGCACGAGGATCATGATGACGTCTGCCCAAGCAGCAGCCTCGGAGTTGGAGAGGACCTCGAAGCCAGCTTCCTTTGCCTTTACAGCAGACTTGGAGCCTTCGCGAAGGCCAACTACAACCTCAACGCCGGACTCGCGCAGGTTCTGTGCGTGAGCGTGGCCCTGGGAGCCGTAGCCGAGCACTGCAACCTTCTTGCCTTGGATCAAGGAGAGGTCTGCGTCTGCGTCATACAGAAGTTCAATAGCCATGGAAGTGTGTTCCCTTTCGGATTGGAGTTCTCTCAATAGTCATACCACACGATGAGACAATTGCCCTGAATTGTCTCACAGTGTGGGAAATGTATGGGCGCCGTCTCAGATTTCCACTTGCCCCACGCACCGCACGTGCCGCAATAACCCTGCGGGATGGGGCGCTTGGGGGCGTCGGAAAGCTGCTGCAACAGCGCCTAACGTTACCTATTCATCGGGGCAAGCGTTGCAGGAGCCATGGTCTTCGGCCCGCGGTTAAGTGCGATCTGGCCGGAGGAGATGAGCTCTCGGATGCCGAATGGCTCGAGGACGTCGAGGAGTGCCTGGAGCTTGCCCTTGGTGCCGGTGGCCTCAATCACTACGGAGTCGGGGGCCACGTCCACCACACGGGCACGGAAGATGTTGGCAGCATCCACAACCTGCGGGCGGTTGGAGGCATCGGCAGAAACCTTCACCAGCATCAATGCGCGGGCAATGGTGCTCTCTTCTTCCAGGCGCACCACCTTGAGCACCGGGATGAGCTTGTTGAGCTGCTTGGTGATCTGCTCGATGTTCACTTCGTCCGCATCCACAACGATGGTGATGCGGTTAATTCCCTTAGTTTCTGTCTTGCCTGACACCAGGGACACCAGGTTGAAGCTGCGGCGGGTGAACATGGCGGAGACGCGGGAGATGATGCCGTCGATGTCTTCCACCAGCACGCTGAGGATGTGGCGAGAAATTTCTTGATTGGTCATACGTTTCTTCCTTCTCCTCTACTTGCCGGTTTCCTGCTGAGGGTTGTGCTGCTGCATGCCTTCTTCAATGGCCTCGTCAATTTCGGCAGGGTCCACTGCGGCGGATTGATATTCGTCATCCCCCTCGAAAAATGGGCGCAGGCCGCGAGCGTACTGGATTTCAGAGTTCGAGGAACCAGCCGAAACCATGGGCCACACCTGAGCATCCTCGCCCACGATGAAGTCAATCAGCACTGGGCGGTCGTTGATCTCTCGCGCCTTCTGGATGGTGGGGACGATGTCCTCTTCTTTGGTCACACGGAACGCAGCGCAGCCAAGAGCTTCTGCGAGGCCGACGAAGTCTGGAACGTACTCAGTCTGCTCTCGCAGCTTGGTGTGTGAGTAGTGCCCGTCATAGAACAGGGTCTGCCACTGGCGCACCATGCCCAGGTTGCCGTTGTTGATGAGCGCCACCTTGATGGGGAAACCCTCGACCGCACAGGTGACCAGCTCTTGGTTGGTCATTTGGAAGCAGCCGTCGCCGTCGATTGCCCACACTTCGGTGCCTGGGGCGCCGGCCTTCGCACCCATGGCCGCCGGGATCGAGTAGCCCATAGTGCCGAGGCCACCGGAGTTCAACCAGGTACGTGGCTTTTCAAAGTCCAGGAACTGCGCCGCCCACATTTGGTGCTGGCCCACGCCTGCGCAGTACACCGCGTCTGGGCCAACCTCTTCGGCGAGGGCGCGGATGACGGCCTGGGGGTCAATCAGGCCGTCGTCAGAAGGCTCCCAACCGCGTGGGAAACGCTCCTTGAGATCACGCAGGTAGTCCAGCCATGCGCTGATGGATGGCTTGGCGATGTTTTTATTTTGGAAGGTCGCAAGCAGCGCTTCCAAAACCTCGCGGGCATCGCCCACGATTGGCACATCGACAGGGCGGATCTTGCCGATCTCCGCAGGGTCAATGTCCGCATGGATCACCTTGGCGTCTGGGGCAAAGGTGCGGGTATCGCCGGTCACGCGGTCGTCGAAGCGCGCACCGATGGCGATCAATAGGTCTGAGCGCTGCATCGCACCAACGGCAGGGACGGTGCCGTGCATGCCTGGCATACCCATGTGGAGTTCGTGAGAGTCCGGGAATGCGCCGAGGGCCATCAAGGTGGTAACCACCGGAATGTTGGTGTGCTCCGCGAACGCCTTAAGGGCCTCGGAGGCCTCCGCCTTGATCACGCCGCCGCCGATGTAAAGGACTGGGCGCTTGGCCTCAGAGATCAGCTTTGCGGCCTGCTCCACCGGGCGGGAGTGCGGGGTGGTCACTGGGCGGTAGCCGGGCAGATTGATCTGCGGGGGCCACACGAAATCAAGTTCAGAGGCTTGAATATCCTTTGGAATGTCCACCAGAACTGGGCCAGGGCGGCCAGTGATTGCCAGGTGGAATGCTTCAGCGATTGCTTGCGGGATCTGCTCCGGGCTGGTCACCATGAAGTTGTGCTTCGTCACCGGCATGGTGATGCCGCGGATATCTGCCTCCTGGAAGGCATCCGTTCCCAGCAGTTGGCGGCCAACCTGGCCAGTGATCGCAACCATTGGCACGGAGTCCAGGTAGGCATCTGCAATTGGGGTCACCAAGTTCGTAGCACCCGGGCCGGAGGTGGCGATACACACACCAACGCGGCCGGTCACTTGGGCATAGCCGGTTGCGGCGTGACCCGCGCCCTGCTCGTGGCGCACCAGGACGTGGCGCAGCTCTTTCGACGCGTACAGGGCGTCATACAGCGGCAGGACAGCGCCGCCAGGCAGGCCGAACACGAGGTCTGCGCCGAGGAGCTCAAGGGAACGAACTACTGCTTGGGCACCGTTCATACGCTCGGGCTTGTGCGACTTGCTCATGGAAGCGAGCGTCGCTGGGGAGGGTGGGGT
>NZ_JANIKD010000079.1 GCF_024580955.1 Corynebacterium sp. 122RC1 | reverse complement strand
GAGTATCTGGCAGGGCCAAAGGCCGAGGTCCTGTGACAACACGTAAGTCACGTCGGCCGGATCTGCGCCCTGACTTGGTCCATCGGCACTTTAGGGCCCCTGGGCCCAATAAGTTGTGGGTGGCCGATATTACCTATGTGCGCACCAGGAAAGGATTCGTTTATACCGCGTTTGTCACCGATGTGTTCTCCCGTCGTATCGTCGGGTGGGCCCTGTCAGATTCGATGCGCACGCAGCTGCTGCCGCTGCAGGCGCTCAATCAAGCAATTGTCAGCGCCAAGGAAACAACTGGGCTTATTCACCACTCGGATCATGGCTCCCAGTACGTG
>NZ_JANIKD010000078.1 GCF_024580955.1 Corynebacterium sp. 122RC1 | reverse complement strand
GTCTGCACTCGTCGATCGGTGACGTTCCCCCGATCGAATACGAGCAGGACTACGAGGAATTCAACACCACCCGAAAAGCCCAGTAAGGCTTTTACCTGTAGTCTCCGAAAAACTCAGGCCGATTCATCAAAGTGGAATAAGGCATTTGTGCCGGGTAAAGGTTGAAACTTTGCTACTGTTATTTGCTTTGCCCCAGGCTGCCCAGCCTCGTTGTTGTCCTGTTTTTGGGTATGCGAAAAGAGATGATGCGGGGTGCCTGTTGGGGCGCCCCGCATCATCTTTTGTGTTTTTTTAGTTTTAGGTCGGCGGTGACTTACTCTCCCACACCCTCCCGGGTGCAGTAC
>NZ_JANIKD010000077.1 GCF_024580955.1 Corynebacterium sp. 122RC1 | reverse complement strand
GCTTAAGAGCCTTCATCTTTTTGAGGGCCTTGGGCAGTGACGCGTATATGTCCATGCGCAGTCCCACCGCCAAGAAATCGCTGCGGCCAGCCAGGTAGCCTAGGGCGTAGGCGTCCAGACCCGCGCCGGTAGCCTGTGGGCGTAGAGTGGCCAGCCAGTGACTCAGCGTCAGCTCATCGGTGAGCACACCCAGTTCACTCTGGAGGGCCTTAGCTCGGGTGAGAAGGGTGAACTGAGCTTTGGTCAAGGGCAGGCCTGCCTCAGAGCAGGCGGAGAGGCAGTAGCGCGCCGCCTTGGCCGCCTTGCGTATATCGTGCAAGCCTTCATCCCAGGTAGTGCTTTCTGAGAAGTCAGAGGCTCGCTGCGGCCAGGTACTCACGG
>NZ_JANIKD010000076.1 GCF_024580955.1 Corynebacterium sp. 122RC1 | reverse complement strand
CAGCGTCGGCTCCATCGACTCCGAAGGGATGAGGTACGGACGCGCGATGAACGTCAGCATCACGTAGTAGAGAACCACCGCGATGGTCACCAGGATGGCGCCCTCGCGCAAGGCACCGTGCTTGCGCTTGGGCTTTTCGTCCTGTTCCGGATCGGGCCGGGACTGCGGTTCGTCGGCGGGATTCGCGGCGGAATCACCAGCGGAATCGTGGTCGAGCGCGTCCTCCGACGAGGCGTCGGTGGAGTCGGTGGATCCGGTCACGGCATCCACAGTAGCGAGCGGAGGGACCAGCCCTGCGTCAGCCGCACCACCATGTGAGGCTCAGCGCTCAGCGCTTTTCCCTGATCTTCGCCTTCTTGCCACGGAGCTCGCGCAGGTAGTAC
>NZ_JANIKD010000075.1 GCF_024580955.1 Corynebacterium sp. 122RC1 | reverse complement strand
GTGTACATCTTTGAGCAAACCTCAGACTATGGAGCTGACTATGCCAAGTAATGATGAGAATACTCAAGAAGATCAGAAGAACGAAGCTAAGGCTTCTGAAACTGTGACAATCTACATAACAGCAGACAACAAGATTTATTATGGTGCTGGTATTCCTAAGTACGATGATCCAACATGGATTAAGGAGACTACATGGGGAAGCCAGGGCATCCGTAAGGCCTTGAGAGAGCATGCTACAGAAAACGGCACACGCCCTGTAGGAAGAATTGCACTTGCTGTCAAGGAGTTGAACATGGACCGTCAGAAGAATCCTAAGCAGTATCCTGATAGCATCTATCAGAAGAAGTTGAGCGATTTGAAGGCTGGTAACTTGAAGGACGGAAAGATTC
>NZ_JANIKD010000074.1 GCF_024580955.1 Corynebacterium sp. 122RC1 | reverse complement strand
TCCTTGGTGGAAGCTATGTCTGTTTCTGAGGATATCCGTCCAAGTTTGATTGCTTCAGGTGGCATTAAAACGCCGCTAGATATTGTCAAATCATTGGCACTCGGTGCAGACCTTGTTGGTATGTCCAATCATTTCCTACAGTATGTCAAGGATGGTAAGGGGCATCGTTTTGACGACGGTTTGCAGGCTATTAAAACCTTCCAATGGCAGATGGCTGAAATCATGACCATGCTGGGTGCTAAGAATATTGCGGAACTCCGTCAGAAAGATTTGGTCTTGGCTCCAAATGTACAAAACTGGTGCGAAGCACGTGGGATTGACTGGAAAGCCTATGCCCGTCGGTCAGCGAATGTGAGTTAAAGAGAGATAGATTGATGTCTTCAGTTCTCAAC
>NZ_JANIKD010000073.1 GCF_024580955.1 Corynebacterium sp. 122RC1 | reverse complement strand
GGTTGTGTCTGGTGTGCGCCGTTGGGCTGATGAACACGCAGAGGCTATCGCTACTGCTGCCATTATTGCCGGGACTGTGGTCTCTGTTGCTGCTCTGGTCGCTACCGGGCCGGTGGGGTTGATTGTTGCTGGTGCTGTTGGTGGTGGTTTGCTTTCTGGTGGTTTGTCGATTCTGACCAATAGGGGTGAGGCTGGGCGTGTTGATTGGGGCAAGGTGGGGTTGGATACCTTGATTGGTGGTGTTGCTGGTGGTCTGGGTGGTGCTGCGGTTTCTGTGGTGGGCAAGGCTGGTTCTGCGGTGAATGCGGCTCGGTCTGGGCGGTTTGCAGTGAAGGCTGAGGCTGCTGGTGCTAAGGCTCTTGCTTTGGGGCAGAAGGCTGCTAATTCTTCGGTGTTTAATCC
>NZ_JANIKD010000072.1 GCF_024580955.1 Corynebacterium sp. 122RC1 | reverse complement strand
GTATTAATCACTCTATCTTTATTTACAAATCCTTTTTGCGCAGTAGCTACGCCATATTTCATAAAATCAAGATGATCCACATGATGAGCATCTGTATTAATTGTTAATTTAATATTTGGATATTTTTTTACAGTGGCAGCATTTAAATCTAATCGTTTTGGATTAGCATTAATTTCCATTACCGTTTGTGTTTCTTCTGCAAGTTGCATCAACTGTTCTATATTAGGTTGATACCCTTCACGTCGCTCAATAATACGACCAGTTGGATGTGCAATATGTCTAACATAAGGATTACGACATGCATGTTCTAGGCGCTTCATAATCTCTTCTTCAGATTGATTGAAACTTTGATGAATAGCTGCAATAACATAGTCAAGTTGCGATAGTATATCATCCTCATAATCT
>NZ_JANIKD010000071.1 GCF_024580955.1 Corynebacterium sp. 122RC1 | reverse complement strand
AGATCAATTAAATATTGAAAATGCTAAATTATTTAATTTAAAAAGTCCACTTTGGAATTTAGCTAGAGCAGTATATCAAGAATGGTATTTAGGAACAACTTTATATGAAAAAGTAGAAAAACTTACTCCTTTGTCTATTCCTAAATCTGGTTTTATTTATGAAGAAATGATCTTACGTCCTGTGGAAGAAATTAAAACTTTATTAAATGATATAAAACAAGCAGGTTTTAACATTGCCATTGCAACTGGTAGACCAAGAACAGAAACCATTGTTCCATTTGAATCCTTTGGTCTTAAAACTTTTTTTAATGAAAAGCATATTGTTACAGCGAGTGAAGTATTGAAAGCTGAGTCAGTATTTCCAAAAGAAGGGTCACTAGGTAAACCTAATCCATTTAGTTATATTGCAACTC
>NZ_JANIKD010000070.1 GCF_024580955.1 Corynebacterium sp. 122RC1 | reverse complement strand
GTGTGGGCGCTTTGAAGATCAGTGTGAAAGATTTCAAACCAGCTATGTAATTCTGCAAACTCACGGACGTGAGGGTACAGGAAAATGCTCCGCCAAAGGTAATGATCGCAGAAGCCGGATCCAAATATTCCCTGAATCCTCCCACACCTGCGGAACTTATGATACCAAATACCAACATGAATAATGCCAGCAATATACCGGCTAAAGAAGCTATATCCACTTAAATCACCTGACATTCTGCTTTTTTATCTTGCAAAAATATCCTTTCTGTATAATATTACAAGATTTTTTATTTCTTGTCTACTTTCTTTTACAATTATTTTCTTTCAGGTGGTAAGTGTCAACACCGTATCCGGGGTCTCTTCCACCAGTTCAATCAGGTCCGGATTCACCAATACCTTGACTCCATTAATC
>NZ_JANIKD010000007.1 GCF_024580955.1 Corynebacterium sp. 122RC1 | reverse complement strand
ACAATACCAGCGCACCGCCCACAGGATCACATCACCCTGGAAATGGCGCCACTTGAAATCCGTCATCGTTCCGTCCGTCCAATCTCCGCCAAGCATGCTCAAGCTTCACGATTTTTGCAACAGAGCCAAACCGGAAATCCTAGTTGGCTTCTCGAAGCTCCAGCTTCCCCATTGCGAGGGCTTACTGAAGGTAAACGACGGGAGGCGTTGAGGCGCGCGCGGAATTCTGCGGAGAATCGTTCAGCACATCATCCTCGCCATGGGGCAGCGATTACGCATGACGATGCTTTGGCGAACACAATGTTTGGGATGTGGAAAGACATTCTCCCTAACCACGACCCCGATGCTGAACCGGAGAGGAGGGAGAATAGGAATCGTGTTCGGATGTGGAAAGAAGCGCTAGAAGCAGCGTTTCCGCATGAAGTAGATCCTGACGGGCAAACGACGTACTGGAGAGTGGCCCACCTTCATCTGCTGCGCAATCGGGTGTCGCACATGGATAGCTTGCTCAATGTTGACGTTCTCGATGTGATTGGTGACGTGTTTTCACTGGTTGGGAGCATAGACCCGGTTCTCGAGCAGTGGCTCACGGGCACGAGCACCGTCAAGAAAATTTACGCCGCCCAGATTGCACGCGTGGGGATTGAGGGTGTGAATCCCACTGTCGTGGGTTTGATGAGGTAGTCGATGTTGCGGAAGCTTTGGCATCGGCGTGCGTTGTGCTCCGTACGTTGTTTCAAAAACGGGTTTCATCAAACGGAACAAAACCTGGGACACTTCATATCCCACCCCAGGCCTAATGACTTGGGTGCAGCGGCAACGCTCATCCGATTTAGGCAGAGTCGTTGCAGGATCCAGTGGGTCACCTGGTCCGTGGTCTTTGAATTGTCGGGCGCGCAGGCAAGGCCAGCACGGAAGATCTTCTGCAAGCAACGCTTGTTGGTGCACCGGTAGCGTGGAAGGCGCACATGAAGTTGTTGGGTGGCCGACGATGGGCAGATCGACCAGGCTGCGGATGACGTGGTCGCGGAATACTCCAGGCTGCCCGCAGGTAGGGCATTCATTGATCGGCTCGACGGGTTCGGCTTCAATAACAGTGACGTCACCGTTTTCTGTGGCACCGGTGATAGTAGTTCCTAGTTTTGCGGTGCGGCAGATGGTATCGACGATGACATTTCCGTTAGGCTGCACAGTAGGTCCTTAGTTTTGTACGGATGGATTAGATACCTTTTTCCTACAAAGCCAAGGACCCCAATATCTTGTGCCACGCCCGAACCCCCGGCGAACTAATCAATGCACTCTAAAACCGGAAGAGCCCTTTTAGTACTACTGGTGGATTTCGGTTTTGGTGGGGATTAACGCCGCCGGCTTCGGTTTTTCCGTTGAGGAGGTCGTTGACTACTTCCCGATGGTGAAATGGGTCGATGGTGAGGTAGAGAGGAACCAGTCACCTGGAAGAGATCGATCCAGTCGTTGGTGTGCAATCTGGGAGGTAGGGTCGCGGGGTCGATTCCTCGCGAGTGCAACCATGATTGTGTTTCTGAACGTGATGAAAACAACCCTGCCCTTCGGAGAATTTCCCTTATCCCGCGTCCCCGGGCAGTGAAAACGGTGTGCACCATCGCCTGAAAGGCTTTGCGCTGCTCTATCGGAATCTTCGGGTCACCCACCCGGCGGATCACTAAGATCCCCCCGTCAACGTTTGGCTGTGGCCGGAAAGCAGACCTTGGTACCCGGGAACCCAGGTGAAATGTGAACCATGGGGACCACTGAGCCGTCATCATCGTGCTTGCGCCTACCCCAGCCCGGCGGCGAGCGACTTCCCACTGCATGAGGAGTACAGCGTCAGTCCATGCCGGCGCATGCAGCAACTTTCGAAGAATGGCAGTGGTGAGGTGAAAGGGAATGTTTCCCACAATGACGCAGGGAGTGGCGGGTAAACGGAAGTTAAGGAAATCATCATGGACCACTTCGACCGCCGCCGAGGAGGTTTCTTGTGTGAGTTTGGCAGCTAGTTTTGCGTCCACTTCAACTGCCGTTATCGCCCTCCCCAAGTGGGCCATCGGGTGAGTGAGGGCACCGCTTCCTGGTCCGATCTCAATGATGGGGCCGGAGGTTTGTTTTACAAGGTCGATGATGGAGTTGATGATCTTGTGGTTGGTGAGAAAATTTTGGCCATGCTCGTGACGGCCGTGTCCGTATGCAGACATCAGGTGTGCTCCTTGGATTTGAAAGGGAGCCG
Source organism: Corynebacterium sp. 122RC1 (assembly GCF_024580955.1). GTDB lineage: Bacteria > Actinomycetota > Actinomycetes > Mycobacteriales > Mycobacteriaceae > Corynebacterium > Corynebacterium kozikiae. The sequence goes on along the minus strand of NZ_JANIKD010000007.1, from coordinate 94,141 downwards.
GGCATGACAAATAGCCGCCCGGCTAAAGGACCGGAGCGGTTTTTAACCTACGGGGTAGGAAACCGCCTTAGCGGTTGGTGCGCAACCGCAAGAAAGCGGTACCTGAAATCAACATGGGTCTAATTATATCCCCGCCCGCCCCCAGTAGAGAAAAAGAAAAGGCCTACAGGCGCAAATTGTCCTGTAGACCTTTTCTTACTCATAGCGAGGGACCTTGTCCTCACTTTCTGTACTTGCATTCTACTCTTGGAAAGTTTCAATGCAAGTTCCCCAAGGGTGTGCAACCTTCTGGTGGTCGATGATCACAGCTCAAAGGTGTGATGTCCATGGGTTTTTGGAAAAGGAGTCCGAAGACTTCTTGGACAGGGAGTCCAGTTACTTGTTGGGCAGGGAGTCCGTCGCTTTGTGGACGGGGAGTCTAAGGGGTTTGTGGACGAGTTTTAGGTGCTGGGCGGCCTATGGCTTTTTGCGGCGTGAGGGCCGTGGTCGTGACAGGATCAGTTTGATCTCTGGTGGGCGGCGGTGCCACATCCTTTCGACATATCCGATATTGATCTGACCTCCGGCTGGTCGGTGCAACAAGGTAAGGGGCTATCGCTTCCTTCCGCTGGTGGGTTAGTTGTGAAAGGCCTCACCTGCTTTTGACCCGGACCCCTGCCGCGCCTTCTCGCCGTGGGGCGCTGCCGAAGTGGGGTCTTGGGAGCGTCGGAAAGCTTCAGGAAACCAAGATTGAGTCCACCACGCTCAACTTTCTAAAAAATTTTTCTGCTTTTTACCAGGGCTTTTAGGTTCTCGGGGCAATTTACAGCAGTGGGGCGGGAACAATATCCAGGGTGGGGGAGTTAGGCTAAGTGTCGGGTTGAGTGGAGCAGGCTCAACCCAGTGAACACTTCAATAAAACACAATGTAGGAAGGAACCTCCATGTCCCGTGCAGTAGGTATTGACCTCGGTACCACCAACTCCGTAGTTGCCGTTCTTGAGGGCGGTGAGCCCGTAGTTATTGCGAACTCCGAGGGTTCGCGCACCACCCCATCCGTGGTGGCTTTTGCCAAGAATGGTGAGGTGCTGGTTGGCCAGTCCGCCAAGAACCAGGCGGTGACCAACGTGGACCGCACCATCCGCTCCGTCAAGCGCCACATTGGCACTGACTGGACTGTTGGCATCGATGAGAAGAATTACACCCCACAGGAAATTTCCGCCCGTACCCTGCAGAAACTGAAGAGGGACGCAGAGGCATACCTTGGTGAGGACGTCACCGATGCCGTGATTACCGTTCCCGCATACTTCTCCGACGCACAGCGCCAGGCAACCAAGGAAGCCGGCCAGATCGCGGGCCTCAACGTGCTGCGCATCGTGAACGAGCCAACCGCAGCCGCGCTCGCATACGGCCTGGAGAAGGGCGAGAAGGAGCAGACCATCCTGGTGTTTGACCTCGGTGGCGGTACCTTTGACGTCTCCCTGCTGGAAATCGGCGACGGCGTGGTGGAAGTCCGCGCAACCGCCGGTGACAATGAGCTCGGTGGCGATGACTGGGATCAGCGCATCGTGGACTGGCTGGTAGAGCGCTTCAAGGCGTCCTCCGGCGTGGACCTCTCCAAGGACAAGATGGCCATGCAGCGTCTGCGCGAAGCAGCCGAGAAGGCAAAGATTGAGCTGTCCTCCTCCCAGAGCGCAACCGTGAACCTGCCATACATCACCGTTGATGCAGACAAGAACCCACTGTTCCTGGACGAGACGCTTTCTCGCACTGAGTTCCAGCGCCTTACCCAGGATCTGCTGGACCGCACCAAGACCCCGTTCAACCAGGTAATCAAGGATGCCGGTGTGTCCGTCTCCGAGATCGACCACGTGGTGCTGGTGGGTGGCTCCACCCGCATGCCTGCAGTATCTGACCTGGTCAAGGAGCTCACCGGTGGCCGCGAGCCAAACAAGGGCGTGAACCCAGACGAGGTAGTGGCAGTTGGCGCTGCACTCCAGGCCGGTGTGCTCCGCGGCGAAGTCAAGGACGTGCTGCTGCTGGACGTCACCCCACTCTCCCTGGGAATTGAGACCAAGGGTGGCTTGATGACCAAGCTCATCGAGCGCAACACCACCATTCCGACCAAGCGCTCCGAGACCTTCACCACGGCTGAAAACAACCAGCCATCCGTGCAGATTCAGGTCTACCAGGGCGAGCGTGAGATGGCGGCGGACAACAAGCTGCTTGGTTCCTTTGAGCTCGGCGGCATTGCGCCTGCGCCACAGGGTGTGCCACAGATCGAGGTGACCTTTGACATCGACGCCAACGGCATCGTCCACGTCACCGCCAAGGACAAGGGCACCGGTAAGGAAAACACCATCAAGATCCAGGACGGCTCCGGCCTCTCCCAGGAAGAGATCGACCGCATGGTGAAGGACGCCGAGGCCCACGCGGAAGAGGACAAGAAGCGCCGCGAGGAGCAGGAAATCCGCAACTCCGCTGAGTCCATGGCTTACCAGACCCGTAAGTTCCTGGAGGAAAACGGCGAGAAGGTTTCTGAGGACGTGAAGACCAAGGTCAACGAAGCCGCCGACGCCGTGGACGAGGCCCTCAAGGGCAGCGACATTGAGGCCATCAAGGCAGCCGTAGACAAGCTCTCCACGGAATCCCAGGAAATGGGCAAGCAAATCTACGAAGCCGAAGCAGCCCAGGCCAACGCCCAGGATGCCGCTGACGCCGACCCCAACGTGGTGGACGCAGAGGTTGTAGATGAGGACGAGGACAAGAAGTAATGTCTGACCAAAACCAAAACCCTGACGTCCCCGAGGTTGAGGAGGAGTTGCTTACCGACGCCCCCAGCGCCGAAGGTGAACAGGTTGCAGCGGAAGGTGCCGCCGAAACCCTAGAGGGCGCTGAGGTGGATGGCTCTGAGGTGGATCGCCATGAGGCGGGTGCCGCAGGCGATCTGCAGGCGCAGCTTGATGAGCGCACTGAAGATCTGCAACGGATCACCGCGGAGTACGCTAACTACCGGCGTAGGACCGAGCGGGAGCGCCAAGCAACGGTAGAGCTGGCAAAAGCACAGGTGATCACCACGTTGCTGCCGTTGCTCGATGACCTTGAGCTCGCCGAGAAGCACGGTGACCTCGCCGAGGGACCGCTCAAAGTCTTCCGCGATAAGTTGGTGGGCGTCCTCGACGGCCACAAGGTGGAAGCCTTCGCTGAAGAGGGTGACCCCTTTGATGCCGAGCGTCACGAGGCCGTGCAGGACCTCTCCACTGGAGACGAAAAGGTGATTGGTACCGTGTTGCGCCGAGGCTACCAAGCAGGCGAGCGCCTCCTGCGTACTGCAATGGTGATCATCGCCGACCCGGCCGAGCCACAAGAAGTAGTGCAGCCGCAAGAAGCGCCTGCCGAGTAGCCTGCTGCTCGCGCAGAGAGCAATGAGCCCCCGAACCAGTTTCGGTTGGGGGCTCATTTTCGTGTGTTAGCCTAGGACTGATCTTCGTTCATGAATATATAGTTCATTTCGCAAAGATCAATGTGAAAGTCGGTGTTCAACGGGAATCCAGTGAGAATCTGGAACTGACGCGCAGCGGTAACGTAAGCACTTGGCCGTGAACTGGGTGAGCCCACTGGGCATCCTGGGAAGAGCTCATTACAGATGGCCGAGATTCTTGTCTTATGGAGTCCGAAAACCTTGCACCGAGTGGGATGATCGGGAGTGCGCGATCTGCTTCTGGTCACTATGAAAGGCACGTTGGCTTGCCCATGCAACGGCGAATTCTCACGGCTTCCGTGATTATCGGTGTGGGCTGCGCTCTCGCTTGTGTGAGTTTGGTTGCAGCCCTTGTGCTGGGCTCTGCAGAGGTGAGTTTTTCTCAAGCGTGGTCCGTTTTGGCGTCGCACGTCTTGGGCCAGGAGGCCGCCGTACCCAAGAGTGTGGATTCTATTGTGTGGGATCTGCGTCTTCCTCGGAGTTTGTTGGCTCTCATTGTTGGTGCTGGTCTTGCAGTGTCTGGCGTGGCCATGCAGACGCTTGTCCGCAACCCTCTTGCAGACCCCTACATTCTTGGTATTTCTTCAGGCGCAGGTGTGGGTGCTACTGCTGTCATTCTGTTTGGCTGGTTTGGCAGCCTGCCCGTTTCCGCACTCACCGTGGGCGCCCTGGTGGGTGCGGCGGCTGCGTCGTTTGCCATCATGGCTTTTGCTCGCACGCGCGCTGGTTTGACGCCTCTGCGCCTCGTCCTGGGTGGCGTGGTGCTCTCGGCAGCGTTTTCCGCACTCTCCAGCTTTATGGTGTTTGCGGGCCCAGATCCGCGTGCAGCGCAGTCCGTGATGTTCTGGATGTTGGGCAGTGTCGCGGGCGCTACCTGGGCAAAGCTCTGGTTCCCGCTCGTGGCGGTGTTGCTGGTGAGCACATACTTTGTGATGTGGAGTAGACAGTTGGACGCTTTGGCAACGGGACGGGAGACGGCCGCAGCCGTGGGTGTGGAAGTGCCTAAGTTGCGGATGGGTTTGTTTCTTGCACAGTCGGTGCTGGTTGGCTCGATTGTGGCCGTGGCCGGGGGCATCGGCTTTGTGGGCCTGGTGATTCCCCACGCTGCTCGAATTCTCGTGGGCGCGTCGCATCGCTTGCTTATTCCGGTTGCCCTCACGGGCGGGGCGTTGTTCATGCTCTGGGTGGATGTGTTGGCGCGTGTGATTGGTGGTTCCCAGGAGATGCCGCTCGGCGTAGTCACGGGACTTATCGGTGCACCGCTGTTCCTCTACCTGATGGCGAAGAATAGTTATCGCTATGGAGGTATGGAATGAATTGTGTGCAACATGGCGCGCTCCTCAAGGCGCGCGGCCTGACCTTTTCGTACCACAACGGCGATCAGCCAATCTTGCGGGATCTGGACCTCACGCTGCAGCCGGAACAAATGACGGCCATCGTGGGCACGAACGGTGCGGGGAAGTCCACCCTGCTTAAGTTGCTAGCAGGTGTCATGGAACCCAGTGGTGGGAAGATCCTCGTCGGTGAGGAGTCCTTGCGGTCGATGCCGGCGCGGCAGCGGGCACAGCAACTCGCGTTTGTGGCGCAGGAGGAGCAGCCTCCCTTTGAGATGGAAGTTATCGACTTTGTGAGCTTGGGCCGCCTCCCGTACTCTTCGCGTTTTGGAGTGATGCGGGCCAGCGATCATGAGGCCGTTCAGGCCGCGATCCAGCTCATGAGGATTGAGAACCTCGCCGGGCGCAATAGCGGTGAGCTTTCTGGCGGCCAGCGCAGGCGCGTGGTGATCGCCCGTGGTATCGCACAGCGGAGCCCATTCCTCCTGCTTGATGAGCCAACCAACCACCTCGATGTATGCCACCAGCATCAGGTGCTCAATATGGTGCGAGAGTCTCACAGTACCGTCGTTGCGGCGATTCACGACCTCGACCTCGTCCTCACCTACTTCGACCGCGTGATAGTGCTGCATGAGGCTTCGGTATTCGCTGACGGATCGCCTGTTGACGTTCTCACGCAAGACGTTGTGCAACAGGTCTTTGGGGTGCGCTCCCACATCGAGCACGTGGAGGCTCTCCGGCATCCGCACCTGCTCACTGAAAAATTTGAAGACTAATTAGAACAAAACCCCATTTTGGGATGGAGGAAACCCCATGAAAACTTGGAACAAAACCCTCGCAGTATTTACTCTGTGTGGCCTCGGCCTCGTGGGCTGCACCTCTTCAGGTGATGCGCCGCAAGCGGAGGGCGATCAGGCGTCGATCACCCTGACCAACTGTGGCCAGGAGGTGACCTACCCAGGTGAAGCCAAGAAGATGCTGGTCAATGACGGTAACATCATGTCCCTCGTGCTGGCTGCCGGCGCAATTGACGCAGTGACCGCCGTGAGCTCCATGCAGCGCGACTTGGACATCCTGCAGGCCGCCTACGGTGACGCCATCGCGTCGAAGGAAGAGATCGCTGAGAAGTACCCCACGCTTGAGGAGATCGTGGCATCGCAAGCCGACGTCTACGTGGCTGGCTGGGGCTACGGCCTGAGCGAAGACAAGGGCATCACCCCAGAGCGCTTGGCCGAGTACGACATTGCTACCTACGTGCTCTCGGAGTCCTGCCGTCAGCAGGACGGGGAGGGCCGCGGGGTGATCAACCCCTACGACGCAGTGCGCGAAGACCTCCACAACATTGGCCTGCTCACCGGCAATGAGAAGGAGGCCAAGGAGGCCGTGCAGCGCTTTGACAAGCGCCTAGACACGCTGGAGGCCGCACCGGAAGCAACTAAGGAGCCCGTGGTGCTGGTCTTCGACTCCGGCACTGACACCGTATTCACCTCTGGCCGTTGGGGCGCTCCTCAGGGCATCATCGAAGCGGCAGGCGCCAAGAACGCAATGGAGGGTGTGGAGGATACGTGGGTATCGGTGAACTGGGAGGCAATCGCTGAGCAGCAACCCGACGCCATCGCGTTTGTGGATTACCCCGGCCAAACGCTGGAAGAGAAAGTGGAGCTGCTGCGCAGTCACCCGGTGACCAAGGATCTGCCGGCCGTGAAGGAAAACCGCTTTATCAACCTTCCCTACGCCATGTGGTGTGAGTCGCCGCTGAACGTCGATGCCGCGGAGCATGTGCGTAAGGCCCTCGAGTACTTCAAGCTTGTCCCAGAAAGCACCATCGCCCCAGAGTTGGCCCTGCCTGATTCCGTACCGGGTCAGGAGTACACGCGCGGTTAGGTTCTTTCTTCTCCCATCACACCACGCTGCCGAGTGTTTGGCCGCGTGGTGTTTTTATGCGCTCACGTGCACGGCTGGGTTTCGCTCGCACACCCAGGGTGCAATAAAAACTCCAACGTGAGCGTTGCGTCCACTAGACTCAACTTTTAGTGAACAGGAAAGAAAGGTGTGCGCATTATGGCACCAAAACCAGAGTGGGCTGAGAAGGACTACTACAAGGACCTCGGTGTATCCAAAACCGCTACCGAGGCGGAGATTAAAAAGGCGTATCGCAAGCTTGCTCGCGAAAACCACCCGGATTCCAACCCCGGCAACGCAGCCGCGGAGGAGCGCTTCAAAGCCGTGGCCGAGGCATATGACGTGGTGGGTGACCCAGAAAAGCGTAAAGAGTATGACGATTTCCGCCGGATGGCGTCTCGCGGATTTGGTCAGGCAGGAGGCGCCGGCTTTCCCGGCGGGTTTCGCCAAGCGCAAGAAGGATTCGACTTCCAAGACATCTTCACTCAAAGAGGCGGAGGATTTAGCCAAGAGGGCCCTTTGGGGGATATCTTCGGTGGCATTTTCAACCGCGGCAGTGGTACTCGCAACACAACTGCGCCGCCGCGGGGACAAGACGTAGAAACCTCCATCCGAATTAGCTTCCGCGAGGCCGCGCGCGGCACCACCATTCCGGTAAAGCTCACCGGTGAGGTTCCGTGCCAAACCTGCCACGGCTCGGGCGCGAAGTCGGGCCAACCGCAGAACTGCCCTACCTGCCAGGGAACAGGGTTTACCAGTGAGAACCGCGGAGCTTTTGGCTTCAGCGCACCGTGTAAAGACTGTGGCGGTACCGGCAAGAAGATCACCGACCCCTGCCCGGATTGCAACGCCACCGGTACCCAGCGCAAAACCAGGGACATCACGGTGCGCATCCCACAGGGCATCCGCGACGGCCAAAAAGTTCGCCTCGCAGGCCAGGGCGAAGCCGGGCACAACGGCGCCCCAGCAGGCGATCTCTTTGTGACCGTCCACGTTGACGCCGACCCCGTCTTTACCCGCGACGGCCAAGACCTTGAGCTTACGGTGCCAGTCTCCTTCGCCGAGGCAGCCCTCGGCGGGACCGTCTCCGTTCCCACGCTCGATGGTCGGGTGACTGTGAAGATCCCGGCGGGAACTCCCGACGGGCGAGTGTTGCGCGTGCGCGGGAAAGGAGTGCCGCGCAAAGCTGGCGCTGCTGGAGACCTCCTTGTGCGCGTCGTTGTGCAAGTGCCGCCGACGCTCGACGTAGATGCCACAACCGCACTGCGAACCTATGCGCAGGCGGAGCGCGATGCCGGATTTGACCCGCGCCAGGGATGGGCGGGCAACGCTTAGGAGGTGAGAACCATGAGTACAGAACGGACAACCTATGTGATCTCGGTTGCTGCGGAGCTTTCCGGGATGCACGCGCAGACTTTGCGCACCTATGACCGCATGGGTCTGGTCACGCCGGAGCGCACATCTGGTGGCGGGCGTAGGTACAGCGAGCACGATATTTCCATGTTGCGGGAGATTCAGTCGCTTTCCCAGGATCAGGGAGTCAACCTTGCGGGGATCAAAGCCATCATTGAGCTGAAGCGCGAAAATGAGCAGCTCAAGCGCGAAAATGAGCAACTGCGCCGCCAAGTGGCCAGGCCCAAAGGGGAGATTGTGCACGTGCCGCGTTCCACTGCCGTGGTGATGTGGCAGCCGCGTCGCGGGCGCTCTTCCTCCTCCTCATAGTAAAAAGGAGGGCATGGATTCCCTGGATGCGCAGTATTCCCGCAGACTTGTTGCCCCCGACCTCGCGCGTGGTTTTGCCTTATTAGGCATCGCCATTGCAAATGCAATTACGGCGTGGTCGGGGGACGCGGGGGAGACTGGATTCGGGATCGTGCGCAACACCGCCGACTCCATGGCCGGCCTGTTTGGCGCAATGTTCGTGCATGTGCGCGGCATCGCCCTGTTCTCCACGCTGCTGGGATACGGCATCGGGATGATCTACGCCCGGGAACTGCAAAAAGGCCACCGTGCCACCCGCGTGATTCTGCGCAGATACGCCTGGCTCGCGGGTTTCGGTGTGTTGCATGCAATCTTCCTGTTCTGGGGAGACATCATGGTGTTCTACGGGCTGGCCGGCATGGCAATGTGCCTGGTGGTGCGCCTCAAAGACAAGGCCCTGTTGACCATCGCCGCCGCGCTTGCGGTGGTGTGGATTGGTGTGATGGGGCTCTTGACTGCGCTTTCGGTTGTCATGGGTGGCGTCATAGACATGGCAAAACTCAATATGGCGGCGCCTATGGTGGAAAGCTACCTGGATCAGCTTGTGGCGGGCGCGATCATAGTGGCAAGCCAGCCTCTGAGCTTCTTCGGCGTGATCTTCATGCTGGGCCCGTGCATCCTCGTGGGGTTTGTGGCCGGGCGCCGCGGCATGATGTGGCATGTGCCGCGCTACCTACCGCTGCTGCGCGCCCTGGCACTTATCACCTTTGGCCTGTGCATCATTCTGGGTGCTGTATGGTGGTTCATCGGGATCAACGGCATGAACACGGAAGCGATCGTGTTCATCAATACTGCTGTGGGTCCGCTTTCCGGCCCGGGTTTCCTGGCCATGTTTGCGCTGTTGGCGCACTGGGTTGAGCGCCGCGGGGGAGTAGGGGAAATCTTCGGTGCGGTGGCCGCTCTTGGCTCAATGAGTATGAGTGGGTATGTGGCGCAGTCGGTCCTCTTTGGGTTGATCATGGCCCCGTACGGCCTGGGTGTGGGCTACGGGGGTGGCGCTGCCTATGTTACCGGCGTGGCCGTGTTCGTGTGGCTAGTGACTGTGCTTGTAGCAGGTTTTTGGCGCAGTCTGGGCAAGCGCGGGCCGGTGGAATCAATCCACCGGAAGGTGGGATATTCACCAAAATTGGCATAAATCTTTCGCACACAAAGCAAAATCTGTAACCTAGGCCTCACCTCGTCCAAAATTGTGGCGGGGCACACACTAGATGCAGATTGGAGCTCATGTGACCATCTACACCAAACCAGGCGAAGAAGGATCAATCGTTTCTTTCCGTGATCGCTACGATAACTACATTGGCGGCAAGTGGGTGCCCCCTACTGATGGTGAGTACATGGACAACATCACCCCGGTTACGGGTGAAGTGTTCTGCCAGGTTGCGCGCGGTAAGGCCGCAGACATTGAGCTGGCTCTCGACGCTGCCCATGCGGCCGCACCCGCTTGGGGTGACTCTTCCCCAGTGGAGCGTTCCACCCTCCTGCTGAAGATCGCTCAGCGCATGGAGGAGCACTTGGAGGAGCTCGCCCTGGTGGAAACCTGGGACAACGGCAAGCCGATCCGTGAAACCCTTGCCGGAGACATTCGAGGGGCGATCGATCACTTCCGCTACTTTGCCGCGGCGATCCGCGCGCAGGAGTCCCGCACCTCGCAGATTGATAAGAACACGGTGGCCTACCACTTCCATGAGCCAATTGGCGTGGTCGGTCAAATCATCCCTTGGAACTTCCCAATCCTCATGGCCGCATGGAAGATTGCCCCCGCGCTGGCGGCCGGCAACGCGATTGTGCTCAAGCCTGCGGAGCAGACCCCAGTGTCCATCCTCCACTGGATTGAGTTGGTGGGTGACCTGATCCCAGACGGCGTGCTCAACATCGTCAATGGTCTGGGCGAGGAAGCCGGCGCTGCCCTTTCCGGCTCCAACCGCATTGGCAAGATTGCCTTCACCGGTTCCACTGAGGTTGGCCGCATCATTAACAAAGCCGCCGCAGACAAGATCATCCCAGTCACACTGGAGCTCGGCGGCAAGTCCCCATCCATCTTCTTTGCGGACATCATGGATCAGGATGATTCCTTCTTTGCAAAGTGCGTGGAAGGCTTCACCATGTTCGCACTCAACCAGGGCGAGGTGTGCACCTGCCCTTCGCGTGCACTGGTCCATGAGTCCATCGCAGACGAGTTCCTTAAGCGCGGCGTTGAGCGCGTGAAGCAGATCAAGCTCGGCAACCCACTGGACACCGAAACCATGATGGGTGCGCAGGCCTCCCAGGAGCAGATGGACAAGATTTCCTCCTACCTGGAGATCGGCCCAAAGGAGGGCGCGGAAGTGCTCACCGGCGGCCACATCAACAAGATCGAAGGCCTAGACGGCGGCTACTACATTGAGCCCACCGTGTTCCGCGGCACCAACGACATGCGCATTTTCCGCGAGGAAATCTTTGGTCCGGTGCTCTCCGTGACCACCTTCAAGGACTTCGACGAAGCCATCCGCATTGCGAATGACACCAACTATGGCCTCGGCGCCGGTGTGTGGACCCGCAACCAGAACACCGCGTACCGCGCTGGCCGCGCCATCCAAGCTGGCCGCGTGTGGGTGAACCAGTACCACAACTACCCAGCGCACGCTGCGTTCGGTGGATACAAGGAGTCCGGCATTGGCCGCGAGAACCACCTCATGATGCTGGACCACTACCAGCAGACCAAGAACCTCCTGGTTTCCTACAGCGAGGAACCAACCGGCCTGTTCTAAAGGCGTTGCCACTGTTCCACATCACACCTGTTGCAATCCGGCTTTCCCGTATGGGAGCCGGATTGTGGCGTATCTGCACACTATTGAAAAAGTAATTCAAATCACAATGAGGAGGAAGACCATGACTTTCCCAGAGAAATTCACCGCAGCAGTAGTAGACGAGCTCGGCCCAGAGGTAAACGTCCGCGAAATCGAACTGCCTACCCCAGGGCCAAACCAGGCGCTGGTCAAGCTCATCGCCTCCGGCATCTGCCACACTGACCTCCACGCCGCAGAAGGTGACTGGCCGGTCAAGCCCAAACCGCCATTCATCCCTGGCCATGAGGGCGTGGGTGAAGTGGTGGCACTCGGCCCAGGCGAGCACACCGTTGCAGAAGGTGACATGGTAGGTAACGTCTGGCTGTGGTCCGCTTGTGGCCACTGCGAGCACTGCCGCACCGGTTGGGAAACCCTGTGCAATGAAGCGCAATACGGTGGGTACAACGTGAATGGCTCCTTTGGCCAGTACATGCTGGTAGATACCCGTTATTGCGCCCGCATCCCCGAAGGCGTGGACCCGGTGGCTGCCGCACCAATCCTGTGCGCCGGAGTGACGGTGTACAAGGGCCTGAAGGTCACGGACACCCGCCCAGGGCAGTTTGTGGTGATCTCCGGTGTGGGTGGCCTGGGGCACCTCGCCGTGCAGTACGCGGTGGCAATGGGCCGCCGCGTGATCGCCGTGGATATCGCCGATGAAAAGCTGGAGCTCGCCAAGAAGCACGGCGCGGAGTTCGTGGTAAACGCAAAGGACGGCGACCCATCCCAAGCGATCCTCGAATACACCGGCGGCGGCGCCCACGGTGTGCTTGTGACCGCAGTCCACCCACAGGCATTTGCCCAGGCCATCAACATGGCGCGCAAGGGCGGCACCATCGTGTTCAACGGCCTGCCACCAGGAGAGTTCCCAGCGAACATCTTCAACATCGTGTTCAAGGGCCTCACCATCCGCGGCTCCATTGTGGGCACGCGCCAAGATCTGGAAGAGGCCCTGGACTTCTTCGCGCGCGGCAAGATCCACCCAACCGTCACCGAATGCAAGCTCGACGACGTCAACAGTGTGTTTGAGGACATGCGCCACGGCAAGATCGACGGCCGCATGGCAATCCGCTTCTAGCGCGCAAGCACCTCCCGCATCACCTCATGGAAGGCGGGGTCCTCAAAGTAGTCCGAATGGCCTCCGCTGAGGATCACCCCTTCCACGTGCGGGTCCTCACCATGCAGAGCCCCGAACCGGGAACCCGTGAGACCGATGGGGTCGCGCGCACCCAGCACGGCAACAACTCTTCTACTGCCAGAGAACGCTCCCGACGGAACCCCCGGGCTTCCCACCAACACCACGGTATCTGCCTCAAGGCCGTGGCTTGCGCCCGCGTGGCCGGTTACCACGGACCCGTATGAATAGCCCACAACGGTGAGCTGCGCCTGCGGGGCAACCTCGCGCAAATGTTGCTGAAATGCTGCTAGATCCCGGCCGCCGGCAACCGCCGGCTCGGTGCGCAGCCCCGCCACCACGGAAGCCGGTGCGGTGTACCCCTGCCACGCAATGACCGTTGCCCCGGTGGCCTCATGCAGCGCCAACGCGCGCCGGGCGGCGGCCTCCTGGCCCTGTTCAGAGCTGGAACCCACCCCGGCAACAACGGTGATGATGTTCTGCGCGTCGAGCTCACCAAAGATCACCGCTTCCCCCTCCACGGCAGCACCCGATCCCCGGCACAGCCCCGCCAGCCTATCGAGTTCGGCGGCGCAGGCTGCGTCGAGTTGCCTGCCAAGCGCACGTAACGCCGCGATGGCCGCCACAGACCCTGGGTTGAGGTCCCAGATTTTCTGCGCGAAGCCTTCCAAAACGGCGTTGGCGCTCGCCGTGAGCTCCAAGATGATGGCCGCTTGAGTGAGCAAAAGGTCAAGTTCACGCCTGTGGCGTAGGAGTGTGCGGCTGCGGTTTCGTGCAGCTTGGGCGGCCTGTCCGTCCATGAGGGAAAACGCACGTCCAAGGCCTTCGGCAGTGCGCCCCCACGCCTGCTCGCGGCCGCTGTGGTGGAGTCGCAGTACCTGGGCTGCCGCTCCCAGGGCGCTGGTGCTAAGCGGGATCATGGCGGCCCCAAAACTGCTGGTCCAGCTTTTCTGCGGCGGCAAGCCAGGAGCGAACTGAATTAAGGTGGAGGTCTATGTGTTCCTCGCTGTTTGCACTCAGTTCCTGGTAGATGGCTAAAAATTGGCGGAGTGAGCGTTCGGTTTCCCCGCCAACCGCGGGAACGTCGGGCTGCCTTGGCATGGGGCAGTGGTGAAGATGTTTGGATGCGTCTGTGTGAAATTCCATGCCTTTAAGCCTGCGTGGGCAGACCCCCTGGGTGCTAGGGGCTGGGCAGCGAAAGGGCGGAAACTGTGGAAAACTGCCCAAATTCCACAGTAGGGTTTGGGTATGTTGATCGCACTGGCGCAAATCACAAGTGGGAAAGAGATTCAGGCCAACCTGGAACTCGTGAAAACCCAAGCTCAGAAGGCTGCCGAGGCCGGGGCGAGGGTAGTTGTGTTCCCGGAGGCCACAAGTCAAGCCTTTGGAACGGGCCGGCTGGACACCCAGGCGGAGCCCCTAGATGGGTCGTTTGCCTCTGCCGTGCGTGAACTCGCCGATGAGCTGGGGATTACCATCGTGCTCGGCATGTTTGAGCCAGCGGATACCAAGGGGGAGGTCAATCGCATTTACAACGTGGCCTTGGTTGCCAGCCCCAACACCGCCAACACCTCCGGCACCGCCTACCGCAAGATCCACACATATGACGCCTTTGGCTACAAGGAGTCGGACACCGTAAAACCCGGCTCTGAACTGGCAACATTCACAGTCGATGGGGTGACTTTCGGCGTGGCCATCTGCTACGATGTCCGCTTCCCCGGTCAGTTCCGCGCCCTCGCCGCTCAAGGCGCAGAGGTGATCGTGCTCCCCACGAGCTGGGCCGATGGCGAAGGCAAGCTCGAACAATGGCGCACCCTCACCGCCGCCCGCGCCCTGGACTCCACCACCTTCATCCTCGCCGCCGGCCAGGCCCGCCCCGAGCACAGCGAGGAACGCTCCGAAGGAGCCCCAACCGGCATCGGCCATTCCGCCGTGATCGCCCCAGACGGCACACGCATCGCGGAGGCAGGCTACGCCCCAGAGCTGCTGCTTTGCACTATCGACGTAGCCAAGGTGGCACACACCAGGAAAGCACTGCCCGTTCTGGAAGGCACGGACACGTACTAATCTTCCCAGAATCTCCGCGGGGAGGTATCCAACACCGTGCTGTGCTGAATCCCGCCTTTGGCCAAGGCTTCTTGGGTGGCGCGGATTTCTTCGGTGGTGCCGGCGATGATGATGTGGCGGTCCAGCCAGCGGCCGTAGCTGGCCACCACTTGGCCCACCTGCCCCACCTGCGGGAGGTGGAGCCCCCGTGGCGGTTTGGAGTGCTCGGTGGCACCCACCCACCATGCGTCTTGCGGGTGCTGCACAACCGGGGTGATTGCCAGCCACGGCGCGGTGGCGGCGATCTGCCACATGGTGGCAAGCTCGTACTGCTCACCGGGGTATTCGGAGCTTAAGAACATATGGATGCGCGGCGGGTCGGCGGATTGATTGAGCAGGTCTAGCATCAGCGCGCGCATGGGCGCCAGTGCGGTGCCGTGGCTGATGAGCAGCAGGTCACGGTCATCTAACTCAATGGGGGTGCCGAGTCCCTGGGAGACGCGGCAGGTATCGCCTTCGCGTAGGGCAACTGAGGAGTCGGCAGAAGAATCGAAGCAGTGGATTTCAAGTTGGCCCTGCTCATTTGCTGGAATGGAGGGATATACCCGCATCCATCGCCCTGGGGTGAGCGAGGGGCCGAGCCAGAGGTGCTGGCCAGCACGGTAGGAGGTGGGGGCGTGCACCTGGATGCGCACAATGGTGATGCGCCTGGAACGGCGTTCTACTTGGACCACGTGGGCGTCGGAAAGCTCCGGCGCAGGCCGCGCTTTGAGTTGGCGGGCGCTTTCATGCAGCACCCGCTCCGCCGCCAGGACTTCTTCCAGCGGGAGGTCCTTACCCAGGGTCTGCACGGCGCTTAAGGCGGCGGCGAGGAGCGCGGGGTAGTCACTTTCCTGCACCCCAAAGACCCCGAGCGGGGCGTGTTCCACAAAGCGTTCCGGTGCGCGCAACAGAGCGGCGATTGCCTGCCCGGCCGGTGCGGAGCGCAGGTGCAGCCGGGTGGCTACCTCCGGCGCGTGGGTGAGCACATGCTGCAAGAAGAGCTGGTGAAGCTCGTGTTCCTGGAGCAGTTCTTGGTGAATCACGCTCCCATTCTAGCTGGCTCCCACCCAAGCTCCGGGGCAACGTGCTTGGCAAAGTTTTCCAGGATGGAGAGATTGAGCGCCACGCCTGCCTGGTTGGGGATGGTCAGCATGAGGGTGTCTGCGCTCATCACGGCGGCGTCCTGCTTGAGGGCCTCAATGAGTTTGTCAGGTTCGTCGGCGTAGGTGCGGCCGAAGGTGGCTTTGAGGTCGTCGATGATGCCCACCTGGTCGTGGCTGCTGCGGCCGAACATGGCGCGCTCGGCGTCGTTAGTGATGGGGAAGATGGAGCGCGATACAGAGACGCGCGGCTCCCAGTCATGCCCCTGAGCTGCCCATTCCTCCCGGAAGGCCTGGATTTGGGCGGCTTGGAGGTCACCGAAGGACTGGTCGCTGGTTTCCGCGAGCAGCGTGGAGCTCATGAGGTTCACCCCATCCCGGGCCACTTGCCGCGCGGATTCTGCCGAGCCGGCGCCCCACCACAGCCTGCGGTCTAGCCCCGGAGACTGCGGCAACACGGGCAGCGGCGCGCCCTCGCGGTACATCCTGGGGTACTGCTTGTCCCAGGTAGCGGCGGTGGCTACGGGCTCCCCGCGCACCGCGGCGAGGAATTGCTCCCACTTCGCGCGGGCGATGTCTGCGCCGCGAGGATCCTTCGACCCGGTGTAGCCAAAGGCCTCATATCCGCGCTCAGCCGGCTCCGGTGACCCTCGCGACACCCCAAGCGCGATCCTATGGTTGGAAAGCAGATCCAGTTGCGCAGCCTCTTCTGCAAGGTAGAGAGGGTTTTCATAGCGCATATCGATCACGCCGGTGCCCACTTCAATGGTTTTGGTGGTGGCGGCGATTGCACTCAGTAGCGGCATGGGGGCCGCGCCTTGGGGTGCAAAGTGGTGGACCCGGAAGTAGGCGCCGTTCACGCCCAGCTCATCCGCGGCCTGGGAAAGCTCAAGCGCTTGGTGGAGCATGTCTTTGGCGCCGGAGCGGATGTCGTAATGGCCAAAGCTGAGGAATCCAAATTTTTTCATGGCTCGATGCTAAGCCCATGAATGTGATGTGTCAACAACTAGGGGAGCGGGTGGCCTGCGGCAGTGTACAGCGCATACCACTGCCTGCGGGAAAGCTGCGTTCCAGCACCTTGTGCAATCTCCCGCACGCGCTCCGGGCTGCTGGTTCCCGCAACCACTTGAATCCCGGCGGGGTGCGAGCAAATCCACGACGCAGCAACGGCGGTAGCGCTGCATCCCAGCTCATTACCGACGCGCCCAAGCACCGCATTCAGCTCAGGAAACTCCGGCGAGTGCAGGAACGTGCCACCTGCTGCCTGGAATGGTGCCCAGGCCTGCAGCCGAACGCCTTTCCTGCGGGCGTATTCAAGCAGCCCATAGTTGGCGCTGGCCGTAATGCCCTCGCTGACCAAGCCCGCCTGTACCAATGAAAGCTGCACCTGATTGACCTCCAGTGGCTGGGCGATTGCCTGCTGAAGGAACTCAATTTGTCCGGTGGTGTAGTTGGAAACGCCAAAGGTGCGCACCTTGCCGCTGTGCTGCAGTTCTGTAAAGGCCCGCGCCACTTCCTCGGGTTCCATGAGTGTGTCTGGGCGGTGCAGCAGGAGCGTGTCAATGTAATCCACGTCGAGCGCGCGCAGCGATTCCTCCACGCTGTTCATGATGTGGGCGTAGGAGTGATCATAGTAGGTCGTGGTATTCGGGACGGCCACGATCCCCACCTTGGTCTGCAGCGTGATCTCCTCGCGTTCCGCGGGGCTTAGCGTGAGGGCCTGTGCAAACCGACGCTCACAGTAGTGGTAGCTGCCGCCTGGAGAAAATGCGCCGTAGATGTCTGCGTGGTCAAAGTGCGTCACGCCTTCTTCGCGGTAGGCGGTGTAGAGGGCGCGGATCTGGGCGTCGCTGAGCTCCGCGATACGCATCATTCCCGCAATTACATTCTTGTTCATGGCGTTCATGCTATCTGGGGTGTGCGGAGGGCTAGGAAATGACAAATGTCATTGCATATCGATGATTCTCGGCACTACCTCGGCACCTTGTGCGGCGGCCAGTATTGGAAATATGCAGAAGCCAATCATAGAAGTCTCAGGTTTGACTCGCCGCTACGGTGATTTCACCGCAGTGGACAACATCAGTTTTCAAGTTGCCAAAGGAACATGCTTTGGGTTGCTAGGTACCAATGGTGCCGGTAAGACCTCCACCCTAGATATTCTTGAGGGCTTGGCCTCGGCTACCAGCGGTAGCGTTCAAGTCCTCGGAATGGACCCAATTGCCCAGCGCAAGAAGCTACGCCCACACCTGGGCATCATGCTGCAACACGGCGCTTTGCCAGTGGAACTCAGCGTGAAGGAAACCCTGGTGATGTGGGCCGGAACCTGCAGCACCCCAAAACCAGTGGAAGAAATCCTGGAGAGCGTAGACCTCTTGCACAAGGCTGATACCAGGGTGGGCTCGCTTTCGGGTGGTGAACAACGCCGTCTTGACCTCGCATGCGCACTCGTTGGCTCACCCAGCGTCATTTTCCTGGATGAGCCCACCACTGGTCTTGACCCAGAATCTCGTGCAAACACCTGGGAACTCCTGGCTAATTTGAAGGCATCCGGCGTCACCATGGTGCTCACCACTCACTACCTAGAAGAAGCGGAAATGCTGTGCGACTCCATGGTGATCATGCACAGAGGGGTCATCCGGGCCCAAGGGAGTGTGAAGGAAATACGCCAGGCTCTACCAGCACAGATTAGCTTCTCTCTGAACAACCACCACCTCAGCTTGCCGCAGCTTGATGGCACCGTATCCACTCACGGGGACATCGTTGTGGTGCACACCCAGCAGTTGCAAAAAGATGCGTTTGCTCTGCTCTCTTGGGCGGACGCCAACTCAGTTGAACTGCGCCAGTTTTCTGCTCAACCTGCAAGCCTCATGCAGGTGTTTGAGTCCATTGCGAAACAACCCTAAGGATCTTCATGAAACGAATTATTGCGCTCAGTCGCGCCGAAACTTTGCAATTTCTCCGCAACCGCACGGTCCTAGTGATGGCGCTGCTCTTCCCCGTTGGTACACCGGTAATCCTCTTTTATAAAACCATGGCAGAAAGCCCAGCTACTGCTGTTCTCGCTTTTGAGATGTTCACAATCTTGGTGCTGCTCATCGGCTTGTTTTATGCAGTGCTTTCCATGGCTACTGCGCGAAGGGGAGAGGGTGTGCTCAAGCGTTTGCGAACTGGTGAATGCCAAGACTGGGAAATCCTTGTGAGCATTGCCATGCCAACAGTCATTACCACGGTACTGCAAACGGTGGTCATGCTTGCTGTGATGCGGGCCCGTGGTGCGGTGATGCCACAAGAGCCGCTGTGGTTAGTTGTGGCCATGCTGGGGGGAACGGTCCTCTATGTGGGAGCCGCGTACCTCACCAGTGTATTCACCAAAACGCCGGAGGCTGCTCAATTTACTGCATTTCCGGTGATGGTCGGCTGCATTGTTGGTACTTCTGGGGTGCGCCAACTGCTTTCACCGCAGTTGCAAACAGTGGTGGACTTCCTCCCTTTCACTCCGGTGAACCAGTTGGTGTATCACGCCTGGCTGGGGGATCAGGCGCAGGAAATGTTCAGCCTCTCGCCTTGGCAAATGGCATTGTTGTTGCTTGGCTGGGGGCTGCTTTCCCTGATCGCGGTGCGAAAAACGTTTCGTTGGGAGGCGCGTTAAACTGCACGATATGACTGCACGGCAGCGCCTCCACACTGGCTTTTTCACCACCAGTTGGGTTCTTTGTGCCCCGTTCTACTGGGCGCTCAGCCTGGGTGTGCAGCCGTCGCAGTGGTGGGAGATGGTCATCGCCGGGATCCCCTTCGTTCTTGGTGCGCTCGCCGTGTACCAAGGCGTGGGCCTTTGGGGGAATGGACTTTCCTCTCGTCTCCTCTGGGGTAACTATGTCTGCCTTGCGCTCATGATTTTCTATGAGCCACTGCGCGGTTGGGCGGCGTGGCTCTTGTTCTTGTTTGTATTGCCATTACTCCGCAATCGGCACCTGCATGCCGTGGTCTGGCTCCTCATTGTCTGCGCAATGGGTCCCTGGTGGGTCGCTGCCGTTGCTCTTGCTGCCTATGTGGTGAGTGTGCCTTCCCTGTGGACGCTCAACGTGATCAGGGAGCTTGAACAAGCGCGCAATACTGCTGCTGAGTTGGAAAGGAATAGGGAGCGGTTGCGTATTGCTCAGCAGTTACATGATTCTCTGGGGCAGCACCTGGCCACTGTGGGGCTGAAGGCCCAGGTAATCCAAGAAGTTGTGAAGAAGCGCTACCCGGATGATTCCCAGCTCCTCCATGAGGCGGAAAGTTTGGTAGCAGTGAACAACGAAGCTGTGCTCCATTTGGGGCAGGTGGTGCATGGGTATCGTGCGGTGGAATTGGAGTCTGAGCTCCAGGGTGCGCAAAAGCTGCTCCAAGAACATGGGATCAAGGTGCAGGTGAGCGGAAGTGGCACGGACTTTCCGCATAATAATGCTCTGGCGGCGTGGTTTGTCCGTGAGGCGATTACCAACGTGGTGAAACATTCTGATGCGGGTGCGGTGGACATCCTTGTCGAGCCGCGCAAAGTGAAGGTCCGCAATGACGGGGCCCACGCGAGCATCGGCCCGTGGCGCGGTTTGGACACCCTCGCTTCACGGGCTGCCGCCTCGGGTGGGCGCCTCAACTTGAGTCAGGATGGGGAAGTGGTGGAAGTGGTGCTGGATTTTGATTGACATTGTGATTGCGGACGACGAAGCCCTTGTGGGTTCCTCCCTTGCCACGCTTTTGAGCCTGGAGGAAGATTTCCGGGTGCGTGGCGTGTGCAGTTCTGGTGAGGAGCTGCTTGCGGTCTGGGCTCCTGGGTTCGTTGCGGTGCTGGATTATCACATGAGTGGCATGGATGGTCTTGCTACTGCGCAGGAATTACTCAAGAGTGATCCCGCGGCGCGCATTCTCATGGTTACCAGTCACGCGCGCCCACAGCGATTGAAGCGTGCGTTGGAACTGGGGATCCTTGGCTACTTGCCAAAGACAGCGAGCGCTCAAGACTTTGCGGATGCTGTGCGCACGGTGCATGGCGGAAGGCGATTTATCGACGCCGACCTAGCCGCACACACCATCGGTCTACCGGACTCACCGCTGACACCCCGTGAGGTAGAGGTTCTTGAGCTAGCCGGTGCGGGGTTGAGTGTGCAGCAGATTGCGCGGAAGGTGTACTTGGCTCCCGGTACTACGCGTAATTATCTTTCGTCTGCCATCGGCAAGGTGGGTGCTGCGAACAAGGTTGAAGCGTACCTGCGGGCCCGTGAGGCGGGATGGATCTAGGAGTTTGCCCTGCTAGAAAAGTTTTTGTGGCTGATGTTACTGGAGTGACCAAGCGCAAAAAGCTGGGGTTGAGCCAAGAACGCTCAACTTTTTTTGAGTTGAGTGGAACAAACTCAACTTTGTGGCCGTTGGAGAAAATGTAGTGAAGAAAGGAACATCATGAACGCATTTAATCCAACAACCAAAACTCAAGAAGCCCTGCAGGTAGCGCTGCAGCAGGCTTCCGCTAAAGGCAACCCAGACATTCGGCCAGCGCACTTGCTGGCCGCAATTTTGGGCCAAGAAGACGGCATTGCGGTGCCTGTGCTGCGTGCTACAGGTGTTGATCCCCAGGTGGTGGCCAAGGAGGCCAATGCCTTGGTGGATAGTTACCCCCAGGCACAGGGCTCCGGGATGGCAAACCCGAACTTTAACCGTGACGCCCTCAACGCTTTCACCGCAGCTCAGGAACTCGCCGGTGAACTTGGTGATGAGTACGTGTCTACGGAGGTGTTGCTCGCTGGTATTGCGCGGGGCAAGAGTGATGCCGCTGAGTTGCTCACCAAGCGCGGGGCTACGTATGACGCCATCAAGGGCGTATTTCCCGCAGTGCGTGGGGCAAAGAAGGTGACCACCCAAGACCCAGAAGCGCAGTTCCAGGCCCTGGAGAAGTATTCCACCGATCTCACCGCACGCGCCCGCGAAGGCAAGATCGACCCTGTGATTGGCCGTGACGCCGAAATCCGCCGCGTGGTGCAGGTACTTTCCCGGCGAACCAAGAACAACCCAGTGTTGATCGGTGAGCCCGGTGTGGGTAAAACTGCGATCGTGGAAGGCCTTGCCCGGCGTATTGTGGCTGGTGACGTCCCAGAATCCCTCAAGGGTAAGACTCTTATTAGTTTGGATTTGGGATCGATGGTTGCCGGCGCCAAGTACCGCGGCGAGTTTGAGGAACGCCTCAAGGCCGTGCTGGATGAAATTAAGCAGGCTGAGGGTGAGATCATCACCTTCATCGATGAGCTGCACACCATCGTCGGTGCCGGAGCTACCGGCGACTCCGCGATGGACGCCGGCAACATGATTAAGCCCCTTCTCGCGCGCGGTGAGCTGCGCCTTGTGGGTGCTACCACCTTGGATGAGTACCGCAAGTACATTGAGAAGGACGCCGCCTTGGAGCGTCGTTTCCAGCAAGTGTTTGTTGGGGAGCCTTCGGTGGAGGATGCCATCGGTATTCTGCGCGGCCTCAAGGAGCGCTACGAGGTGCACCACGGCGTGCGCATTCAGGACTCTGCCCTGGTAGCAGCAGCCACGCTCTCGGACCGCTACATCACCTCCCGCTTCCTGCCGGACAAGGCCATCGACTTGGTGGATGAGGCGGCCAGCCGCCTGCGCATGGAAATTGACTCCTCGCCGCAGGAAATCGATGAGCTCGAGCGCATCGTGCGCCGCCTTGAGATTGAGGAAATGGCGCTGACCAAGGAAACGGACGCCGCCTCAAAGGATCGCTTGGCCAAGCTGCGCCAGGAGCTTGCCGACGAACGCGAGCGCCTGGGCGAACTGGTTGCACGCTGGAACAACGAGAAGCAAGCGGTGGACCGGGTGCGTGAAGCCAAGGAGGAGCTGGAGAAGCTGCGCCAGGAATCGGAGATCGCGGAGCGTGACGGCGACTACGGCCTGGTAGCCGAGCTGCGCTACGGGCGTATCCCTGAGCTGGAAAAACAGCTCGCGGATGCGGAGGCTTCTGAGGTGGAAACCACCATGATTACTGAGGAAGTCACCCCGGACACCATCGCGGAGGTCGTCTCCGCATGGACCGGGATCCCCGCCGGCAAGATGCTCCAGGGTGAAACGGAAAAGCTGTTGCACATGGAGGATGAGCTGGGCAAGCGCGTGGTAGGCCAGCTCGAGGCTGTGCAGGCGGTTTCCGACGCCGTCAGGCGTGCTCGGGCCGGCGTGGCAGACCCGAATCGGCCCACGGGTTCCTTCCTCTTCCTCGGCCCCACCGGTGTGGGTAAGACGGAGCTTGCCAAGGCGCTGGCGGAGTTCATGTTTGATGATGAACGCGCAATGGTGCGCATTGACATGTCCGAGTTTGGTGAGAAGCACTCCGTGGCCCGCCTCGTTGGTGCCCCTCCAGGCTATGTGGGGTATGACCAAGGTGGCCAGCTCACCGAGGCAGTGCGCCGCCGCCCCTATACGGTGGTGCTGTTCGACGAAGTGGAAAAGGCCCACCCGGATGTGTTTGACATCCTGCTCCAGGTCCTTGACGAAGGCCGGCTGACCGACGGCCAGGGCCGCACGGTGGACTTCCGCAATACGGTGCTGATCCTCACCTCCAACCTGGGCGCCGGTGGCACCAGGGAGCAGATGATGGATGCGGTGAAGCGCGCCTTCAAACCGGAGTTTGTGAACCGCTTGGATGACGTGGTGATTTTTGACCCACTGAGTGAGCAGCAATTGGCAAACATCGTGGACATTCAGGTTCGTGATCTTGCCAAGCGTCTGGAAACTCGCCAGTTGCGGCTGCATGTATCCGATGCTGCGCGCCTCTGGCTCGCTGAGCGAGGCTACGATCCTGCCTATGGTGCGCGCCCGCTGCGTCGGTTGATTCAGCAGGCGATCGGTGACCAGTTGGCAAAGAAGCTGCTCTCGGGTGAAATCCGGGACGGCAACACAGTGAACGTGGACGTTGCCGATGGCGGCGCGGCACTTGAGGTGTCCGCTGCCTAACGGAAGGGCTCCCCTGTGTGGGAGCTCTTTTCGTGCAATTTAAATTGCGCACAATTTAAATTAGGTGCATACTTGTGTGAAACCAACATAGGAGGATCAGATGACACTTCAACCGCTCTACACCGCAGAAGCGCTCGCAACTGGTGCGGGCCGGAATGGGCATGTACGCACCGCAGATGGGTTGCTGGATACCCAGATGGCCGTCCCTCAAGAAATGGGTGGCCCAGGCGGCGCGCCAAATCCCGAGCTGCTGTTCGCTGCGGGATATGCGGCTTGTTTCCACTCCGCCTTGCAATTAGTTGCACGCAATGAAAATGCGGATTTGGGTGAAAGTGCAGTGGGTGCAAAGGTGAGTATCGGCAAGCTGGAAGATGGCGGCTTTGGGCTCGCCGTGGAACTTGAAGTGGTGATCCCAGGCCAAGCACACGAACAAGCGGTGCAATTGGCACACAAGGCGCACCAGGTGTGCCCATACTCCAACGCAACCCGCGGCAACATTGCAGTAGAAATCAACGTGGTGGAGGACTAATGCTCTTTGAACCCATGCAAGCTGGGGAAATCAGGCTGAACAACCGTGTTGTCCAAGGCCCAATGGGGCGCCTGCGCGCGGACACGCAGGGTGTGCCAGGGGAACTGATGGTGGAGTTCTATCGGCAGCGCGCGGGGATGGGGTTGTTGATTACCGACGGCACCTTCCCCACCACAGCCGGCAAGGTGCAATACAAGCAACCCGGCCTGGAAACCGCCGAGCAAGCCGCTGGCTGGAAGCAGGTGGTTAGTGCGGTGCACGCCGAAGGCGGGAGTATCGTGGTGCAACTCATGCACGCCGGTTGGAACACGCACCGAGAAATCACGGGCCAACCTACGCAATCCCCAAGTGCACTCCCTCATGAGGGCTACACCCACAACGCTTTGGGTGAGCGCATTGCCTATGAGGTCCCTGAAGAACTTGACCAGGATGGCCTAGAGAGCATTCGTGAAGGCTTTGCCCTCGCCGCACAGCGGGCAGTGCAAGAGGCAGGTTTTGATGGCGTGGAGCTGCATGGCGCCAATGGCTACCTGCTTCACCAATTCTTGAGCCACAACACCAATTTGCGCAGCGATGCCTATGGCGGCAGCCCGGAAAAGCGTGCGGCGTTCCCCCTTGAGGTCGCGGCGGCAGTGGTGGAAAAGGTGGGACCTGGGCGCGTCGGTATGCGAATCAGCCCTGCGCTGCCAATCCAAGGTGTAGCGGAGACGCAGGAGGTTGTGGAAACCTATGATGCCCTGGTAGATGGGCTCAATGAGCTGGGAATTGCCTACCTCTCCGTGGAGTACGCCCCGGATACTGAACAGTTGGTTCGGCATATCCGCGAGCGCTTCCAGGGAGCGTTCTTCCTCAATGATGCGTCCAAGATGGGAACAACGGAATTCAATGGGCTGCAGGATGCCCAACGGATGTTGGAGCTTGCCGACGCAGCCGTGGTGGCCCGTGCCGCATTGGCTAATCCTGACCTGGTTGCGCGCTGGCAGCAAGGCGTTGAACTGCAGCAACCTGATTGGGATCACATCTACACTGGCGAGGCGCGCGGCTACACGGATTATCCGAAAGCAACCTAGTTGGGCGAGCATAAGAAACAGCTAATAGAATCGCTGGCATGAGCATCCTCATTTCCGTAGAAGAACTCGCCGAGCGCATCCATGCCGGCAGCAACAACATCATCCTTGCCTGCTTGTGGGAGGCGCATAGCGGGTCCGGGTTCCCAGCATTCAACTCCGAGCACATCTCCACCTCGCGGTTTTGCGACGTAGCCTTGGCCCTTTCCTCCGTACCAAGCTCCAAGACGGGCCGTAATCCCCTGCCAACCAAGGCAAACCTGGACCGTTGGTTCCGCCGCTGGGGTTTGGACTCCAAGCGCCAGGTGGTGGTGTATGACAACTTCAAGGGCCTCTACGCCGCCCGTGCCTGGTGGGTGCTGAAGTGGGCCGGCGTGGAAAACGTGGTCTACTTGGACGGCGGGCAGAAGCTGTGGGAGGCCAAGGGGAACCAAACCCTGGGTGGCCCAGGCAATCTGTCCACTCCTGGCGACCTCAGCGCGGACCTTGGCCACATGCCAACCGCCACCATCGAGGACGTGAAGGCGCACAACGGGATCCTCTTGGATGCGCGCGAGGCCAACCGCTTTGCTGGACGCAAAGAGTTCCTGGACCTCAAGGCGGGCCACATCCCAGGCGCAGTAAACGTGCCTTCACGTGACCTGCTGCAAGAGGACGGCACCTTCAAGAGCGCCGAGGAGCTGCGTGAGATCTTTGCAAACGTGGGCATCACCAGCGCAGACAACGTGATTGCCTACTCCGGATCGGGCAACCACTCTGCCCAGGCGATCATCGCTATGAACATCGCCGGGATTGGCACCCCGCGCCACTACGTTGGCGGCTGGTCGCAATGGTGTGCAGACCCCAAGAATCCAGTAGAGCGCGGGGAATAAGTTAGGTGAGCTGCAAGAGATAAATGGAGTAGTTGCCGTCTTCTTGCCGCAGCTCACTTTCGGGGTGGTAGTTGTAGCTCACATTCAACGTGAGGTACTTGACGTCCTCCGGCACGTCCAAGGTGGCTACCGTCCCACCCTCAGTAAACCCATCCCGGTTCATGGTGCCGAGTTCCTGGAAGTAAACCGAGTCCGAGGACAGAAGTTCTTCGAGGTTCGAGCCTGTAAGGCTACTGAAACCTAGGGTGCGAATTTCCGTAATGACGTAGCGTTCCGGGGCAATGAGGGAGATTGTCAGGCCGGGGAGCTGAACGGAGACGTCGGTGAACTCGAACGGGTCAGTAAAGATTGCTTCGTCGAGCTCCACTACGTTGCCGTGGCGCCACTCTTCCACTGGGGCGAGCTCATTGCCCTCAATCAGCAAGGCGGCCTCGGGTTGGGTTCGCGTCGCGGAGGCGGGGCGCGCCTCGTCGGCGGTCTTCTCGAAGTAGGTGGGGGTGTCTACGTCTTCAAACGGGGCACTAAATTCAAACGGGGTGCCAAATTCAATTTCCATGGGGTTTCCTCCTCCGAATTGGTGACTGGTGCCTCTTGCGCGGATTGGCAGGAGGCAAGGAAAGCCGCACTTGCCAACAGCATGGTTACGAAAACCTTTGTGAAGCCAGGTTGCATTGTGCTGACCTTTCATTGAGGGGAATTGCCCATGGATCTTAGTGAAAATTGATCGCCGTTCATTTCTGAATCAATCCAGGTCGCCCCATATGGGGGTGCGCTGTGTTTCGCCCTGTTGATCGAGTAGAGCCGGCTGGGCCGCCTGTGCGGTTAAGCTGAAGCCATGCTCTTTTTGGTTGCGGCCTTGCTCTTTCTTGCTGGTGTAGCGCTGTGGTGGCTCGATGCCCGTCGGAGAAACAGCCAACAGTTCAGTGCGGCTGATTCCGGCCCTGTTGCCACCGAAGAAATCGAACCTCAATCCCAACCGGTTAGCGAACCTCAGCCCCAGCCGGATCAAGCGAGCGTTAACTACGGCGCAACCGAGGAAATTGTGGATGCTCAGGTGGAGGCTGAGTTGGTGGCACTGCCCGCGGTGGAGCCCGAATCTTTGCAGGTGGAGCCAGTGGAAATTGCGGAGGAGGACATCGAGTTCACCGCCCCCCGCGCTGCCCAACTCCAACCCCAGCCCCAGCCGGTGCCAGCAACGCCGGACCGTGACGCCCCTCGTCGGCAAGCGTTTGGGAGTTTCCCCGGCGCCCCCAAGCGGGAGAAGCGGGCCTGGGCCCAGCAGCACGGCTTTGCGTACGTCAAGCAGGACGCGTACCTCGCGGAGGAGTGGGTGCGGGTGCAGGGAACCGCAAAGGATGTGGTCAGCGGGGTGTCTGGTGGCTATGAGACGCACCTGCTCGAACTCGGCGGCGCCACGGTGATGGCTATCCGACGCGCCCAAGGCTCCGAGGTGGTGCTGGAGGCTCGGCGGGAGGGAAGTGGCTCGGAGGACCTGCAGCCGGTGCGCGCCTTCGCGGGTTTTGGACTGCGCGCCAACGAACAGGGCGCGGTGGAGCGTTTCCTGGATGAGCGCGTAGATCAGGCGCTGCAGCAGTTGCCCGCGGCGGTGCAGATGGTGTGGTGGGAGTCGGAGTGGGTGCTGGCGCAGTTCGCCAAGGGCAGTGACCAGGCAGATTGGGATGCCACCTTGGCCCCGCTTGCCGCGCTGGCTGACGCCGCCCGCATCCTCCCGCCGCGCAAGGGCGCGAAGCAGCCCGTGGAGTTCCAGGAGTTCGACCCCACCCGGGCTTTCGTTCACGTAGCGGCCGCGCCGCAGGACCCGGACGAGGACGAACTGCCCGAATTGCCGGACGTGCCGCAACGCCCCGCAGAGCCTTTGAGTTTGCCCAGCAGGGCCGTTGGGGCGTCGCACGGCGAAGTGGAGTTGCGCCAGCTCGGGGAGGATGAGGTGCGCAGCATCGGCGAGCAGGCGCAGGC
Source organism: Corynebacterium sp. 122RC1 (assembly GCF_024580955.1). Taxonomy (GTDB): domain Bacteria; phylum Actinomycetota; class Actinomycetes; order Mycobacteriales; family Mycobacteriaceae; genus Corynebacterium; species Corynebacterium kozikiae. The sequence continues at coordinate 66,109 of NZ_JANIKD010000007.1, read as the reverse complement.
CCCGCAGGACTTCCAGGGAACCCGCGTGCTGCGGGATACAAGCGCGGGCTCGAGTATCTTTGACGATATTGTGGCCGAACTCGGTGACCCAACCCAAGGAGCAAACGATGGCAATTAATCAAGAAAAGAAGGCGCAGCTCGCCCAACTGGTCAAGGAGCTCGCCGTGGTCCACGGCAAAGTGACCCTCTCCTCCGGCAAGGAGGCGGATTACTACGTTGATCTGCGCAGGGCAACGCTGCATGCCCAGGCCTCGCGCCTCATCGGTGAACTGTTGCGTGAGCTCACCGCGGACTGGGATTACGTTGCCGTGGGCGGCCTCACCCTCGGCGCTGACCCCGTGGCCACCGCCATCATGCACGCCGACGGCCGCGAGATCCACAGCTTCGTTGTCCGCAAAGAAGCCAAGAAGCACGGCATGCAGCGCCGCATCGAGGGCCCGGACATTGTGGGCAAGAAGGTGCTGGTTGTGGAGGACACCACGACCACCGGCAACTCCCCGCTGACCGCCGTTGCTGCCCTCCGCGAGGCAGGCGCTGAGGTAGTGGGCGTGGCCACCGTGGTAGACCGCGCCACTGGCGCTGACCAGGTGATCGCTGCAGAAGGTCTGGAATACCGCTTCCTTTTGGGGCTGGAAGATCTTGGACTCGCTTAAAGGCCCCACTGAGTGGAACGAGGGGCGCCACGGCGTAGGCCCCTGGGTACAGGAGCATCCCGACGAACCCGTGCCCGACGCCCCACACCTGGACCCTGAGCTGCTGGAACATGGGGACCGGCGCAACGTGGTGGACGCCTACCGCTACTGGCGCCGCGAGGCAATTGTGGCGGACATCGATACCCGCCGCCACCCGCTGCACATCGCCATTGAAAATTTTGAGCACGATGCCAACATCGGCACCGTGGTGCGCACTGCCAACGCTTTTGCCGTAGACACTGTGCACATAGTGGGGCGTAAGCGGTGGAATCGCCGTGGCGCCATGGTGACGGACCGCTACCAGCACCTCGTGCACCACGAGTCCACCGAGGCGCTCATTGAGTGGGCGTTGGCGCAGCAACTCACCGTGGTGGCCATTGATAACACGCCGGGGTCCGTGCCGCTGGAAACCGCGGAACTGCCCGAGCGGTGCCTGCTCCTGTTCGGCCAGGAAGGCCCCGGTGTGACCCGCGCGGCGCAGGAGGGTGCGTTGATGACGTGCTCCATCGCGCAGTTCGGTTCCACCCGTTCCATCAACGCAGGGGTGGCTGCGGGGATTGCGATGCACGCTTGGGTGCGCCAGCACGCGGACCTGAACAAGGCGTGGTAGTGCATAAAAATAACGCTTTAGTAACGTTTTCTTGTGAATGTCGATATAATCGGCTGAGTGCCTATTCTCCCAGCTAGTCAGGGTGAAGGCGTGTTCCTTATCCACCTGCTCACCCCTAGGAACGGCTTCCTTGAACGAAATTTGGTTGCACAGGGCTGACCTCGCAGAAGCAGCCATCCAGCAACGCCACGCCTCCCGCGTTTGGGCAATCCCCAAAACCAACCTGGCAGTTGTTGCTTGGCCGCCAACCACCAAGGAAAAGCTGTTCTACCGCTGGCACTACTGGTGGCAGGCGCACTACTTGGACTGCCTCGTTGACGCCGCAACCAGGGTGAACACCAAAGGGCGCAAGACTGCGATCAAAGAGACGATCACCGGCATCCGGGTGCGGAACCTGGGCAAACTCACCAAGAATAAGTATTACGACGACAAGCTCTGGCTTGCCCTCGCCATGCAACGTGCCCGAGGCCTGGAGGAGAAGAGCCCCAAAAAATATCAGCGCACCTTAGAAGCGAACATTTTTGCTGGGCGCGATGAGATCGTCGGAATGCTGCCTTGGCGCACCGGAGAGCATTTCTTCAACGTGCCCACCAACGGCCCCGCGGCCATCCTTGCTGCTCGTTCCGGGGATGTGGCAACGGCGCGAGCGCTTGTGGACTGGATCTTTGACAACCTGATTGATGATAACGGCCTGGTGATGGACGGCATTCGCATGTCCATGAATGGCCCTGAGGTGGTCAAACCCACGCACCCCTACTGCCAGGGCGTGGTGCTTGGGGCGTGCCTGGAAATTGTGCTTGCGCTGCAGGGAAGTGATGAGGCCGAAGCTGCAATGCCTTATCTTTCCCACATCCGTGCGCTCACTCAGGCTGTGGCTAAGGAAATGGCAACCAGCGCTGGGGTGATTGATTGGCGCACCGGCGATGGTGATGGTGGCCTTTTCAAGGGCATTTTGGTGCGCTACCTCGCAGACCTTGCGGTACGCCTCCCGGAGGACTCAGAGGCAAACCGCGCCACCAAGCGTCTGGCTGCCAAGATGGTGATGGGCTCTGCGAACAGCGTGTGGAATCACCGCCTGGAGGTGGATGGCCTGCCGATCTTTGCCACCGACTGGACCGATGATGCACGCCTGCCGCACAACTACGGTGTGGGTGGTTCCTCACTGAGTGACATCGTGCGCATCGTGCGCATTGATGAACGTGACCTCTCTGTGCAGCTCTCCGGCTGGATGCTCCTGGAGGCCGCGGCGCGGGTGAGTGCGCACAGTTAATGTTGAAGAAAGTTTGACTATGCCCGAATATGTGGGATTTCTCTCCTAAAAATTTCGCCTTCGGGGCAGCGGCTGAGGTGCGTTGCTGGCATAATCGGTTATTAGGTCACCAAGGTCAATGGTTGCTGTTTGCTTGGCCTTGCGTGCGATAAACCCTAAACGTCCACTATCGGAAGGTGACGCAATGCCAATCGCAACCCCAGAGGTTTACAACGAGATGCTCGATCGCGCAAAGAAGGAAGGCTTTGCCTACCCAGCGATTAACTGCACCTCCTCGGAAACCATCAACGCTGCTCTCCGTGGTTTCGCCGAGGCAGAGTCGGACGGCATCATCCAGTTCTCCACCGGCGGTGCAGAGTTCGGTTCCGGCCTTTCCGTGAAGAACAAGGTTGCTGGCGCGCAGGCTCTTGCGGCGTTCGCACACGAGGCCGCAAAGCACTACGGCATCAACGTTGCGCTGCACACTGACCACTGCCAGAAGGAAGTGCTGGACGAGTACGTCCGCCCACTGCTGGCTATCTCTCAGGAGCGCGTTGACCGCGGCGAACTGCCACTGTTCCAGTCTCACATGTGGGACGGCTCCGCAGTGCCAATCGACGAAAACCTGGAGATCGCCCAGGAGCTGCTGGCCAAGGCAAAGGCAGCACACATCATCCTCGAGGTTGAGATCGGTGTTGTTGGTGGTGAGGAAGACGGCGTTGAAGCCAAGGCTGGCGCAAATCTTTACACCTCCGAAGAGGACTTTGCCAAGACCGTGGATGCCCTGGGCACCGGTGAAAACGGCCGCTACCTGCTGGCCGCCACCTTCGGTAACGTCCACGGCGTGTACAAGCCAGGCAACGTGAAGCTGCGCCCAGAGGTTCTGGACATGGGCCAGAAGGTTGCAGAAAAGAAGCTCGGTCTCACCGCCGGCTCCAACCCATTCGACTTCGTGTTCCACGGCGGCTCCGGCTCCGAGAAGGAAAAGATCGAAGAGGCTCTGCGTTACGGCGTTATCAAGATGAACGTGGACACTGACACCCAGTACGCCTTCACCCGCCCAATCGTTGGCCACATGTTCTCCAACTACGACGGCGTGCTCAAGGTAGACGGCGAAGTTGGCAACAAGAAGGCTTACGACCCACGCTCCTTCATGAAGAAGGCAGAGCAGGGCATGGCTGACCGCGTCGTCGAGGCCTGCCAGGACCTCCACTCCGTGGGCACCACGCTCAGCAAGTAATCTACTTGCGCGTTAGGGCACCGCCGGTTGGCGGTGCCCTATTTTTGTTGGCGTTGGGTGCCAGGCCCTCAAGCAACCCCGAGGATTGCCGCCGCGATGGCGTCGGCACGGCGCAGAATGCCATGGTTCGTGTAAGGCTCCGCGGTTTCGGCAGCGGGCCAGGTCACGCCGTCCACGGAGATGCCAAAGCAGTACAGGCCCGGTTGGTTGCGCACTTGCATGCTGGGCTCGTGGATGTCCACGGCGCCGGTGTGGGCGGTGCCGGTGGAGTCCGTGCGAACGCGTTCCACAACCAGCTCGTCATCGATGAGTTGGCGCAGCAGGGGATCGCCGGTAACGGTGATATCTGGGTTGGGCACTCTGGCCTCGATCACCACACGGGAAGGATAACGCTTGGTGGGATTGCGTTTGGAATAGCCCACAAAAGTTCCGCTGAGGTCGGGGTCCACCACAAAGTCCGGGCCGGGCAGCTCCACCACACCGGCGGCGATGAGCTGGCTGAGTTGCTCCAGGCGCATCTGCGGCGGGCCCATCAGGTTGCTGGAGTTCACGGCGGTGAAGAAGCCCTGGAAGTGCTCGCTAAAAGAGTGGGCGCTGAGGTGGGCGAGGCTGAGTTCGATTGCGTCCCAGCAGTCTCGGATGGGTTCACACCAGCGGGCGTCTTCCCGCAGGTAGTTCTGCAGCCACTGCGGCCAACGATCCATGTTCACTGGTGGGTGCAGAACGCGCTGCCAGTCCACACTCGGAAAGTGGTGTTCTACCTCTGCCACGGCGAGCGGCCAGATGTCACGCATGAAGTCCAAGGTCTGGTGCTTGGCAATGAGCGCCTCTACTGCTTGTTTGGTGAGGTGTTCCGGGGTGTAGCGGGTGGTCATTTCACGTTTGCCGCGGTAGGGCAGCCCACCGGGTGAGCCCGCCACGATCCGTGGCTCGCGGCCACTCGGGTGGTACTTGCCATCCCGGAACTCGCCGCCACGGCCGAGCGTGAGCTCCGCGAGGTAATCAAAAAAGCCCAGGCCAAGCCCCTTAATGAGCACGGTTTCCTCTGCGGAAATGGTGGACAGGTTGGCGTCGGCAGCGTTGCCCGGAAGGATGTGCAGCGCGTCTTTGTCTTTGGCATAGTCCAGGAGTACCTGGGCATCTGGGGGAGCAGCGGCAACGACGTGCCCAAGCGCCAGCACCACGGCGTCTACACGCACGGTTGCGGCGGGTGCCTCTACCTGCCACTGATCCCCAAAGGGGGCCACGCGCGTGACCTTGGATTTGTGCACACGCACCTGCTCATTGGTGATGTTTGAGAAGTGCCATTCTAGGTAGTGGCCGTAGAAGCGGCGCTGCGCGGGTTCCTCGGGTTGGAGGGATTCGGCGAGGTTGTGGAGTCCGGGTGGGAGCCAGTGGGTGGCGGCGGAACTGTGTGCCCATTCGTGCAGCGTGGGGCCTTGGCGTAGGGGGCCGCGCAGTTCCACGGTGGGGTCCATGAATGCCGTGACCTGCGAGCTTGCTGTGTTCATGAGCATTTGCGGGGATTGATCGGTGCGCCATACCGCCCCGGAGCCGGGGGCGTTGGGCTCAAAGATTTCGATGCGTATGGGTGCATCTGCCATGGACAGCAGGCGTTCGGCGACGGTGAGGCCGCGCGGTCCGCAGCCGATAATTGCAACGCTTCTCATGCGGCCAGCTTAATTGGGATGCTGGTGGGGGGTGGGGGTGCGTATGCTGCCGTGGCCCCACAAACCTACTCCTCCTCTACGGCATCGAGGCGCCTTTGGGCGCGGTTGCGCTGCCGCTCGGTCCACTTGGGCAAAAGCCAGAAGGCAATGCACCCGCCCACAATGCCGCCGATGGTAACGCTCATGGAGCCAAACGAGCTGCGGTAGGCAATCCCGGCGATCATCGCAACGCAGGGGATCATCACGAACCCCATGTAGCGCTTTTGCGGGACGTATTTGGGCTGTGGTACCCGATTGCGCAGCCAATCGTCGGCGGCGATTTCATGCGCCAGGATTGGCAGAAGCGCCAGGATGGACAGCAGTGAGTAGTTGCCTGGCAGCACCCAGGCCAATATGGCACCGGCGACTGTGGCGCCGATCGGGGCAGCGTATGCGCCCACCGCCATGCTCTGAAGGTAGGTGTTGGCTTGGTATTCGTCATCGCTGCCTTCATGTACGTGGGCGAGCGCAGTGCGGCCAAGCGCCTCAGTGATTTTGGTGCTCATGCTTGTTCCTTTCCAAATACTTCCTCCACCGTTTTGCCCAGCTCCCTACAGATGGCAAGGGCTAGGTACACGGAGGGGGAGTAGTTCCCTTTTTCGATGTTGGCAATGGTTTGTCTTGAAACGCCCACGCGCGCGGCCAGGTCTGCCTGCGAAAGTTCAAGCCAGCGCCGCCATTTGCGGACCATGTTTTCTTGCGGGTTCAAAACACCTCCCCTCTTTGGCAAAACGGAAACCCAATACGACCAAATGTAAAAGATTCTTTGCATGAAGTCAAGGCTTTCCTGAGGAGTACACTGATACGGCAGAGTCATGAAGGAACAGGAGCGTGTATGCGGCCAACACTGCTGCCAACATCGCGGATCACTGAGGGCATTGATCGTCTGAAAGACAACTGGCCCTACGTTCTCCAGGTGGGTTTGGCCTCTGGCCTGGCGTTTTGGGTGGGCTTGCTCATTGGGCACGAGCACCCCTTCTTTGCGCCCATGAGTGTGGTGATTGTGCTTTCCACCACCGGCGGTGAGCGCTTCCGCCGTTCCATCGAGCTGGTGGTGGGTGTCTCCGTGGGCGTTGGCTTGGGGGACCTGATCGTTGCCAGCGTGGGCACCGGCGTGTGGCAAATTGCCCTCGGCGTGATGTCCGCGGTGGCGGTAGGCATCTTCATTGACAAAGGCCCGCTGCTGGCCAACCAGGCGGCCTTCGCATCAGTACTGGTGGCGACCATCCTCCCGCCCAGCACGTCCGGCGGCTTTGACCGCATGACGGACGCGCTGATCGGCGGCATCGTGGGCTTGGTGGTGCTCGCGCTGTTTCCCATCTCTCCACTGCGTTCAGGGCGCCGCGAAATCTCTCACATGCTCGGCATCGCGGCCGGCATTCTGGATCAGGTGGCCAAAGCGCTGCCGCGTTACGACGCAGCCGCCATCTCCTCAGCCCTGGCCACAGCGCGCGGTACGCAAGCAGGCATTAATAAGATGATTGCAGCGGCGCAGGAAAGCAAGGAGGCTGCGAGGTTTTCGCCCTTCCTGTGGGCGCAGCGCAGCCGCATTGCAAGCATGTTGCGCATCCTCAACCCGGTGGATAACACCATCCGTTCCACCCGCGTGCTCGCCCGGCAGGCGCTCATCCTCGCCGAGGCCCAGGGCAGGACATCCGAAGAGCAGGTGCAGATGATTGCGGAGCTCTCCCAGATCGCAGAAACCCTGGCGCACGCTTACGCGGGGCATGAGGCCGAACACCTGGTGATCCCCAAACTGGTGAAGCAACTCCAAGGGTTGGCTGTGCGCGCGCAGCCGGAAATACTCGCCCCTCAAGCGCTCACTCAGCAGGCGCTGCTGGTGCAAACGCGCTCGTTGATTGTGGACATGCTGCAAATCTGTGGGATGTCTAGAAAGTCGGCGGCGGCAGCACTGGCGCCGGTAACCTAGGCGGCATGGGCAAACGCACTACGGCAACCGTTGCGCAGATACGCAAACTGGATGACTCCCTGCATAACCGCGCACTTCGCGTGCGCCGCAACCTGCTCTCCATCGTTCAGGTGGCCATTGCCGCAGGCCTGGCGTTCTATATAGCCCAACGCTTCTTTGGCCACTCCGTGCCCTTCTTCGCCCCGATGGCGGCGGTGATCACCCTGGGGCTTTCCGGTGGGGCGAGGCTGCGGCGAGCCTTTGAGTTGGCCTTGGGGTGCTCCGTTGGCGTGGGTCTTGGGGACCTCCTCATCTACAACATCGGCTCCGGGCACTGGCAGATCGCGCTGGCGGTCGCGGTGAGTTTGGCTGTGGCCTCATTCCTTTCCGGTTCGCAGCTCGTGAGCAACCAAGTGGCCATTGGTTCCATCCTGATTGCCACCATCATGCCCCCAGGGAGCAGTAGTGGCTTCGAGCGGCCAATCGATGCCCTCATCGGTGGTGCCGTGGCCATCCTGGTGATCGCCGTCCTGCCCAACGCCCCGCTCAGCGCAGGGCGCCGTGAAGTGTCTAAAGTGCTGGCGCTGGCGGCGTCGGTACTTGAGGATGTAGCAGAAGCGCTAGCGCGGCGGGACGCGCAGGCCATTGAAACCGCGCTGGCGCTGGTGCGCGGGAGCCAGACCAACATCAACGCGATGCTGGAGGCGGCCAAAGGTTCAAAGGAAAACGTGGCCGTATCACCGCTGTTGTGGGCTGCGCGGCGGAGGGTTGATTCCTTCGTGCGGATCCTGGCGCCGGTGGACAACGCGATCCGCAATACGCGCGTGCTGGCCCGGCGGGCACAGGTGCTGTTGCAGGACGGCGACGCCGTGAGTGAGCAACAGATCGCGATCATCAGCGACCTCTCCCTGGTAACCAACCGCCTTGCTGAGCTATACGCCCAAGGCCACTCCGAGGCCCAAGAGGTACCCGAGTTAGTACACACATTGCGTGACGTAGGTGCGCGCGCCGGGTTGGACGTGGCCAAAGGGGGAGTGCTTTCCGCGCAGGTAATCCTTGCACAATCGCGTTCCATCACCGTGGACTTGCTGCAAGTGTGTGGCATGTCCCGTGAGTCGGCGGTCGCACAGTTGGCCCCCACCTCATCTTCGCCCGCGTTCCCGCCAGAGGTGGATTAGCAGTGGCAGTGCGTAGAGCTTAAGGCCTCACCACTTGAATATCGCGCAAATGCCTGTAAAACGTAGCGCCTTCTACTGGGCGTTTGCGCGATACGCCGTCTACCACCACCCGCAACTCTTTGCCGCCGGCTTGCAACGCGCGCCCCGCGAGCACCTGGTCACTCACTAGGTTCGCTGGTACTGTGCGCAACAACTTGCGCCGCGGGCTGCCGCCGGAAATCAACGGCGCGGCAAGCAAGCCGGGCGCGTCGAGCATTGGCACCAACCGCGCACCATAATTGCCCAACGCACGCTTCTTGCCTTCCTCAAACCCCGCGGTCAGGCGCTGTGAATCCACAATGATCTCCCCGTACAACTCCGTGCCATCCCAAGCTCCGATGGTGGCCTCGCCTGCTACGGCGGTGCCGGCGTCGTCACGGATGAGCGGCGTGGGCTTTGCCGGAGCTTCCCGCAGAAACTCCGCACCCGGAACACCCCAGCCCACCGCCAAGGGGGAGGTGGGGTCAATCGGCTCGTACGCAAACTCCACCCAGCAAGCATCCGCGCGCATGAGGAAGGTGAGAACGGCGGAGGCGGCGGCGTCGGAACCCTTGACGACGACGCGCAGCGGGTGCTTGAGGAACGGCTCCTGCGGCGCGGGACGGGGAGCTTCGAGGTGTTCAACGTTGGGGGACTGGGCAATTTCCTTCAGGCTGGGGGTGGGGTCCTCCGGCAAGGCTTGATTGATGTGGGGGCGAAGCGATTTTAGATCGCGCTGGGAGGGCACGGTGCGGCCGAGGTCAAGTTCATACAGCATGGTGTGTAAAATGGTACAACGTCTGTTTTCAACAAATTAAAGGACGTGCACACATGGCAGCGATCGTGATCGTAGGTGCTCAATGGGGCGACGAGGGTAAAGGCAAAGCCACTGATATCCTCGGCGGCCTGGTGGACTATGTAGTCAAGCCCAACGGCGGTAACAACGCTGGTCACACCGTAGTTGTTGGCGGTGAAAAGTACGAGCTCAAGCTCCTGCCCGCCGGTGTGCTTTCAGAAAACGCGGTGCCCATCCTTGGCAACGGCGTGGTGATCAACCTTGAAGCGCTCTTTGAGGAAATTGACGGGTTGGAGGCCCGCGGTGCCAACGCCTCCCGGCTGAAGATCTCCGCCAACGCCCACCTTGTTGCGCCCTACCACCAGGTTCTTGACCGGGTGCAGGAGCGTTTCCTGGGTAAGCGCGCCATTGGCACCACCGGCCGCGGCATTGGCCCCACCTACGCAGACAAGGTCTCCCGTGTAGGCATCCGCGTTCAAGACGTGTTTGATGAATCAATCTTGCGCCAAAAAATCTCCTCCGCCCTGGACGTGAAAAACCAGATTCTGGTGAAGATGTATAACCGCAAGGCAATTGAAGTTGAAGCCATGGTGGAATACTTCCTCTCCTACGCAGACCGCCTGCGCCCAATGGTGATCGACGCCGAACTGGAACTCAACCGCGCACTCGACGCCGGCAAACACGTCCTCATGGAAGGTGGCCAAGCCACCATGCTGGACGTAGACCACGGCACATACCCCTTTGTTACCTCCTCCAACCCCACCGCGGGAGGCGCATGCGTTGGCGCCGGCATTGGCCCCACCCGCATCACTTCCTCCCTCGGCATCATCAAGGCGTACACCACCCGCGTAGGTGCCGGACCATTCCCCACCGAACTCTTTGACAAGTGGGGCGAATACCTACAGGTCACCGGCGGTGAGGTGGGTGTGAACACTGGCCGCAAACGCCGCTGTGGCTGGTACGACTCCGTAATTGCCCGCTACGCCTCCCGCGTGAACGGCTTCACGGACCTCTTCCTAACCAAGCTGGATGTGCTCACCGGCATCGGCGAAATCCCCATCTGCGTGGCCTACGAAGTAGACGGCCAACGCTTTGAGGAGATGCCACTGACCCAATCCGAGTTCCACCACGCCACCCCCATCTTTGAGACCATGCCCGCCTGGGAAGAAGACATCACCGGCTGCAAGACCTTCGAAGAGCTCCCCGAGAAAGCCCGAGCTTACGTGCTCCGCCTGGAAGAGCTCTCCGGCTGCCGAATCTCTTACATCGGCGTGGGTCCTGGCAGGGACCAAACCATCGTTCGCCACGACGTCATGGCCTCTTAAAAGTTTTTGTGACTGGTGGGGTTTCCCTACGAAACTTCGGCCAGGGCCTCCCGTGCTTCTTCGGTGGTTTCGGCGGAGACGTAGGCGAGACTTTCGCCTTCGGCTTGGATGGCGTCACTTTCTGGCGCGGTCAGGGCAGAACGTAGCGGCACGTTGCGGGTTGCGGCGCCGGGTGTGGTGAGGGTGACGTCGATAGGCAATCCCAGCACGGCGCGGGCATGAAGCTCGTACTGGCTGCGCCGCTGAGTGCCCAGGGTGACTTCGCCGGCGCGGGTGGGGCCGGGGACGCAGCGGTGAAGGAGGGCGTCGTCGCCGGAGATTTCCAACTCCACTGAAAACAGGCCCTGGCCCCCGATGCTGTTCGTGATGCGGGCGGCGATTGAACGGGCGGCGTCGCGGGCCGCTTGAGTCATGTGGGCTGGTTGCCAAACGATTTCGTCCTGGCAGGCGATCGGTTCCCCAAACCAGGTGGCAAGCTCGCCGGTGGCGGGGTCAATCGAGCGGATGGCCTGTACGGTGACGGCGTTGGTGGTTTCTGAGGCAACCGGGAGGCCTAGCTCTTCGGAGGCGTGTGTGCGCTGGGCGGCGGCGTCGAACTGCGCCTCAGTGATCTCTACCTCCTGGCCTAGGCGTGCGAATGCCTGTTTCATGAGCAGGCGAGTCACGGCAGTGGGGGCAATCAGTTCCATAGAGGTTCATCCTAACGGTAGGGTTGGTACATGGCTTACCATGCAGATTCTCAAGACCTTGAGACTAAAGAGGTCCTCACCTGGGAGGGGTTCGGTACCGCCTCCCGTGAGCTCGCGCAGCAAATTGTAGATAGCGGTTTTACCCCGGACATTATTGTGGCCGTTGCCCGCGGTGGCCTGGTGCCCGCCGGCGCGCTTTCCTATTCCATGGGGGTGAAGCTTTCAGACGCCATCAACGTGGAGTTTTACACCGACGTCCACGAAACACTCCCAGACCCCGTGCTCCTGGAACCCCTGCTGGACACCAACTCCATCAAGGGCAAGCGCCTGCTGGTGGTAGACGATGTTGCAGATTCCGGGCGCACTCTGGCGCTGGTGCTGAAGCTGTTGGAGGGCTACGGCTCTGAGGTGCGCTCGGCGGTTGTGTACGCCAAGAGCGCCTCCGAGGTTGATCCTGATTATGTGTGGCGCCGCACGGACGAGTGGATTGTGTTCCCGTGGTCCGCGCTGCCGCCTGTTACTTCAGCATAGGGATGTGGGGCACGCCGTCCTCGTCAAAGGCCTCGCCCACGCGGGTGAATCCGTACTGCTCGTAGTAGCGCTCTAGGGGTTCCTGTGCGTGGATGAGCACGCGCTTGCCGGGGAATTGTTCCTCCGCGTAGCGCAGGGCTTGGAACATGAGCTCTTGGGCAAGGCCAGTGCCGCGTGCGGAGGGAGCCACCACGAAACGGCCCAGCTTGACGTGCTCGCCTTCGGGAAAGATGCGGGCACAGCCGAGCAGGGTGGCGTCGGTACCCCATGCCATGAAATGCGCGGCGGTGAGGTCGTGATCATCGATCTCCGCATAGGGGCACTGTTGCTCCGCCACGAACACATCGACGCGCAGTTTATACAGTTTGTGGAGTTCAAGCGGGCTGAGGTCCGCGAGCCTGGAAACAGCAAAAAATGGATCCATGGGAGCCCACTTTAGCCCCCCAAACGCCTGTAATACAGCTAGACTTATGCCTTGTTTCACTGTGAGAAATGAGAAGGGAATTTCCGTGACCGATACAGTCCTGCTCACCCGCGCGGGCCGCAATTTTGACGGTTTTGACGTTGACGGCTTTGCCTCCCACCTTGGATTGTCGGTCCACCACCTCATTGACCAGGAAGCCTCCATCAGTGCGGTGCTGGCATCCAACCCCACTGGCCTGCTGATCGGCTCCGGCAACGTGAACTTTGACGCCAAAGCAGCCTCCGCCCTTGGCGTCCCCCTCCTCCTGCTTTCCGACGTCCCCAAGGGCCTGCACATCGACCTCGCCCTGGGGGAGTCAGCGGAGCTCGGGGCAACGGTTGCGGCCACCTTCACCGCTGAGGAAGTAGCTACCCAAGCCGGATTGGATCGGGTGGCTCAGGCGCTTGAGCACACGCAGGCTGAGCAGGTGATGAGCGCCCCGGTGTTCGAGCACTGGCTGCTGGAACTGGCCAAGGAAAAGCAGGCGCACATTGTGCTGCCGGAAGGCGATGATGACCGCATTCTCACCGCCGCCTCCATTCTGCTGGCCAGGAACATCTGCAAGCTCACCATCCTGGGTGATCCCGCTACCGTCACCGCCCGCGCGCAGGAGCTCGGTCTGGACATTTCTGCGGCCACCATCAAGGACACAGACCCAGACGAGTTCGCAGAAGATTTCTACGAGCTGCGCAAATCCAAGGGCATCACCTTGGAAGATGCGCGCGAAACCATGAAGGACATCTCCTACTACGCCACCATGATGATCCACAAGGGTCTGGCAGACGGCATGGTGTCCGGCGCCGCGCACACCACTGCGCACACCATCAAGCCCTCCTTCCAGATCATCAAAACCAAGCCCGGTGCATCGGTGGTTTCCTCCATCTTCCTCATGGTGATGCGCGGCCGCCTGTGGGCGTTCGGTGACTGCGCCGTAAACCCCAACCCCACCGCAGAACAGCTCGCGGAAATCGCCGTTGTCTCCGCGGAAACCGCGGCCCAGTTTGGCATTGACCCCCGCGTGGCGCTGCTCAGCTACTCCACCGGCAGCTCCGGCTCCGGCCCAGACGTAGACCGCGCCGTAGAAGCCACCCGCCTGGCCAAGGAAAAGGCCCCAGAGCTCAAGCTGGACGGCCCGCTGCAATTCGACGCCGCCGTGGACCCCACCGTAGCCGCCAAGAAGATGCCAGACTCCCCAGTGGCTGGCCAAGCCAATGTGTTTATCTTCCCAGACCTGGAAGCGGGCAACATCGGCTACAAAACCGCCCAGCGCACCGGCCACGCCCTCGCCGTTGGCCCAATCCTGCAGGGCCTGAACAAACCGGTCAATGACCTTTCCCGCGGCGCCACGGTAGATGACATCGTGAACACCGTAGCCATCACCGCCATCCAAGCTGGAGGAAACTAATGTCGCTCGTATTGGTGCTGAACTCCGGCAGCTCATCCATCAAATTCCAACTCGTTGACCCCACCTCCCACGCCACCGACGAACCCTTCGCCTCCGGCCTGGTGGAGCAAATCGGTGAGCCCAGTGGCACCATCACCCTGAAGCACGCCGGGGAAAAGCACCGCATCGAGGCCCCCATCCCAGATCACGCCGCCGGCCTAGACCTTGCCTTCACCCTCATGAGTGAGCACAAGTGCGGGCCCAAGGACGTAGAACTGGTGGCGGTGGGGCACCGAACCGTCCACGGCGGTTTGCTGTTCAACTCCCCAGAGGTGATCACAGACGAGATCGTGGAACTCATGCGCGACCTCATCCCACTCGCCCCACTGCACAATCCCGCGAACATCGTGGGCATTGAAGTGGCCCGCGAACTGCTGCCAGACATTCCCCATGTGGCGGTGTTTGATACCGGCTTCTTCCACTCACTGCCACCCGCTGCCGCTCTTTACGCAATCGACGCCGAGACCGCCGCCGAGCACGGTGTTCGTAGGTACGGCTTCCACGGCACCAGCCACGAGTACGTTTCTCACAAAGTTGCGGACATCTTGGGCCGTCCGTATGAGGACATCAACCAGATCACCCTCCACCTTGGCAACGGTGCATCCTGCGCGGCTATCAAGGGCGGGCGTCCCATTGACACCTCTATGGGCATGACCCCACTGGCCGGACTGGTGATGGGCACACGCTCTGGAGACATCGACCCCGGCATCGTGTTCCACCTCCACCGCACCGCAGGCATGAGCATCGATGAAATCGACGCCCTGCTGAACAAGCGCTCCGGCGTGAAAGGCATCTCCGGTGTGAATGACTTCCGCGAGCTGCGCGCCCTCATCGACGAGGGCAACCAGGACGCCTGGCTTGCCTACAACATCTACATCCACCAACTGCGCCGCTACATCGGTTCCTACATGATCTCCCTCGGCCGCGTAGACGCCATCACCTTCACCGCCGGAGTGGGGGAGAACGCGGACTTTGTGCGTGAAGATGCCCTCGCCGGCCTGGAAATGTACGGCATCAAGATTGACCCGGCCAAAAACGGCCGCGAGCAAATCATCTCCACCGACGACTCCACCATCAAAGTCCTCGTGGTCCCCACCAACGAGGAATTGGCGATCGCCCGCTACGCTAAAACCAAGTCCGAGGCCGCACAGAGTTAGCCAAATCCACCAGGGCGTAGCGGTGCGCCGGGGTGGTGGCGCTGCGCGCCAGTTGGCGCAGACTCTTGGAAAGCCCCTCCCTCAGACCGGTGCGGCTGAAGGCAAAGCCCATGAGGGGGCCGGAAGCTGCGGCCTCCTGGAGGTCATTGTCCATGAGCCACTGCAACCCCTGGTTGAGCACGGCAATCTGAATCTGCAGGAAGCGGGGGTCATTGGTTGGGATTTCCTCCAGGCGCCGCCCAGCCCTGCGGATACGAGTTTCGCTGGGCTCAGCACTGATGAGGTGCAAAATGGCCGTGAGCTGCGCCATCCTGTGGTGCCTCGACTGCTGCGGCACCTGATCCAACACATTCACCGCCGTTTCCACCTGATGCTCCGCCACCAGGGCGCGTGCCAAGCCGAAAGCCGAGCTCACCGTAGTGGGATTGGTGGCCCACACCAGCGCGTAGAGGTACATGGACTTGAAACGCAGAAGGCGCGGCTCTTGGCTGAGCTGGGCCCAGGCTCCTGGAATGGCGTCGCCTTCCAAATTGCTCGCCGCTAGTGCCAGCTCGGGGCCAATGAGTGACTGCTCGTTCATCCCCATCTGCTGGATCATCATCTCGCCCACTGCGGCCCTTGCCAACTTCGGTGCGGCCTCTCCCGGCAGGATGCGGTACACCTCATTGAAAAACGTCTGCGCCGCCGGGAAATCCTCCAAAAGGAGCGCCGTGATGCCTGAATACCAGTGGTGGCGCCAGTCATCGCCCAGAGTGGGCTCCAGGGTGCGCAGCCAATTCCGTGCCTCCTTTGTGGCGCCCATGTCCAGTAGCGCACGCACCACGCCAAGCGGGATTTCTTTACTGTCCGCGTACTGGCTCATGGCCTGACGCATCGTTTCCAGTGCTTCCGAAGGTTCGGTATAGGAGGAGCCGGAGATCATAGGCGCGCCGGGGTCATCGCGGTCCAGCAGCGGCACGGGCAGCGCGGCATTTACTTCTTGCGGGGTAATGCGTACGCTGCGCTCGATCCCATCCAGCAGTTGATCCGTGCGGAACACCAGATGCTTGGTCCCAAAGGTGGAGCGCTGCGGTGAATACAGGGAGTGCTGGGCGGGGAAATGCTTGCCGGTGGTGGTGGCCACGAATTCACGCAGCACGCCATAGAGCTGCGTCTCCAGCTCCCTCACGTTGGCAAAGCGCTTCTGCGGATCTTCGTCCGTGGCCCTCCGCAATAGCCGGTAGTAGCTCATATTGGTGGCAAACAGCGGCTCTTCCTCTGGCGTGGGCAACCCCGGCAGGTACGCACCGTCTTCCACCGGCAGTTTCACAGTGAGTGATGCCAGCGTGCGGCCGATGGTGTAGATGTCGCTGGCCACGCTGGGCCCGTCGGTAGCAACCTCTGGAGCCTGAAACCCCTTCGTGCCGTAGATGAAGCCGAACGCCCCGATACCACTCACCGCGCCGAGGTCGATCAGCTTCACCTGGTCCTCTGTGGCAATGATGTTGTCCGGTTTGAGGTCGTTGTACACCACCCCGCGCGAGTGCAGGTACTCCAGCGCCGGGAGGATTTCCAGGATGTAGCCGATTGCGATGTCGATGCTGAACACGTCCTGTCCGCGCAGCTCGCGTAACGACGGCCCATGCACGTACTCCATCACGATCAGCCCGCCCGTGCGGGGGTCGTCCACAAAGTTGTAGGCCTTCACCACACCTGGGTGCGTGATGTCTGCAAGAAACTCCTGCTCACCCGTATCCGCCCTGCCCTTGAGCACCACCAGGCGCTCGGAAACGTTGCGGTCTTGCGCCAGGTAGATCCAGCCCATGCCGCCGTGGCCAACTACGCCTTTGACCTCGTACTGCTCGGCCACCACATCGCCTGGGTGCAGGACCGGCTGATCCTCGTATCCGCTGGGGTCCTTGAGCATCTGCGGTGGCGGCGTGATGAACGGCAGCTCGGTCATGCCGTTGGCTACGGGCCTCGCGCTGCGTTCCGCGCCCCTGCGGGAGCGGAAGGTGTCCAGCGCTTGTTCTTTGGCGCGCGAGGAGGTGTCATGCAACGCCGTGATGTCATCCATGATTGCGCCGAGGTCATCGTCGGCGAAGGGATCAAAGACTACTGCCTCTGTCTCACTCATTGCTCACTCCTGTAGTTCAGCAGCGGAGGTTGCTGGGCAGGGAGGTAGGCGCCGAACCAACGGTCGTAGCTTGCCCGCCACGTCCCATCCTGAAATACCCGCTCCAACGTGGAGTTGACCTGCCGAATCAACCCATCCGAGTTATGCCGCGCGCCGGGCTTGCCAAAAGCGATGCCGTAATCCTCCACCGCCAGTACCTCACCGACAATCTTGGTGGAAGGGTCCTGCGCTCTCATGCCGGAAAGGATTGAATCATCAGAAATCACCGCGTCCACTTGTCCCTGCTGGAGCGCCAGCAGGCAGTCTGAAGAGCCCCGCACCAGCAGCAGGTTCTTTGCGGTGGTCACGCGCTGTTGCCCCGTGGAACCTGCCGCCGCGCACACCGTTTTGCCCGCCAAGTCCTCCGGTGATGCAATATCCGAATACGTGTTGGTGAGCAGGCGTGTGCGGGCCGTGTAGTACGGGGTGGAGAAGAACACCTGGTCTTGGCGTTGGCGGGTGATGGAAAGGGAGCGGATCACAAAATCCACTTCTTTCGCCTCAATCATCCGCAGCCAACTATTGGAATCAACGTAGCGGAAGTCCACCTTGGAGGCGTCGCCAAAAATGTCCCTGGCGATCTCCCGCACCAAATCAACCTCGAACCCCTCCAGTTCCCCGGTCACTGGATTGCGGAAGCCCACCAGGTTTTGCGACTGCTCCACACCCACAATCAGCCTGCCGCGCGCCAGGATGTCCGGAACCCGCTCCTGCACCGTGCGTGCGTCGGGTTGCAAAGAACCCAGCAAGTTCTCCGTGATCACTTCCTGCTGCTGCACCGGCGCTAACACCGCACCATCAGGCAGGGGATATTGGAACGTGTTGGTAATCGGCGCGGGCGGCGGGGTTTCCTGTGTGCAGGCCGTGAGGAGCAGGCAGAGGGCGATGATGCGTTTCATAGGAACTCCTGCAGCCTCGGGCGGATGCCAATCCAAATGGAGAGCACCGCGCTGATGGTGAGGATGAGCACCACATGGCCTACCACGCTAAACGCTTCTAAACTGCGGAAACTATATGAGCGCATGGAGTCTCGGGTGGAGTTGATGAGCTCGCCCAATGCATCATTGAGGCGCATGAAAGCGCTCTTCTTGGTGGTGCTCAGCGTGATGTTGAGGGCTTCGTCGTAGTCACCGGAGTTCAGCGCGGTTGAAAGTTGCAGGTGGGTAGCTTCCCACTCACTGGTACTTGAACGGGCGATGTCCAAGGTGGCTTGGTGCTGGGCGGCCAGGGGAGAGCTTGCATAGGTGTCCAAGGCCTCGTTGACGGTCTTTATGGCGGTGGCAAAGCTCGCGTTGGAGGCGTCCAATGACTGCCTGAGCACCAATGCCAACGTTTCCGTAGAGCGGGTTTGCTGAGCCACAATACGCGCGTCCACCAGCGCGGACATCGGGGCGGCGGCAACCTCCCGCGCCGTGCTCGCAGCCCGCCACGTCAGCGCACTCGCCGTGCCCACCCACGCCAACACCGCAACCACCATCGCGGTGGCCACCACCATGCCCGGATTCAGCCGCCTCCTGGTCACTTTTGCCAGCCACACTTGCCCCGCTATGAGTGCTGCGAGCGCAAACACCATCCCCAAAATTGGCCACTGCAACGGCTGCCCGAAGGCGCGCTGCTGCTCCAAAAAGGTGCTGTCCGTGGTGTTGTGCAGCTTGGCGGCTGCCGGGAGGATCTCATCACGCATCACCACGTTGGCCTCAGACATGTAGCTGGCACCCACCGGATTGCCCTGCCGCGCGTTCAACCAGGCCGTTTCCACCAACGCGTTATACACCGGCAAACGTGAGGAGATGGTGTTCAGGGTCTCCAGCTCCTCCTGCTCAAGGCCCGCAGCCGCCTGAGTGAGTGCCGTTGAGGCGTCGGAGATCGCTGCATGGTAGCGCTCCTTGTTTTCCGTTGCGTCACTGCCCGCCCGCACAAACACCACCGACGCCAACGTATTTGCCACCGACAGCGAGGAATACATGCGGTGAGTCAAATAATTCACCGGCTCGGTACTATTGAGCATCGTTTCCAGATCACCGCGCCGATCCGTAGAAAACTGCGCCAACGCCAAGCCCGCAGCCAGCAGAAACACGCTGAGGATCACCACCAGGGACGTCATTTTTCCTGGGGTGGTCACCAAGAACGCGAAGAGCTTGCGCGCCCAGATGATCGGGTAGTACACAGAACGCCGATCGTCCACGCGGTCAAGCCAGTGGTCGTGTGCAGTCATCCCTGCTAACTTTAGCAATCAATGAATTGGGTAGTTGGTCCAGACGGGAAAAAGCGCTGGGGAAAATACGGTGCAGCAGGCCTACTTTTGGTTGCCGACGGTCACGTGCTCCTGCAGCACCGCGCCGCCTGGACCGCGGATGGCGGTACGTGGGCGCTGCCTGGAGGTGCACTGGAGTTTGGCGAGACCGCCGTTGAAGCTGCCTGCCGTGAGGCCTATGAGGAGGCTCAGGTCCGCGACTTCCGCGTGGTGGGGGAACGGGTGACGGCCGTGCATGGATCGTGGACATACACCACTGTGATTGCTGTGGCTGACCACTTATTGGAAACCGTTGCTAATGAGGAATCTTTGGAGCTCAAGTGGGTAGCGGTGGAGGACGTTGCGAGCTACCCCCTCTTGGAGGCGTTCGCTAAGGCCTGGCCTGAATTACAGCGGCTGGTAGCGCCAACCACACCAGGGCAATCACCAGAAGCGTGACTGGTGGGCTCTTCACCGCGAGCTTGGCCGTCCTGGTTGCCAGCCCCTCAAGCAGCGAGCGGATCGGTGGGAAGAGCAGCACCAACATCACGCCCAGCAGGTTGAACAGCAGGTGAGTGAACGCCACCTGCATGCCTACACCCATGTTCAGCGCCAGCAGCACAGCGCTTAAGGTAGTGGCGATGTTCGCGCCCAGAATGATCGTGAGCCTGTTACTTGCATTCATTGCCGCTGTGGTGATCACGGTAGCGCTGCTGTGCCTCATTACTAACGTGACCAGCACCCCCGCGACCAGCCCAGACGTATCACCCTGAGTGCTAATAGCAAACCTGCGGACCCACCTCATGCCACCAGCAATAAGCGTGATCCCCAAGAGGAGCTTCCACCACTCAAACTCCCCCGCAAGGAGCGGTGGCGCAAAGTCCGTCCTGAGGGAAATCGTGAGCTTTTCCAGCGGGTGAAACAGCAGTTCAATGGGGCCCAGCGTGAGCAGGCCGAGCGCGTTGAACCAGAAATGGAGGCTTGCCACCTCCATCGCGCCCTTGTCCTTGGGGAGAAAATGCGCAGCCACCAAGGGGGTCATTGTGGTGCCAAGGTTAGCGCCCAAAATCCCGGCGACAGCCACCTCCGGGTCAATATTGCTGGTCACCAACAGCATGGACACCACCATCGACGACTGCATCACCGCCGTTGCCAACACACCCAGTGCAAATCCCTCATCTACCTCCGGCAGCGCAAACGAGTGCGTAATGAGGAAGATGCCCATAGCGATTGTAAAGCAGCCCACACCCATCACGGCGAGCTGCCCAAACCTTGTGAGCGCGGTCATTGCAGCGCCGAAGTCAATCGCATCACGTTATCCAAGTAGCGGCGCCCAAAGGAACGCTCATTCCACTCCTCCAACGTGAGCTCAATCGAATTCTCCTTATATCCCTGCGCCAATTCCTCCAACTGTGCAATCACCTTCTTATGCGTGGCCATAAGCGTTACTTCATAGTTCAAACCAAATGAACGCATATCCATATTGGAAGACCCAAGCACCCCAATCTCATCCGCCAGCAAAAACTTGCTGTGCAACACCGCCGGCTTCTTATACCTGTGAATTTTCACCCCCGCCTCCAGCAGCGCCTGATAGTACGACGTCTGCGCATGGTTCACCACAAACTGGTCCGCCTGCTCACTCACCAGCAGCTCCACCTTCACGCCCCTAAAGCATGCCGACGTCACCGCCTCCATCATCGACTCATCCGGAATAAAATACGGACTGCACATCACCAGCCGCTCCTTGGCGTGGTGAATCACTGAGTTAAACATCCGCAGATTCGGCTCCGCGTGATACCCCGGACCCGAAGGCACCAACTGCAACAGGTCCTCGCCGTGGACTTCCGATAGCTCAAACGGCACCGTCTCCCCGCTCTCAAGCAACCAATCCACCGCGAACACCAGGTTCATGGAGGTCACAATCGGCCCAGAGAACTCAAACATCACATCAACCCAATTCCGCCCCTTATTCCCATACGACGGCTCAATCATGTTCTGCGACCCAATAAACCCACGCTTACCATCCACAATCACCATCTTCCGGTGATTACGCAGATCCGGCCTACGGAAACGGCGGCGCCACGGCTTCAGCGGCAACATGAGCTGCCAATCCACCCCAATCTCAGTGAGCCTCCTCCCCAGCTTCAAATAACCCTTGTATTTCCACGAGCCAACCTGGTCAAACAGCAAACGCACCTTCACGCCACGCTTCACCGCCCGAGCCAGCGCTTGGAAGAACACATCGGTTGTGTCATCCCAAGAAACAATATAGATCTCCACATGGACATACTTCGTGGCGCCGTCTACTACCTGCGCCATTCGCTCAATCGACTCTTTGTAATCCGGGTAGTAGCCATGCGTCTCCCCAGACACCGCCGGCATCCCCGTGAGGTTCCTATTGAGCCGAATAATCGAGTCAATCTCCTCACTCATTGCCACGGAGTCCGGCACATCAACACCCAGCTCTTTGATCCGCTGGTTAGCTTCATCCTGAATGCGGTGCCGCCGCCTGTTAATCCACGGCGAACCCATCAGCAAGAACAGCGGCAACCCCACGAACGGGAGCAGCAAAATGGCAAGCAGCCACGCCGTCGATGAGCTTGGCCTGCGGCCTTCCGGTACGAATCCGATCGCGGCAATTTTGATGGTGTAGTCGATAATCAGGCCGATTGCCTGCCATGAGCTAAGGTCCACGGTAATCCACCACTACCGGCGCGTGATCCGAAGACCGCTCCCCATCAATAAATGCTCGCTCAACCTCCAAATTGGAAAGCTGGAAATCGATCAACATCCCCTCGTTGCGTTCATACCGCCCAGCCCGATAGTCCCAAAAACTAAATCCCTCCCAAGGGCTGGCCACCTTCCACTTCTCCAACAACGCGTCAAACGCCTGCCTCTCCGGCTCCGTCACATGCGTCTCACCCGCAAAGGCATTGATGTCCCACACATGCCGATCCAGCGGCGCCACATTGAAATCCCCACCAATCACATCCGCATCGCTGCCCTTCAACGCATATAAAAAGCGCAGCTTGTAGTCATAGTGCGGGTGCGCAATCTCCCTTCCGTTGGGAACATACACACTTTCGACGCGCACACCGCCGCAGGTCGCTGAGATCGCACGCGCCTCAAGGCCATTGAAAGAGGGCTGGTTGGCAAACCCCTGGCGCACATCTTCCAACCCGACCCTCGACGCAATAGCCACCCCATTCCACTGGTTGAGGCCCCAATGCGCCACCTCATACCCCTCAAGTGGCGGGAAATCCTTCGTTTTTGTCTCCTGCATCAGTAGAACGTCAATGTCCAGGCGATCCAAAAGGTCAATAACACGGTCCTTCCTTGCCCGAATTGAATTGACGTTCCAGTTCACAATGCGCATGAGTTGCAGTCTAGCGTGTGTACCGATGCCGATGGTGTTCCACAAACCCTAGCTTGTGGTACAGCCCTATTCCCGCCACATTATCGGCGATCACCTGCAAATAGGCAGTGTGCGCTCCCTTCTGCCTGGCCCAGCGCAACATCTCCACACCCAGTGCGGTCCCCAGTCCTTGCCGCCGATACTTTTCCGCCACCTCAACTGCCGAATAACCCAAATACCCATCGGTGATCGTTCCCCTCGTCACCGCCACCGTCTGCCCATCCCTCACCAGACGCCCAAATCCCATCTCCCCATCAATCGGGCGCAACTCCAACGCGTCAGCGGGAAGCGGTTGCCCACGGAAATGGTACAAATCCAACCACTGCTGATCAGGCTTCTCCAGCAGTTCAAATCCCTCCGCCTGCTCCGGCAAATTCTCCAGATTGCGGGTCATCACAATGATCTCCGGGCCCATCGGCACATTCGGGTTTGGCGCAATCCGCTCCGGAATCAACAACGTGGTGGGCAGATTGTGCCGACGATAAAACTCATTAATCTCATCCCACGGAATCGGCACAAACCGAGCACTCGGCCCCAGCGGCGCCGCCGAATTCGACCGCTCCGCAATCCCATCCCCGGCCCGCATCAACCACTGGCCGTCGCTAGTCCATTCCTGATGCGCTCCCGGAAACGCCTTCGCTGTAGCCTGCTCAATCGCCCTGATATCCCTGTTCATCACGGTTTTCGGCGAAAGTTTTTTCATCACCTGATACTTAGGGATCACGATGTCACCGTTCAGCGTGAGCGGATCCAAGCTAGTGACCACACCAATCACCTCCGTATCACTACGGACCACCACGCGATCACCCACTCGGACCGGCTCTTTCCTAAACATCAGTCCCACCCAAACGGATCCGGGTCAACCCCAGGCATCCACGTCTTGCCCCAAGTGTGGTTCCTCAGCACCCGCTTGGCCTGCCGCTTGAACTTGCCCACCAGCACATCCGTGTACACATACCCGTCTAGGTGCCCCACCTCATGCTGGAAGCAGCGCGCAAGGAAGCCAGTCGCCTCCAGCTCAATGGGGGCGCCGTGCTCGTCGTAACCGCGTAACGTCACCCTGTGGGCGCGCCACGTTGGCCATGCCTCGCCGGGCACCGACAGACAGCCTTCCTCTTCCTCTTCCTGCTCCTCAGACACTTCCAGCGTTGGATTCACCACGCAGCCGCGATGCATCACGCCGTCATCATCCGGGCAGTTATACACAAACACCCGCTTGTTCACCCCAACCTGGTTGGCGGCCAAGCCCACGCCGTTGGCGGCGTCCATGGTTTCATACATGTCTGCAATCAGTTCAGAAATATCCTCCGTCACGGGCTCCGTGGGGGTATGCAGCACTGGGTCACCATAGATGACGATTGGGCGAATAGTCATGGCTTACAGTGTAGGCATGGATAGCGATAAACTGCTGGACCTCCTGGCCTTCGAGGAACAAACGCACCGGAACAAGGAAGAGGCTATCCGCGAGCGCTTTGGCGTTTCACCCGTCCGCTACTACCAAGCGCTCAACATCGCCATCGACGTTCCCCACGTCATGGCTGCCTATCCCTTGCTCACGGCACGCTTGCGCCGGCTTCGAGACGCTAGAATGAACAAACGTGACTGAAAAAACCCTTCCCTTGCGCGGCATGGCCATGATCCTCATCGCCGTTGCAGTCCTTCTGGCGCTCTGGGGCTTGTTCCAAATGCGGACTCCCCAAGAGGAAGTTGTGGCGCAAGAAACTACCACCACCACAACAACTACAGCGGTAGCTCCTCCTGCCGAAACACCACCGCCACCGCCAGGGGTGAAGGTTTTGAACAACTCCACGATCCAGGGCCTTGCGGCTTCTGCCGGTGAGCGCGTTTCCGGAATGGGTTGGGAAGTTACGGAGACCGGCAATTACTCGGATGAGATCCTTGCCCAAAACACCGTTTTCTTCGCACCCGGCAATGAGGAAGCAGCCCAGCGCCTTGCTGAACAAACTGGCTCGGTAACCGTTCCACGTGAAGGCGACCCACTGGTGCTTGTCCTTGTTCAGGACTTGCCATGATTTTTCACCCTTCCCCGGCGCCTACCCTCGGAGTGGAGTGGGAGGTCGCGCTCATTGATCCGGTGACACGAGACTTGGTGCCCCGCGCGGCCGATGTAGTGGCGTATGTGGAGCAGCACTACCCGGAAGTTCACCTCGAGCGTGAGTTCTTGGCGAACACCGTAGAGCTGGTCACCGGTGTGCACAACACTGCAGGCGAGGCCGTTGCGGAACTTTCTACCGCAGTCAAGGCCGTCAAAGAAGCTGCCAGTGAGCTGGAGATTGCGGTTTGGGCCTCGGGCTCGCACCCATTCGCTGACTTCAGAGAACAGCCCCTGAGCGAGAAGGGGCATTACAACGAGATCATCGCGCGCACCCAGTACTGGGGAAACCAAATGCTGATCTGGGGTATCCATGTCCATGTGGGTATCTCCGACAAGCAGCGGGTTTGGCCCATCATCAATGCCGTGAACACCATGTACCCGCACATCCTGGCGCTGACGGCGTCTTCGCCTGCCTGGGAGGGTATGGACACCGGGTATGCCAGCAACCGCACCATGCTTTACCAACAACTTCCTACTGCAGGACTGCCGTACCAATTCCAAACGTGGGAGGAATTTGAAGCGTACATGGTGGACCAGGACCGCAGTGGCGTGATCAACCATGTGGGCCAGATGCACTTCGATATCCGCCCAGCCGGAAAGTGGGGCACGATTGAAGTCCGAATCGCGGACTCCACCTCTGATCTTGGGGCGCTGGCCGCGTCGGTAGCTTTGACTCATTGCCTTGTTGTGTACTTTGACCGGCTGTATTCCGCCGGGAAGCCGTTGCCCACTCTGCAGGATTGGCACCTGCGGGAGAACAAGTGGCGCGGTGCTCGCTATGGTTTGGATGCGATTGTGATTACCAGCCGCGAAACCGACGAGCGCCTGGTCACTGATGACCTGCGCGATTGGGTTGCCCGGTTGGAGCCGATCGCGCGGGAACTTGGTTGTGTGCAAGAGTTGCATGGAGTCCTCCGTATCATTGATGAAGGGGCTTCTTACCAGCGTCAACGTGCAAGTTTTGCAAGCTCTGGGGATTGGGTCCAGGCCGTGGATATGGAGATTATTTAAAGAATTGCGCCTCCATGTTTCGTAGGGTGTAGGTCTTCTTCCGCAGGATTGGGGCTAGAGGACCTTCGGGGTGAGTGTGGATCGTGGAGCCGTCGGGCATGACCCACTTCACCGCGAAGGAGTCTGGATCAATGCTCGCGGAAACGATGCGGCGGGTTTTCATGATGTGATGCTCGCGGCACAGCGATTGGGCGTTATGGATGCTGGTCGCACCGCCTTGGTTGAAGGGGACCACGTGGTCAATGTCTGCGTTGCGCGCGGAGCGGCCGCAGCCGGGGAAGCGGCAGGTGCCATCGCGGCCCCGGATTTCTGCCTTTTGTTGAGGCGAGAAGTGGTAGGTGCTGCGGGCTGTTTTGCATGGACCCTGTACCGTGGCGTCCTTCAGCAAGGATGCGATTTCCTCTTCCCAGAAGTGTGAATCTTCCGTGGATACCGTGCCATCGCCCTTGTAAAGGTGCAGGTTGACGTTCATTTTCACCTTTGCGTCCAGGAGGTGGCGGAACGCGGTAGGGGCATCGCAATGCTTGCGCTTCTGGATCAATTCGATTGTGCGCTGGAAGAGCAGCATTGTGTCGTGTTTGAGCCGCATGTTGCAGGTGCTGAGCGGGCGCGAATCTTCAATTTTGATGTTGAGGGATTCCTCCTTCTCCTCCTTCATTGGCATCAGTCGCTTGCGTATGGCCTGAGCTCGGGTTTTAAGCGTTCTGGCTGTTGGTAAATCTTGCATTGGTGAGCGCGGAATTAGCGCTTTGAGAATGCGTTCGTCGAACTCTGCCCAAAACTCCTTGGATAAGCCCCGCATGCAATCGATAATCCCGCGGATCCGGTCAATATCCATGATCCAAGTGGCCTCCACAAAAGCGCGCAGTTTTGGCAGGTTGCGGAGCTCGTAGATGGCAAACAGTGCATTGCGCACGTTGTATGGAGATTGCCCCGTGCGCGTTGCAATTGTGACTGCTAACGCAGGGAGATCTACATCATCTGCCCCCTCCAAATGTGCTGCGTAGAGCTCGTAGGTGACCTTGTTTACGGTTCGTTGTGCGATTGCTATTTGGTCATCAGAAGCGCTGACCGCGTAGAAAGGTTCAAGCGTCATTATTCCCCCTTATTCGAACATTTGACCTAAGTGTAAGTTGGCCAACGCTATTTGGCAAGGGGTTCCAGAAAATCGCAGGTGGGAAAAGTTTGTGTAACTAGAGTGGCTGATGAGACTTACGTTTTTTCACTTGCGTCACACAAACTTTTCCTACGGCATACCCGAGCATCCATAGGAAACCAGCGCCGATGAATCGAAGGTTGAGGAGGTTGCTAGGATCGTCGGCGTAGTTCCAATACACCATGCTTCGCCACGCGACGGCGGAGGAGTAGGGGGAAAGGAAAAGGATGAGAGCTGCAAAAATGCCAACACTGGAAAGGTGTTTTAGTGGCCAAGGAAGATTTGCGCGGAGGTTGTCCAGGCGAACTATGAGCCACACGCCAATCGGAATCACCCACACCCAGTGGTGGAACCAGGAGAATGGTGAGATGAGGCAGGCGGTAATTCCGGCGAACCCCATCGCGAGCACCATGTTGCCGCTGAGATGGATTGCCCATACGGCAACTGCAAGTGTGATAAGTACACAGACCAGCCAAATTGCCGTGCTATTGACGTCGAAGGTACGTTCGAGTAGGCTCCGAATCGATTGGGCACCAGGATTTGAATGTTCGCCAACACGAGAGGAGTTAAAAATGGCGTAGGTCCAAAATCTATGTGCATCGGGGACAGTCAGATAGCCGATCGCTACAGTAGCCAGGAACGTACCAAAGCTCACCGCTGCGGCAGTCCAACGGCGCTTAATCAGGAATACAATGCCAAAAAACGCGGGGGTGAGTTTCAGCCCGGCTGCCAGGCCCACGCCAATTCCGGCAAAGCGATTCTTGGGGAGGAAATCCAGGGCAACTAAGGCCATGAGGATGAGGTTGATCTGGCCGTAGTGGAAGCTGCCATGCACGGGGTCAAGCGCGAGCGCGCCAACAGCAAGAGTGACGCCAAGCGCAGCGACGGTGGGCGTGATGCGTTTGCCGAGGTGCTGGAAGCACAGCAGAATCACGGCGACCAAACTCATGAAGTTAAGGCCTTGCCAGAACACCGTGACGATCCCGTCTGACATCGGCGCGAGCTGCGCAAAAAGGGTGCCGGCAAAGGGTGGATAGGTAAAGGGAAGGCCTGGGACAAAGTCACCGTCGTAGAGGTTGCCGCCGTCTGCGAGCTGCCGTCCAGCCAGGACGTACACAGCAAGGTCCGGCGGGAGCCATTGCGTGATGCTGTCTTTGATCGGGAGGGTTGATTCGCGCAGCAGCACCCAAAACGCAAAGAGACTAGAAATGAGTAGCACTATTTCCTCCTTCGGGCGGCAGGTTCATCGTTGCGGGAAAGTTCCCCATACAGGCCTTCACGACGCGCCAAGCGCCCCAGTCGCTGGGCCGTCACAGGGCTTGTCACTAGAGCAAAGAGAATGAGGAGGACAAGAATGCCGAGGTCACCACGCTCGGCAACGGAGAAACTTTCGCTGCCGATCACGCGAATGCCAGCGCCACCTACGGTGAGCACAAGCCCTAAGGTTTGAGGCTTGGTGATTACGTGGATACGGGAAAGGGTATCGGGGAAACGGTTCAGTCCAATGGCTGCAGCAAGCACGAGGACTGCGCCGATGGAAAGCATGATGAGGGAGATGATGTCGGTCATCGGGCACCGTCCTTCTTGCGGAAGCGGGAAATCGCAATGGTGGAGATGAAACCAAGCAGAGCGATCACCAGCATGGCGTTTGCCACGGTGGTGTCGAGCGACCAACAAATGTAGGTGGCAAAGGCACATTGCAGCATTGCTGTGGTGGCGTCGAGCCCAAGGAGTCGGTCCATTGAGTTGGGGCCCACGATGATGCGGTAGGTGGTGAGGATAAACGCCACGCTGAAAATGCAGGCGATGATCGTTAGTGCAATCTCATACATTATTCAAAAGTCCTGATCAGGCGGCGTTCAAATTCGGCAATTTCCGCGAAAGCTTTATCAATCTTGCTGTGAGAGGAGGCATCCAACAAATGAACAGTCCACGTGCGGTTTGCAAGGTCAATGTCAGTCACGGTTCCACCGGGCTGAAGGTTGTAGAGCGAGGTTGCGATGGTAAATACGAATTCGCTTTCCACGCGCATCGGAACCTTAATGATGGCGGAATGCGGGGTCCGCCACAGCGCCAACCAGCCAACCTGAATGGAGGCCACAACGAGCTGCCACGCCCATTCCGCAATCAAGATGATGAGGGAGCCCACGTGGATGCGGAGCTGCCCGATGGGAAGCTTTGGCAAGGGGAGAACGTAGTGGACAAACACGCCCACCAGCAGGCCGGCTACTACGTTGCCGATGGTGAGCTCGCCCATGAGCATCACCCATAAGACGATGGTCCAAAGGATTTTCATTGGATTCCCTCCGTCTGGCGCTGGTCGATGGTGTCCGAGCCGTCGTCAAGGCGTTCTTGTTCTAGGGTACGGCCGGGTTCTTGGTTGCCAAGAACAGCGGTTCGGTAGATCGAGATGTCTTGGGCTGTGGCCGCGGCTCGGCTGGTGATGCCGGAAACTGGCCCGGCAACCACCGACACACCAAGGGAGGCGATCACCAGGGCCGCAGTGGCCGCGACCATGCCTGTTGGAGCCTTGCCGACGTCGTCACGCTCTTCAAGCTTGACCTCATCGGTGACTTCATAGAGCACACTGGGGCGTGCCATGGCGGTGGACTCGGGGGCGTCTTTTCGGTCGCGCCAGAAGGCTTTGGCCCAGACCATGACCATTGTGTACAGCGTCAGGAGGGAGGTGATGATCGCGCCGGCGACCATGATCCACGGCATTGCCCCACCCTTGGCGGCGGCGGCTTCTACAAGGATGACCTTGCCCAGGAAGCCGGAGAAAGGCGGGATTCCGCCCAGGTTGAGTGCGGGAATGATGTAGAGCAGGCCGAGGATGGGGAAGCTGCGTGCCAGGGAGCCGAGGCGGCGCAGCGAGGAGCTACCGGCTTGGCGTTCAATGAGGCCAACCACCAGGAAGAGGGCAGTTTGCACCAGGATGTGGTGAACGGCGTAGAAGATCGCGCCGGAAAGCCCCTGCTCGGTGCCAAGGGAGACGCCGAGGATCATGTAGCCGATATGGCTCACGAGAGTAAAGGAAAGGAGACGTTTGATGTC
Source organism: Corynebacterium sp. 122RC1 (assembly GCF_024580955.1). GTDB lineage: Bacteria > Actinomycetota > Actinomycetes > Mycobacteriales > Mycobacteriaceae > Corynebacterium > Corynebacterium kozikiae. The sequence goes on along the minus strand of NZ_JANIKD010000007.1, from coordinate 35,959 downwards.
GTTTTGGGCCATTGCGCCAAGGATGCCTACCAGCATCGTGCTGAGGGCCACCCACATGAGGAGGGTGTCCAGGGCGCCGTCGGTGAACACAACGGAGCGCATGCGGATGATGGAGTACACACCAACTTTGGTGAGCAAACCGGCGAACACGGCGGTGACCAGGGAGGGGGCGGTGGGGTAGGAGTCTGGGAGCCAACTGTCCAGAGGGAAGACGGCGGCTTTGATGCCGAATGCGATGAGGAGGACAGCGAAGATTGCGGTGTGGATGCCGGATTGCCCCATGCGTTCGGAGATCTGCGCCAAGTTCAGCGTGCCCACGGCGGCGTACACCAGTGCGATGCCGATCAGGAACACAACTGAGGAGGCCATGGACACCATCACATAACCAACACCGGCGCGCACACGGGCAGCGGAGGCGGAAAGTGTGAGGAGAACATAGGACGCAACGAGGAAAACCTCGAAGCCCACATACAAGTTGAAGAGGTCCCCGGCCAGGAAGGAAAGGTTTACGCCCATGGAAAGCAGCAGGTAGGAAGGCAGGAAGACGGCCACGGGTTCGTCTTTGGAGCCGTCGCGCACACCTTGGCCGATGGCGTACCAGAACACGCAGAACAGCACCATCGCGGAAACCAGAAGCATCAGTGTGGAGAGCCGGTCCGCCACCAGTGTGATGCCAATCGGGCCGTCCCAGCCGCCGATCTGGATGGTTTGGATGCCTTCCTGGTCCACGTAGTACACCATGTAGGCAGAAAGGACGATCATGAAAAACAGCGTGCCAAGTGCCACCCAACGCTGAGTTCTTGGGTAGCGAGCGAACGCCAGCGACAACGCCGCGGCGATCGCAGGCGCAATGATCGGAAGGGGAAGTAGGAGGGTAAACATCAATCCTCGCTCACTGGGGCTTCGAATGACTTTGGGCCGAAGGAGTCGCCGCGGTCTGTGAGCCGGCCGGTGGTGGGGTCGTCGGAGGCGTCGTGGTCTGGGGCTGCGGAGGCGACAGGTGGGCGCGCTGCGACTGCTGCATCCTCGGTGTCGTCTTCGATGATGTCCTCGGTGCGGTATCGGTATGCGCGGTAGGCGAGAGCCAGGATGAAGCCAGTCAAGGCCATGGAGATAACGATTGCGGTGAGGATCATGCCTTGAGCAAGGGGGTCCGCAACTTGTTCGCCGTAGATTTCGGAGTCGCGGTACTTGATTGGTGGGCTGCCTGGGGAACCACCGGCCATGAGGAGGATGAGGTTCACGCCGTTTCCGAGCAGGAGCAAGCCCATCATCATTTTGGTCATTGCGCGGTCAAGGACAAGGTACACGCCGGCGGAAATGAGTACGCCGGCCATGAGAAGGAGGGAGAAGTTCACTACCATTGCTTCACCTTCTGACGCATCTTGCGGGCACGGTCGCGGGCGCGTTGCTTACGCATCTCCTCGTCCTTGTCCAACTGGCCGCCGAGGGAGTGGAGGATGGACAGCACAAGGCCCACCACGATGAGGTACACGCCGAGGTCAAAGAGCAGGGCGCTGGCAATGTGGACGTCGCCGATCTCCCACACGAAGGAGGTCAGCGGCGGGTAGCCCAGCAGCATCGGCCATACGGCGGCGGCTGCCGAAGCGAGTAGGCCAAGGCCGAGCAGTTTCGACGGGTCCACGGGCAGTGCCTCCTCCAGTTCGTCGGGACCCCCAGCGAGGTAGCGCAGGGTGAGGGCCAGTGCTGCGACGAGACCTCCGGCGAAGCCGCCACCAGGGGCGTTGTGGCCTGCGAAGAAGAAGTAGATGGAGAGCACGATCATGGTGGGGAACAGCATGCGGGTGACAACGTCCACCATGATGGAGCGGTTGCGCATCTTTTCGGAGTCGTTGCGTGCGGCCAGCCAGCGGCGCCCGGAGGTGACGGTGGGGCGTCGGGAGGCGCGGTGGAAGTCGCGGGTGCGGAAGACCAAGGAGGCGATTCCGATGGCGGCGATGATGAGGACGGTGATCTCACCGAAGGTGTCCCAGGCGCGGATGTCTACCAGCAGGACGTTGACGGCGTTGGCGCCGTGGCCGATTTCGTAGGCGAGGTCGGGGATCTTCACTGCGATGGGTTCCGTGGTGCGGGCGTTGATGGCGAACACGGTGAGGATCATCACGGAGAGGCCAACGGCGATGGAGAGCCAGGCGCGGAAGCGGTTGGATTTGGGGTCTTGCTTCCATTGGGTTTCGGCGGGGAAACGGCGCATGACCAGCATGAAGACCACAACGGTGGCGGTGTCCACGAGGAGTTGGGTGAGCGCCAGGTCCGGTGCGCCTTGAAGGGCAAAGATCATTGCCATGGCGTAGCCGGTGATGCCCACGAGGATGAGGGCGGACAGGCGGTTAGCTTGCACCGTGGCGGCAATCGCAACGGCGATTGCAACGAACGCCACAACTGCTTGGGTGGGATTGTCCCAGAGTTGCATGCGGACGTCGTTACGCTCCCCGAGCAGGAGCGTGACCAGCGGGAGAACGGTGAGCACCGCAAAGATGATGCCGAGGTTGATCACCAGGGAGCCGCGTTGGGTGGAGGCGGTGAGACGGAGGGAGAGGGCGCGGAGGAAGTCGAGGACGGAGTCGTAGGCCACGTCTGCGTCGCCGAGCGCCGGGGTGCCGTTGTGGAGCTTGGCAATTTGGGTGCGCTGCCAATGCATGATGCTACCTGCGACGATGATCACTGCGGAGAGGAGCAACGGAATGGTGAAGCCGTGCCATAGTTCCAGGTGGGCACCTTCCACATGGGTGGTGATGAGGAAGTCCAGGCCAGCAGGCGCAATGCCAAAAACCACGGTGAGCAAGGCAAGAACTGCAGGTGGGAAGTATTGCAGGGCGGTGATTTTGTGCATCCCGTCAACGGCTTCACTGGGCTCTTTGCCGCCGAAGGCGTAGAGGAAACGCAGGGTGTAGGCCATGGTGAGCACGGAGCCCAGCACAAGTCCCACCAGCAGCATTTGCCCCGGCAGGCCCACCAAAAGTTCTTCGTGCAGTACAGCGTCTAGAGCTGTTTCCTTTGCCACAAAGCCGAACAGCGGCGGGATGCCGGCCATGGAGGCACCAGCGATCAGGGCGAGCACGAACAGCAGCGGCTCCTTGCGCCCCAGGCCAGAAAGTTTGCGCAGGTCGCGGGTGCCGGAGGCGTGGTCGATGAGGCCCACGACCATGAACAGGCACGCCTTGAATAGTGAGTGGGCGAATGTGAGCGCAAGACCGGCCAGCATGGCGTCACGTGAGCCGATTCCCACGAGCGTCATGATGAAGCCCAATTGGCTTACGGTGCCGTATGCGAGGACCAGCTTGAGGTCGTTTTGGCGCAGTGACATCCACCCCGCCATCAGCATCGTCACCACACCTAGCGGCAAGATGACTAGGTGCCATGCGGGGGCAAAGTTGAAGTCGGGGGAGAGGCGGGCCACCAGGTAGATTCCGGCCTTCACCATCGCCGCGGAGTGCAGGTAGGCGGAAACTGGGGTGGGGGCAGCCATCGCACCAGGCAGCCAGAAGTGTGCGGGGGCGATGGCGGATTTGGAGAGTGCGCCGGCGAGGATGAGCACCATCGCGGCGGAGATGTACGGTACGCCTTCTAACTGGGCATTTGGAATGTCGGAAAGCTGCCACACGCCGGTTTGGGTGCCGAGGAGAACGATGCCCACTAGCATCACTAGGCCGCCAAGAGCGGTAATCATGAGCGCTTGTGTGGCGCTGCGGCGGGAGGAGGCGCGCTCGCCGTAGTAGCCCACCAGCATGAAGGAAAGCACGGAGGTGATTTCCCAGAAAACGTACATGAGCAGGAAGTTGTCGCTGATAACGAGGCCGTACATGGCAAATGCAAAGCCCACCATCTGCCCGGCGAAAAAGCGCAGGCGGCGCGGAGCTGAATCAAAGTAGCCCCAGCAATACAGCAGGACAAGCGTGCCGACGCCCAAAATGATCACACTAAACAGGGCTGCTAGGGAGTCCAGGCGCAGGGTGAGGTTGAGATGCGCCTGGGGCATCCATCCATAATGGGCGGTGAGGGCGCCTCCGTCTGCAAACGTCCCCCGCGCAAACTCACGCAGGATCCAAAGTAATCCGCCGAGCGGGACAAGGGAGAGTAGGCCAAAGGCGGGGCGGCCAAGAATTTTCACGAGCACGGGTGCCGCGATTGAGGCAGCAGCGAGCAGCAGCAGCAAAAGCACCAAGTTCTTCCTTACTCATTTCGGGACACACCTAGCCTACCTGAGTCGTTCACCGGCGGCGCTGAGGGCTGCGGCCACAGACTGCGCATTGCTGCCACCAAAACCAATGGCCCATTTCTTGGTGTTGTTGTGGCAGGCGTAGATGAACGTCACGGTTGCCTCAAAGATTTCGCACTGGTGGAACTTGAGGATCTCTACGCGCCGGCCGGCATCGGCAAGCAAGTGAGTGCAGGCGGAGACTGGGCCGGAGGCGATGATGGTGTGCTCAACGCCGGAAACGGTTGCGTGGTAGGCGTTGTGGAAGCCGGGGAGCTTTTGTTCTGAGTGGATTTGGACGCGCACGCTGGCGGCTGGCGCATAGGTTGCCATGAAGGTGCGCCATTGCATGCCAGCGGCTTCTTCCGCCAAACCTTTGGGGAGGTTGCGGCCAAAGCGGGCAAAGAAGGGGTCTGTGATGGCAATCAGAGCTTGCATTGAAGTGGTCCTTAGTTAGTGGTGGAGCCGACTCCGTGTTGCTGGGGTGTTACCGACTACTTCCCGGTACGTGGGGAGCCGGTTCCCACCGCCGAGTACGTAGCCCAAGGCACTCGGGCTACTGGTACGGCGCTAAGGTTCATCACAAAAGCAAACAGTAATCCCCGTCACATCAGGGTGCAAGCTGTGTCACACTTTTGGGGGTGTCCCGTATTGCAGCAGGAAGGCGGCCTCGGCCACGGCGATGTCCCGGATCTCGTTTGGATCCACGGACTCATTGGGGGAGTGGATCACGGCCAGTGGGTCCTCCACGCCAAAGAGCACAAGTTCCGCTTGGGGCGCAACCTCGAGCAACTCGGCGCACAGTGGAATGGAGCCGCCGGAACCCTGCTTCACGGTTTCTTGTTTGCCGTAGGCTGCGGCCAGGCAGGAATCAAACAGCGCAACGCCTGGGCCGTCTAGCTTCGAGGCAAAGGGGGCGTTTACGTCTTCAATATCAACGGTGAGCTGAACATTCCATGGGGCGTGAGTGCGCAGGTGCTCGGCCAACTTGGCGGCCACCTCACCGGCATCCATTCCGGCTGGTACGCGTAGGTTGAGGCGGGCGGTGGCGGTTGGTGGCACGGCGTTCACGGCCTGCTCAACGGGGGTGGAGGTGAAGCCGGTGATGCTGATGGCTGGGCGCGCCCACACCATGTCTGCCGGATCGTCCTCATCGGTGCCCATAATGTCCACGCCATCACGGATGCCGGCGTCTTGGCGGAACATCTCCCGCGGGTAGCTCACGCCTGGCCATTTGGCCATGGTGGACACGCCGTCAATTTGGGTGCGGCCGTGCTCGTCGCGCAGGGAGTCGAGGATACGAACCAGCGCGGCTACGGCGTCAGGAGCGGCGCCGCCGAAAGAGCCCGAGTGGACGGCCGCGTGCAGCGTGTCCACAGTGACGCTGAGCTGAGCGCCGCCCCGTAGCGACGTTGTCAGCGTCGGCACGCCCACCTGCTGATTGCCAGAGTCTGCGATCAGGATCATGTCTGCCTGGAAGAGCTCGGGCTGGGCCTTGATGAGCGCGGAAAGCTCCGCGCCGCCCTGCTCCTCCGAACCTTCGACCAGGAATTTGATACCGACGCCCGTGCCGCCGAGCTCAGCGACGGTGCGGAGGGCGGCGAGGTGCATCACGAGGTTGCCCTTGCAGTCTGCGGCGCCGCGGGCGTACCAGCGGCCCTCGCGCTCAGTGAGCTCATTCGCGGGCGTGATCCAGGCGGCGGGGTCGCCAGCGGGAACCACGTCGTAGTGGGAGTACAACAGCACCGTTGGCTGGCCCGGATCGGCAGCCTTGGTGCCAATGAACGTTGGCGTGTTGGTGCCGATGATCGAGGGCAGCTCTGTGACCTCAAGGCCAACCGAGGCCAGCGCCTGCTTCACCCAGGCGGCGGCGTGTGCGTGATCCGCGGCGTCTTGCTCAGTGGAATGCACTGAGTGGAAGGAGGTGATTTCCGCGAGGTCGGTGAAAATCTGGCTGCGTTGCGCCTCAACGAGGGGCCGGATGCGTGAAACGGAATCAGATATAACAGTATCCATGCCTTCCCAGCGTACTCCTGTGCCTTGCACTCGCCACCCCTGACTGCTAAAACGGGATTAGCACTTGCATAGATGGAGTGCCAGAAGTGGGTGAGGGTAGGACCACACTCAGCCTTCCCGTGCCGTCGCGGGCGCCTACTTGGAACACATGGACGTGAGTGTCGTCTCAATATATATAAGGAGTACGAAACTTATGGCTAAGATCATCGCCTTCGATGAGGAAGCACGCCGCGGCCTCGAAAAGGGCCTGAACACCCTGGCAGACGCCGTAAAGGTGACCCTGGGCCCCAAGGGCCGCAACGTGGTTCTGGAGAAGAGCTGGGGCGCGCCAACCATCACCAACGATGGTGTGTCCATCGCCCGAGAGATCGAGCTTGAAGATCCATACGAGAAGATCGGCGCTGAGCTGGTCAAGGAAGTTGCAAAGAAGACCGACGACGTAGCCGGCGACGGCACCACCACCGCCACAGTGCTGGCTCAGGCGCTGGTGCGCGAGGGTCTGCGCAACGTTGCAGCGGGTTCCAACCCAATGGGCATTAAGCGCGGCATCGAGCAGGCAGTTGCAAAGGTCACCGAAAACCTGCTGGCTTCCGCCAAGGAAGTGGAGACCGAGGAAGAGATCGCCGCTACCGCCGGCATTTCCGCCGCGGACCCAGCGATCGGTGCGCAGATTGCCAAGGCAATGTACGCCGTGGGTGGCGGCAAGCTGAACAAGGAATCCGTGATTACCGTTGAGGAGTCCAACACCTTTGGTGTAGACCTTGAGGTCACCGAGGGTATGCGCTTTGATAAGGGCTACATCTCCGGCTACTTTGCAACGGACATGGAGCGCCTTGAGGCGGTGCTGGAAGACCCATACATCCTCCTGGTTTCCGGCAAGATCTCCAACATCAAGGAGTTGCTGCCCCTGCTGGAGAAGGTTATGCAGTCCGGCAAGCCACTTCTGATCGTGGCTGAGGACGTGGAGGGCGAGGCCCTTTCCACCCTCGTGGTGAACAAGATCCGCGGCACCTTCAAGTCTGTAGCAGTGAAGGCACCGGGCTTTGGTGACCGCCGCAAGGCACAGCTCCAGGACATCGCCATCCTGACCGGCGGCCAGGTTATCGCAGAAGAGGTTGGCCTCTCCCTGGAGACCGCTGATCTCCCGCTGCTGGGCCGCGCGCGCAAGGTTGTGGTGACTAAGGACGACACCACCATTGTTGAAGGCGCAGGCGACCAGGCTCAGATTGAGGGCCGCGTGAACCAGATCCGTGCGGAGATTGAGAACTCTGACTCTGAGTACGACCGCGAGAAGCTGCAGGAGCGCCTTGCAAAGCTGGCCGGCGGCGTTGCCGTGATCAAGGTTGGTGCGGCAACTGAGGTGGAGCTGAAGGAGCGCAAGCACCGCATTGAGGATGCCGTGCGCAACGCCAAGGCTGCGGTTGAGGAAGGCATTGTGGCTGGCGGTGGTGTAGCCCTGCTGCAGGCTGCCACCGTGCTGGAAAATGACCTGGACCTCACCGGCGACGAGGCAACCGGCGTGAAGATTGTGCGTGAGGCACTTTCTGCGCCACTCAAGCAGATTGCCCACAACGCTGGCCTGGAGCCAGGCGTGGTTGCAGATAAGGTTTCCAACCTGCCAACCGGCCAGGGCCTGAACGCCGCTACCGGCGAGTACGTGGACCTCATGGCTGCGGGCATCAATGACCCAGTGAAGGTGACCCGCTCTGCGCTGCAGAACGCGGCCTCCATTGCTGCCCTGTTCCTCACCACCGAGGCAGTGGTGGCTGACAAGCCAGAACCAGCAGCTCCTGCAATGCCAGGCGCTGATGAGATGGGTGGCATGGGCTTCTAAGCTCTACGCTGCGAGCCGCCTAGGGGAGCCCCTGGGCGGCTTTTCTGTGCGCATAGAACGCCACAAAATAGCGGATTGAATGCGGCGTGTCTAGCGCCGAAGGTGCAAACGATTGCCGCCAGCATTGCCTGGGTGGCGCTTAAGAGCTTATTAGACGTGGATTTTGTGAAAATTGAGGCCCGTGAGGCACCGGTAAAGATATTTTTCTAAAAATTTTTCCTACCCTAATGCGGGGGTATTGCTGCAATTCTGCAGACTGAACGGGTTGCGAATCAGTAACGATATCCTTGGGTTTTGCTGAAAGCACCTGTGAGTTCCCTTGTTACAGTGGTGTAGGCCACATTCGAAGTGTGAGGCAATCTTTGGCGAATTGACTAGCGAACGCTTGCCGACGGTGTTAGTGTTCCTAATCGAGCCACTGAGATGAGGCGCGAGCCAATAGAAACTCGGTGGGATTCCGATCCACTCTTGGCCTCGCGCCGAGAACTTACTTCTAGGAGTATTCATGTCCTCTGATTTCTTCAACTACATTGACACCACCTTCAGTGTTCTTGGTGCTGCTGGCTTCGCAGACGTTTTCCAGACCGCTTCCAAGGCACTGGCTGCAATCTTCAACACCTTCCTCGAGTTCACCGGCCAGCAGGCTGTTCCTAACGTACTCGGCAAGTAATCTAGAAACCCTCTAGATCACCGTAATCATTCTTAACAGGAGAAAAACATGGACTTCACTCAGATCCTCAACAACATCGTTCTCGGCCTCTCCCGTCTCGGCGACGTAGTCAAGGGTTGGGACAACATCCTCAACACCTTGTTCCTCTTCAAGGACACCGCTGCTTGGGGTTCCGGCCTGGCTGAGACTGTTTTCACCGCTAAGTAATAGCGTCTGAAGCTTAAGAGCAGTGACCCGTCTAGACATCGTCTAGGCGGGTTTTCGCTATGTTTGGTCAGGTGATCATGGAAGAATGGCTTCGCGGTTGAGAATCTGGGCCTCGCCCGCTAGCAAGGTTCCCGGGTTGCGGTGGAAACACCAACCCTTTTCTTTCATATTGTGCTTCTGCGTCCCCGAGGTACCACCCGCCACACCAGTCACAAAAACTTTTGCAACGCCCCACACCAACGCCACAAACCAACAGGGGGAGAAAATGTTTCCCACTGCTGCGCCAAGGTTGCTGCAAAGGGCTAAAATTGACTCATGGCTGACAATGAAAATGACCTCCCAATCATCGACCTAGCGGCAACCGAGGGGTACATTGTCGATGACTCCGATGAGGACGATCCCGTCCTGCTCAAGCCGAACGGCGAACCTATTGAAACCTGGCGGGAAAACTATCCTTACCAGGAGCGGATGACTCGCGAGGAGTACGAGCACACCAAGCGCGCGCTTCAAATTGAACTGTTGAAGTGGCAAAACTGGACCAAGGATACGGGCCAGCGCCACATCATCCTGTTTGAGGGGCGCGACGCAGCAGGCAAGGGCGGCACCATCAAGCGCTTCAACGAGCACCTCAACCCTCGTGGTGCCCGTACCGTTGCTTTGGAAAAGCCTTCGCCACGGGAATCCACTTCTTGGTACTTCCAGCGTTACATCCAGCACTTCCCATCTGCGGGTGAGATCGTGTTCTTTGACCGCTCCTGGTACAACCGTTCCGGCGTGGAGCGCGTGATGGGTTTCTGCACGGAGTCGCAGCACGCCGAGTTCCTGCGTGAGGTGCCCATGTTGGAAAACATGATTATGGGTTCCGGCATCTCACTCACGAAGTTTTGGTTCTCCGTGTCCCAAAAGGAGCAGCGCACCCGCTTTGCCATCCGCCAGGTGGACCCCGTGCGCCAGTGGAAGCTCTCCCCAATGGACCTGGCCTCACTGGACCGCTGGGACGATTACACCCGCGCCAAGGAAGAGCAGTTCCGCTACACGGATACCGACGAATCCCCGTGGATCACCATCCGCTCAAACGATAAAAAGCGCGCCCGCATCAACGCGATGCGCTACATCTTGAGCAAGTTTGAGTACACCAACAAAGATCACGAGGTAGTGGGTGTCCCCGACCCGCAAATTGTGATGCGTGGACGCGACCAAATTGGTGATTAGCCTGAGAAAATGCCCCCGTCTAGGGGGCATTCTTTTTTAGTGCCTGCTCAGGGGTCAATGAGTGTAGAACAATAGCGGCACCATCACTCTAGTTCTTAAGGATCGCCATGTCCCCAACACCGAACCTTCGCTCAGGCGCAGCGCTGCTTGCAACCTCTGCGTTAGCAGTGAGTCTCTTCCATCCAGTTGCGCACGCTCAACCAATGGAAGACGCACCGGCGCTCAACACAAAGGCCGCTGCCCAGGTAGTTTCTCCACCGCCTGGCTCACAAGGCCAATGCAAGGCCTCTGTATCCACTTCAGTGGATCAGGACTCAAATGGGGCTCAACAGAACAAGGGTATTTCCGGCCAGATGTCTATTGGGATCCAAAATTACAAGAGTGCCGCGAACAATTCCTTTACGTTCCGTCCTTGGGTTCGCGCCTACCAAGTCTCTGGGCGTGAAGTCTTGGACGCAAACATCACCTTCCAGGTTGATGGCCCATCTGGCACCTACACAATGGATGCGGTTATTCCTAAAACTGACCCAGAAATCATCAGCACAGTACCTGTGACCAAAGTGATTGAACCCCCAGCATCCTTCCAAGATGGAGGGCCAGTAACCATCAACCTCGGCGCCTTCAACGCCAAGGGAGGGGGTTGGGGCGCTGCAGATGCAAACGCATCCATGTGGCACATTTACACCCCTTCCGGCAGCGCCGCCGGAGACATCAGTGTTCAAAGCACCGTTGATGTGACCTACAAGCCCATCACCTCAGAAAACGACCGCTGCCAACCCCTTTCCTATGACTACAGCAACGCCACCTCCGTTCCTGCAGGAAATAATCGAGATCTTGGCGTGCAGGTAAACGTAGCTTCTCCTAAAGACGCAGCCAGGATCACCGGCAGCGTGCTCCTCGATGGAGTGCCAGTGGAGGATGCGGAGGTGTTCATTGATGAAAACGGCAAGGTGTACGGCAATTTGCCAAAAGCACTGAGCGAAGAAACTGGAGTCACCGTGCAGTTGGTCGCGGCTCCACGCGAGGGCGATCCTGGTGCGCCGGTGAACATCGGAGACCCATTCCAAATCCAAGTAACTGCACCAGCTTTTGCGGAACCCAACGAGTTGCTGCCTAATTGGCCTGATGCAACAGTGCGCGCGGGTGAGTCTGTCACCGTTGGTAACGTGGGAATGGCGCTACCTGCAGGTGCGGTGGTTCTGAGTGCCCAGTTTGCAGACCCTGATGAAGCCGCTGCCAATGGCTGGACACTGGCAATTGATGGTGTTACTCACCAGCTCACGGTCACTGCGGCGCCAGACGCAGAAGCAGGCGATTCCGTCTCCGTACTCGTGGTGGTAAGAGATGCAGACGGCAACGTCATTGCAATTGATGACGCAACAATTACTGTTGCAGAAGAATCCGGGCCGCTGATCATCCCAGTGCCAATTCCATGGAATGGAAGCGGTTCGAGCGCACACCCCACGGGTACGCCTACTCCCCAGCCGCAGGCCTCACAGCTCAAGAGCGTGCAGCCAACCACCACCACTGCAAATGTGGTGCCTAAAGCGAAACCTCAACAGCGAGTGCTCGCCAACACAGGTGTGGCAGGAATTGCCGCCATCACTGCCATTGCAGTCATCGCCGTAATTCTCGGATCGGCACTCATGTTGCGCCGACGCAAGTAGTGCAGCCAGGAAGCTATCCTCCAAAAGCGGCACCAGACAATACTCTCAGAATTGTCTGGTGCCACCTGTTTATTGCGCGGGCGCAGCAGCGTAGCTACCAGCGGTACTCAGGCGAGCGGTGGCGTCGAGAAGCATCGCAACCTCTGCCTCCTTGCCGCCTGGGAGCCTGCGCTCGACGATCGGCGTGAACAGGGGCTTTGCTCCGATCATGCCCGCCTCAAAGTCAGCGGCGCCCTGCTGGAGCCTGCGGGTAGCGTGCTCAAGCCAACGATCACGCGCCTCCGAGCCAAGCTGCTGCGCCACCGCTTGCGCGAACACGCCGGGGTGGGCATACACCACCAGCGCACCCACATGGCCGAAGCCCAGCGACGTCAGCGCCGCGGCTTTCACCTCGGGGAGCTGGAGGGGCTCGCGTAGCCACACCAAATTACGCGCCTTGGGGGCGATCAGGGGATCCACGCAGTCCAGGGAAACGTTTGCGGGGATGCGGCTGGTGCGGAAGACGTCGATGATTCCGCCGGTCTGGAACAGTGCCGCGCCCGCCTTGGAGTGGCCGGTGAGCGTTTTTTGGGAGATCACGAACATCGGCTGGTGTGGGTCGCGCCCGATTGCTGGCCAGAGGATGGAGTGCAGCTCGGACTCGTTGGGGTCATTGGCGTTGGTGGAGGTGTCGTGTTTGGAGAGCACGGTGACGTCGTTGGGGGAAAGCCCCAGGCCGCGCAAGCTGCGGGCCAGCGTGGAGTCCACTCCACCAGTGCCAGCGCCCAAGGCGCCAAGGCCCGGCGCGGGGATGGAGGTGTGCGCGCCATCGCCGTAGGAGGCAGCGTGCGCCACCACCGCATACACCGGCAAGCCCAGCTCGGCGGCCAGCGAGCCACGCACCAGCAGGACCGTGCCGCCGCCCTCGCCCTCCAGGAAGCCGCCGCGGCGGCGGTCGTTGGCCCTGGAAATGAAGCGATTGTCAATGCCTTGGGCGGTCATCTTTGCCGTTTCCGCGGTGGCGTTCATGTCACCAAAGCCAGTGAGTGATTCCACCTGGACGTCGTCAATGCCACCGGCGATCACCACGTCCGCCTTGCCCAGCCGGATTTTGTCCACGCCTTCCTCAATGGACACCGCCGCGGTGGCGCAGGCGCCGATGGGGTGGATCATGGAGCCGTAACCGCCAACGAGCGACTGCATAGTGTGCGCCGCGATCACGTTGGGCAGCGCCTCCTGCAGGATGTCGCTGGGGCGATCTTCCCCGAGGAATCGGCTCACAAACACCTTGTGGAGCGATTCCATGCCGCCGATGCCGGTGCCCTGGGTGGTGGCTACCTTCGTTGGATGCACCGCCTGCAGTAGCTCGGCGGGGGTGAAGCCGGCTTGAGTGAAGGCGTCGATGGCAGTGACCAGGTTCCATACGGCCATGCGGTCCAAGCTGTCCACCATGTTCGCCGGGATGCCCCAGTTCGCGGGGTCAAACCCGTCCGGCATTTGGGCGGCCACGGTGCGGCTCAGCGTTGCCCGGCGCGGCACCCTAGCGGTAGCACCTTTGCGGCGGGTGACTTCCCACTCACCGTCTGTTTCCCTGATGGAGGTGAAGGTGGGGTCTGCGGCGAGGATGTCTTCCGCCTCGGCGCGGGTGGGCACCAGGAAGGTGATGTCTCGGTCTAGGTGGACGGTGGTGAGGTCAATGGAACCCTGGTTGTGCAGGTGGTATTTGTCCGTGAGCGTGCGAATCCCACTGCGTGCCACCACCTCATCGCGGAAGCGTTCAAAGATCTCCGCCTCCGGCACTTCCTGGCCGTCCTCGGTGTACCAGCCTGGGCGTGGGGTATCAGCCCAGTTCACCAGGCCTGTCATCCATGCGAGCTCCAGCACACCCGCGGCGGTGAGGTCACAGGTGCCGTCGCGCCCCAGCCCGTACTCGGCCTCGTATCGAGTGCGCCCGGAGCCCCAGGAGCTCACCTCGCCAACGCCGGCGATCACCACCATGTCTTCCAGGGCAGTTTCGACGCGCCCAAGGCCCGCAATTTCCGCAGGTTGGGTGGGCGAGCTCGCGTTTGGCAGGGCTGGGATGGAGACCGGAGTTTGGCCAGTTTCGCTTGGGGTGTTGGCAGGGGCGAGGGCGCGGATGTCGATGCGCTGCTTGCCGAGGCCGCCGGTGAGGTCCGCCTCGATTGGGGCTTGCGTGGCCTGCTCGCGGGCCTCAGGGGTGGCGAGTTTCAGCAGTTCAGAGGCAATCTCTTGGGTGTCCCACACATGGACGCCGAGTTCGCGCACGGCGGGGACGAGGGCGTCGTTTCCGCTCATGAGGTGTGTGCCAGCTACCCAGCCGATCTGGGCGTGCGCCAGCGTGACATTTTCTGCCCACACCTTCTCCGCGTGCCACTTGCTCACCAGCGCATCCAGGGCTGCTTTGACTTCGCCGTAGGCGCCGTCGCCGCCGAACATGCCGCGGTTTGGGGAACCGGGCAACACCACATGGCAGCGCTTGGAAATCTTGGCTACGCCTGCCATCATGCGCTCCACAGACCACAAGAGCACCCTCGCTTGAGTTTCGGTGGCAGGGCCGGCGTCAGCAAGTGAGCCGGACACCGCGGGAGCGGCGAAGGGGAACATCAGCGTGGGCGCCAGCGCTTCCTTGAGCACCTTGACCTCATTGCCCACCGATTCGCGCTGCTTGGTGCCAATCCACTCAGTGAGGGCATCCACGTCACGGAAAGAATTGAGGTTTGCAGGGACGAGCCAGAGGGCGGCGCCGGCGCGGGCATGGGTGGCGTAGAGTGTGCGCGCGAATTCCTTGCGGGCTTGGTCCACCTTGGAGGCGGTCATGATCACGGTGGCACCGCCGGCCAGGAGTTGCGCGGCAATGGCCTGTGCGATCGATCCGGGTGCGGCGCCGGTGACGAGCGCTACCTCTTTGGCGTACTGGCCGGGGTTGGTGCTGCGCGCAGCTTGCGCCACCTGTTCCAGTAGCTCTGCGTGCTGTGGGTTGTGGGTGGCCCACCATTCTGCCTGTTCGGCTACTTGTTCGCCGGCGCCGGTGAAGTGTTCTACTGGGAAGTCGCGCTGGCCGAGGGCCAGGCGGGCGAGGTCTTCGCGGGCTTGCGCCCAGGCGTCGTCAAAGAGCACGGCGCGCAAGGGGTCAAAGGTGGGGGTCACACTGCGCAGCCAATTGGGGCCGAGCTCGTGTTCCATCGCAGTGAACAGTGC
Source organism: Corynebacterium sp. 122RC1 (assembly GCF_024580955.1). Classification (GTDB taxonomy): domain Bacteria; phylum Actinomycetota; class Actinomycetes; order Mycobacteriales; family Mycobacteriaceae; genus Corynebacterium; species Corynebacterium kozikiae. The sequence continues at coordinate 20,936 of NZ_JANIKD010000007.1, read as the reverse complement.
GCTGTGGTCCTCAGGTTCCTCTACGGAGTGTTCGTGCGCAACACCGAGCTTTTCCAGCAGGGTGCGGGCGGTGTCTGCGAGTGCTGCAGTCATTTCCTCTGAGTAGGCCTGGAGAGCTGCGGAGTCCACCACCTCATGGGTGCCCGTGGCTACCTCGGTGAGGCGCACGCCTTGCCTGTCTGCGACGGCGCGGATGGCAGCGTCGAAAAGAGCTTCTGCCTCGGCCTTTGTGCCTGCCGTAGTTGGGAGCGTGGCCAGGGTGCCGCCGAGGACGGAGTCTTCCTCGCGGGTGCCCAGCAGGAGTTCGGCCTGGACGGCGGGCAGCCAGCTTTGAGGTAGGCCGAAGGTGCTCAGGCGCTGTTCCAAAGCGGCAGGCTTGAGGCCGGAGGCGCCGAGGAGTTGGCGCAGGCGGGTGGTGATGGCCTCGCTGAGAACAGGGCCGAACGCCTGGTAGCCGGGGGCGGCGGCGTTCACGCGCTCGCGGAGGGTGGCTACGTCTGCTTCCGCGGCGCCATCGATTGCGGGTACACCGATTTCCACGCTCATGTCCATGAGGAGTTGGTTGCGCCTGGAGGACACGCCGTTGGTGAGGTCTTCGATGGTGTCACCGGGCGTGATCTGCTCCGGGCGGATCTTGTTTTGGTAGGCGAACAGCACCAAGATGGCGTCCTCTGCACGGAAGTGGAGCTCGCTCACGGAGGCAGCGGTGGGAGTTGGGGTGGGTACGGCGGGTGCGGCGGAGGTGGGGGTTTCGACTTCTGCTGGCGCCTCCTCCACAACGAGCTCTTCCTCCGCACTTACTGGCGCCGCGGTGACGTCTTCCATGAGGATTTGCGCGAGGTCGCGTTCGGCATTGCGTACTGGCAGGTTCACTCCACGCACTTCCATGGAGCGTTTAGCCAGGTTGGTGAGCGTGGGGCTGGAGGCCAAGCCCACCTCAAGGAGTTCCTCCACGTTGTCAAACAGCACGTCTTGGGTTTCAATCCACCGCACTGGGGAGGCAAACTGCCAGCTCAGCAGCGCGATGAGCAGTGTGCGGGCCAGCGTTTGGGGGTCGGTTTCTGCAACGCGCAAGTCTTCCAAGCCGCTGTCTGGAGCGCGCTGGGCGGTGGCGTCCACAAAGTCTTGGGTGAGCTCGAAGGGGCGCGCCACGAGGTTGGGGATGTAGCGGCCCACCAGGGCGTCCAGGTCCAAGGTGGTGGGCAGGAGTTCGTTGAGCTTTTCGGCAAAGGCAGCAACGCCATCGCGCAGCACGCGGGAGTGGAAGGGGACGTCGATGCCAGGCACAATCACCAGCGCCCGTTCATGAACCTGCGCCGTGCGGGCTTCCAAAGCTGCAAGGCCCGCCTTGGTGCCCGCCACTGAGTATTGCTGCCCAGCGATGTTGTAGTTCACAATCTCCAGGAATTCCCCGGATTCGCGCGCCACCTGGGCAACGTATTCCTCCACGTCCTCGGCAGCCACGCCAAGCATGTTGGGCCGCAGCGCGCCCATGGCGTAATTGGATTCACCGTTGGCGTCGCGGGGCACCAGCGTAGCCATGGCGGAGCCGCGGGAGTACACGATGTCTATCACTGCCTCCAGGTCAAAGATGTTTGCCATGCATGCCAGTGCCGTGTATTCACCCAGTGAGTGGCCGGCGTACATGCTGCCGCTTTGCACCACGCCGGCCTCGCGCAGGCGTTGGGTTTGGGCGTAGGCCACCACGGCGAGTGCCACTTGGGTGAATTGGGTGAGGTGCAGCACGCCTTGGGGGTGGCGGAAGGTTTGCTCGCCAACAACGAGGGTGGTGGGGTTGTGGTCCACCACTTCGATGATGGAAAAGCCTAGTGCGGAGGTGGTGTGTTGGTCAGCGCGCTGCCACACGGCGCGGGCGGCGGGCGACGCCTGGCGGTCCGCCTGCCCCATCCCTGGGGTTTGGATGCCCTGGCCTGGGTAGATGTATGCGGTGCGCTTTGGTGCGAGCAGGCCTTGGGCTTGGGAGACCACTGTGCCTTCGATCCGGCAGGTCACCTCCACCGCGGCTTGGGTGCCCGCGCGGCCTACGCGCTCCACGGTGATTTCCACTTCGTCGCCGAGCTGCACCATCCCGTACATGGAGTAGGCCCAGGCCTGCACGGTGCCGTGGGTTGCGGCTTGGTGCTGGGCGGTGGCGGAAAGCCACATGCCGTGCACCAGTGGTGCATCAAGATCCACGAGTTTGGCGGCGTTGGTGGAGGTGTGGATGGGGTTGTAGTCACCGGAAACGATTGCAAACGGGGTCATGTCCATTGGCGCTTTCACCACGGTGCGTGACATGAAGCTGCGCGGCGTGGCGCTTACCTCAGCAAGCGGCGGCAGCGCGGCGGGGGTCTGTGGCGCCTCGGCGCGCCCTCGAATCGCGAAGCGCTGAGTCTGCGTTGCCACGAGCGTGCCTTGGGCGTCGGAAAGCTCCAGCTCAACCGTGACCACCCTGCCCGCGGAGGATTCCTGGATGCTTGCGCAGCGCGAGGTCACGGTGAAGCGCCCCGGCCGCAGTGGGCTAAGCAGCGTGACCACATGATCCAGATGCACCGCGTTGAGCAGGCCCTCGATCACTGGGAAACCATCCTCAAGGACTCCGGTGCCCAGCGCTGCATAAATGGCAGGCCAGCACGGTCCCACCAGCACATCAGGGGTGCCGACGGGCCCAAGGCCCGCGCCAGTCACCGCAGTATGGGCCCGCAGCAGGTGCTCGGTCAGGGTGAAACTGTAGTGAATGTTCCCTGCGGCATCAGCGGTGGGAAGGGCTGTGATGGCATCGCCGGATTCAGAGGTGGAACCCACGCCCGCAACACCTGCGAGCAGGGCAAACACCGCCTCCGGCAGGCGGGAATCATCCACCAGCGGGGCAGCACCCGTGCCTGCACCCTCAGGGATGAGCACTGGGATGTCCACATGCGCCACATGGAATGGGCGGGAGTCTGGGGGCAGGGTATCCCATGCGGAATCGGCGTGGACGCGCAGCACGATGCCGGCCTCAGTGTGCTCAATCGTGCAGGCGTGTTCTCCCAGGCGAGCCGCCGGATTAGAGATGGTGCGGCCGTGCCACACCAGGGTCGGGCTCGTACGCAAATAGGCTTCCACCGTTGGTGCTGCGCCGAGGCGGGCAAACTGCTCAGTGGGCACCGCTCCGTGGGAAAGCAGCAAGTTGGTGGTGCCGTCCTCAAAACGCTGCAAGAGCTGCGCCACCGGCTCGTTGGCTTCGGTGATGCCGGCCACGGACACCGGCCCTGGGATCACGCGGACCGCGGAAGCAGGGTAGCGCGGGTCATGGCACTGCCAGAGGGTGTCTTTGCCAAACCACTCTTTGAGGTCTGCGTCCAGTGCTGCGGTCCACGGCATTGGCTTGGGGTGTTTGCGGTGCAGGGAGGTGAACCAGGCGGCGTCACGCGCCAGCACCGTGGTGGTCTCCGCCTGTGGGTAGGTGGCGCGCAGGCGCTCCAGAGCGGCCGGGGCATCTGTGGCGCTTTCCACCGTGGGGAAGAGCGTTTCCACTGGGCCGTGATCTTGAGGGTGCAGGCGTGCCTCGATGCGTTGCAGCAGTTCGTGCCAGCGATCCAGCCAAGTTGGGTCTTGCCACGGGAAGGCGAGCTCCGCGAATCGGGTAGCCCACTGGGCGTAGGTGAAAGTGGTGACGTCCCCGAAATACGGCTTCGCAGTGCGTTCCAGAGCTGCGATGATCTCCTCGCGGTGTGCCGGGTATTCCTCAATTGGCAGGGAGGTGATTAGGCGGGAAGCGGCGGCAAAATCGTTGTCCAGCTCGTGCAGGTCCGCCAGGAGGTGCGACTGACTCGACGCCACCCCACCGGCCGCCTTCCCGCGGCCTACCCAACCGCCGTTATCCTGCGGGCTCAGGCCCGGGGTTTCCACCAAAAGCTGCTTGACCTGTGGGGAAGTCTTGGCCTCCTTGCAGGCCATTGCTACCGTACCCACAAACACTGCGTCTACTGGCATTTGCACCATACCGTGCTTGGTAGACCACCGTCCGGTGAGATACTCCGCTGCTCGCTGCGGGGAGTGGAAACCGCCCCCCACGGCGATAGCGATGTTTTCCTGCTCACGCATGGCGGCGTAGGTTTCCAGCAGCATCTCATCAAGATCCACCCAACTGTGGTGTCCGCCGGCATGGCCGTCTTCAATCTGCACGATTATGCGCTGATCCGGGTTCTGCTTGGCAATTTCCACACAGGCCCGAATCTGCTCCACCGTTCCAGGTTTGAAGCTGATGTGCGCGAATCCCTCCTTGCGCAGTGTGCGAAGCAACTCAGCGGCCTCATCCGGCTCCGGGATGCCGGCGGAGATGGTCACACCATCAATTGGGGCACCGTTCGCCCTTGCCTTGGGCACAATCCGCGCCACCCCAAATTGCAGGTTCCACATGAAGCGGTCAAAGAACATAGTGTTGAACTGCGCGGCGCGGCCTGGGGCCAGCAGGCGAGTGAGGTTGGTCTTGTGCTCCAAGAAAATCTCCTCAGAGTACATGCCACCTCCGGCGAGCTCAGTCCAGAAGCCCGCGTTGGCAGCAGCCGCCACGATTTCCGCATCCACGGTGGTGGGGGTCATGCCGCCGAGCATGATGGGGGAGCGCCCCGTCCACTCAGTAAACCGGGTTTGCGTGTAGGTGTTGCCGTTGGGCAGGCGGACCACCTTAGGGGCGAACTGTGCGTAGTTGGTGGCGCGGGGGAGGGTGAAGCCGGCGGTGCCGATGAGGTCACGGGCCTGCGGGGTGTGGGCGGAAACGATTGCCTGGCCGCTGCCTGCGATCAGCGCGCTCGTGATTGTGCTGAGGCGCTCATCCAAGCTGAGCAGGTGAGTGGCCTTGAGACCCGCTACGGTAGATGGCCAGTCATGCGGATCCACCAAAATTTCCTGGGCGAGCTTGCGGGCCAGTTCCTCTGAATAGCCACATGTGGCGGCGTACTGCGCGGTGAGCTCCACCGCGGGCTGCAGGCTGGAGTGGTGGAATGGCAGGGCTACGGGCAGGAGGTCGAAGCTGAGCTGGAGTTCCGTGCCGCCGCGGGTGCGCTGCTCCAGGGCGGCGTTGTGCTTGGCCACCTGCTGTTCGAGGTTGTGTTGGGTGGCGGCAAGTGCTTCGGGCGTACCGGACAGGACGAAGTGGCGTGGGCCGTTGATAACGGCTAACTCGGTGGCGTCGGAAAGGTGTGCCGTGACGAACTCCCTGCTGGCGCCGCGTACGGAGAGCATTTGCGGGCGCTGCTCGTGGGAGCCGTGGACGGTGGCAGCGGCGGTGCCCATGAGGACGGCGATGCCGAGTGCCTGCGCCGGGTCATGGACCGCCGCGACGCCGAGGCTGCCCTGGGAGTGGCCGGCCAATTGGGCTGTGGCGGGGTTGATGCCCACCTCTTGGAGATGATCGAGCGCGGCGATCTGGCCCAGCACGATGCCTGGGATGCTCACCGCGGGTAGCGTGACGCGCGCCGTGCCGGTGGTGCTGACGAGGGCGTCCAGGGTGGCGAACAGTCCGGGGGTGGTGCTGGCGAGTTCGCGGGCGAGTGGGGCGGTGCTCTGCTTGACTTCTTGGAGCAGTGCGCGCAGGCGATTGGCGGTGTGCGGGCTTTGTGCTGCTTGGGCGAGTGTGTCTTGCCAGGCGCTGGCTTGGCCCTGGAAGAGGATCGCGGGAGCGGTGATGGGCGTGGGCATTGTGCCTCCTAAGTCTGCGGCGCGCGAAAGTTACGCGGTAGTAACCTACTATGGCGTAGGTTTCTCCTCTGGGGAAGAACATGAGGCAAATCTCACATTTAGTGCTGCGCTGAAGGCATGAAAAAACCCTCAAGTGCCAACCTTGAGGGTGAGACCAGCGCCTACCAGGGTTCCACCGGATTACCCTGCCAGCGCATGCCGGTGGGAACGCGGTCGCCGCGCATCACCAGCGAGCCAGGGCCGATCGTGGCTCCCGGCTCAATCACACTGGCCGGCAGCGCCACTGAGTGGGCGGCCAACGTGGCCCCCTCAGCGATTGTCACGGTGTCTAGGCTCATCACGCGATCCTGGAAAAGGTGCGTTTGTACCACGGTGCCCGGCCCCACGGTAGCGGCAGCCCCCACGGTGCAGAGGTCCGTTTCAGGGAACCAATAGGACTCAATCCACGCGCCGCGGCCCACCTTCACCCCGAGCATGCGCAGTACCAGGTTCATGCTGCCGCTGCCACCGATGTGCGCCAACGCCCAAGGTGCGGCAACAGATTCCACGAAGGTATCTTGCAACTCGTTGAGCCACACGAATCGGCTCCATAGGGGGTGGTCGCCAGCGCGATGGCGGCCGACACACAGCCACTTCATGGCCACGGTCACCAGCACCGCCGCCACGCCAGCGATGATGAGCACCACGCCCGCGCCAACAAAAGCCCACACCACGCTGTGCCCGAGCAGCCACTGGAGCGCCACCAGCACGCCGGCGGCAATCACGGCGGAGGTCATCGGGGCGAGCAGCCGCAGTGTCTCCACAACGCCACGCGCCACCTTCACCCTGCGGGAGGGTGCGTACGTGAGGGCGTCGCCACCCTCCGTTTGTACGGTGACCCTTCGCATCCGCTCCGGGGGCGAGCCCCACCAGTTGGAGCCGGCCTTCGCCTTCTTCGGGGTGGAACTGAGCACCGCAACCAGGGAATTTTTTCCAAGTTTGCGCTCCGGGCCGGCAATGCCGGAGTTGCCCACGAAGGAGCGCTTGCCAATGCGCGTTGGCCCCGCCAGCAGCCAGCCGCCGCCGAGCTCGTAACCGCCAATCAGGGTGTCATCGGCCAAGAATGCGCCGTCACGGACCTCCACAAACTTTGGCACCATCACGGCGGTGGAAATCTCCACATCCTTGCCAATGCGCGCACCCAAACTCCGCAGCCACAACGGCGTGATCTGCGCAGCATACAAAGGGAAAAGATGCGTGCGGGCGTCATCCATCAGCCGCTCCACAAACCACACGCGCCACCCCTGCGCCGAACGCACCGGATGCACCCCAGCCCGCAAGCCAACACTCAGCAGCCGCACGAGCACCCAAATCAGCATCATGTAGGTGCCAAAAGCCACAAGCGCAGCCACCGGAGCAAGCGCCAACGCATGCCAAGCAGTGCCGACGTTCCCCAGCACCGCACCTACCCCCGCAGCCAGGGCGAACAGCGGCAGCGCCGCCAACAGGAAGGAGCTCAGCGCATAGACCGGCACCCAGCGGCTACGCCGCGGCGGATGCACCGCCGGGAACGTGTGCTTGGAGCGGCCCACCTTCCGCGCAGGCGAGCCTGACCAGCGCGCGCCGGGCTTGATGGATTGCCCCAGCACCGTAGAGCCAGCCTCCACATGGGCATCCGCGCCCACCTTAGTTCCCGGTAGCAACGTGGACCGCGCGCCCACACGAGCATTGTTACCCACGCTGATGGCACCAACGTGGAAAAGGTCCCCCTCAACCCAGTAGCCACTCAAATCCACCTCGGGCTCCACGGCACTGTGCTTGCCCAAGGTGAGCATGCCCGTGACCGGCGGCAACGTGTGCAGGTCCACGCCCTTGCCAACCTTGGCACCCAAGAGCCGGGCAAACGTATTCACCCAAGTAGACCCCGCGATGCTGCGGGCGCCGGTGGCGTCGGTAAGCGCTTCCGCAGCCCACACCCGCAAATGCACGCTCCCTGCCCTGGGATACGTGCCCGGTGTGATGCCGCGCGTGAGTGCGCGGGCCAGGCTGGCGCCAATGAGCAGGCGGCCCGCCGGCGTAGCCAAGATCAGCCAGGCTGCCAACACCCACCAAGGGTTCAGCGGCAGCGCCCACTCAGTGGGGGCGAGCAGGTTGATGACCATCAGCCACACCACCCACGTGGCGCCGCGCAGGGTGGCCGCCGCGCACTGAGTAAGAGCCTGGATGGCGCGGGCACCGGCAGGGACGGGTGTGGCAGGAGTTGGTGTATGGCTGGTGATGGTGGGGGTGTGGAGTTCGTCGATCTTTGCCGCCATCTGCTCCAGCCGCGGATGATCGTAGATGTCACGAACCGCAAACACCGGAACCCGCTCACGAATCCTGCTCACCAAAGTGGCCGCCGCCAGCGAGGTCCCACCCAGGCCAAAGAAATCATCGCTGGTGCTCCCGACCGCCGAGCCCAACACATCCACCCAAATGCCGGCCAGCCACTCCTGCGTCTCCGTGAACCCCTCCGCATGCACCTGCGCGCCGGGCAAAGGCCACGGCAACGCACGCTTGTCCACTTTGCCGGAGGTTGTGGTGGGGAGTTCATCCATCACACACAACCGTGGCACCAACGCCGCGGGCATGGTGGCGGCTAGGCGCTCGTGGGCATCCGAGTGGTCAAAGCCCGCCTCGGGGTCAGTGAGTGAGACGTAGCCCACCAGGACTTTGTCGCCGCCGCCGGTGGTTTGCACCACCACGGTAGAGGAACGCACATTAGGCAGGGCAGCCAGGTTGGCGTCCACCTCACCGAGTTCGATGCGGCGCCCACCGATTTTCACCTGGTCATCCACGCGGCCCACAAAGTAGAGGCCGTCTGGCTCATAGCGCACGTGGTCGCCCGAGCGGTAGGCGCGGGCCAGGCCCAAGGTGGGCATGGGGGCGTACTTTTCTTTGTCTTTTGCAGCGTCCAAGTAGCGAGCCAGGCCGACGCCGCCGATCACGAGCTCGCCTACCTGCCCAAAATCCACCTGATGGCCTTGTGCATCCACCACAAAGAGATCCCAGCCATCCAAGGGGAGGCCAATGGATACCGGCCTGGAGGGGTGCACTTGCGCGCCACAGGCCACCACTGTTGCCTCAGTAGGTCCGTATGTGTTCCACACCTCACGTTTGGGGCTGCACAGCTTTTCCACCAGCTCCTGGCTCATTGCCTCACCGCCCAAGATGAGCAGGCGAATGTTGTCCAGCGCCTCAGTGGGCCACATGCCGGCGAGTGTGGGCACCGTGGACACCACGGTGATGTCCCTGCGGATCAGCCATGGGCCCAAGTCCATTCCGGAACGCACCAGGGAACGCGGAGCCGGCACCAGGCAGGCGCCGTGGCCCCAGGCCAGCCACATTTCCTCGCAAGAGGCATCAAATGCCACGGAGAGGCCTGCGAGCACGCGGTCCTCCGGGCCGAGAGGACTGCCCTGCACAAACATGCGGGCTTCTGCGTCCACAAAGGCCGCCGCGCTCCGGTGACTCACTGCCACGCCCTTGGGTTTGCCGGTAGAGCCGGAGGTGAAAATGATCCAGGCGGTGTTGTCGCGGCGCGGCAGGCGCTGGTCGCCGCCGGGGGTGGGGCGAATCATGGTGAAGCCGGAGTCGGTGAACATGCCGTTGATATTGGCCTCGCTGAATACCAGGCGTGCGCGCTCCTCAGGGTCATCCGCATCCACCGGAACGTAGGCTGCCCCGGCGTACAGCGTTGCCAGGATTGCCACATAGAGTTGCTTGGTGCCGGAAGAAACGCGGATCCCCACCCTGTCACCGCGCTTGATACCCTGCTGGTGCATGGTGGCGGCGGTGCTGTGGGCCAGCTCAGAGAGTTCGCGGTAGGTAAGCACCTCGCCATCATCTAAGGCTGCCGCCTCCGGAAAGTTTGCAACCGTTTGCTCGAACAACTCCACGAGGGTGCGTGGCTGCGGAGCGTACCCGCCGCGAAGATACTGGGCAGCTGGGCGAGTCACAAACGCACCTCCAAGCAAGTCATGCGTGCCATCCTAATGGGGCTCAATGCAGATTTCTCGGCGACTCCCCAAAGGTCTCCGCCACCAACTTCCCCAACTGCCGCAGGCGTTTCGGGCCCACCGCCAATGCCGCTTGCTCCGCCTCCGTGACCAGCAAGTGCAGCTCCTCATGCGCCGCACGCCCTGCCTTCGTTGAGGAAAGCGCGTGCCGACGTCGGTCAGCGGGGTCCTGGCGCCTGCGCACCCACCCGCGTTGCTCCAGGCGATCCACAATGTACGTCACTTCCGAAGGATCCACCGCCAGCGCCTGCGCCACGGTGCGCTGGGCAATTCCCTGCTGCGCGCAGGTGATTGAGAGCGCCCAGAAATCACGCAACGAAAGGCCATGCTGGGCCAGCGCCTCCTGCACCGCCAGCTGCGTGTGTTTATACAGCCTCTCCAATTGATGCGTGGGGGAGGCCTCCATCTCCGGGGAAAACATACTTCACATGCTAAGCCAAAAGGCCCCCAGGAAACTGGAGGCCTTCATTGGTGAGCGGAGATTAGGCGTTGCGGTTACGGCGCGTGAAGAACACACCCGCTGCAACCAAACCGGCCGCCACAGCGAGCAAGCCCACCACGGAAGCACCGGTTGCCGCCAACTGACGTGGCACACCCTTCTGCTGTGCAGGGCTCACGGAAGTGGTTGGTGCTGGGGTGGTTGGGGTGGTGCTGCCTGGGGCAGGGATTGGAATTGGGATTGGGATGATTGGATCACAGCCGTCGAGCTCGCCGGTCAGGCGTGCAAAGGCCTTGATGTCCGTATCCCAACGCTCTGTTGGATCGCTGAGGTCAGAGCGCTCCCTCTGGGTGTTCAGATCCGGCAGGGTGAGCTCATCCAGCTCGGCGGCGGTCATTGGAACGGAAACCGTGAGGGTGAACCACTGACCTGCCTTGAAGTCTGCGCCTTCAGGCCAGGTGTAGGTTGCAGTATCGCCATCGATTGTGCCGGTGACGTCTGCGCCGATGTAGTTCTCAGCCTCGTAGGGGAAGGCATGGTCTGTGGGGTCAAGGAAGGTGCGATCCTGGTTTGGCTCAATCTGCCACTGCTTGCCCACATCAGGCAGGGACACCGTGAGCTCAGGGTTGTTGATATTAACCGTGGTGCCCACAGGGATGCGGATGTAGAGGCGATCACCTGCGAGGAAGTGCTGGACCTCCATGGTGCCGTCGTTGTTGTATGGGCTGGCAGGACGGATCTTCTCAATGTAGCCGTTGTTAGTCCAGTCTACGAAGCGGCGGTCAATGTAAGCAGATGCGTTCCAATCAACCTCGCAGCGCTCGGTCTTATCGCCGCTCCGGGGAGTGGTTTGCTGGCGGAAGCAATCAGGAGCGGAATCATCCACCTTGGTGGCCGTACCGTTGAGCAGGCGGGTCTTCGCTGCCGCCGCAGCAACCGGATCCCACTGGGCGTTGGTGCCAGTAATATGGGAGGTCACAATGCGAGGGGTTGCCAGGAGCTCCTGGCTGGAAGCGTAGGCCTTTGAAGCAACGATGGCAATTGCGGAGTTCGCCTCAATCGCATCGGTGCTGTTGTTGTGGAACACAGCGGTGAGCGTCTTGCCGGTCACCGTGACGGTGGCCTTCAGAGGCTGCTGTTCGGGGAGGTCGAGGCTGGACGCCCTAACATCTTCGCTACCGCCATAGTAGCGGGTGACCAACCATTCGGTAGCGCTGGTATCAGCGGTGTAGCCTTCGCTCGGCAGTTCCGCTGTGAGGGTAAGGGTTTGGCCTGGATTCAGGATGCGGTGCTGCGTGGAGAACACAAACCGCCAGAAATCACTATCTCTGTTTTGGGAAACCCAGTGCTGCAGCTCAAAATTGCCCGGCTCCTCCTGGCCACCGGAGTTCTTGTGGTTCAGAGAGTTCTTGACCTTGGAAAGGTAGCCGTTGTTTGAGTAGTTGTTGAGGTCGGGGTCGTTGATACTGGTGGCGGTCCAATCCACCATGCAGGTGTTCTGGACGGCGCCATTCTTATCAACAGTTTGGCCGTTGGCGTCAAATTCCACGCCAGGGTACTTTTCCGCCAAAGTTGGCGCAGCGGTAGTGGTTGGCGCAGCTGAGGTGGTTGGGGTGGTTGGGATAGTTGAGGGGGTTTCCTGTGCAAACGTTGCCGGTGCGGCTAACGTGCTGCTGAGCGCACCTGCGATGAGGAGTGCGCCAAAGCGATTGCGAAGAGCCATGAACTTTAGGGCCTTTCCAGCTATTGAAAAGAAGGACAGTCAGACCCTAAGGCAGTTCAAACTGTTGAACAATTGTTGTTGGAAACAATTGCCCCAATGTGGGGCAATTCAACTACTCAGTGGGGAGCCCGGCAGCCACCCAGGCCTGCGTGCCACCGGCCACATTGGTGGCGTCGATACCGCGATGGGCCAGGTAATCCTGCACCTGAGCGCTGCGACCGCCGGAGCGGCAGATAAGGAAGATTTCGCGGTCTTGGTCGAGCTCGCCGATCCTGCCAACAAATTCTGACATTGGGATGCTCACGGCGCCGGCGGCGTGGACCTCGGTGAACTCGGCGGGCTCGCGGACGTCGATAAGCTGGGCGCCTGATGGAACTTCGGTGACCTGTACTTCTTTCATGGCTTTGCAGTGTACCTTGCAAGCCTGCCTGGGGTTACGCGAGCTGCACTTCGCGCAGGGCAATGTGCTCAGCGATAAGCGTTGTTAAAGAGGCGAGATCCTCTACGTACACCCGAAGAATATGGAACCCCTGCTGATGTAGGCGCACTTCTCGCTCACGCTCCTTGCGGAGGACTGCATCCACAGATCCGTGATCCTCACGTGCCTCATGCTTGATTCGGCCATCAATTTCAAGCACAAGCCAACCGTTGATTAAAAAATCTGCGCGATAAGTACCCCACGGAGTCTCAATGCTGCGTTGGAATTCTATCTTCCAATTCATGCCGCTGCTCAACAGCATGAACCGCGCGCGCGACTCCAAAGGGCTTTCCGAAAAACCAGTAGACAACTCCAATGCCCGCCGCACCGAGCCTATGCCACGATAGGGAGGTTTCGCATCCACCATCACCTTACGTAAGCGCTGTTCAGTGAGCTCTGGAAACGCCGCCCTCGCAGAGTCGATTGCCACCACGCCGGCCTCCAAGCCATGATTCCTGGTTACATCCACCAAAGTCCGCGAAAGCGAAGTGAACCGAGCGCCGTTGATACTGACCACCTCATCGGCAGCCAGCTTGCTGCTATAAACGTGCTGATGAGGATGGCGCTGGTGCTTGCCCGGCGCCTTAGTATTGCCAAAAGAATTAACCTCCACCCGTTGATCTCGTGCAGGCAATACCCACAAATTCCATAACCGAGCTGCAGAAATGCCACACACTGCGGCCCGGTCCAACGTCAAGGCCTGTGCAGCGGCAAACGCCCGTGACTGTTCCCAAGCAGGTAGGTTTTCGAATTCCTCCGGCCGATACACGATCTCCGGAATAAGCGGCTTCCACTCACCCCGCTTGTACTGATCCCAGAATTCAACATCTGAGGCCACCGCACGTCTTTTGCTGCGGATTGGGTATTCCTCTTCCCACTGCGAACGAGCAGGTATCGGGCGGCCTGTCAAAGGATTGAAGCTGAACTGCGGAATTACCCCTTGTTTACGCAAAATTCCCCCTGTTTTGAGTTGGTTGAGGCTCTGGGCCTGAAAGTGAATGTGAACGATGCTTGCGCCCCCTGCGTAGCAGCATACAAGCCGTATGTTATTGCAGTTTTTCTGGTACGGGAACCCCCGTGCTGTGGGGGAGGGGGTGGTGTGTGAAAGTCGATAGGAGGTGTTGGTCGATACCCCAAAGTCGATAGGACGCGGATTTCCCGATTTTCAGGCGTGGTATCGACCAACGCGCTGAGCTCTCGACTTTTAGGTATCGACCTACGCGCCCCAACCCCCAAAAAAGCAGGCCAGCCAACCGGCCAGCCTGCCCAAAGCCCCCAAACCCCAGCCCCCCAAAAAACCTAACTTAACCCTTGTAACGCTCCACGGCCTCTGCGAGGATGCGCTCGGCCTCGGCTTTGTCGCCCCAGCCGGATCCGGTGACTTCCTTGTTTGGCTCGAGGTCCTTGTAGTGCATAAAGAAGTGCTCGATCTCGTCCTTGAGGAAGGAGGAGGCGTCGGAGATGTCTTGGAGGTGGTCAAAGCGGACGTCGTCGATGACGCAGAGCAGTTTGTCGTCGCCGCCGGCCTCGTCGGTCATCTTGAATACGCCGAGTGGGCGAGCCTTCACGATCACGCCTGGGAACACTGGCTCTGGCAGGATGACCAGGGCGTCCAGTGGGTCGCCATCTTCGCCGAGGGTGTGGTCGATGAAGCCGTAGTCCAACGGGTAGGCCATCGGGGTGAACAGGTAGCGATCCAGGTAGACCTTGCCGGTTTCGTGGTCTACCTCGTACTTGTTGCGGGAACCCTTCGGGATTTCGATGGTGACTTCAATGCTCATGGTTTCTCCTTCTTTTTGGGACTTCTCTTATAGTAGTCCAGGTGAGCAAGGTTTGGATTTCATCAGTGGTGCTGAGCGCGCTGCTTGTCACCGGTGGTGTGGCGGCCGGTGTGGTGGCGCATAGTAATCGCATCATTGTGGATCCACCGCAGGACCCCACCAGCAGCGATGTCCTCGTCCCGCTCGAGCCAAAGCAATCCGACGCCACCGCCTTGCAAGCCCGCGTGGAGCAACTCGCCCAAAACCCCGCGCTGGGTACCCTCGGCGCACAGATCACGGACGTTACCACTGGTGAAACTATTTTCACTCAGGCAGCCACCACGCCAATGCTGCCCGCAAGCTCGGTGAAAACGCTTACCGCCGCCGCCGCGTTGTTGCAGCTCGGCCCGCAAGATCGAATCGAAACCCCTCTGTATCAAGACGGCAGCACGCTCATCATCAAAGCGAGCGGCGACGTCTGGCTGGACAACACCGCCCTAGACACCATGGCCGCCGCCGCGCAGGGTGAGGTCACGGAAGTGCTCATCGACACCTCCATCTGGCAAGGCGCCAACTTCCTCCCCGGCTGGGAGCAGGAAGACATCGCCGCCGGCTTCATCGCCCCCATCGAACCCGCCATGCTCTACGGCGCGCGGATCGGCGCTGAGTCCGGCGATGTGCCCCGCTCTGCAACGCCGGCTGTCGACGTCGCTAAGGCCCTAGCCCAACGCGTGGGTGCCGCGAGCGTGGGGTTCGGTGCGGTGCGGGGGGCCGAGATTGCCAGCGTGAGCTCGCCGGTGCTGTCCCAGCGTCTCGAGGAGATGATGGAAGAATCGGACAACGTGATGGCGGAAGCAATTGGGCGCGAGCTTTCGGCCACCGACCCCACCGGCGAGGTCCTGCGCATCTTGAACGCCGCGGGCTTTGATACCCAGGGGGTGACGCTGGTGGATAACTCGGGGCTTTCCACGGACAACCGCCTGCCCGCCGCCCTGTTGGAGCAGATCATGCACCGCGCGGCAACCGATGTGACGCTGCGCCCCCTGCTGTCCACCCTGCCCACGGCGGGCAGCACCGGCACCTTAGAGGACCGCTACCCCAACGCCGGCCGCGGCTGGGTGCGCGCCAAAACCGGCACTCTCACGGCGGTCACGGCGCTGACAGGCGTGGTCCCCGGCCAAAACGGCCATCTCTACAGCTTCGCGCTCATCTCTAACGACTCAGAGATCCTGCCCGCCCGCGCCGCCGTGGACGCCATTGCCGCTGCGCTACGGGAAGCCTCATGATTTTCTGGCCGCGCAAAAGCCCCAACTTCATGGCGGTGCGCGTGGCGGCCCGTGCGGTAGAGCCGAAACACCTGGTGGTGGGGGTTTCTGGTGGGGCAGACTCTATGGCGCTCGCCGCTGCGTTGATCGCCGAGGGGTACCACGTCCACACCGTCGCCGTGGACCACCAACTCCAGCCGGGCAGCGCTGAGGCCGCCGCCCACGCCGTGGAACAACTGCGCTCATTTGGGGCAACCGGGGAAGTGATCGCTGTAAACGTGGCCCCTGGCAACCTGGAGGCTCAGGCGCGCGAGGCGCGCTACGCAGCCCTTCACTCACTGGGACTGCCCGTGGCTGTGGCGCATACGGCGGAGGATCAGGCCGAGACGTTGCTGCTGAGTGCGCTGCGGGGCCGGGCGGTTGGGATGGCCGTGGCTGGGGACGTCTGGCGCCCATTGCTCAATGTCCGCAGGAGCCAAACCCGCGGTGCTTGTGAAGAGCTGGGGATTACGGTCTGGGATGATCCGCACAACCTTGATCCCCGCTTTGCGCGCGTCGGTATGCGAACTCAGGTGATACCCCTACTCGCGGAGCTCAGTGGTGGCGATCCAATCCCTGCCCTCGCCAGGGCTGCGGAGCTGATTGCACAGGATGAGCAGGCGCTTCACACCCCCGCAGAAAACGATTGCGCAACCCTGGCTGCCATGCCGGATGCCTACCGACGCCGCGCGATCGCCGCCTGGCTCCACACCCAGGGAGTGCCACTGAGTGGGAGGGCGCTGAGCGGCGTGGATGCGTTGGTTGTTGATTGGCACGGCCAAGGCGGGGTGGCTGTGGGCGGTATGTTGGAAGTCGTGCGGAAAAGTGGCAAACTCTCGGTGTGCAAAAGAAAGGGCGGAAATGAATAACAAGTATGGGCAGGACGTGCTGCAGGTCCTTGTCACCCAGGAGGATCTGCAGGCCCGAATTAAGGAAATGGCCGCCCAGATCTCCGAGCGCTACAAGGACACTGAGCAAGATTTGATCTTGGTGTGTGTGCTCAAGGGCGCGGTGTTTTTTATTACTGATTTTGCCCGTGCGCTGGATATTCCGTGCCAGTTGGAGTTCATGGCAGTGAGTTCTTATGGCAACGCCAGTTCCTCCTCTGGGGTGGTGCGCATTTTGAAGGACCTCGACCGCGATATCCGTGACCGCGATGTGTTGATTGTGGAGGACATTATTGACTCCGGCCTCACGCTGAGCTGGCTGCTGCGCAACCTGCGCAACCGCGGCCCACGCAGCATTGAGGTGATTTCTTTGCTGCGCAAGCCCGAGGCAGTGAAAGCCAAGGTGGACTTTTTGGACATTGGCTTTGATCTGCCCAATGAATTTGTGATCGGTTATGGCTTGGATTACGCCGAGCGTTACCGTGACCTGCCCTTTATCGCCAGCCTGAACCCGAACGTGTACGAATGAACAATAAGCGCATCCTGCAAATAGCTCTCGCGGGATCAGTGGTCATGATGGCCCTGTTCCTGTTCACCGTGCTCGGTGACTCCACCCGTAGTTACAAAGAGGTGGACACCTCCATTGCCATCACGCAGTTGGAGGAAAATAATGTGGCTGAGGCCCAGATTGATGACCGCGAGCAGCGCCTGCGGCTGAAGCTCAAGGAGCCCATCGAGGAAGACGGCCAGGAGCTCACTGAGATCATGGCGCGGTACCCCGCCCGGACCGCCCCGGTGATCTTTGACAAGGTTGCTGCGTCTGATACGGACACCTACAACACGAAGGTCACGCAGGATTCCTTCCTGGTGTCCATGCTGGGCTACATCCTGCCCATGCTCATCGTGTTCGGCCTGATCTTCTGGATGTTTAACCGCATGCAGGGCGGCGGGGGTGGCCTGTTTGGCTTTGGTGGCTCGCGTGCCCGTGAGCTCACCAAGGACATGCCCACGAACACCTTCAGCGATGTTGCGGGTGCCGACGAAGCCGTGGATGAACTCCAGGAAATCAAGGACTTCTTGCAGGATCCCACGCGCTACCAGGAGTTGGGTGCCCGCATCCCGCGTGGCGTGTTGCTGTACGGCCCTCCCGGCACCGGTAAGACGCTCCTCGCGCGCGCCGTGGCCGGTGAGGCCGGCGTTCCTTTCTACTCCATTTCCGGCTCGGATTTTGTGGAGATGTTCGTGGGTGTGGGTGCCTCCCGCGTGCGTGACCTGTTCAAGCAGGCCAAAGAGAACAGCCCCTGCATTATTTTTGTGGATGAGATCGACGCCGTGGGGCGCCAGCGCGGCTCCGGCATGGGCGGCGGACACGACGAGCGCGAACAGACTCTGAACCAGCTCCTGGTGGAAATGGACGGTTTTGGTGACCGCGAAGGCGTGATCCTCATGGCCGCCACCAACCGCCCGGACATCCTGGACCCTGCGCTGCTGCGCCCTGGGCGCTTTGACCGCCAGATCCCGGTGACCAACCCGGACCTCAAGGGCCGCGAGCAGATCCTCGAGGTCCATGCGAAGGGTAAGCCCTTGGCAAAAGACGCCGACCTCAAGGCTTTGGCGCGCCGCACTGCCGGCATGTCTGGTGCGGACCTTGCGAACGTCCTCAATGAAGCCGCCCTGCTCACTGCGCGCATTGGTGGCACCGTGATCACTGCTGATGCTCTGGAAGAGGCAACAGACCGCGTGATCGGCGGGCCGCGCCGCTCCTCCACGGTGATCAGTGAGAAGGAGAAGAAAGTCACTGCCTACCACGAGGGCGGGCACACCCTGGCTGCGTGGGCGCTCGCAGACATCGAGCGCGTGTATAAAGTCACCATTCTGGCGCGCGGCCGCACCGGCGGGCACGCAATGACTGCGCCGGAAGATGACAAGGGCATGTACAACCGCAATGAGCTCTTTGCCCGCCTGGTGTTCGCCATGGGTGGCCGCGCCGCCGAGGAGCTCGTGTTTGGCGAGCCCACCACTGGCGCCTCCGCAGATATTGAGATGGCCACTAAGATCGCCAAGGCCATGTTGGTGGAATACGGCATGAGCCCAACGCTTGGCATGGTGAAGTACGGCGAGGAACAGGGCGACCCCTTCTCCGGGCGCAGGGGCAGCGGGGCGCTGGAATACTCCCCAGCCACCGCCGCCGAGATCGACGCGCAAATGAAATTCCTCATGGACCGCGCACACGAAATGGCCTACACAATCCTGCGCGACAACCGCGACACCCTGGACCAGCTCGCCGAGCGCCTCCTGGAAAAGGAAACCCTGCGCCGCCCCGAGCTCGAAGCCCTCTTTGCCGGCATCGAGGTACGCCCAGTGAGTGAAGTGTTCCCCAACGAGCAACAACGCTTCCCACGCCAGCCCGGCCGCGAGCCCGTGAAGACCCCCGTCGAGCTTGCCATCGAGCGCGGTGAGGAGCCACCAAAACGCTTCACGCTTCTCGACGCTTCCAAGGCCGCACGCGCCAAGCGCCAAGAAAGCCTTGCGGCCCCAGGATCAGGATCAGGGGCCGGTGCGGAGAAGGGGGAAGAAATTGGATTCGAGCTTCCGGAGAATGAGAAATGATTGACCACGCCCGCGCCGAAGCTGCCGTCCGCGAACTGCTCATAGCGGTGGGGGAGGACCCTGACCGCGAGGGCCTGCGTGAAACCCCAGCCAGGGTAGCCCGCGCCTATGAAGAAATTTTCGCTGGCCTGGACACGGACCCACGCACCGTATTGGAAAAGACGTTCAACGAGGATCACCGCGAGCTGGTCCTGGTCCGTGACATTCCCATTTACTCCACCTGCGAACACCACTTGGTGCCTTTCTACGGCGTGGCCCACATCGGCTACATCCCCGGTGAGGACGGCACAGTCACCGGCCTGTCCAAGCTGGCCCGACTGGTGGACCTCTACGCTAAGCGCCCCCAGGTCCAGGAGCGCCTCACTTCCCAGGTGGCGGACGCCCTAGTGGAGAAGCTGGACGCCCACTCAGTGATCGTGGTCATCGAGTGCGAGCACCTGTGCATGGCGATGCGTGGCATCCGCAAACCGGGTGCAAAAACCACTACCTCGGCAGTCCGCGGCGGTTTCCAGCGCAACGCCGCCTCCCGCGCGGAAGTGCTCTCTTTGCTGCGATGAGCACTCAGATCATGGGCATCCTCAACATCACTGAGGACTCGTTTTCCGACGGCGGCCGCTACCTCCAACTCGACGCCGCCCTCGCCCACGCCCGCGAACTCATCGCCGCAGGGGCTGACATCATCGACGTCGGCGGCGAATCCACCCGCCCCGGCGCCACCCGCGTCTCCGAAGACCTCGAACACGCCCGGGTGGTGCCCGTGATCCGTGCACTGAGTGAGATGGGTGTGACCTGCAGCGTCGATACGATGCGCGCTTCGGTGGCGGAGGCGGCTCTGGCTGCGGGCGCCACCATTATTAATGACGTCTCGGGCGCGCAGGCTGACCCTGCGATGTTGGGTGTGATGGCGGCGTCGGACGCGCGCTGCTGCCTGATGCACTGGGACACGGAGCGTTTCGGCGACGCCGCGGGTACTAGCCAGGCTGCGGTGCCCGACGTGCTGGGGCGCCTGCTGGGCCTGGCGCGCGAGGCGGAGGCCGCTGGGGTGGCGCGGGAACGCATCATCATTGATCCCGGCCTCGGCTTTGCTAAAACCGCTGAGGACAATTGGGCGCTGCTTGCCGCACTGCCCGCCTTCGTTGCCACCGGCTACCCGGTGCTCGTCGGTGCCTCCCGCAAACGTTTCCTTAATGCACTGAGTGGGAGTCGTGTTGACGTGGCCACCGCCACTGTCTCCGCCCTCGCGGCAGCCCACGGCGCGTGGTGTGTGCGGGTGCATGACGTGGCGGCAACGCACGCGGCGTTGGCGGTGGCGCGAGCTTGGAAGGAGCATGAATGGACCGCATAGAGTTGCGTGGCCTGCGCGGCTACGGCTACCACGGGGTGCTGCCGGAGGAAAAGGCGGCCGGCCAGGAGTTCAGTGTGGATATCACCTGCTGGCTGCCGCTGACCCGCACTGACGATCTGCGTGAAACGGTGAACTACGCCGAACTCGCCGAGCTGGCCTACGGGGTGCTCACGGGACCTGGCTTCGATCTCATTGAGACGGTGGCCACAAGCATTGCCGACGCCGCCCTCCAGGCCTTCCCCCTCATGGACGCCATCGAGGTCACAGTGCATAAGCCGCACGCCCCGATCCCGCGTGATTTCGCGGATGTGGCCGTCACAGCGAGGCGCACCCGATGATCCGCGCCGTCCTTTCCATCGGCTCCAACATGGCCGACCGCCTGGCCCTGCTGAGCCAGGCCCGAGACGCCTTCGCCCCCGAACTCGTGGCCGCCTCCCGCGTCTACGAAACCCCACCCTGGGGCGTGGAAGACCAGGACCCCTTCCTCAACGCAGTGCTCATCATCCACACGGAATCCACCCCCCTCGAGCTCCTCCGGCGCGCCCAAGCGGTGGAGCAGGCGGCGCAGCGCGTACGCGAACGACGCTGGGGGCCACGCACCCTCGACATCGACATCATCACCGCCACCGACCTCACCACCGGCCAAGAAATCACCTCCACCACCCCCACCC
>NZ_JANIKD010000069.1 GCF_024580955.1 Corynebacterium sp. 122RC1 | reverse complement strand
GATCAAAGCATGCGTGAACTGGATGCAGAAAAAGCCAATCGGCTTCTCTCCGTCAAAGGCATCGGCACTGTGGCGACTGCCAGCTTGCTGGTTTATCTACCCGAACTCGGCGATCTGGATCGCAGGGAGATCGCAGCCCTGGCGGGAATCGCTCCCTACAACGACGACAGTGGCAATCACAGCGGGAAACGTCAGATTTTCGGAGGGAGAGCGCGCGTCAGACGTGCGCTTTACATGTCGTGCTGGGTCGTTATCCGCCATCAAGCCGACTTCAAGGCCCGCTATAAATCCTTAAGAGAACGAGGCAAGAGCGCGAAAGTCGCGCTCATCGCCTGTATGCGAATACTGCTGATCAGACTGAATGCCATGCTGCGAGACGGCACAGAATGGCGATGACGAACGGTGGCAGTAAGAC
>NZ_JANIKD010000068.1 GCF_024580955.1 Corynebacterium sp. 122RC1 | reverse complement strand
GTTGTCCCAATCGTTCTCGTCAAGGCCATCCTCGATTGAATCGATAGGATATTTGGTAATCAGTTCTTCCAGGAACTTGATCTGCTCAGCAGCAGTCAGTTTTTTACCATTAGGATCCTTCTTCTTGCCATCCTTCAACTGGCGGTAATCGTAGTACCACTCACCATTTTCCTGAACGGCAAACTCGCTGGCAGCACAGTCCATGGCAATCTTCACGTCCTTTCCTGGCTCATAACCGGCATCCTTGATAGCCTGGCAGATGCTGTCGAGCGCATCCTCAATACCATCGAGTGCAGGAGCAAAACCGCCCTCATCACCTACGGCAGTAGAAAGACCGCGGCTCTTCAGGAGCTTAGCCAAGGCATGGAACACCTCAGCACCCATACGGATAGCCTCCTTCTCGGAAGGAGCACCCACAGGAC
>NZ_JANIKD010000067.1 GCF_024580955.1 Corynebacterium sp. 122RC1 | reverse complement strand
CCCTTGCAACCACCGCAAGGGGAGGAACGGATGACACCCGCGAACCACCAGGCCCCGACCTCGGCGCCGAGCCCGGCCCCGTCGCAGTCCTCGCACGCGCCCGAACTCCGCGCCGCCGCCCGCAGCCTGGGCCGCCGCCGCTTCCTGACCGTCACCGGCGCCGCCGCCGCGCTCGCCTTCGCCGTCAACCTGCCGGCCGCCGGCACCGCGAGCGCCGCCGAGCTGGACGCCGCACAGCTGACCGCCGACCCCTTCACCCTCGGCGTCGCCTCGGGCGACCCGCAGCCCGGCTCGGTGCTGCTGTGGACGCGTCTCGCCCCGGTGCCGTACCAGGCCGACAGCGGGCTGCCCACCAAACGCGTCGAGGTGAGCTGGGAGCTGGCCCTGGACGAACGGTTCCGCCGCGTCGTCAGACGGGGCCGGAC
>NZ_JANIKD010000066.1 GCF_024580955.1 Corynebacterium sp. 122RC1 | reverse complement strand
GTTAACAGCAGACAGGCGGTGGGTCACAATGACATTGGTCTTGCCTGCACGTTCTTTCTGGATATTTTGGATAATCTGGCGTTCTGTCCGAGCATCAACTGCCGACAAAGAATCGTCCAGGATCAGCAAATCTGGCTCTCGCAGGAAAGCACGGGCAATGGAAATCCGTTGTTTCTGACCGCCAGAAATAGACACACCACGCTCACCAATCATGGTATCAAGACCATCACTCATCCGTTTTAAATCTTGACTAAAAGCTGCGGTTGCGATAGCCGCTTCAATTTCTTCCAAACTACTGTCACGCTTACCAAAGGCAATATTTTCCCCAACAGATTTTGAAAAGAGAATGTGTTCTTGGGGAACATAGCCGATTTTGCGTTCTAGGCTAGAGCGTTTAAAGTCAAGGACAGACTGATGATTAACAAG
>NZ_JANIKD010000065.1 GCF_024580955.1 Corynebacterium sp. 122RC1 | reverse complement strand
GCCCGGATCGACGGGCAGGAACTGGCCGCGCTCCAGGTTCAGCGCCATGCGGCCGTTGAGCGTCGGGTAGTCGATCGACATGGGCGAGCCGCGCCACACCACGCGGCCTTCGAGCTTGCCCTTGGCTCCGTCGATCACCTTGGCGAAGCCCATCTTCTGCAGCAAGTCGCCGGTGTCGCGCAGGTCGAGATTGAAGTCGAGCAGCGTCCGGCGCTCCGGATCATCACCGCCGCCACGCAGGCGTCGCGGGATGCGCCACGTACCGTGCGCCGTGAGCGTGGCGGCGGGCTGCTCGATCTTCAGCGTCTCGAGCGTCCATACCGGCGCGCCTTCGGTGATCTGGCTGCGCGCCTTGATTTCCAGCTTGCCGAGTGCCTTGCCGCGCAGGTCGAATTTGTCGGCGACGAGGTCGAGCGATGGAATTTCTTG
>NZ_JANIKD010000064.1 GCF_024580955.1 Corynebacterium sp. 122RC1 | reverse complement strand
ATCAAGCAGTCAGCATCAGGGGCATCTGGGATATCGTTCTCGAAATCAAGGTGATAAGAATGGTCGTCACCCACAAACGAACGAGCGGTCGCACGGTGGAGCACTGCGACCCGATAACCAGCGGCATCTACTGCAGTGCGAGTGGCATCGATGCAGTAGGGGTTCTCCTCGATGCAGATCACGGTGTGCCCGTTGCCCAGCAATGCGAGAGTGGACTGACCGGTACCGCAGCCTATCTCGAGTACATGGCGGTAGCCCGCAACTTGGCGTGCCATCCAGGTGTAATGGCCATGTTCCTCATGATCTTTTGAGTTGACCGACCAGTTCTCGACGTATTCATGGCGATAGTGTTCAAGGTCTCGTAATGCCGGCGAGAGCTGGACGTTCTGGGGATTTTTTACCATATGATTCCTGCTTCCATGATCAAGGTATCGGT
>NZ_JANIKD010000063.1 GCF_024580955.1 Corynebacterium sp. 122RC1 | reverse complement strand
CCATGAACGTGGTGTAATCCACTCGTTTGGCACAGCAGACTGCTGATGGTATTCAAATAATTGTCTAAACAGTCCAAAGTGATAATTCAAGCCGACCCCATCACCGTTAAGACCTAGACTAGCAATTGAATCAAGGAAGCAGGCAGCCAAGCGCCCCAAACCTCCATTACCAAGAGACGGTTCAAGCTCCATGTCTTCAATAGCAATCAAATCCTTACCAGCTGCCACCAACTGGCTTTTAACCTCATCATAAAGACCAAGGTTGATTAAATTATTAGACAAGAGCTTACCAATTAAGAACTCTGCTGAAATATAGTAGACCTTTTTCTTTTGGTCATTTGTATACTTAGCTTCACTCTGCTGTTTTGCAAAAGCAAGCAAGGCGTAATAGAGTTCTTGGTCTGTACAATCTTCAATGCGTTTGGCATACATAGAC
>NZ_JANIKD010000062.1 GCF_024580955.1 Corynebacterium sp. 122RC1 | reverse complement strand
CAAAGTATCCCCTTTCACGGCATAAGCATACTCCTGCGCTTCGCAAAGTGCACGAAGGGTGTTAGGTGGACAGCAGAAGCAACTGATATACTTCTGGCGGGTTTTCGGCCAGCGCATCACATAAGGGAAATCGCCCGTACGGCGCAGGGCCTGAGTATAGAAATATCGGGTACCATCGAGCGAAATGCCCGGCAAGACTCCATTCAGGAGTTCGTTTTCTACCATATCCATATAGCGGGCATCAGCTGTGGTTTCGAGCATACGCCAGGATAAGAAGATATTACCAATCTGCGCACAGGTTTCATTATGCGAAGTCTCGTTTGGCAACTGATATGCTCTGCCGTATGCCTGGTGAATCTGCTGAATGCTAGGCTGATCGTAAGTGGTTCCATCAGGTGACACACCATCATAGAGGGCACCGCATCCACCTGTGATATAAATC
>NZ_JANIKD010000061.1 GCF_024580955.1 Corynebacterium sp. 122RC1 | reverse complement strand
TTGATAAAGAAACGCGACAATCGATTGCCAAAGATTTAAGTATGTTGGGGGCAAACGCAAATCAAATTGCTAAATATTGCAACCAACATCAACATGAAGCACCAAACTATGAAGCATTAGAACGTAATGTTAAAGCACTTCGTGAAAGGCTTGATGAAATATGGCAACAACTAAACTAGGTAATACAAAATCGGCAAGTCGAGCGATCAATTACGCAGAAAAACGAGCAGTAGAAAAAAATGGCTTAAATTGTGATGTTGATTATGCTAAATCGGCGTTTAAACAAACTAGGGCTTTGTACGGTAAAGAAAATGGTGTTCAAGCACATACAATTATTCAATCATTTAAGCCTGGCGAAGTAACGCCAGAACAATGTAATCAATTAGGTTTAGAACTTGCAGAAAAAATTGCACCTAAACATCAAGTGGCAATCTATACACATG
>NZ_JANIKD010000060.1 GCF_024580955.1 Corynebacterium sp. 122RC1 | reverse complement strand
AGTTCGATGAGAAAGTCTATCTGCATCAGGGCTTCTCCACCACTTACGGTAATACCGCCCTTGTCACCCCAATAACTCTTGAATCGCTCTGCCTTATCCAGCAGGTCATCGGCACTCCATTCCTCTCCCACTCCCATCTTCCATGAATCCGGATTATGGCAGAACTGGCAGCGCATGGGGCAACCCTGCAGGAAAATCAAAAATCTGATGCCTGGTCCATCTACTGAACCAAAGCTCTCTATGCTGTGTACAAATCCTTTATGCATAACAATTAAGCTAAAAATGCCCGCTAAATATCCTCGGAAAGAAAATCTAGCGGGCAATATTTATTCTTCTAATTGATTAGAGTCTCTCGTGAGCCTGACGAGCGATTACGTCGAGCTGCTGCTCACGTGTCAAGTCGATGAACTTAACAGCGTAACCACTCACACGGATAGTAAAGTTCTGGTACTCTTCCTTCTCT
>NZ_JANIKD010000006.1 GCF_024580955.1 Corynebacterium sp. 122RC1 | reverse complement strand
CCTCGAGGCGCTCGAAGTACATGCGCACCGCGCGCTCCTGCGTGGCTGCGTCGTACTGACTGGGTCGTGCCATGCTGATCGTCCTCCTAGGGTAAAACCTAGTCTCCGACCAACCCAGGCCGCTTCACATCGCTACTAAAGTCTTCGTCCTCGCTGCCTGGCTGTTCAACTGTCACTAGGGTTTCACGCAGCTTCTTTGCTGCTTCGCCGTGTTGGGATGAGTGTGCTTCGTCAATGATGACGCAGTATTTTCTTCCCGCCAGTGCTTCGTTGGTTTCCATAATCCTTGCGAGCGCTGGGAAGGTTTGAATGGTGCATGAGATGATGTGACCACCTTCTGACAACGCCTTTTCCAGCTTTTTGGATTTGGAACCAAGTTGATTGTCCACGGCCACAACCATGCCCTCGGAGGCCCGCATGAGGTCGAGGCCTTCTTTGACGTTATCGTCCAACGCTCTTCGGTCAGTGACCACGATGACTGAATTGAACAGCGGTTGGCCATCGGTGGTACACACGCGGTTTGCCCTGTGGGCGAGCCAGGCAATCGTTTTGGTCTTGCCTGATCCAGCCGAGTGCTGAATTAGGTAGCGCCCACCCACACCGTTGGTTGCCATGTCTGTGAGCACCCGCTCGCAGGCCCGCAACTGGTGGTAGCGAGGGAAGACAAGGCGGCCTGCATTGCCTTTCTTGGCAGGTTCCCATAGTGCGTAGTCGCGAAGGATCCGTAGGAACAACTCTGGTGCCAGTACTTCTTGCCACAGGTAGGCGGTATCGGAGCCTTCGGGGTTTGCCGGGTTGCCTGCGTGGAATCCGTTTCCCTTGTTAAAAGGCAGGAAGAAGGTATCTGCGCCGGCGAGCACCGTGGCCATGTAGACCTCTTGATTGGACACGGCGAAGTGCACGAGGGCGCGCCCTGGCATCAGTAGTGGCCGGTTTTTGTTGGGCACACGGTTCTGCCGGTATTGCTTGATTGCATCAGTAACGGCCTGGGTGTTGTCCGTTTTCAGCTCCATGGTGACTACCGGGATGCCATTGACGGTAAGCACGAGGTCGAGGGTTTCGGTGGAGTTCACATCAAAGCGCACTTGACGCATCACACGGAGGCGGTTCATCCGGGCCTTCGCGGCGATATCTGTGTACAGCGGGTTCTCTGGAAAGAACTGCACCATGTTGGCAAAGCTGGCTTTTTGCCGTCCACGTTGGGAGTGGGAGAAGCCGCCCCGCAAGGTTCCCAAGAGGCCACCGGATACTTTCTTGGTCCGTGCGGTGAGTTTTGGCGTGGAGTTTAGTTTTTCCACGAGGCGGTCGAGCAGTTTGTTTACTGCAACCTGGCGGTCAGTGCCGGAGAGCTTTGCAGGGACGGCCTTCTCAAATTCTTCGGGGTACTGGGTTTGCAACCAATAGAGCACGTCTCCGACGTGCAACGCACGGGCTACGTCCCACTCGGCATTAGATGCGTCGTGCACCCAGCCTGCCTGCTGGAGTGCGGCGACGATCGTATCTTCAAAACCTTTCTCAAGGTAATTGGCCATTGCCTTTTCTACCTGTGAATCAGACATGTTTTAGACCTCCACCTTTCCTGTCACGACGTCCGTGATGAGTACCTGACGGCGTTTGAGCAGCAGTTCCTTCAACTCATTGCATTCGGTGATGATGGTGTCAGTTTTGGCCGTCTCTTTATCAAGGTAGTCCGCGATCCACTTCTGTGTATCGAGGTCGGGGAGGGGAATCTTGAGATCCGTAATCATATTCATTCTGACTGAATCGACGGTGGATTTCGCACCGCCGTACTGTATTGACGCTGTGAACCGATGCTTGAAAGCCCAGTAATAGTATTCCGGAATCGTCTCTTTGAAATTGCTCATCACATACACCCTTTGATGGGCGTGGAACTTTCCATTCGCTAGATGATAGATTTTCCCGACCCCGGCACCGTCGCCTGATGTAAGAACTGCCTCAGTATCGAAAGACCATTCTGCGGACCTCTCGAGGTGGTCGGAGCGAACAAAGAATGGGTACGGACCATCTGAATTGGCGTCTTGGGTGTCGCCGGTGCCCGTCGTGGTACAGACAATGAATTTGCATTGAACTTCATGGAAGTCCCTTGCAAGTACTTCAATGGTTTCTTTAAGAAGTGACTCGTTGCGCTTCTCCAACAGCTCAACATAATCGTCCAGCTCCGCCACTAGGGTGTCGATCTGTTCGGTTTCACGGTCGAGGTAATCCGCGATGCGGCGTTGGGTGCCGAGAGAATAATTAGCTATTTTGTAATTCTGCAGGTACTGCATTGAGATTCGCTGCAGACCGCCTACGCCGTAGACGGCCCCTCTCGCTTCGTCGAGAAACTTACCGGATAATAAGTTGAACAATATCCATCGGGGTTCAATCTCGCGCTTGCACCGAATTACGTGTACTTCGGACGTGGCTAAGCCAATTTCGGAGTCTATATCGGCAATCATGGAGCGGCCGTGATAAACAGTGGGTGTCACTTTGGGGACAAGAATGTCGCCGTTCTGGAACTGGGTGTAACTCGTTTCTGACTTTTTCCAAACTTTCCTTGAAGATTGGTCTGCTTTTCCATACGCCCAAATATTCTCCAGAGGCAAGAAAGAGACCTCGTTGCCGTCTGGAAGTTCATTGAACTGTGGTGTCAATGGATTGATTTCGGCGATGTGCCAAAGAGCAATGGTATTTTCCATTACTTCTGCACCTCCGCCAACAGCTTCTGGATCAAGGCCAGCTTTTCATCGATCTTTTGGTCGAGTTCTTCCAACGTCTCGGTTTCTTCGGGCTTGTAGAACAGTCGGGTCATGGGGATTTCGTAGCCGATCTTCACATCGGCTTCGTTCCACACAAGGTCCGGGGCGAAGGGGTATACCTCACGCTCCATGTGCTCTTCGATGTTTTCTGTTCGTGGTACGCGCTCCACAATCTTTGAACCTGCATCAATCACTGGGTTGCCTTTGTGATCGATAGCTTCTGGCGCGGTGTCATCATCCACTGCTACAGCCTGCATGATGTGTGCGAGCAGGGTTGCACTCATCTTTAAGCCAGCGGCCTTGGCCTCGGTCTTTAAGTGATTGGGTAGATCATTCCATGCCATGCCCTCACATGAACGAATCACGGCTTCATGTCCGGTGAGGGCGGATTTGTGCTCCAAAGCTGCGCGCACGGTGTCGTCGGTAATGAGCGTTGCATAGTGCTTCACCCGGAACATTGGCACGTCATAGAAAGAGAGGTCCTTCGCGGTGACAATCTTGGACAGCTCTGGGTCAGCCTGATCGAACTTTGAGTACAGAGTTGAAATCGCTGCGCGGTCTTCTTCGGAGAAGTAGCGGCGCTTATTGCCCATGGACTTGCGCATTGGAGTCCACTGTGCGGTTGCGTCGATGAGCTGAATCTTGCCTCTACGCCGTGGCTCCTTATTCTTGTCCACAATCCAGATGTAGGTGGCAATGCCAGTGTTATGGAACATGTCCGTTGGCAGAGCGATGATTGCATCGAGGAAATCTTCCTCAATCAGCCACTGGCGAATCTGGTCCGCCCCCGAACCAGCAGCTCCGGTGAACAGTGGGGAGCCGTTGGTAACAACACCGCCACGGCCACCTTTTGTGGTTCCTTCCTCAGCGTCCTTGAGCTTGTCTACTACGTGGCAGAGGAACAGCATCTGCCCATCAGATACCGGTGGCAGACCGTGAGAAAATCGGGACCCCTCGCGATTCGCCTCGGCGGTTACTGCGTTCTTCGATTTCTTCCAGTCAGAGCCATATGGCGGGTTGGAGAGCACGTAATCGAACTGTTGGCCTTCGTAGCGGTCATTGACCAGGGTGTCGCCAAACTGAAGGGCGTTGGGATCAACGCCGGATACCACTAGGTCAGAGCGGCCGAGTGCGAAAGACTTTTGCATGATTTCTTGGCCAAACAGACCAACCTGAATGTTACTATTTAGTTCTTCCATCGCATTTTTGGCTACCAGCAACATGCCGCAGGTTCCGGCGGCTGGGTCGTACACAGTTCGTGCCGGAGCTTTGCCCTGGAGACCGTCATCGTCGGAGTTGAGCAGCACATCAACCATCAGGCGGATAATCTCACGCGAAGTGTAGTATTCACCGGCTACCTGCCCGTTTTCAGAGAATGAGCGGTACATGAGTTCCTCGAACAGGTCCCCCATGGCGTTTTCTGCGCTTCGTTCATTGCCCTTAGCTAAGGCTTCGTTTGACAAGTCAATGCCAGCAAAGTGAGCCACCACGCCCCACAGCACATTGCCTTCCTCTAACGTCTGCAAGAGTTCCGGGAACTTGAACGCCTTCCACACATCACGGACAGTCTCATTGAAGCTATCCAGGTATGCGAGCATGCCAGCCATCACGTTGTCATCTGAGTTGGCGATCACCTCCAAAGACAGCGGGGAAGAAGAATAGAACGGTAACTTGTGCTTGGCCAGAACCATTGCGTCCACCAGGTGGTCAGGCATGTGCTCTACTTCTTTGACGGTTTCCAGGACTGCGGTTTTGGTGTCCTTTAACGCACACTCCATGCGCCGCAGGACGGTAAACGGGAGGATGTAATCGCCATAGCTTTGGCGTGAAACGGTGCCGCGGAGGTAGGTGTCCGCGGTGCCCCATACAGCCTGGTAGATGGAGTTGGAGGAAGCCACAGCAATCATTCCTTATGGTTTGAGGGACGTGTTCTTTGATGACCTCATTACTTTAGCCGCCGTAGCCGACACTGATGGCCTACGCAGCCGGTTTGTGCGAACACTATTTCGGATGGGGAACCCAACAGGATCAGGAGCAGCGCCGGAGCGGTGGTTGTTGGTTCGGTGGGACAGTGAGCGTCTGAATTTGATGCTTGGCAGAAAACAATACTCTGGAGAAGTAGATGTCAGAATTGACAAGGTGGGTCTCGAGTTCGACCGGGGAACTAACCCTAGAGAGTCTCGGTATTGTGGACAAAAGACCAGTTAGCTGAGTGGGGAGTTTCGTGGCCTCCTCCGCGAGGGTGGGAAAAAGGTCTAGTGGAGGAGTCGAAGGGTTTAGCGCATGAGAAGTAGTGTGCAAGTTCGTTTCTTTGGGTGCGCTTGGAGAGGCGGTCTTGCGGAAGAGAGCGGGGTCCAGAAGAGCCAAGTAGCGTCCCGGGGTGGTGAATCTGTATGACCGCTCTGCTTCTGACGGTCGCTGCGGTACTGGGCCTCGTGATCGTGGCTAATGAGACGGGCGTGGCCTCGGTGGGCTTCGTTGTCACAACAACTCTCCTGGGCTTGGGACTCGCCCCCTTTGTCGGCGACTCGCTGGAGCGCCATATCCCGAGCTCCCAGTGGGATCGTCTCTCGCTCTCGCGAGACGCCAGTCGCCGATGGGGAGTGGAACTATTCAATGCCTTTCTCTCATGGATTGGGTGGAACAGGCTTATATTCTCCCTGCGGAGAGATGAGGTATCCGGGGCGATGAAGGGCAGTGAGTCGCGACCCGTGAGGGCGGCGGCGGCCGGCCATGCATGGGCGTTCCTGCTCCATGCAGTTACCGCGGTCTGGGCCAGTGTGGCCGGTGGATGGGTGTCCCTTGTGCCTCTCCTGACGGTCGGGGTCGTCTGCCACCTCTATCCGGTCCTGCTGCAGATCCATGTGCTGACCCGATTGAGGGAGAGGTAAGGCCGATGGTGGGGAAGTATACGTCGTATTATACGTCGTATTAAGTACACCCCAGGGAGGCGGAAGGGCTGGGTGCTTATCCGAGCTCTAATTCGCTTATGGCTAAGCCGGACCGCTGAACATCTCCGAGAAGCTTACCTATTTCGCTAATCATATGCTGACTCAATTGGATGGTTTATTATCCCCTGGTGGTGGAATTTTTTCCGGATCCCATATTGACACTATAGTTTTTGCTGAAATGAATGTTCCCGCGCCGAAAATGAGGGATACAAGCGCTGCGGTTAATAAGTAGGTTTCAAACCCTCCTGGCCTAATCCATATAAAAAATACAATCGAACAAAATAAACTAAAAGCACCGAGCTTTAATTTGGAGTTTAGTGTCTTTTTATTCTCGCGCGGGTGACGACGGTGGATTATTATGGTAAAGATGATTCCCGTAATTAGGCCCCAAATGAGCCCTGCCGCCAAGGCGGGAACGGCGACTAGTATCACTGGTTCTCCAGGGGGTGGATGAATCTCGATTAGCTTTTTCTTGTTGCAGTTGAAGAGGCACAGTTTTTGGAATGCCCTTTAGGGAAACTGGGTCATTCAAATCAACCAGCGGAAACTCGTTTAGGTTCCATTCTGAAGCGTCCTGGGTTTAGTGCCGCTTCTTTTACGACCCTGTGTTGATGGGATCGGTGAGATAGTACTCGGTTTCCACTTGAAGCGACCAGTGCCATGTTGGCGATCTAGTTGATCTTCTTGGGATCAGAGACGCCCAGCTCTTTCGACAGATAAGCCTTGGGGAACAGGTGATGGCGTTCAACGCCCTTAGCTGAGGTAATAACCGGGTCGAAACTGAGAAGGCCATCCTTGCCCGCGGGGGCCTTGACGGAGAGTGCCTGCCACATCTGGTTACGTTGAGGCATACCTTTTGGGATCTTTACATGGCGCACGATTCGTTTGTTTCGTTTATTCGGTAATGTGGGGGCGTGTCACACCTACAGGACAGTGAATTCGCCAGCACAGCGGCCACAGCCCGTAAGGCTTTGCAGAAAATTAACCGCGTCCTGAGCGATACATCTACGAATAAGGACGTCAAGGTCGTTGTGGAGGACTCCGATCACGTTATCCGTCTACCTCGAGAAGTAGCCAAAGTACTCCGGGAGATCCTGGTTAATTCTGCAGCCGGCAGATCGGTAGGCGTGATCCCTATGCGGGCCGAGCTAACCACCCAGCAAGCAGCTAACTTGCTTAATGTCTCTCGTCCGCATGTCATTAAATTAATGGATGACGGCATCTTGCCCGGACACAAGGTTGGCACGCATCGGCGCATCTATGCGGCCGACGTGCAGGCCTACAAACATCAACGAGATATTGACACCCGCACAGCTGCAGATGATCTCACTGCCCTGACCGAGGAGATGGAGCTGTACGAGTGAGCGGCTTTACCGTTGTCTACGACGCCAACGTGCTGTATCCCACTATGTTACGCGACATCCTGATCAGATTGGCAGGCACAGATATTTACCAAGCCCGGTGGACCGAGGACATCTTGGATGAGGTCTTTCGCAACTTCCAGGCCAACCGGCCAGATCTTGACCCCAGTAAACTGCGCCGAACCATAGAGCTGATGTACTTCAAGTGCTCATTTTCGGCTGCATATCAGATGACATCTACGTCAAAAACGGGAGCCCTAACCTTGAGCTAAGATTGAGGGAAAACAAAAGCGCTAACGAAAGAAATTGTTGATGAAATTGTCACCTTTGGAGTCGAGTGTACTTCCGCCGAAGATTACCCTGCCTGAAGATGCCGTTGGTGCCGTGTATTTCATCGATGAGGCTGGAAGCAAAGGGACTTTAGGCAAGCACTTTGTTACCGGTGCTGTAAAAACTGCAGACCCGGATCGACTTTCAAGGGCGGTAAAAGCCTGCCGAGATCGAAATCGTTTTACCGGGGCGGAAGAGATCAAATTCTCGAAGGTCACGAAGAACTCCGAACCGATTCTCGCTGAGATTTTTCGTGAAGCAGTCGCAGCAGAATGCCGATTCGGTGCTTTTGTACTGGATAAGCGGCATTTCGATCCGTGGAGTAGCAAGAAGCAATGGCAAGGACATCTTTTCGCTACTGATCGACTCCTTCGTGGGCTAGTCACTAGGAGAGAGATTAGTATTGCCCTTCTGGATCACATTGATGTTCCTGAAGGAATTTCATATGGCGATGAACTAATGAAAAGCTGTAACACGAGGTTTGGAAACAAGAGGATTGCTTCCGCAGTGAGTCTCGATTCAAGAACATGTTCGGGGCTACAGATTGCTGATCTCTTAGCTAGCGCGGTTTTTCATGCTCGAAAGAAAATCGAGGAAAATGGTCTCGAACGATTCCTTGAAGACCAGTCACCAAAGGCTCGGTTATCCAGGGACATTGCTGCTGCATTAGGAGTGAGCCACTTCAGTGATTGCAGTACGGATTTATTAAGAGTACAGACATCACATGAACAATCATTGACGGAATTGCGGAAAGGAGGTAGCCTCTAAGCAGGTGCTGATGCCGTAGCCTCAGGCTAAAAGCTGGCACTAGCTGGGCCGAGTCTCAGACTCATTACCCAGGGAAAGCGGCTTCTGTCCCGCGCTCGAATACCGTACTTATCGCGCCGCCCCAGAACTCAGGTTCTGGGGCGCTTGCTTTTCCCATCGTACTGAGGGGCTGTGGAGTGCCCGCTCTCAAAGATCATGGATTGCCCGCATCGGTAGTGTTCAGTGATGCAGGACCGGATGGGTTTCACGGGAAGATCTAGACCGCCTCTAGAACCCCGATATCCGGTTCCGGACCTGACCCCGTGGGGTAGACACCTGATATCCAACCCTGTCGGGTTGGGAAGAAAAGTAATCTACCACCATGCCTAGGTACTCCGAAGAGTTCAAACGTAATGCCGTGGCCCTCTATGAAGATATCGAGGCCCTTTCTCTAAAGGCCGCGTCTGCCGAACTCGGAATCACCTCCAAAGACAGCGGGGAAGAAGAATAGAACGGCAACTTGTGCTTAGCCAGAACCATCGCGTCCACCAGGTGGTCAGGCATGTGCTCTACTTATTTGACGGTTTCCAGGACCGCGGTTTTGGTGTCCTTCAACGCACACTCCATGCGCCGCAGCACGGTAAACGGGAGGATGTAATCGCCATAGCTTTGGCGTGAAACGGTGCCGCGGAGGTAGGTGTCCGCGGTGCCCCACACGGCCTGGTAGATGGAGTTGGAGGAAGCCACAGCAATCATTCCTTTTGGTTTGAGGGACGTGTTCTTTGATGACCTCATTACTCTAGCCGCCGTAGCCGACACTGATGGTCTAAGCAGCCGGTTTGTGCGAACACTATATCGGTTGGGGAAGACCCTGCACAGCAAAAAGCCCACCGCCGAAGCGGTGGGTTTTTCTTGGTCGGACTGACAGGATTTGAACCTGCGACCCCCACACCCCCAGTGTGGTGCGCTACCAAACTGCGCCACAGCCCGATTACTGCTTGCCGCCCAATTGGGCAACACCGATCAGGTTACACCAGTGTGAGCATTCCGGGGAAATTGGCAGGCCAGGGCAGTTTAGGAAGGCAAAGCGTCCACGTACACCCAGCGGCCATCAACCCGGCTGAATGTGGAGTGCTCGTGCTGCACGCCGCCTTCGTAGTAGGCCTTGAACTCCACCGTGCCTTCCGCGGAAAACATCGTGCCTCCAGTGGTTTGCAGAATCTCCAATCCCAGCCACTGCATGTCCGGGGAAAGATCCAAGGACGCTGGCCTGGTCCTAGGGTGCCAGGTACGCATGAGGTACTCGGAATCCTCCAGCACGAAGGCCGTGTAGCGCGACTGCATGAGCGCCCGCGCGGTTGGTGCATCCTTAGCACCGGAAAGCAGAGGCTCGCAGCAGTTGCCAAAGCTCAGCGCACCTTCGCGGGTCTGATGCCCTTGGCTGCAGGGGCAGGGTGCATCGATCGGGTACCCAGCAGTCATTGCCAGCCCCTACGCTTCCACGTCTTCGATAATGCGGACATCAGGGATGAGCGCTGCGATCTCGTGCCCCCGTGCGGCGTCGAGGAGTTGGGCCTTGTGGGCGTCGGTAAGCGCGCCCGTGAAGCGCAGCGCAACAGTGATCTGGCTGCCGTGCTTGGTGGCGGTGGCTTGGACGTGCTCCAGTTCGCGGATTTTGGCGTCTTTTGCCGCGATGCGCACGGTTTGGGAAACTCCGGCGGCCAGAGCGGAGAGTATAAGGCCGGTGGGGGAGATGCCCTGGCCTTTGCCGCCGGCAGACTTTTCGCGGTCGGTGGTGAGCGTGTGGGTTCCGGTGTGGACGAGGTCCGTGAAGCGGCCCGCCTGGGTGGAGTGGGCCACGGCAACGTGTTCGGGAAGCTCGGCAAGCTCTTGGGCCTCGGGGCGCAGATGCTGGCCAACCCAATCCACAATGAGGCGTGCGGCGAACTGGGCCGCCCCCTGCTTGGTCACCAAGTGATCAACCTGGTGGAGGGAAACCAGGGACTTGGGGAAGCGGGTGGTGGTGTAGATGAGCTGCGCGTTTTCTACGCCCACGGTTTGGTCAATGGGGGAGTGCAGGATCAGCAACGGCTTGCGGAGTTTCGGGAGGTATTCCTCGGGGTTAGTTTCGGCGAGGTCTTCCAGGAACTCGCGGGAAATGGTGATGTCACGCCCACCGAGGGTGAGGGTGACGGCGCCGGTTTCATCTACCTCCGAGATGCGGTCGGCGAAGTGGAGAACGGCGTGGGCTGGATCAAAAGGCGCGCCGATGGTGGCCACCGCACGGAGCTTCTTGAGTTGGGTTGCCGCTTTCAGCGCCGCCGCGCCGCCAAGCGAGTGGCCAATCAGCAACTGAGGGGCACTGTAGTGTTCGCTCATCCACTGGTAGGCCGCTTTGATGTCTTCCACGTTCTCACTAAAGGAGGTCTCGTGGAAGTTGCCCTCGGATTGGCCAAGCCCAGGGAAGTCGAAGCGCAAACACGCGATGCCGTGCTCCGCGAGCTCCTTTGATGCACGCGAAGCCGCAGGCGTAAACCGCGAACCCGTGAAGCAGTGCGCAAACATTGCGAAGGCGGTGGGCGTGGAATCTGGCATGTCAATTGTGCCGGCCATCTGGTAGCCCTTGGAGGAGGGCACCTTCACGTTCACGGAATGCACTGGGCGGTTTACCTTTCTCAGGTTCGGAGGTGGGGTCTGGGGTGGGGTGGGGTGGAAAGCTGCTTTTGCCCGTAGTTCTTCACCTGGCAGTAGCACACGGCAATAACACACGGAAGCAACGCATCTGAGCAACGTACTAGAGCACAGAGTAGAGCAATGCCGTGCCGTAAACTACGGCAGCACCGCTAAAGTGGGTGTCAGTTTGCTTAAACAGCGCACCCCTTTGAAATCTAGGTCACCAAAGCGGAGTTTTCCGCGAGTGCCCACACCCAGATTTCGGCGCGCAAAGCTTGCACAAAGGTACTGCTGCCAGACGATTTGCAGGAAGAAGTGATACACCGTGGCTGGTTTGAAATGGTTTTGGAACGCCCTTGATGGCAAATCCGGGCGCAACCAAAAACGTAGCCTCGGCATTGTAGAACGGGCAGGGCAGAAGGCCACAGAACTCGCCCAACTCGATGACGCCGCCCTGCGCGAGCTCGTGATGAGTGCCGCTGGCAAGGGCGCGGTAGGCAAGGGCACGTCTGGGAAGGGCGCGTCCGGCAAGAGCAACCCCCCGCGCCTCGCGGACCCCGAGACGTTCCTGGCCGGCCTCCAGGTGGCCTCCGAGCGCACGCTAGGTTTGCGCCCGTTCCCCGTGCAGTTGCAGGCAGTCCTGCGCCTGCTTGAAGGTGACGTGATCCAAATGGCCACCGGCGAGGGCAAAACCCTGGTGGGTGCCATGGCAGCAACGGGGTTTGGGCTGCTGGGCAAGCGGGTGCATGTGGTTACCGTGAATGAATACTTGGCCGGGCGTGACCGGGAGTGGATGGGCCCGCTCGTGGAGTTCTTCGGCTTGAGCTCCTCCCACATCGCGGAGGAAATGGGGCCGGGGGAGCGTCGGCAAGCGTACCTTGCAAACGTCGTGTACGGCCCCGTAAATGAGCTGGGCTTTGACGTGCTGCGCGACCAACTGATCACCCGCAGTGAGGACGCCGTAGTTGCCGCGCCTGACGTGGCGATTGTGGACGAGGCCGACTCCGTGCTTATCGACGAAGCGCTGGTGCCCCTGGTCCTCGCCGGCAGCGCACCGGGCGAGGCGCCGCGCGGCAGGATCACACAGGTGGTGCGGCGACTCAAGGAAAAAGAGCACTTCACGGTAAGCGACGACGCCCGCACCGCACACCTCACCGAGGCAGGCGCCCACGCCGTGGAGCAGGCGCTGGGGATTCACAGCCTCTACGACTCAGAGCATGTGGGCAGCACCCTTGTGCAGGTGAACCTGGCGCTGCATGCACACGCGCTGGTCCACCGAGATGTCCACTACATTGTTCGCGAAGGCAAAGTGGCGCTCATTGACGCCTCCAAGGGCCGCGTAGCGCAATTGCAGCGCTGGCCCGACGGCGTGCAGGCTGCGGTGGAAGCCAAAGAGGGCCTGGCGGTAACCGAGGGCGGCAAGATTCTGGACACCATCACCATCCAGGCTCTCATGGGGCGTTACCCGCTGGTGTGCGGCATGACCGGCACCGCCGTTGAAGCCACCGACCAACTCCGCCAGTTTTACAACCTGCACATTTCCCGGATCGAACCCAACGTGCCCAACATCCGCAATGACTACGCGGATCGTGTGTACGCCACCGCCACTGAGAAGTTCCAAGCGATTGTTTCCGATATTGCCGCGATCCACGCCACCGGGCAGCCCGTGCTCGTGGGCACCCAGGACGTCGCCGAGTCCGAAGCCCTGGCGCAGGCACTCGAGGAACATGACATCCAGGCGGCGGTACTGAATGCGAAGAACGACGCACACGAGGCCGCAATCATCGCCCAAGCAGGCGGGCTCGGGCAGGTCACGGTGTCTACGCAGATGGCCGGACGCGGCACCGACATTCGCCTTGGTGGGGTGGACGGAGCAACCTATGAGGAAGTTGTAGCCGCCGGTGGGCTGGCGGTGATTGGCACCAGCCGCTACCGCACGCAGCGCCTGGACAACCAACTCCGCGGGCGTGCAGGGCGCCAAGGCGACCCCGGCATGTCGCAATTTTATGTGTCCCTGGAAGATGATCTGCTGCTAGCGGGTGGCGACGGCGCAGAGATCGGGGCAACCCCAGACGCCACCGGGCTGATCCAGTCCAAAAAGGTGGAAAACTTCATTGGCCATTGCCAGCGCGTCACCGAAGGTGAGCTGTTGGAAATCCACGCCCAGACGTGGAAGTACAACCAACTGCTGGCGGACCAGCGCGAAATCATTGTGGAACGGCGCAAGAACATCTTGGAGAGTAACCAAGCCTGGGAGGAGCTGGCTGCGGCGAACCCGCAGCGGGCTGAGCAGTTGCAGGGTGAGGTTGCTGGTGAGGTGTTGGAGCAGGCGGCGAGAGAAATCATGCTGTTTCACTTGGACAACGCCTGGAGTGAGCACCTGGCCCTTATGGATGACGTCCGTGAGTCCATCCACCTGCGCGCCATCGCGAGGGAAACCCCAATTGACGAGTTCCACCGCATCGCCGTGCGCGAGTTCAAAGAGCTGGCCCAGCGCGCAGTGGATGAGGCCGTGGAAACGTTTGGAACGGTTGCTATTGACGCCGCAGGGGCGCACCTTGAGGATGCCGGCCTGATACGCCCCTCCGCCACCTGGACGTACATGGTGTCCGATAACCCGCTCCAAAACTCCGGCAACGGAGTACTGCGGGGCATTGGCAATATATTCCGTTAAAGGGGAGAGGGGAGCGTCGGAAGCTGCTCTTTGCGTGCGGTGCTTGAAACCGAGCGCGGCGCGCCTGCGTGGGTGAAGTTTGGGGGAACTTCCCCACACATTCTTGAGCCGGCCACCTGCCTAGGCTTTGCTGCCCGCGCTGAGGTGGATTGCGGGTGTATTGCGGCGGTTGAACTATGTCCGAACTATGTGGCTGCGTTTTCAATTCTCAGCGAGCCCATATCCTTCCAGGTAAGGGCATGGTCACAGCGTTCGGGTGCCCCACGATTTTGTTTAGGTTGGCGTAGTGTAGGGGGAAGCTGGCTAAGATATGAAGCATTGAATCAGTGCGTGCAATCAGAGGCGATTGGATGCCATGAGCAATCAACTTGGAGGTTGAACAATGAGTGACAACAACGTGACTCCAGATATGCAGGTGGAAACCACCTCTGTGTTCCGCGCAGACCTGCTCAAGGAGATGGAGTCCGGTGCAAGCGCGTCCCCAGCGTCTGGCACTGATGTCACCCCACCAGCAGGTGCAGGCATGCTCGTGGTAAAGCGTGGGCCAAACGCTGGTGCACGTTTCCTGTTGGATCGTGAAACCACCACCGCTGGCCGCCACCCGGACTCAGACATCTTCTTGGATGACGTCACCGTGTCCCGCCGCCACGCAGAGTTCCGCATCAATGACGGCCAGTTTGAGGTAGTGGACGTGGGAAGCCTCAACGGAACCTACGTGAACCGCGAGCCACGCAACTCCTCTCCGCTGTCCACTGGCGACGAGGTTCAGATTGGCAAGTTCCGCCTGGTGTTCCTGGCGGGTCCAGCAGCCTAAAGAACGCGGTTGTAGGAAGTAGTTGTAGGGACAAGGGAAAGAAGTAGATGGGCGCAGTACCTCAGAAAGCAACACCAGCTTCGGCTGGCGCTTCGCGCGCAGTAATTCCGGCGAAAGCTCCAAAGACCATGGCCATTGGAGTGGTACTGCAGCAGCTCACTGCTGAGTTTCCCGACGTGACCGTTTCTAAAATCCGCTTCCTGGAATCTGAAGGGCTCATCTCCCCACAACGCACGGCTAGTGGCTACCGCCGCTTCACCCAGGCTGACGTTGACCGGCTCCGCTTCATCCTCACCACCCAGCGTGACGCCTACCTGCCGCTGAAAGTGATCCGTGAGCAACTGGAGGCAATGGACTCTGGCCTTGTCACCGCCATCACGCCGCAGGTTGAGCCAAGTGCGCCGGTGGTGAGCCCCGAGAAGTTCCGTGGCACCGCCGGGGCAACGCGACTCAGCGAAGCTGACCTTGCAGCGCGCGCCGAGGTCACAGTTGAGCAGGTGCGAGCGCTGGCTAAAGGTGGGGTGATTGACGCAGACGCCTCTGGGTACTTCGACGCCGAAGACGCCCAAACCGCCGCACTGGCCGTTCAGCTTGAAGCATTTGGCATTGACACCCGCCACTTGAAGAACTTGCGCAACACAGCAGCCCGCCAGGCAGATTTGGTTTCCCGCGCGGTCAAGCCATTGGCGCACCAAAAGGGCGAAGGTGCAAAGCACGAGGCCCGCGAGCTTTCCCAGCAAGTGAGCGCACTGATGGTGTCACTGCACGCAAATCTGCTCAAGGCCGAGCTCAAAGATGAACTGGGTTCTTAGTCCATTTCTTTCATAAAGCGTTGTTGCAGTTGTTGCGAGAACGCCCCGCACACTTGCTGCCATTTGCCCCTGTGACTTTGGGGCCCGTTCACCGGTTGCGTAGTGGTGCGGGGTTTTCAGCGTTTCAGGGGTAACGTGGGGGACTATTAATTCCACAAGACATCCTTAAGGGAAGGAAACACATGGCCCAGCACGAATTGAGTTACCAAGGCCCGATCGGTCTGGGCCCAGAACATTTTCCCTGCCTGGTGTTCTGGTGGCCCGCGCGCGGCCGGGTGCTGCCAATTTGGGTGGAGGACGATGCAGGCTGGGCGCACCTCCAGCACGTCAATGAGCAAGAAGGACGCAGGCCAACCGCAATTGACCTCCTAATCGAAGTGCTCGCAATGTCTGGCCGCGAACTGAGCCAAGTAGTGATCTCTACCTACTTCAACGGCGAGTTCACTGCCACCTTGGAGTTCGAGGACGGCTTCGAGATGGACGCCCGCCCTTCCGACGCAACGCTGCTCGCCCTCAAAGTTGGCGTACCAATCCTCGCCGAGGAGGAAGTTCTCAACCAGGCCAGCGTCTTCATGAACGACGAAGACCTGCGCACCTACCTCCAGCTCGGGCCGCTGCCTCGTGAGGACGAGCCTGCCGACGTCGGCAGTGCGGGCGCAGCGTCTGCTTCAGGCGATGCGCAGGCGGACGCAGATTTTTCTGCCTTGATGGCGGAGCTCGGGATCTCGGAAGAGGACCTCTCATTGGATGTAGAGGATGACGCCTTCAGTTTCGGTGAAACAGATGTGACTGATGAGACTGATGGGACTGAAGATGACAATGGTGCAATTTAGGTTTAAACTTCAACTTGAGGTTTAAGTTATGGGCGTGTCGTGAGGGAAACCCTTGACCCTGTTCTAACCTTGCTAAAGAATATGAAGCATCGGTTTTCATCAACTGCGAGCGCTTCAACGAAGATTTTCACAGTACCGCGAGGAGCAAGGCATGTCTCTGGAGATCAAGCCTGAGGAGATGGGTGTGCAAGACACCCTGTTTGACGTGGGGCCAGACGAGGAAGTGGGCTACCGCGTTCCTATTGCTTGCCAGGTTGCAGGCATTACCTACCGTCAGCTTGATTACTGGGCACGCACTAAGCTCGTTGTGCCTTCCATCCGCGGTGCTCACGGTTCCGGCTCCCAGCGTTTGTACTCCTTCAAGGACATCCTGGTGCTGAAGATTGTCAAACGCCTTCTGGACACTGGCATTTCTTTGCAGAACATTCGCCTCGCCGTAGAGAAGCTGCGTGACCTTGGCGTGAACGACCTCGCGGAGATCACCTTGGTTTCTGACGGCAAGACGGTGTACGAATGCCGTTCTGCTGAAGAAGTATTTGACCTCCTGGGTGATGGACAGGGCGTGTTTGGCATCGCGGTGCCGGGCATTATGCGCGAACTCACCGGCACCATTTCCTCCTTCCCATCCGAGCGGATTGAGGAGGAGCTTGATGGTCCGCAGGTGATCGCCATGGATGAGCTCGCCGCAAGGCGCAGGCGCAAGAGCTCCTAGTTTTAAGGTGAAGAATCGGGCCCTCTGAGTTGCAACTCGGTGGGGCTCGTTTTGCGTTGCTCGCCCAATTGGGTGTGCGTTGGCTTGGAAACGGGGGTA
The DNA here is from genome assembly GCF_024580955.1 of Corynebacterium sp. 122RC1. Classification (GTDB taxonomy): domain Bacteria; phylum Actinomycetota; class Actinomycetes; order Mycobacteriales; family Mycobacteriaceae; genus Corynebacterium; species Corynebacterium kozikiae. The sequence goes on along the minus strand of NZ_JANIKD010000006.1, from coordinate 120,798 downwards.
GTTTTCAGTACACCCCCTATTGAGAGGCGCGGAGTTCCTCTTTTTGTGGGTTTGTTCCGATTCTCATGAAAGCCCAGGGGCTGGTTGCGTTTCCTCCATTTGAACCATGTGCTGGATGCTCCCTAATCTTTGTGCAGGATTTGAAATCCTTGCCCTCTCACTCTCTGGCCATCCCAGGCTGCCGATAGTGGAGTTGGGTGATCATCGTCCCTCATTGGAAAGGTAGCTGAATGAAAAAGCTCGTTTCGGCGCCGGCTCTTCCTGGCTGCCACTCAGCCACGATCACCGTTAAGCCCTCCCAGAACGCATTCCGCGAACAAGCGGATGCGTGAGGGGCCAAGAATCTTGGTTGAAGAATAGGCAAATGAAGCCTTCACCCGCGTTTCCCTTTGGAAAGTAACCCGAACAGGGTTCTCCTCAAAGGGAGACGTTTTGCTATGTACGGTTTGAAGTATGGTGTGAAGCCTTGTGGATTTCACCCACCCCGGTTCCCTTCAAAGACACCCAACGCACAAACTGCTCCAACGGACCCCGCGGGAAGAACAGCATCCACACCGGGCACGCGATCAGAAGAAATAGCACTGTTGCGCCAAACCCAAACCAATCGGCGAGCGTGCTCATGGTGCCGTCCACCTTTCCGTCCTCATCGCTGAATATGCCGGCCGAATGCTCTTGGTAATACTCGGATTCGGCGTCCCACAGGCTTTCCCACCCCTCGGATTGCTCTACCAAGTCTTGGTACTCACCCCACGGCATGCCGCCAAGTTCGTCCACGTTGGTACTGCTCACGCTCTTGTCTGCCTCCGCGATGGAAGCATCAATCGGATCTATGGCCACCCAACCGAACAGGCCTAACAAGAACGTGATTGCCGCAATGCTCAACACGTGGAACACGTAGCTGCTCAGCGCCATTTGCCCCACCGATCGCAGTGGGAACAAGAAGATCTGCGCCCAAGGAATTCGGGCGAGCAACAAGCACAGCGTAATCACGCCGATGCTCACTGCTGAGGCGCTCGCTACGTCAATGAGGCCACCGCTGTGGGCGCTAGCGTCGGCGGCAAGAAGCGATCGCCAACTCAAATCCGGAGCACCGGCTAAGGTGTCCGTCGGGAAGGTCAAGGCACCTGGTACCGCGGGAGCCTCCAGCATTTTGCTGCCTTCACCGAGTTCACCTGAGTCCTCCTGAACTCGCCACCACAACATGAGGCCAAGCACTCCAAGCCCCGCAAGGGCAGTGAGGGACTCACGCCACACACCGCGGGCATTCCCATCCGCCGTCGAAGCGCTGGCAGGGGCAACGAGGAATCGGTACAGGAGAATCCCCACCACGCCGTAGGTGAGCCACGCGAACGGAGGATATGGGCCCAGGAGCCCGGATGGATACCAGTCATAAGCGTTGGAAATACCTAGGATCGCCGCGCCGCCAACCCACAACGCGAGGCCGAGTACGATCACGTTCCTGGTACGCCAGCGAGTAACGGGGCCCAATAGCAAAATGATCAGCGCTATGGAACTCAGCACCACAGCGATGAACGTCTGCACTGCGGCAAGCAACATTCCCAGGAGGAGGATTACTACGCCGCGGATAAGGAGCCGGTGGCGTGCCAAGGCCAGTTCGGTGCCGCCAGCGGCGTTGCCTTTTGCCATCATCAAGGCGGTGGACACACCAGCGAGCACAGCAAACATAGCTGAGGGGAACCCGTTGGTGAGCGCGTACACCGCGCCGGTACTGGGAGCCAGGTGTGCGGCGATCATGCCGATTACCGCGAGGGCGCGGGCTACGTCAAGCCCAATGATTCGGGTGGAAGAACCCATACGTTCACGGAGTGTTTGTGCCATGGTGATCATCATAAGGCAACCGCCACCACGCCGGCGCTGCCAGACATTGGCCTTATACTGACCTTCATGCAGTCACTGGGACTTCCCGAACTTCGCGCTCGCAGGTTGATTGCCCAGGGCTTGGGCGGTACGCAACCGCACGTTCCTACGGGAGACCTCGCCGCAACCACCAAGCACATGCTGGCCACTCAGGGCCAAAACTACGCCGGCGGGCTCACAGGACTTGCCCTGCGCTCTGGGCTGAAAGTACGCCACACCCCAACGGTGCGCAGCGAGCTCGATGCCACCATGGATTCCCTCGGCATCATCCGCACCTGGAGCCAACGCGGCACCCTGCACTTTCTCCATGAGGAAGACTTCTGGATCGTGCAACTCTGCGGGATCCGTGCAACCACCTTGAACCTTGGCAGCGTCGCTAAGCGCTGGGACATGCCGGAACAAACCTACCGTGAGATTCGCAGCGCCGTGCTCGACGCCGCGGAGGTGCAGATTTCGCGGGAGCAGGTGCGCAGTATTGTCGACGCGCACTGGGGCGTGCAGGGGGCTGGGGTGACGTCCAGCGTGTTGCGGCATCTGGGATCGGCGGGTGAATTGGTGCAGATGAGCAAGATCGGAAGGCATGATTCTTTCATCCGCACTGACCAGCGGGTAGCGCAGGCGCACAGGCGCAAGCTGGAGGATCAGGGAAAGGAAGCGCTGATCCGGGAACTTGCGCAGCGCTATTTCAGTTCGCGTGGGCCGGCCAGCGTGGCTGACCTTGCGTGGTGGTCAGGGCTTGGCAAAACGGCGCTGCAAAAAGCGGCGCAATCCTTGGTGAGCAGCGGCGAGCTGATGAGTTTTGAGCACAAGGGCACGGAAATGTACGCCGCGGCGTGGCAGGAGGAAGTGACCCCGAAGCAGCTCCAGGCTGCGCTGCGGAAACGTTGGCACCTGCCGCCATTTGACGAATACCTCATGGCCTACACCGACCGGCAGGCGATCTTCCACAAGCAAGCGCGCCCCCATGAAGTGCTCACCGCGAACGGGCTATCCTGGGAGTTCGCCGTGCGCTCGGGGATGATTACCGGCCGTTCGGAGCAGGCTTCAGGCTAGGAGCCTTCACGCGGGGCGAGCTGTTTGCGGGCCTCGGCGTCGATGTCGCCTTCGGCGTAGTAGCGGGAGGTATACACCCGCGCTCCCTGGCTGCTGTTGTACGTCTTCGTTGTGGACGCACCCACGATGAGCATGGTGCGCATATCCACCACCTCGGGATCCAACTCACCAAGGGTGGTGACCTGCACGGACTCCTGTTCTGAGCCCACCGCGCGAGCCACAATTACCGGCGTGCTTGGCGGCTGGTATTCCAACACGATGTCCTTGAGGGCCTGCACCTGCCAGCGGCGCTGCTTCGACGCCGGGTTGTAGACCGCAAAGGCCATGTCTGCACCGGCGAGCGCGCGGAGGCGCTTTTCCACCACGCTGAAAGGCTTCAGACGGTTGGAAAGCGAAACCATGCCGAAGTCATGTCCTAACGGTGCGCCCACTCGGCTAGCAACTGCTTGGGCGGCCGTCATACCTGGGACAATGCGCACGGGAACGTCTGCCCATTCCGGGTCCTGGGCCACCTCGAGCACCGCGGAAGCCATGGCAAACACGCCGGGGTCACCGGAGGAAACCACCGCCACGCGGCGCCCCTTCTTAGCCATATCCAGCGCCATCGCAGCACGCTCGGCTTCCACCTTGTTGTCCGAAAGGTGGCGGCGCTGCCCGGCGCGCTCGGGCACGCGGTTGATGTAGGTGGTGTACCCAACCAGATCCGTGGCCAGGCGGAGCTCCCGGCTCACCTCCGGGGTGGTCCAGGCGTCGTCGCCGGGGCCCAGGCCAAGGACCACCACTTCACCGGTGACTGCTGGCTGTGTGTTGTGGTTGGGATCCAGCAGGTATCCCTGCCGCTGGGAGGGCACTACGGCCACCGCGAAGTAGGGGATTGCGTTGGCGTCGGCCTCGCGCAAGGGGAGGGCCTGCTGGCCTTCCATGCCCACGCGGATCACCACATAGGCGCGTTCGCCAAGGCCCGCCCGTTCCAGGGCGTCTTTGACCTTGGTGAAATTGCGGCCGAGCTTCATGATCACGGCGGAGTCACAGGTTTCTAGGGCGCGGTCCAGCTCAGCGGCGGGGAGGGTGCCGGGGATGATGGAAAGGAGGTCCTCATCCTCAGAAAGCGGCAGGCCTAGCACATTTGCTGCTGCGGTGACTGAGGGGATGCCGGGAATGATCTCGGCTGGGTAATCTTCCGCCAAGAGCCGGTGGAGGTGCTGGTAGGAGGAATACAGCATGGGGTCACCCAGCGCCAGAACCACCACGTGTTTACCGGCTACCAGGTGTGCACCCAGGCGTTCGGCGGCCTCTGCGTAGAAATCGGCCATTGCTCCGGCGTACCCGCCGGGGTGGTCTGTGATGCCCGTGGTCACGGGGTATTCAAGGAGTTCCTCTTCAACACCGGCAGGGAAAAACTGGCCGGCAATGCTGCGCGCCGTGCTGCTTCCATGGGGGCGGGCGTGAAACGCGATCACGTCCGCCGATTCAATGGCTTTCAGCGCCTTCAGCGTGAGGAGTTCGGGATCTCCAGGGCCTACACCTACGCCGGTGAGCTTGCCGCGCACACTTATGGTCATGGGAGGATCTCCTGGGCAGTTGCCAAAGCGTTGATAGCGGCGCAGGTGATTGCCGAGCCACCGCGGCGGCCGTGCACCGTGAGGAACTCCGTGCCGGCCTCGTGGGCAACCTTGGCCAGAGCCTCCTTGGACTCCGCCGCGCCGATGAAACCAACAGGGATACCCAAGATCGCTGCCGGGCGCGGGTAGGTGGGGTCCGCGAGCAGCACGTTGAGCAGGTGGAACAGGGCAGTAGGGGCGTTGCCGATTGCCACCACGGAACCCTCCACCACCGGACGCCACAATTCCACAGCGGCGGCGGTGCGGGTGGTGCCCAACGTGGCTGCGAGCTCAGCCACCTGTGGCTCGCCAAGGTAACACAGCACCTCATTGTGTGCCGGAAGGCGCTTGCGGGTCACACCAGAGCGAACCATGTTCACATCCGTGAGGATCGGCTTGCCGGCCTGGAGGGCGCCGCGCGCAGCCTGCACCAGGTTGGCGGAGCACTCGATGTCTTTTGCCAGGTCAGTTTGGCCGGCTGCGTGGATCATTCGCACCGCAATCTGTGCTTGGTCCGGGGTAAACGCACTGAGGTCTGATTCCTCGCGGATCATGGCGAAGGAGCGACGGTAAATCTCGTTGCCGTCGGTTTCATAGTGAAACCGCATTGGTTCGCCCGGTGCAGTGTTTCCTGGTGCAGGGGTCCCTGATGCAGTGGTCATCGGGTAGCTACCTCGTATTCCCCGTCGCCTGTAGCAACGTATTCCGTGTGGTGTTCCAGTGGGTGCCCGCAGCGGCGGTCGCACCCAGAAAAGTGTACTAGTCCAGCGGGCACATCTCCGCTTTCCACCAGCGCAATGGCGTCCTGTTGGGTATAGCTCAGCGACTTCTGGCAACCCGGAAGCCCCGTGCATGCAGTGACCTTAAGCCACGGCGAGTTGGCGTCGAAAATCAACCCCAGCGGAGCGAGCACTTTCACTACGGCCTCGGCGTCGCCTTCGTGCAGATCATGGATCACCAGCGAGGCCCACGGGGTGATGGAGGTGTGCGTACCGACGGCACCAAGTACCTGCGCAATCTGGGCGGTCATCAAACCGAACCGTAGGCCAGCGCCCAACGTGACCCTGTGAGAACCTTCCTTCTGCATCCAGCCGATTGGGCGCTCTGGTGGGGTGCCCAGTTCCGGCACGGGGCTTTCAGCGACCGCTGGATGGGCAGCGAGCCATGCGTGGATCGCTTTCACCACATCCGGGGCTTCGTGAGTGCGCCAGTGTTCGCCGCGGGACTGCTGCCATTGTGCGGCGGCCTCGCTGAGGAGTTCGGCGAGCAACGTGGGGTCAGCATCTGTTGCAAGCCCCGTGGGTTTGCCAGCTAGCACAAAGTGGGCACGATGTGTGGGGGAGTCTTGGATAACCACGCCAAAGTCTGGGCGGCGGGCAGCGATGGCGCCATCGCCTGCGTCAAAACCAAACAAGGTTCGCCCGGAGAGACCGGCGGTGTCAGGGCGCGCAAGCAGGGCTCGATCCAGAGCTGTTGCGTATTTGTGAAGCTCGGGGCTGAGCGGGGAGGCCAGGATGTTGCGGATCTTGTCATGTGCCGCGGAGGGCAGAAAGTCCGCTGCTGCGATGGCCTCGCTGAATGCTGGGACGTCTTGGACCCCACGGAACTGCAGGTTGCCCCTGGTGGTGAGGTGGATTACGGAATTGCCCAGTTCATTGGCAATTTGAGCAATTTTGGTCCATTGCTCAGGGGCAATGCGCCCGCCAGGAAAACGCACTCGCCCAATCGCACCGTCTTGTGCTTGGTGCAGGCTTAACGCGCCTGGGCACATGTCTGAACGGCTGCGGTCAGGAGCAGCAATGAGCACTGCAGCCTGGGCAAAGGAAAAGTTTTTGGGGGTGGGTGAGAAGTCTTGGGCGGAACTCATAGGGGCAATCCTAGTGAGACCGCGGTCAAAGGCGCGGTTTTGCCTGTGAGGCATATTCCACATGAGGCATTGGGCACAGCAAAGCCGGAAAGCGGGAATAAGTCTCCTAAGGGCGTGTCCAACCGTGGTGTTAAGGTATCCGATAGTGCCGTGTGCTCTGTGGCGGTGGAACGTCGGTGAAAATCCGGGACGGACGCGCCACTGTGAAAGTCAGACCTGCCTCACAGAAGCAATCGCACACTACCTGCGCAAAAGGTGCAGTACACCGCCTCCCCGGTACCGAGGGGGGATCCAGCCGCCCTGGGGCGCGATGAACCCACGTGAAAGGACGCCGCACACGCGATGATTACCCTACTTTCCACCTCAGATACAGACCTGCTCTCCGCCAAGGCAGCCAACGCCCACGAAGATGTGGCGTTCCAATACGCAAACCCCAACCATTTGAGTACTGCGATGTTGGAGAGCTACCTGGAAAGCACCGATGTATTCGTGGTGCGCCTGCTCGGCGGAAAGCGTGCCTGGGAGGAAGGCCTCGCCACGCTGTTGAAGTCCAACAAGCCGGTGGTAGTTGTTTCCGGTGAGCTGGCCGTGGACGCGGAGCTCACGGACATTTCCACCGTACCCGCAGGTGTGGTGACCACCGCGCACACCTACTTGGCTGAGGGCGGTATGGAGAACTTGGTGAACCTGCACCATTTCCTCTCTGACACGTTGTTGCTCACCGGCTTTGGGTTCTCACCTGTGCAGCACATGCCGCTGTGGGGTGCGCTTTCCGGATACGAGGATCGTCTGAGCCCGGCACCCGCTACCGGAGACGGGCAGGCCAAGCCGCGCGTTGGCGTGGTGTACTACAGAGCGCAGCATTTGGCGGGTAACACCGCCTACGTTGCGGCGCTCGCGAGTGCCCTGGAGGCGCGTGGGGCGGAGGCTGTGCCGATCTTTGCCGCGTCGTTACGCCAAGCTCCGCAGGAACTGCTGGATACGCTGGGCACTCTCGACGTCCTCATTACCACGGTGCTCGCCGCGGGTGGCACCAAACCTGCTGAGGTGGGGGCGGGCGGCCAGGATGAGGCTTGGGATGTGGCGCAACTCGCCGCACTGGACATCCCAATTCTCCAGGGTCTGGCCTTGACGAACTCCCGTGCGCAGTGGGAAGAGAACGACGAAGGCCTTAGCCCCCTGGACGTAGCTACCCAGATTGCGGTGCCGGAGTTCGATGGGCGTCTGATCACCGTGCCGTTTTCCTTCAAGGAATATGATGCTGACGGCCTGATTGCCTACGTTCCGGATGAGGAGCGCTGTGCTCGCCTGGCCGGGATTGCGGTGCGCCATGCGATGCTGCGCCACAAGCGCAATGCGGACAAGAAGCTAGTGCTCATGTTGTCTGCCTACCCAACCAAGCATGCCCGCATTGGTAATGCGGTGGGTCTGGATACCCCGGTTTCCACCCTGCGTGTGCTGGAGGAGCTGCACCGTGCGGGCTATGACCTGGGTGACGTTTCCAAGATCCCAGGGTTTAGGGCTGCTGCGGTTGCTGCACCTGGCGGCGGCTATGGGGACCACGACGGCGATGCGTTCATGCACGCCATCATCGATGCCGGTGGCCACGACCCCGAATGGCTCAACGACGACGTACTGGCCAACAACCCGCACAAGCTCTCCGCGGAACAGTACAAAGAGTTTTTTGCCACCCTGCCCGAAGCCATGCAAGAGGAAATGCGGGAGCACTGGGGCGAGGCCCCAGGTACGCACTATGTGAACTCCCAGACGGGGGAGATTTACATCGCTGGCCTGCGCTTTGGCAACGTGATGGTGATGGTGCAGCCGCCACGCGGTTTTGGTGAAAATCCAGTGGGGATTTACCACGACCCCGACCTACCCGCCAACCACCACTACCTGGGCACTTACTTCTGGCTGCGCGAGGTGTTTGGTGCGGATGCGATTGTGCACATGGGCAAGCACGGCAATATGGAATGGCTGCCCGGCAAAAACGCGGGCCTTTCCGAGGAGTGCTACCCGGACCAGGCGATTTCCGAACTGCCACTGATCTACCCATTCCTGGTGAACGACCCCGGTGAAGGCACCCAAGCGAAGCGCCGAGCGCACGCAACCCTCGTGGACCATATGATCCCGCCGATGGCGCGCGCGGAAAGCTACGGTGATATCACTCGCCTTGAGCAGTTGCTGGATGAGCACGCCACCATCTCCGCGATGGACCCAGCGAAGCTGCCCGCGATCCGCCAAGAGATTTGGACCTTGCTCCAGGCTGCCAAGATGGACCGTGACCTCGGCTGGGACGAGCGCCCCGACGAGGACGCCTTTGATGACAAGATGATGGAAATCGACGGCTGGCTCTGCGAAATCAAAGACGCAGCCATCCGCGGTGGCCTGCACATCCTCGGTGAGGCCGTAGACGGCGAGGTGCGGGTGGAGTTGGTGCTCGCCATGCTGCGCGCCCGCCAGCTTTGGGGTGGGGCACAGGCGGTGCCGGGTCTGCGTGAGGCGCTCGGCCTCAACGAAGCGGGTCAAGAAAGCCGTACGCGGGTGGACACCGTGGAGCACACCGCGCTCGAGCTGCTGCGGGCCCTGGAGGCAAAGGGTTGGGACGTTGCGGCGGTGGACGAGGTGCTCGCGGCGGCAAGCGAGCAGGCAGAGCTCGAATTGCCAGGTGCTGACCTGGAGGCGGTAGCATCCTTGCTCCGCTTTGCCTGCGTGGAGATTGTGCCGCGCCTGGCCGCGTCGGCACGCGAAATCCCGCAGGTGCTGCGCGCGCTCGACGGCAAGTTCATTGAAGCCGGCCCCTCCGGTTCCCCGATGCGCGGCCTGGTGAACGTGCTGCCTACGGGCAGGAATTTCTACTCGGTGGATCCGAAGTCGCTGCCTTCACGCCTGGCGTGGGAGACGGGGCAACTGCTGGCGGACTCGTTGATTGAACGCTACCTCAACGACCACGGCCAATACCCCAAGTCAGTGGGCCTCTCCATCTGGGGTACCTCCGCGATGCGCACTTCTGGAGACGACATCGCCGAGGTCTTTGCCCTGCTCGGCGTGCGCCCCGTGTGGGACGAGGCCTCCCGACGTGTGGTGGATCTGGAGGTGATCTCGCTGGAGGAACTCGGCCGCCCCCGCATTGACACCACCGTGCGTATCTCGGGCTTCTTCCGGGATGCGTTCCCGCACGTCCTGGCACTTATCGACGACGCCGTGCAGCTCGTCGCAGGGCTAGAGGAATCCCCGGAGCAAAACTATGTACGGGCCCATGCGCTTGCCGACGCACCCCAGGCCGCAGGTTCCCAAATGTCGCACGTGCGCCGCATTTTTGGCTCCAAACCGGGCACTTACGGTGCGGGGCTACTTGAGCTCATTGAGTCCGGCAACTGGCGTGATGACCAGGACCTGGCGCAGGTGTACACGAGCTGGGGTGGCTATGCCTACGGACGCGACCTTGCCGGCGTGGAGGCCGCTGAGGACATGCGTTCGGCATACCGACGGATCCAGGTTGCCGCGAAGAACGTGGACTCCAAGGAACACGACATCGCGGATTCTGATGACTACTTCCAGTTCCACGGCGGCATGGTGGCCACCGTTCGCGCGCTCACCGGCGAAGACCCCGAGGCCTACATTGGCGACTCCACCCGCCAAGAAACCGTGAAAACCCGCACCCTGCACGAGGAATCCCGGCGTGTGTTCCGTGCCCGCGTGGTGAACCCCCGTTGGATCGAAGCCATGCGCAACCACGGCTACAAAGGTGCGTTTGAAATGAGCGCCACCGTGGACTACCTCTTTGGCTACGACGCCACCACCGGCCTCATGGAGGACTGGATGTATGAAACCCTCACCGAAACCTATGTGGCGGACCCGGTAAACCGAGAGTTCTTTGCCCAATCCAACCCATGGGCACTGCGTGACATCGCCGAGCGCCTATTGGAGGCCGCCGAGCGCAAACTGTGGGAAAACCCCTCCGAGGAGGCCCGAAACGCGCTCACCCAAGCCTTCCTGGACATGGAGGGTGCCGTGGAGGAGCGCGGGCAGGCCTAGCTGTTGGGCTTGGCTGCAGCTGGGATTGGGGCGCGCGACTCTGGGCCCGGGAATCGGGACTCGCGACTCGGGAGTCGGGACTCGGGACGCGCGACGGCGGCGTGTCCCGGTGAAACGGTAGAGTGTTGGGCATGCCAATTCTTGTTGCACTGCCGTACATCTTGATCGAGGCACTCGCCTTTTGGGGCGTGGCCTCGTGGCTCGGTGTAGGCACCGCGTTGCTGCTGTTGCTGGGTTTCTTCTTCGGCGGTCTTATCTTTGCCGCCTGGGAAATGAGCCGGATCTCCAGGAGGCTCATGCAGGGCAATAATCCAGGCAAGGCCGCCGGTGATCTGGGGCTTACCGCAGCTGGCGCCATCTTGATTGCCATGCCGGGGTTTTGCACGAGCATCTTTGGCCTGCTGCTGGTGCTCACGCCCACTCGCGCGCTTTTGCGCAAGGTACTTGCGCGCAAGTTGGCGCTCAAGATTGAGCAGCTTGGCGTGCGCAGCTATGAGCAGGCTGCGGCGTTCCGGCCCACCACCAGCACCTACGGGTCCTTTGGAACCGGCACTGGCAGTGGGGTGGTGCTGGGCGAAGACGGCAAGGTATTCATCCCTGGAGATGCCGGTCTTGGCGGTACCGGTGCAAATGGTGCAACCCCGAGGTCAGACTCAGATCCGAACTTCGAGGCGGAGATTGAGGCTTGGAGCGCCACCATGAAACCAGAAGACTTCACAGTCAATCCACCCAAAGGCGTTGGGTCTGGTGAAGGGGGCAGTGGTGACGTCGGAAGTGGTGACGTCGGAGGTGCCGGTGGCAGCGGAAGCAGCGGCAGTTCCAGCGATGGAGAAGATGGCACAAACCCTGGCCAGCGCCCGAAGCCATGACGCGGAGCCAGCGGTTTCAGTTCTTTGCGCGGCTTCTCCTTGCGGCACTGGGAGGCCTGCTCACCTATGCCTCCTATGAGCCGCTCGGGTGGGCGATCGCAGGCGTGGCAGGTGCGGCGTTCCTCATCGCGGCATTGATGCCTCAGCCGCCGAGGCCGGGGTTGGTCCGTAAAGGTGGGGGAAAAGGAGGCCACGTAGCAGCTCCTACCATTCCCCAAGGCATGGCAATTGCCTTTGTGTACTCCATGGTGCAACTGCTGTTCCTGCTGCCGTGGATCGGGGCCTTTGTGGGGAACTTCCCCTACATTGCCCTCTGCGTGTTTCTTTCCCTCTACTGGCTCGTGCTCGGCGCAGCCGGTGTGAAAGTGCTTGCTTGGCCAAGGTTTGGCCTGCTGGCCTTCGCCGCACTGTACAGTGCGGTGGAATGGGCGCGCTCGAGTTTCCCCTTCGGCGGTTTTGCCTGGGTGCGCCTGGGCTGGGGTCAAATCAATGGCGTGCTCGCGGAGCTCGCGCCCCTCGGCGGGGTGGCACTGGTCAGTTTTGCCACCGTGTTGCTCGCAGGTGCGCTGCTGGGATTGTTTCAGGCTGATACACGGGTGCTTTCAGCGTGCACGATTGCGCTCGTGATGCTCGTTTCGGTGGGAAGCGCTGTAACTGGCGCTGGAGTTGCACATACGCCTGCAGTGGGGGAGGTACGGGTGGCCGCGGTCCAAGGCAACGTGCCGCGCCTGGGCCTAGACTTCAACGCCCAACGCATGGCGGTGCTGCGCAATCATGTTGCAGAAACCGCTGCGATCTCCGGATCCGAACTAGTGGACCTCATTATTTGGCCCGAAAACTCGGCGGATGTGAGTCCTTTCTACGATTACGACGCCGCCCGCGAAGTCACGCAAGCAGTGCAAGCTGCGGGGGCACCGATCCTGGTGGGCACCGTGTCACGGGGGCCCGCCAATGGATTGGTAGACGAAGAAGGCCAACCGAGGCCGTTTAACACCATGGCGGTGTTTTCTCCAGAAAGCATGAGCCAAGCCGGCCAAGCCGTGATCAGTGCGACGGAAGTCCACAACAAGAAGTACCTGCAGCCATTTGGGGAGTACATGCCGTTCCGGGATTTCTTGAAGAACTTTTCTTCAATGGTGGACTATGCGGGCAACTTCCAACCGGGATCCGGCGACGGCGTAGTGCGGATGACAGCAGCGACCACCGGTAGGGAAGTGTTAGTGGGCGTGAGCACCTGTTATGAGGTGGCCTTTGATGCCGCTGGGCGAGACGCCATCAAAGCGGGCGCACAGATTCTCACCACTCCCACCAACAACGCCACTTTTGGATTCTCTGACATGACCTACCAACAATTGGCCATGAGCCGCATGCGGGCCAAGGAATTGGACCGGGCTGTGGTGGTAGCGGCGACGTCGGGAGTCAGTGCCATCGTGCTCCCGGACGGCAGTGTTACCCAGCACACTGAGATCTTTGAGGCCGCGCACCTGGTGGAAACGTTGCCGCTGAGGGATACAATCACGGCTTCTGTGCGGGCAGGTTCTGCAATTGAAACCTCCTTGGTTATCATTGGAGGCGTTCTTGGGCTGTTGGCATTGGCAACCCGTCCGCAAAGCACAAAGCGCAAGGGCACACGAACAACCGCACCGCGGCGAAAAGCCGCAGGAAAGGCTTCACCCAAAAAGACTGGTGGAAGCACGCGGAAAGCTCGCTGAGTTCGTGGAGCAACTGCCAACACCCAGTGATTCAAGTTTTTGAGGAGTAACACGTTATGGCCAAGCCAAGCGACAAAACTTTGGTGATCATCCCCACCTACAACGAGCTGGAAAACCTCCCGCTGATCACCAGCCGCGTGCGCGTGGCAGCACCCGAGGTAGAAATCCTCATTGTGGATGACAACTCCCCAGACGGCACCGGTGAAGCCGCAGATAATCTGGCGGCAGAAGACGCAAACCTGCACGTGCTCCACCGCGAAGGCAAAGGCGGCCTGTGCGGTGCCTACGTTGCAGGTTTCCGCTGGGGCCTGGAGCGCGGCTACACCGTGCTCTGTGAGATGGACGCAGATGGCTCCCACGCTCCCGAACAACTTCACCTCCTGCTCGAGCAGGTGGACGCAGGCGCTGACTTGGTGATTGGCTCCCGCTATGTGCCTGGCGGCGAGGTAGTGAACTGGCCAAAGAACCGCTGGATTCTCTCCAAGGGCGGCAACCTTTATATCTCCATGGCGCTCGGTGCCGGACTTTCCGACATGACCGCTGGCTACCGCGCTTTCCGCCGCGAGGTCCTGGAGGCTGTTGACCTGGACCAGCTCTCCAACGCTGGCTACATCTTCCAGGTGGACATGGCATGGCGCGTTGTGCAGGCAGGTTTTGACGTCCGCGAGGTGCCCATCACCTTCACCGAACGCGAAATTGGCGAATCCAAGCTGGATGGTTCCTTTGTGAAGGACTCCCTCCTGGAGGTCACCAAGTGGGGCGTTGCGCACCGCAGCCAGCAGGCCCGTGCGCTGTTCGACGAGACCGTGCGCCTCGGGCGCCGCTCCGTGGAAAACTTCCGCAAGAAGCACCTGATCTAAGGCGCTTGGCCTATGGGGCACTTGGCCTCTGAAAATGTTTATGCCACCGGTACATCACCGGTGGCATTTTGCATGAGCCTTCACGGGGCTCAAGTTGCGTGAAATTTCTGTTTAAGGATTTTGCTTAAGATTCCTCGGAGGCTTCCTGCGCCTCGTTGGCCTCATCCTGCTGCTGCTTGAGCAGGCGGGCTGCATTGCGGCGACGTTTGCGCAGCTGCTCGATGCGTTCCTCCAGCAAGACGTCGAGTTCCTCGATGGAGCGGCGCTCACGCAGCATGTCCCAGTGGGTGCGTGGTGGCTTGGCTGGTTTAGACTCAATGCCTTCACCCTCCATAAGCTGGCCTACCTGGCCGTTCTTGCACAGCCAGGTGCCTGGGATCTCAGCATCGTCGGCAAAAGGAACATCAAAGATCTCGCCGGACTCCGTTTTGTATCGCACCATCTGACGGGGTGCGAGGTCATGGTCACGGTCTGTCTCGTAGCTCACTGCGCCCATGCGGCTGCCGCGCAGAACACGATCTGCCATGTGTGAATCCCTTTCCTTCTGTTGGCCACCCCACCTGAACAACGCGCGCCGCGTGCAAGCAAGCGCGATTGCCAGTGCCGGGCACTACGCCGCGGCAGATGGGTATGGCTTTTGAACCATACAACTATAACGCACTGCTACGCCCTCTTGTTCCCGGCGGTGTTATGCATCGTTATGCATCTTCGGCGTGACCAAAAGACGCACGCCAAAGCTTAGGCTGCACCTTTTCACTCCAAACGGGTGGGTGAGGGTGCTTCGCGTGCCAAAAGCACTGCGCAGGGACTAGAATGAAGCGGATGTCTATTTCAAGGTCCGGCGCAGAGTCCGTATCGGGATCGGAATTGGGATCGGAATTGGGTTTTCGCTCGGGCTCCGGTGCCCGCCCGAATGCTGTATGCGCGTGGTGCCATAAAGAAATTGAGGTCACGCCGCGTGGGCGGCCCCGCAAGTTCTGCTCGCAATCGTGTAGGCAGCGGGCGTATGAGCAGCGCAATGGTGTGAGTGGTAAAGCCATACCGCAAGACGTTGTGATGCTCAGCGCGGTAAAAGCCGAAACCCTGTGGGACGGCCTCTATGCATTGCGATGTGCGGCAGAAGATGTTGCCACCGCTGCGGCAGAGGGTGCGGACGCACAGGAGATTGGTGAGCTGTGTGAAGAACTCGTAGACCTTGCCCGCAAACTTGAGCAGCTTAGATAGGGAAGTACGCGGCAATTGTAGGGTGTATAGCAAAAGGGGAGTGGACCCCGATGCTTTCCCTTCCAGGTCTGGGAATCTGGGAATTCGTTAGCTTGAAGAAAGATGTGTAAATGAACCGGAAGCAAAAGCCCCTGGTCGTCGCCGTGGCGGCTGTTGTAGTTATTTTGGCGCTCGTTGCGTTGACCATCGTGCTCATTCCATTGTTCCGCGGCCCCGGAGTAAAGACAGGGGTCATTGATACCACCAATTCCCAGCCAGCAAGCACCGATCTGGACGGGGAATGGGAGGTTGTGTACGGAGACGCTCCAAACATTTCCTCAGTGGGCTTCACCTTCAACGAGGTGCTTCCGGGCGAACGGCTCACCACCTCGGGTTCCACGCGCACGGTAAGCGGTCAGGCCACAATCTCCGGGTCCGTCCTGGAATCCGGCTTGGTTGTAGTTGATATGACAACAATAAACAGTGATAGGGAAAAGCGGGACGTGAGCGTCCGCACGCGCATCTTTGAGACGGACCGCTACCCAGAGGCTACGTTCGAGGCGGCGCCTGATGCTGGCGTGGACCTCAGCGGGCTGCCTACCGACGGCACGCCTGGGACCGTCGAGCTCCCGGGAACCCTGACCATCAAGGGTGTATCCCAGGAGGTCAACGCAACCTTTGACGTGGTTCGTGATGGTGAGAAGCTCTCCATGAGCTCCACGATCCCAATCAACCGTCTGGATTACGGCGTGGAGGCGCCAGAGTTCGTTGCGGCGAGCATTGACGAAGAAGGCGAACTCAACGTACTGATCACTTTGGAAAAGGTCCAATGATTGCCGCCAGGGCCATCCCGGTGATCTGGTTCCGGATCCTGGTGATCGTGGCGTTCGGGACATACATGGCGTTCAGCGGATCGTGGATGATTGCGGCGGCGGCCTTGGTTTTGCTCATCATCTCAGCCTTCCAACTCAAGAGCGCGTACAAGGCTCGAGCGGAGCTAGAAACCGAGTAGCGCCTCAAGAAGTGACCAACCTGTAAGACATAGGCTTTTTGTCAGTGTGACGTTATTAAGCAATAAGGTCCCACGGTAATAAAAGGCCGATAATGTACATTATGTCATTTAGGATCTGTGGGAGCTCCGAGTCCGAGTCCGAGCCATCACCCACCATCTAGCGCCGCCGCGCCGCTCTCCTCACCCGCGTGGTTCCGCTGAATTGCACCGCGTCCAGAATCCCCGCACGGAACAACGCCTCATGCATGGCGAGTTGGAAAATCCATAGCCGGCGGTACACGGCATCGAATCCCTCTGCGGCCGCCTCGCGCAGCTTGCCCTCAAAGGTTTCGCGCTGTAGCCGCAAGCCCACCGCGTAATGATTGCCAAAATGCGTTTGCGCCGTGAGCCGGATGTTACTGTGAGCGTCGAAGAGCTGATGCACCTGTTCCGCCGTGACGATTTCAAACGCCGGCCACAGATACGCATTGCACACCGCCAGCGCGTCACGGGCTTTCGCCGACCCCGCGGGATCACTCGCAATCACGGTTTGCAGCCCGACGGTTCCACCTAGGCTCAACTGCGCATTGATTGACTTGACATAATGTTTCCGCCCCCGGGCCCCGAGCTTGTCAAGCTTTTCCACGCTCACCACGGCGTCATACATACTCCGCGCATGTGTGTGCTTCGGCAGCGGCTCCTCAAACACTTCCACATGCACACCGCCGTCTACCTGCGCCAATGCGAGCATCTGCCGCATGGCCTGGGCCTGTTCAACGCTGGAGGTTATGGCGTCGATCGTTGCCCTCCTCCTGCTTGCGGCAATCGGCAACGTGGCACCTGCGCTTGGAAAGTCCAAGACGTGAGTGCCGGAGGTGATTTTCGCCTGGTCAAGGAGGTTGGACACCGCCCTCATCTGGGCATCTTTGAGGTCAGCACGCTCTACAAATGCGGGGCTGGAATAGGTGGTCACGTCCACAAAGTGGCTGGCAGGTTCCCCGTTGCGTCCTGCGGAAGCGGTAAAGGATTTTACTGAGACTCGTTCCCTGGTGGGAACGCCGGAGGCAAAAATGGTTCCGTGGGCGCTCATGCCGTCGCCACTAAAATGTCGGACCAGCTCGGGTGGGATTTCGGTGCCGTCGTAAGGGCCGTAGATGTGCCTAGGGCCTGACTTTGGCGAGTAGCCTGCTTCCACAAGGCGCGTGAGGACGTCGGAAATGCTCTCCGCGCTCCAGTCCCCTGCCATGAAGCCTTCAGCCAGGCCAAGCCAACCGTCTTGGGCGATGCGCAGGAAGAGGTCGGCTTCCATGACTTTGAGGTCGGCCCCAGGGCCTTCGAGCATAAGCTGTGCTTTCTCGCAGGCTTGGGCGAACTCCGCTTCGGCTTTGCGGGCGCGCATGCGGGCACGAACGGAGTCTGGAACCGCTGCAACGTGTGGCCAGAATTCGGGGTCTATGAATCCCCTGGCTGCTGCCATATCCGCTCCTTAGTTGGTTAAATCACTCCAAAACCGTACGCCCCGCAGGCCTTACTGAAGTTTCATGCTAACTGCGGCAGAGGTGCTGTTGGCTTAGCCACGCGGGACCTCTCGTCGCCGCCATTCCTGCCGATGCTGGCCTAGCGCGATGTGCGGCAAAGTGCAAGTGCTATCCGTGGTGACATTTGACTCAGAGGTAGCTAAAATTGGCGGAGTTGCCGCAAAGAAGCGGCGAGTTCTCACTTAAACAAACAGAGACAAACATCCTCCAAAAGGTGCTGTAGAAAGAAGACCCTTTATTTATGTCTGACACTCCATTTCGTCCTGATGGCGGCCGCCACCACGTAGTAATCATCGGATCCGGCTTCGGTGGTCTTTTCGCCGCGAAAGAACTCAAGGGCGCCAACGTGGACGTCACTTTGATTGACCGCACCAATCACCACCTCTTCCAGCCGCTGTTGTACCAGGTGGCAACCGGTATCCTCTCCTCCGGTGAAATCGCACCATCCACTCGCCAGGTGTTGGCAGGCCAGGAAAACCTCAACATCATTAAGGGTGAAGTTACGG
The DNA here is from genome assembly GCF_024580955.1 of Corynebacterium sp. 122RC1. Lineage (GTDB taxonomy): Bacteria > Actinomycetota > Actinomycetes > Mycobacteriales > Mycobacteriaceae > Corynebacterium > Corynebacterium kozikiae. Next base: position 102,682 of record NZ_JANIKD010000006.1, on the reverse strand, counting down.
ACATTAATGTTGAGTCCAAGGTAGTAACCGCTGCCTTGGGCGGCATTGAGAAGCGTGTGGCCTACGATTCCTTGATCATCGCCGCAGGCGCAGGCCAGTCCTACTTTGGCAACGATCACTTTGCCCAATTCGCCCCAGGCATGAAGACCATCGATGACGCCTTGGAGCTGCGTGCCCGCATCATCGGCGCCTTCGAGCGCGCTGAGATTACCGAGGATCCAGCTGAGCGCGAGCGCCTGCTCACCTTCGTGGTGGTTGGTGCCGGCCCAACCGGTGTGGAACTCGCAGGCCAGTTGGCCGAAATGGCACACCGCACCCTCGCTGGTTCCTACACCCGCGCGAACCCCGCCAACGCAAAGATCGTGCTGTTGGACGGCGCCCCACAGGTGCTGCCACCCTTTGGCAAGCGTCTGGGCCGCAACGCGCAGCGTTCCCTGGAGAAGATCGGTGTGACCGTACACCTCAACGCCATGGTGACCAACGTGGACGAGGAAGCGGTGACCTACAAGGACGCCAACACCGGCGAAGAGCACGTGATCCCCTCCTACTGCAAGATCTGGTCTGCAGGTGTGTCTGCTTCCCCACTGGGCAAGCTGGTTGCAGAACAACTTGGCGCAGAACTCGACCGTGCGGGCCGTGTGTTGGTGAACCCAGACCTCTCCGTTGGCGATGACCGCAACGTCTTCGTGATCGGTGACATGATGAACCTGGACAACCTGCCAGGCGTGGCTCAGGTGGCCATCCAGGGTGGCGAATTTGTTGCCGAGCAGATCGCAGCAGAAGCCGAGGGCCGCCCGGTGGAAGAGCGTGAGGCCTTTGAATACTTTGACAAGGGTTCCATGGCCACCGTGTCTCGCTTCAACGCCGTGGTGAAGATGGGCAAGGTGGAGATCACCGGCTTCATCGGCTGGCTCATCTGGCTCGCCGTCCACTTGCTGTTCCTGGTGGGCTTCCGCAACCGCGCCACCGCCGCGTTCTCCTGGGGCATCAACGCCCTGTCGCGTAAGCGTTGGAACTTGGCAACCACCCGCCAGCAGCTCCACGCCCGTAACGGCCTGCATAAGCTCGCTGAACGCATCGAGGAAGAAGGCACCGACTTGCCAATCGAGCTCAGCGACACAGCGAAGTACGGAAAGTAACCCCGAAACGCGCGATCCCCTCCCCCTTCACGTGCAGCGAAGGTGGGAGGGGCTTTCGTTTCCGACGTCACCCTCAAGGCAATGCGCCTCGCGGAAGCTAATCAAGGCGGCGTGCGATTGCCACCAGGAAGTCTGCATCGGGAGTCCATGGATCCAACGTCCAGGTGGCGTACTTCCCTTCCAGCTTTAGGCCAGCTTGGCTGAGGTGTTCAAAGAACTGCCCAAATGGGTACCCGCGGCCAGCACCAAAACCAATCACCGCGCGCCCTTGGGGTTTCAGTGTGGCCGCGATGTTCGCTACCGCCTGCCCACGGTGCTGAGGTTCGATAAAGGTCAGTACGTTGCCTGCGCTGAAGGTGATATCGAACTGCCCGCTCAGCTCGAGTTCTTTTGGCATCGGTTGACTCAAATCTGCTACTGCCCACGTTGCCTCCGGGTATTTCTGTGAGGCCAGCTCGATGAGGTAAGGATCCAAGTCAATGCCGGTGACCCTGTGGCCCTGCTGGGATAAGTAGCCACCCAAGCGCCCTTGGCCGCAACCCGCATCCAAAATTGAGCTGCTGCGGGCGCTGAGCGCGTCGATAAGCCTGGCCTCGCCCACGATGTCTTCACCGCGGGAAAGGAAGTCCTCCCAGCGCTGCGCGTACCGCTGGGAATGGCCGGGGTTGGCTTTGATGAGGTCGTTCCAAGTGGGCATGTTTTAGCCCTCGAAGTCTTCGAACTTGTCCTTCTTGGGTGCTGGCGCTGGGCGGTTGAGCACCATGGTGCGCAGGGTGGACCGAGCCACGAGCTTGCCGCGGTGGTACATCTTGATTTTGATCAATTGGGTGCTGGATCCGGCGTGGATAATTTTTGTTTCTAGATCAATCACACCGGCAGACACTGGTGCCAGGAAGTCCGTGTTGCAGTTCATTCCAACAACAACCTGGCCTTTTGCCGCGATCAGGCCGGCAACGGAACCTGCGGTTTCCGCCAGGGAGGAGTACACGCCGCCATTGACAATGCCGGTGATTTGCAGGTGGCCGTCAGAAACATGCAGCTCAGCGCGGACCGTCTCAGGGGTGAGCTGGGTAAAGCGCATTCCCAGGGTCTTGGAGAAACCGGTGGTTGATTCGTTGACGGTGGCCAGATCTTCAATGCTCAAGCCTTCGGCCGGAAGGTTGGCCAGTACGTTTAGGAATTCGGATTGGTTTTGCATACGCCTTAATCTAGCGGTTTCGGGCCTGCAGTGCTGTGCCCGGTGTGCTGGTGGTGCGGTGGGAGTGCCTGGGCAACGCCGTGCTGCATGTGCGAGGTCTGAGCACTGCCTTGCCCTACCTGTGGATTGGAGGTGCTGCTCACGCGGATTTTGGTGCTGAATGAGTTCACTGGGTTGCGCATCGCAGGCTTTCATTCATTGGGTTTTGGGCCTTCGTACCGCCGCAACCTGCGAGAGATTTCCCACACTAAACCCACATGTATACAACCAAACCCACGTTTTTCGAGTGTGCGCGCGGGTACGTTGTGCCGCCGGGTGAGATTCCTTCGGCTTCTCTAGGTTCCTGGGGCGGGCATCACAAGCGGGAGCGGGTAAGCTGTGTGCTTATGACTGACCAAGCAACTTCCGCACAGATCGGCGTAGTTGGACTCGCAGTGATGGGTTCCAACCTTGCCCGCAACTTTGCCCGGAACGGCAACACCGTGGCTGTGTACAACCGCAGCGCCGCAAAGACCCATGACCTTATTGAACAGCACGGGCACGAGGGTAACTTCGTCCCCTCTGAGACCATCGAAGACTTTGTGGCCTCCCTGGAGAAGCCACGCCGCGCGATCATCATGGTGCAGGCCGGTGCCGCGACGGACGCTGTGATCAACCAGCTCGCTGATGCGATGGAAGAAGGCGATATCATCATCGACGGCGGCAACGCCCTTTACACGGACACGATTCGCCGCGAAAAGGAAATTGCAGCACGCGGTCTCAACTTTGTTGGCGCCGGCATTTCCGGTGGTGAGGAAGGTGCTTTGAATGGCCCTTCCATCATGCCTGGCGGCCCGGAGGCGAGCTGGGAGGCGCTTGGTCCGCTGCTGGAGTCCATCGCAGCCGTGGTGGATGGCACCCCTTGCGTGACCCACATCGGCCCCGACGGTGCCGGCCACTTTGTGAAGATGGTGCACAACGGCATCGAATACGCAGACATGCAGGTAATTGGTGAGGCCTACCAACTGCTGCGCTACGGCGCGGGCCTGAGCCCACAGGAGATCTCTGAGATCTTCTCCACCTGGAACCAGGGTGACCTTGATTCCTACCTCATCGAGATCACCGCAGAGGTGCTCAAGCAGGTGGATGCTGAGACCGGCACGCCGTTGGTGGACCTCATCGTGGACGCCGCTGGCCAGAAGGGCACCGGCCGCTGGACCGTAAAGGCCGCGTTGGATCTGGGCATCCCAGTCACCGGCATTGGCGAGGCCGTGTTCGCCCGCGCACTTTCCTCCGCCACCGCACAGCGCGAAGCAGCCCAGGGCGAGCTCCCTGCTGGTGAGCTGCACACCCTTGAGGCTCTCGGCGTGGACCGCGAGACCTTCATTGAGGACGTGCGCCGCGCACTCTACGCATCCAAGCTGGTTGCCTACGCTCAGGGCTTTGATGAGATCAAGGCAGGATCCACCGAACACAATTGGAACGTGGACCCACGCGACCTGGCCACCATTTGGCGCGGCGGGTGCATCATCCGCGCGAAGTTCCTGAACCGCATCGTTGAGGCTTACGACGCCAACCCAGAGCTGCCAACCTTGTTGCTGGATCCATACTTCAAGGGCGAGCTTTCCAACCTGGTGGATTCTTGGCGCCGCGTGGTGGTTGCCGCCACCCAGATCGGCCAGCCGATTCCCGTGTTCGCCTCCAGCCTTTCCTACTACGACTCCCTGCGTGCACAGCGCCTCCCAGCGGCCCTCATCCAGGGTCAGCGTGACTTCTTTGGTGCGCACACCTACAAGCGCGTGGACAAGGAAGGCACCTTCCATACCCTGTGGTCCGGTGATCGCACGGAGATCAGCACTGACTAGTTGCTGCCTAATTTCCGCCTGACTTCCATCCAGACACCGCGCTTCCGCGCTTTTCAAGCAGGAGCGAGGCCGTACGAACTGCTAGGATAGTCCGAATGACTACCTTCGCCGATCTCGGCCTCGCCCCTGCTGTTGTCCATGTACTCCAGCGCCAGGGCATCACTGAACCCTTCCCCATCCAAGCCGCCGCAATCCCTGATGCATTGGCTGGCAAGGATGTGCTTGGGCGTGGCCCCACCGGCTCCGGCAAAACCTTCACCTTTGGCCTACCCATCATCAGCCGCCTGTTTCGCACCGGCGCCAGCACCCCAGGCAAGCCCCGAGCCTTGATTCTCGTGCCCACCCGTGAGTTGGCGGCGCAGGTCCGCGAGCGCCTTGACGAGCCAGCAGCGGTCTGTGGGTTGCGCATCATCGATGTTGTGGGTGGCGTGAACATCCGCAACCACATCCGTCAGCTCGCCGCCCCGGTGGATATTCTGGTGGCCACCCCAGGGCGCGCCCAGGACCTCATCAACCAGAAGTACCTGGACCTTTCCAAGGTGGAAATCACCGCTTTAGATGAAGCGGACCAAATGGCGGACATGGGTTTTCTCCCCCAGGTCACCAAGCTTCTTGAACGAACCCCGGCCGGCGGTCAGCGGTTGCTCTTTTCCGCCACCTTGGACGGCGATGTGCAAAAGCTCGTGGACCGCTTCATGCAAGAACCCGCTGTCCATTCCACCGCCCCGGTTGAGGCAGCCGTGGAAACCATGACGCACTACGTGTTCCACGTAGGTCAAAAGGCTGACCGTCCGGACATTGTGGCTCGCATCGCCGGGCGCGAGGGCAAAACCATTATGTTCATGCGCACCAAACACGCGGTGGACCGGCAGGTCAAGAAATTGCGCCGGATCGGCATCAACGCCGTGGGGCTCCACGGGGACAAAGGCCAGGGCTCGCGCACCGCGTCTATCGCGGGATTTACCGACGGTTCCGTTCCGGTGCTCGTGGCCACGGACATCGCCGCACGCGGCATCGACATCGCCGACGTAGACCTGGTTGTCCACATCGACCCACCCGCCGAGCACAAGGCTTACCTGCACCGGGCGGGTCGCACCGCCCGTGCTGGAGCCGTCGGTGCCGTTGTCACGCTCGTCACCGATGAGCAGCGTCAAGAGGTGGCAAAACTCCTGGAAAAGGCTGGCGTAGACGCCCAGGAGGCGCACGTCACCGCGGACTCGGAGGAACTCGCCCGCATCACTGGCGCCCGCAAGGTGAATGGCAGTCCCCTGCCGCCCTTCGGCCAAATGCTCCAGCAGCGCCCCAGCAAGGATTCCGACGCACCCAAGACTCCAGGCACCCGGAGTCGCGGGAGTCGACGTCGGACGGGTGGGAACAAGGCTCGAAATGGGAACAAGGCTCGAGGCGAGTCCCAAAACACGTCTGCTCAGCCTTTCCGTGAGCGTAGCGGCAAAGGAAATGCAGGCCGCAACGCACAGCCACGTTCCAGCAGGCAGCGAGGAAACCGCTAGTATAGGGCAACGATGGACATCCTCATAAGCATTCTTTCTCTTATTGGCTTTGTGCTGCTCACCGCAAGCACGGGCCTTTTCGTGGCTATTGAGTTTGCGCTCACCGGCCTCGAGCGCTCCACGATTGATAACCACGTCCAATCCAAAGGCGACGGCCGTGCAAAGGCCGTGCGCAGGGACTACCAAAACCTCTCCTTCGTCCTGTCCGGCGCGCAGCTCGGCATCACCATCACCACGCTGGCCACGGGCTTTTTGGCTGAACCGATCTTGGCGCAATTCTTTACCCCCGTGCTGGAAGCAGTGGGTCTGAGCGCTTCCTCCTCCACCACGGTGGCCCTGATACTCGCGCTGCTCGTGGCAACATTTTTGTCCATGGTGTTTGGCGAGCTTGTGCCCAAGAACATCGCCATCACGCACCCGCTGGAGACCGCCCGCTTTGTAGTGGGCCCGGTGGGCATTTTCAATACCGTGTTCAAGGGTTTCATTAACGTGCTCAACCGGGCGGCAAACTTCACGGTGCGCCGCATGGGCATCGAACCCGCGGATGAGCTGGCCTCCGCCCGTTCTACGCAGGAACTCACCGCGCTGGTGCGCAACTCCGCTGAGTCGGGTGGCCTTGATGAAAACACCGCCCTGGTGCTTGACCGATCCCTGAAGTTCGGCGAGACCACCGCGGCAGAACTGATGACGCCTCGCTCCACCATCGAGACATTGCATGCCGACGACACCGTCCCAGACCTCATCGCCTTGGCAATCGAATCGGGTCACTCCCGCTTCCCCGTGATCCAGTCCGACCTCGACGACACCCTCGGTGTAGTCCACTTCAAGGACGCCTTCTCTATCCCCCAGGAGCAGCGCGCAACCACCACAATGCGATCCTTGGCCCGCCCAATTCCGGTGGTCCCGGAGAGCCTGGATGGCGACTCGGTGCTCAACGCGGTGCGCTCGGCGGGTTCCCAGGTGATCCTGGTGGCTGATGAATACGGCGGCACCGCGGGCATCATCACCATTGAAGACGTGGTGGAAGAAATCCTGGGCGAGGTCTACGACGAGCACGATGACCAAGAAGCAGAGCGCGACTTCCAGCGCTTCGGCACCTCCTGGGAAGTAGCCGGTTTGGTTCGCCTGGATGAACTCACGGAAAAGGTGGGCTACCACAGCCCCGAGGGCCCCTATGAAACCCTCGGCGGGTTGGTGATGGCGCAGCTCGGCCGGATTCCGCAGGTGGATGACCAATTGCTGCTGCCGGAATCGGACAACCCGTTTTTGGCAGAGTTTGAGTCTGGCTACACCGGGCGCTGGCTCGCCAAGGTCACGGTGATGGAGGACCGCCGCGTGGAGAAAGTAATCCTCTCCCCTGTCAGCGATGAGGAGGCGGAGGCTTTCCAAAACGCCGACGCTGCTTCAACGGCACAAAGGGCGCCCCACCGTATCACCCAGAGTAAGGAGGCCTAAGCGATGAGCCTTCTCACTACGATTTTCCTCATCATTGGCCTGCTGCTGGCCAACGCCTACTTTGTGGCCGCGGAGTTCGCGCTCATTTCCTCGCGTAAAGACCGCCTGGAAAACATGATTGCGCAGGGCCGCCGCGGCGCCCGCACGGTCCTCTACGCAACAGAGCACCTGTCCATCATGCTTGCGGTTTGCCAATTCGGTATCACGGTGTGCTCGCTGCTGCTTGGTAAGGTTGCTGAACCGGCGATCGCTCACTTCATTGAGGAGCCCTTCCAAAACTGGGGTGTGCCGGACCATCTCCTACACCCAATCAGCTTTGTGATCGCGCTCGGCCTGATCACCTTCCTCCATATCCTCTTCGGCGAGATGGTGCCAAAGAACATCGCATTGGCGGGCCCCGAAACCTTGGCGATGTGGCTGAGCCCCGCCCTGTTGTGGATCATGCGCATTACGAGGCCATTGATCATCTTCATGAACTGGATCGCGCGAATCACGTTGCGTGCCGTGGGCATCGAACAAAAAGACGAGCTAGATTCCACAGTTGACCAGGAACAATTGGCCACGATGATCTCCGAGTCCCGCTCCGAAGGTCTGCTCGACGCCGAGGAGCACGCCCGCCTCAACAAGGCGCTGCGTGTAGAAGATCGCTCCATCAAGGAGGTGCTGATTCCGCTTTCCGACGTCCGCACGCTCGCATTCGGTCAGCGCGGCCCGCTGCTCACGGAGCTGGAGCAAGCTGTTGCTGAAACCGGGTTTAGCCGCTTCCCAGTCACAGGCAAAGACGGTTCCTTTATTGGATATGTGCACGTGAAGGACATCCTGGACCGCCTCGGCGAGAACAACCCGGACATGATTATTCACCGCTCGGAAATCAGGCCGCTGACCATCGTGGATGGCACTGGCACCATGGATGAGGCGCTGCAGGCGATGCACAAGAAGTCTGCCCATATGGCGCAGGTCCGCGACCGCGGCGAACTCCTTGGCGTGGTCACTTTGGAGGACCTGATCGAAGAATACGTGGGCACCTTCTCTGACTGGACCCACGAGCAGTAGCAATGGGCACGTCCACCACAACCGTGCTCGCCCCCGAAAAGTGGCGGGCACTGGCCGCAGAACACGACGCACGCGCGGAGACGTTTACCGCTGCGCACGTTGCGCGTCGGAAAGCTGGGCAGCGCCACCCAGTGTTCGACTTCCTGTTTGAGTACTACCCGATTCGGGCCTCCCACCTCCACCGATGGCACCCTGGCGTCGGAAACGCACTGGCACATGATCCTGATTCGGATGACCCGCCGGTGCAGGCAGGCTGGAAGTGGTACAGCACCGCCGATGGGATCACGCAGGTAGATCTGAGCGCGTTTTGCACCGCAAAGCAACAGACGCTGGGCTATATCCGTGAGCTGCTGGCGAACACCGAGGTGAACCCAGCGCACTTTGACTGCTTTGGCCTGCATGAATGGGCAATGGTGTTTGAAACGCCGCAGCCTCGCCACGATCTCCCCTTGCGCCTCGGCCCAGAAGGCACCGACGCCGTGGTGCGCCGCGAGCAACTGCGCTGCACACATTTTGATGCCTTTCGGTTTTTCACGGAGCCAGCGAGGCCGCTCAATCTCACCGTGCTGGACAGGGAAAGCCAGCCACAAAAAGAACAACGGGGCTGCCTGCACGCGAACATGGACCTGTATAAGTGGGCCACCAAGCTGGGGCCCCTGGTGCCCGGTGAGCTCTTGCTGGACGCCTTTACCCTGGCGTGGGACGCGCGGATCTTGGACATGGAGGCCTCACCTTATGACTGCCGCGAGCTCGGGTTCGGGGTGGTGGCTATTGAAACGCCGGAGGGTAAGGCGGAATACGTACACCGCCAGCGAGAACTTGCCGCGCGAGGCAGTTCGGTGCGCGCACGGCTTGTCGCTGTGATCGACGCAGCCCGCGCGCTTACACTGTAAACGCTCGAGCACAACAGAACCCACCTGCACGTGTGCACCGTGGTTGGAGAAAGGCGTGACAATTGGGTAGGCATTCCGATGGTAAAAGCAACTACGCGGTATCAAAGGGTTTCATCCTGAGCGTGGTCGCGCTCATCCTCGCGGTGGTCGCGGTGAGCGTGTGGTACACCCAAACCCGCCAAGACACCTCCGCTAGCGGCGAATGCATCAACGGCGAGCTGATTCTTCCGGTGGCATCATCGCAGCCCGACGCCGCCCGGGATGTCATTGACGCCTACAACAGCGCAGACCGGGTAGTTCGTGACTACTGCGTCACAGCGTCTTTGGCGGATAACGTTGCCGATGCCGGCGTGTACCTTGCCGCCGAATCCGACCAAGAAATCCAGGCTGTGCTCGCCCAGGCTGGGCGCTCCGCTGCAACGCTGGAGTGGCCGGTGGTGGCAACCGAAAAAGTGGGCTTTGCCACCCAGGATGCAGGAGCGGAATGGGCCGAGGAGGCGCAAGTGCGCTACCCCACCGCCAGCGATCCCCTAGCCGCGGCACTGGTGGCCACCGCCCAGCTCGGCGAGGACGCAAACGCAGTGGCGCAGGCTCTCAGTCAGGACACCAATCTGAGCGTGGAGCAAGCAGTGACGGAGGGCGCAGCATTTGCGGTGTCTGCTTCCAAGGTTCCCGATGGCTGGACGTTCGTGGAAGCCCCGGATACTTTCAAGCCGCTGCGTGCGGTGGCGTTGAACGCCACCGATGCTGTTGATGAGGAGAAGATCCGGGCTGGCGCTGACTTTGGACAGGCCATCGCACTCAATGGCGGTACCGAGCTGCCCCAAGGATTCGCAACCGCCGCAGAGGCCCTGGCTGCCTTGAGCAGTGAGGGGACGCTGGGCGAGTCGGTAGCAACCGAACAAACCCAGCCGCAGGACGTCCTCTTCCTCATGGACACCTCGCAGGGGGTTGCCGGTGAGTGGTTCAATGCTGAGGTCGCCGCAATTTCCCGAGTTGCCGCCGAGGTTGGCGAGGGGCGGGCGCTGGGCTTGTGGAACTACTCTTCCCCGCTGTCTGAAGGTGTGACGGCCGGCTGGCGCAACAACGTGGCGTTGGGCGTGGGCAACAGCGCGGACTCGCTGAGCGGCATTGCCCAGGCCTTTGGTACTGGTGGGCAGCCGCAGACGCGCTCCGCAGTGGCCGCGGCGTTGCTGCACGCTGCCGATTACGCGGTGCAGACCGGAAACGGGCAGCCGGTGACAGTGCTGGCCTTTACCTCCGGCACCGCCGATGAGATGAACGTGATGGACGTTGTGCCGGTGGCCCAGCAAGCGCAGGTGCGCCTGGTAGTGCTTTCCCTCGGTGCGATCGAGCCGGATGAAAACCTCGCGGAGGCCGCGGCGGCCACCGGTGGCAAGCTCACCCAGGTGACTGATGTGGAGCGGCTGCCAGAGATCGCCGCAGAAGCACTAGCTACTCAGTAAGCCGCTAGATCCGCTCGATGAGGCTGAGCACCTCTTTGGGGGTGCTTGCCTGCAGGGCCACCTTAGGCAACGGAGGGCGCTGCACCATGATCACGGGAATACCGAGCTGGTTCGCGGCCTGGAGTTTGGCCTCCGTGAGTGTGCCGCCTGAGTTTTTGGTGACCAAGACGTCAATTTGGTTGCCGATCATCAGCGCCTTCTCATCCTCCAGGGCAAATGGCCCGCGGGAGGTGATCACGCGGTGGCGTGGTGGCAGCGGGGCGCTTGGGGGTTCCACAGTGCGGATCACGTAGAGGTTGTGGGGATCATTGGCAAAAGCAGCGAGCTGCTGGCGGCCAATGGTGAGCAGCACGTGAGCAAAACGCGAAGCCTGCTCGGCTGCTTCCTGCATGGAGCCCACCTCAATCCACTTGTCCCCTTTTTGCTTCACCCAAGCTGGGCGGTGCAGGGCGATCAGCGGAATGCCGGTGGCCCTGGCAGCTTCCGCAGCAGATTGGCTGATCCGTTCCGCAAAGGGATGAGTGGCATCAATGACCACTTCCACGCCTTGGTTAAGCAGCCAGGAGGTAAGCCCCGCCGGGCCGCCAAAGCCGCCGATGCGAACCTCGCCCACAGGCAACTTGGGAGCGGAAACTCGGCCTGCAAGTGAGCTGGTCACGTGCCAGCCTCGCTCTACCAACAGCCGGGCAACTTCGCGGCCTTCCCCGGTGCCACCCAGGATTAATGCCCGCATGCAATGGTCCTTCCGTGTTCGTCGCGCGGACGGTCGTCGGAATAGAGGAAGGAATCAGGGAAGCCCTCCGCGCCGAGCACCCTTCCCACCACGATCACCGCGGTGCGCTGGATGTTGGCCTCACGTACTTTCTGAGCGATGTCGCCGAGGGTACCGCGCACGATCTGCTCGTTTTCCCTGGAGGCGTATGCCACCACCGCGGCCGGGCAGTCTTCGCCGTAGTTCGGGGTGAGCTCCGCAACCACGCGCTCGATGTCATGGGCAGCAAGGTGGATGCACAGGGTGGCTTTGCTCGCGCCGAGGGTTGCCAGGTCTTCGCCTTCAGGCATCGCAGACGCCCTGCCCTGGACGCGGGTGAGGATCACCGTTTGGCCCACCGTGGGCACCGTGAGCTCGTGGCCAAGGCTTGCCGCAACCGCAGCGAAGGCGGGCACACCTGGGACGATTTGGTAGGCGATCCCCAGCTCCGTCAACCTGCGCGCCTGCTCCGCCACCGCGCTGTAGATGGAGGGGTCCCCGGAATGCAGCCGGGCTACGTCCTTGCCCTCTCGGTCCGCCTGGGCGATGGTGTTGATGATCTCCTCAAGCGGCATGCGCGCCGTGTTCACTACGGTGGCGTCCTGTGCAAGGGACTCCAACACCTCCTCGGGCACAATACTGCCCGCGTACAGCACCACCGGTGCTTCGGAGAGAATGCGGTGTGCACGCAAGGTGAGCAGGTCCGCGGCCCCTGGGCCTGCGCCGATGAAATAGACGGTCATTCGTTGCTCCTTAACTGGTTCCGGTGATGGTCCGGGTTGTTGCTCCGGGCGAGGCTAGTTCTTTTCCACATACCACTGGTGCACCCCGAGTGCTGGGCGCAGAGCGGTGAAGCTGCCAATTGCATGTTCGTGGCTGATTGCAAAGTGGTGCAGCTCCCCACCGAAATGTTTGCGCAGCTCAAACAGCCGTGCTTGGGTCTCAATGGTCACCGCATTGGCCACCAGGCGCCCGCCGGGGCGCAGCCGCTCCCAAGCCTGCTCAAACACACCGGGGATGGTGAGCCCACCACCGATGAACACCGCTGTTGGGGATTCCAGGGCTTTGGCAAAGGCCTCTGGTGCCGCACTCTGCACGCTCAACAGAGTGGATACACCCAGCGTTGCTGCGTTGGCCTGAATACGCTCGGCGCGCTCAGGGTTGCGTTCGAACACCACCGCGCGGCACTGATGTGGCGACTGCGCAGCCATGCTCACCGCCTGCGCACCCACGCGCAGAAACTCAATCGCCACCGAACCCGAGCCACCGCCGATGTCCCAGAGCACATCCCCGGTCATGGGTCGCAGCGCAGCGATTGCCAGCGCCCGAACGTGGGACTTGGTGAGCTGGCCGTCGTGCTCATAGCAATCATCTGGCAAACCGGGCGCCAACGACGCCGCCGGTGGGCGTTCAGCAAAGGTTCGGTTGGCTTGCGGCGTGACGGCCAAAATGTTCAAGCCGGGCATCGGCTCCACCGGCGCACCTGGGGCAAGCACCACTCGGCGTTCATCCTCCGCACCGAGGTTGTGCAGGACCTCCACCGCTGTCTCCTCCGGCACGAAGCGGCGCACCTCGCTGGGAGTGTGCTCGTCGCGCCCCAGCACCAAAAACGGCATGCCCTTGGCCACGGGGATCGCCAAAGAGTCAACGGGGGCAGTGACCAAGCTATAGATTTCCGTGTGCTGCAACGCCCATCCGAGGCGGGCACAGGCAAGGCTTGCCGACGACGGCACAGGCAGCACCAAAGGGGCGTAGCCCAGCCGCCTCACCGTGGCTCCAATCCCATAAAACATTGGGTCGCCGGAGGCCAGCACTACAACACTCGCCATGGGTTGCGCAGTGTGGGTGGCCAGAAGCATGTCCAGGCCCGGGAGCAGCGGCCGCGGGAGTTCTACGAGGTCTGCGGGAGTCCACTCAGCAACCAGGTCTAGTTGGCGCTTCGCGCCGATTACTATGGTTGCGCTCGCGAGCACCTTTTGGGCTTGCGTGGTGAAGGTATCCTGCGCGGAGGCACCTGAGGAGGCATTGATGCCCACCACGGTGATGTTTGATGAAGTCATTGCTTTCTTTTCAATTCATCCTTAGCGCGGCAATTTGCGCCAAATCGGGCGTGGAACTAGCCGCATCACCCACGCGAGTATTTGCAGTTTGGCGGGAATCCACAGGGTGCGCGACTTCCCGCGAGCTATCTGGGCAACCACCGCCTGAGCAACGTCCGTGGCGTACACAGACATCGGGGCTGGCTTCATCCCCTCGGTCATGGACCCGATCACAAAACCGGGACGCGCCGTGATCACCTGCACCCCGCTACCGTGGAGCGCGTCGCTAAGCCCCTGGCAGAAGGCGTCCAGCCCAGCTTTGGTTGAGCCGTACACATAGTTCGCGCGCCTCGCCCGGAACCCTGCGATGGAGGAAAAGGCCACGATCGTGCCGCTGCCCTGTTGCCGCATGTGCGCTGCGAGCGCGGTCAGCGCCACGATTTGGGCGGTGTAGTCGGTGTTCGCGATTAGCGCTGCGTGCTCGGGGTCGGCCTCAGCCTGGGCTTGATCGCCGAGGATGCCGAAGGAAACCACAGCCACATCCAGATGCCCGATCTGGGCAAGCAGCGGCTCAATGCGCGTGACATCCAGGGCGTCAAACTCGTGGAGCTGGACCTGGCGCGCGCCTAGGCGCTCAAGCTGGCTTTGGAGAGGGGCGAGAGCTTCCAGGCGGCGTGCGGCCAGGTGAAACGTATTTCCTGCAGCCAGCAGCTTTGCTATTTCACCACCAATTTCACTGGTTGCGCCCAGGATGAGGACCGTGCTCATGGCTTGGATCCTTGCAGCTCACGCGGTTGTGTGTTGAGCACTTCCACGCCTTGGGCGGTGACCACCACGATGTCCTCGATCCGCGCCCCGGCCACACCGGGCAGGTAGATTCCTGGCTCCACGGAAAAGGCCATGCCTTCTTCCAACACCAGGGTGTTGCCGGCCATGATGTTCGGCTCCTCATGGGTGGAAAGTCCAATGCCGTGGCCGGTGCGGTGGATGAAGTACTCGCCAAAGCCGGCTTGGGTGATGATCTCCCTACCGAAGGCGTCAATGTGCTCCGCGGTGACGCCTGGGCGAATCGCCTCAAGCTGAGCGGCTTGGGCACGGTAGAGGACCTCATACATTTCTCTGATTTCTGGCTCCGCCTGCTGCGGATCCCCCACCACGTAGGTGCGGGTGCAGTCCGAGTGATAGCCGTATGCGGTAGTGCCGCCGATGTCCACCACAACCACGTCCCCGGTTTCGAGCTCACGAGAGGAAAACTCGTGGTGCGGATTGGCACCGTTTGGGCCGGAGCCCACGATGGTGAAATCCACCGCCACATGTTCCTGCAGGATTAACTCACGGATCTGGGCAGCCACGCTGGCCTCAGTCACGCCCGCTTGTAGGAGCGCTGGGACGGCGGCATGAACGCGGTCAATCGCTTGCGCTGCCTGGCGCAACTGGGCAATCTCCGCTTGATCCTTGGCCACAAAGAGCGCAGCGAGTACCTCAGTGCCCAACACGGTCCGCGAACCTGGGCCCAGGAGTTCTTGGATCTTCAAAAGGTGCGCAGCGCTGAGATCGGGGCTGATGCCGACGTTCACCGGTTGCGCGAGCGCCCGGTTTGTTACCCCACCGCTAGACCCTAGCAGCGCCGCCACCGCGTATTCGTGGGCTGGTTCGCCGTCCGTCCAGGAATGCACAGTGACTTCCAGTTCAGGTACGGCGGAAAGAGCTAGGTCACCTGCGTCTACTGCGGGCACGATCATCGTCGGTGTGCCGTTGGCAGGGATGATCAACGCAGTCAGGCGCTCAAAGGTGGAAAGCCAACTACCCGTGAAATAGGCCAGGTGCGGTCCGGTCCCAATCACCACCCCATGAAGGCCTGCACGCTGCAGGTGCTCCTGGGCTGCCGTGAGGCGGCCCGCGTACACCTGGGCAGGAAACAACGAGGGATTGTGTGCTGCACTCATGCAGGCCATCTTAACCCCTGTGCCCCCAACACCGACATTGCGCCAGCAGCCAACATGCTTAACACCTGATCTACACTCAAAAAGGTGACAGCTCACCTTGATCAACAGGCCACACCCGAAGACGCCGTGGTGACCCTACGCAGCGGCACTACCTATTGTTTTGGCGTGCTGATCAGCCCCACCAAAGTGCTCACAGTCCGGCACTTCCTCAGGGAGCTGCCCCCTGCGCTACCTATCCTGGTGGGGAAACAACGGATCCGTGCCACGCCGATCCCCGGCACAGAGGTATCGGACCTCGTAGTGCTCCGGCTGAGCCGGCCCATCCAATTGCGCCGCTACCCATATGTGTCCACGCGCTGGCTTTTGCCCGGCATGCGGATCTCCATGGTGTCCCCAAAAGGCCTGTTACGCGGTATCGCTGTGCTCATGTGGCCACTGCAACTCAGCCGAAACTGGCGCACCAGGACCTATCCCTCCGTGAGCGTGGTGCATAACCGGAAAGCCATCAAAGGTGATTCCGGAAGCCCCATGCTCCAAGGCTGGGAGATCCTCGGACTCCAGTCAATGATCCTGGACCCGGCAGGCATCAACATCGGGCTAGCCACCTGCGCGCTCGTTGCACCGCACCGAGGCAAACTCCTCGGCCACTAGCCCTGACCCAACCACGAGCGCTCGATAGCTGCTTAGGCGCCGATGGCCACTACGCCACGTCGGATTGCGTCAATGGCACGGCGGGCCACTTTCTGGGTGTCCGCGCTGTAGCCGGTGTTGCGGACCTGCTCGAGGAGGTCGATTACCTGGCGGCATTGGCGCACAAAGTCACCCGGGGTGAGTTCCGCACCGGACTGTGCGGCCGCGGCTAAGCAGTAGCCCAACGGAGCGCCCGCGGTCCACTGGTGCATCGCCAGGGCAAAGCCGGGCTCGGGAGTCTTGGTGATCGGAAGGTTGTGGCGGCGTTCGTCTACGCTGAGCTCATCCCACAGGCGCATGGTGGCGTTCATTGCCTTGGCCATCGGTTCAGTGGCGGCATCCGCTGAGCCACGGGTTTCTTTGCGGTTTTCAAAACTCAGCATGCTCACCACGCCCGCGAGCTCGGCCGGGTCCAGGCCATCCCAAATGCCCCGCTTGAGGCACTGGGCCACCAGGAGGTCGGACTCGTTGTGGATGAGCGCCAGGCGCTCGCCCTCCTCGGTGATGTAGGGTACGCCCTCGCGGAACTCCACGTAGTCCAGCTCGGCGAGCAGTCCCAGGATGCGGTCAAAGGTATGACCCAAGGTGTCCGTGGCCTTACTGACCGTGGATTCCAAGCGGGCAACCTCGCGGCGGGTGCGCTGGAGTGCTTCCGCAATGCGGGCCAGCTCCTCGCGGCCTTCCACGCGGTGAGCCTGATGGTCGCGGATGGCCAGGCGTAGGGCATTGACCTTGGCGTTGTTCTTAGTGCGTGCCTCATGGCGCAGCTTCCGGGGGCGCCTGAATGAGTGCTTCCGGAACAGTCGCTGCACCACATGGACCTGGGAGCCCGGCTTGGCAATGACGCCACGAGGCAGTCGCATCACGCCAATGTGCACCGGGGGCACGCCAAATTGGGATACGTCAATGCGCCCAGACCACCCGGATTCCATGATGATCCACGGTTTTGGATCATGCGGGTTGTTGGCCGGCTGCACCACCACCGCCAGCTCAGGTGACTTCCGCGAAGGCAGCGCGATCACCTCCCCAAGCTGGAGCCGTGCGAGCACCTTAGTGATCTCAGCTTGGCGCTGCTGGATCGCGTACTTCTTTTGCTCACGTTCCGCTTGGCTGAGTTCCGTGCGCAACTCCATGTAGTCAAGGAAAGAGTCCATGAGGGCGCTGGCGGCATCCGGCTCAAGCCCGCGCGCCTCAATGGCCTCATGAAACTCCCTCAGAGCCTTTTTTTCCCGGCGTTTGGCCACCTGGATCGCGCGGACCTCGTCCACCACGGAGCCGTCGGCCTGATATTGCGCAAAGCTCATCTCCAGAAGTTGGTGAGCTTGGCTAAAGCCGATGGTCTTGAGCAGATTCACGCTCATGTTGTAGCCGGGGGCAAAGGTGGAGTTCAGTGGGTAGGTGCGGGTGGAGGCCAGCCCGGCCACCTGGGCGGGATCCATCGCTGGCTGCCACTGGACCACCGCGTGGCCGATGTGGTCAATGCCGCGGCGCCCAGCACGCCCGGTGAGCTGGGTGTATTGGCCTGGGGTGAGGTCCACGTGGGCTTCACCGTTGTACTTCACTAGCTTCTCCAGCACCACGGTGCGCGCCGGCATGTTAATCCCCAATGCCAGGGTCTCTGTGGCAAAGACCGCGCGCACGAGCCCCTTGGTAAACAAGTCTTCCACGATGTGGCGAAACGCCGGCAGCATCCCGGCGTGGTGTGCTGCGAAGCCGCGCATCAGTGCGGAACGCCACTGGCGGAAGCCCAACACTTTGAGATCTTCCTCGGGGATCTCCGCCACGCCCTGATCCACGATCTCCGCGATCTCCTGGGCCTCCTGCTGGGTAGTAAGCACCAAGGAGGAGCGCTGGCATTGGTACAGGGCGGCGTCGCAACCCGCGCGGGAAAAAATGAACGTGATAGCCGGCATCATGTCATGGCCTTGCAGGATCTCCAGGACGTCCGGCCGGGAAAGCGGGCGGAAACGGTCCTGCGCCCTGGTGCGCCCGCTCCGGCCCGAGCCGCCAGAACGGCCCCCGCTGCTGTCCCATTGAGCCCCATCTCCCTGCGACCGTGAGCGGAAGCCCGCCTGTGACGAGACCTGGTGGCGTCGGCCTGCGTAGCGATCTGCCTCGGTGCCTTCGAGGCGGGCGATGTGCGCCGCGAGCTGCTCGTTGAGTTCACCGGTGGTGCCGGGAGCGAACAAGGGGTGGACCCGCCTGCCCACGAGCATCCACTGGTGCAGCGGCACAGGGCGGTGTTCGGACACAATGACCTCGGTGTGGCCGCGCACGGTGTTGAGCCAGGCACCGAACTCCTCAGAGTTGCTCACCGTGGCGGAAAGTCCCACGAGGCAGACGTGTTCGTCAAGGCCCAGGATGGCCTCCTCCCACACCGCGCCGCGCGCCTTATCCGAAAGAAAGTGGATCTCATCCATCACCACATGGCTCAGCGCCAGCAGCGTTTCTGATTGCGCGTAGATCATGTTGCGGAGCACTTCGGTGGTCATCACGATCACATCGGCGTCATGATTGATGGACACATCCCCCGTGAGCAGGCCGACGTTTTCCTCACCATGCTTGGCCACGAGCTCGTGGTACTTCTGGTTGGAGAGCGCTTTGATCGGAGTGGTGTAAAAGCATTTTGTGCCCTGGTGCAGCGCGAACGCTACAGCGAACTCCCCCACGATGGTCTTGCCGGCACCCGTGGGTGCACACACCAACACCCCGCTTCCCTGCTCAATCGCGCGGCACCCTTGAATCTGGAAATCATCCAACGGGAATCCGAGGGTGCGTGCAAAGGTGTCAAAGAAGGGGGTGTTCATTGCTCCATTAGACCATGAAGGCCGGACTACAACACGTCGTCAAAGTTCCGAGACTGGTCAAGCGGGGCTGGGTCAGACAGGGAATCCGGGGTATGGAGCGGGCTTGGGGCTTCGCTTGCCGACGCAGCCACCGCCGCCTCGCCCGCAAGCGGTGCCGCGGGGGCAATGTCATCCGGGGTCTGGTCGAGCTGGCTGGCCGTTTCGTCGTCTCCATCGAGCCAGTCAGGGCGCTCGGTGACACGGCGCTTGTCATTGATCCGCGCGAATTGGATGGCCAGTTCCGCCAGCAAGCTCAACGCAAAGGCGAGCATCACCATGGAGAACGGGTCCTGGCCTGGGGTCATCACTGCGGCGAACACGAACAGCCCCACGATGATGAGGCGGCGCTTGTCTTTCAACGACTCGTAGGACACCAAACCCACGATGTTGAGCATCACCAACAACAACGGCAGCTCGAAGCTCACGCCGAAAATGATGAGTAGGGCAAGCAGGAAGTTGAAGTATTGGATACCGGAGAGGGCTGCCACCTGGAACTCATCACCCATGGACATGAGGAACTCCAGGCCGTAAGAGACCACGAAGTACGCCAAGATGGCGCCGAGCACAAACAATGTGACGGCGGAGCTGACAAAGCTAAACGTCCACCGGCGTTCATTCTTGTGCAATCCAGGGGTGATGAAGCCCCAGATTTGCGCGAGCCAGACAGGTGAGGCCAGCACCAAACCGGCAAGCGCACCCACCTTAAGGCGCAAAATGAACATCTCAAAGGGGCTGGTTGCAATCAGACGGCACTCACCATCATTGGTGAAGTCCGCGCGCTTTTCCGGCGGCAGGTTGCAGTAAGGGCCACGCAGAATATCACCCAAAGAATCAATCGGCCCAACGCGGTACTGATACCAAATGAACCCCAGGATGGTGCCGATCACCACGGCGATCAGCGCGATGATCACACGCCGACGCAACTCCTGGATGTGGTCCACCAGGGACATCTCACCGGTGGCGTTTTCCCGCCGCCGGCCTACCGATACCTTGTTCTTCACCACACGCAGTTTGGCGGCGAAGCTACTCCCACTCTTCCCATCCTTGCGCGGCACGCGGCCACCGGTACCCCGCCGTGAGCGAGGAACCTTGGTGGCCCCATTATTGGCAGATGAAGCGGAAGCCGGGGTGGATTGATTCTGGGTCATGTCCGCTTAGTTTTACTGCTGGTTGTATGGCTGCTGGAGCGGCTGCTGAATTGGTTGTTCTACAGGCTGCTGAATTGGCTGCTGCAACGGCGCAACGTTTGGCTGAGCGGTGCCTGCTGGGTTCTGCTGGTTTGCTGCGTTGATTTGACGCTGCTGCTCAAAGCGCTCGTCGTCATTCTTCATTTCCTTGACTTCGGACTTGAAGATACGCATGGAACGGCCCAGGGAACGAGCTGCGTCCGGCAGCTTCTTGGCGCCGAAGAGCAGTACCACGAGCAGTACAACGATGCCGATTTCGAGTGGTCCAATGCTCATGAGAGTCCTTTCAGAACAGGGAAACTTGCAGTATGGAGCAAGGTTCTGCGGTGGCGCGAGCACCACCTTTTCCGGTTGATGTGCAAGAAGACTTGCTATACACCCTGCCAAGTGTAGTGCCCAACGCTCAAATGCTCACCCAAACACTCGGTTTTTGCAGACTTGGCAGGTCAGCAGCGGATCCGGCTACACCTGCGCTGGGGTGCCATAGGCCTGCGCGGCTCGCTGGGCACGTTCTCGGACCTCCTCAGCGGCCTCCGCGGGTGCGATCACCCGTACCCGGTCAGCATTGCGCAACGCGAACTCCACCAGCCAGGCCTGGGCAACCAGAGGCGCGCTGCACTCCACCCAACCGTGTTGGTCCGAGGCGCCCAGAACTTCAATGGCTGTACCCTCAGCCAGCCACAACGCATCCTGGCGAATGAGGAAGTGTGCCTTCGCCGTAACGTGCGCGAATCCAAAAGGGTCTTCTGGGTCTTGGGTAAGCCGGTGCAGGTGGGGCCTGGAGTCCTGGTTGTGGAGCTCCACTGCACTCATGCGGTCCAGCCGGAACGTCCGGTGGTCCCCCTTGGCTTCCTCCCAAGCAGTGAGGTAGGAATGCCCTTGGGCTGTGAACAACCTCGCTGCGCTCACTGTCCTTGTGCTGGGCTCCTGCTCCCCCTGGCCAAGATAGCTAAAGCGAAGCTGCTGCCTTTGTGCCATTGCCTGGCGAATCGTTTCCAGCACCTCGGCGGGTGCTAACGCAACCGCGGTGCTATCCACAACAGCGGCAGCTTCCTGGGCCATGATCCCGCGGATCTTCGCTGCCGCAGACTCCACCGCTGCTGTGGACACCAAGCCCGGTACCTGTTCCAGGGATTCCAGGGCCAACAACAAGGCGCCGGCCTCGGTCCGGGTGAGCCGCAAGGCGGTATCCATTCCTTGGGCATCGATCACATGCACAGCCTTGAGGTTGGGGTCCAGGTCCACTAGCTCATCAGGCAAGCTACCGGGGCCACAGCAAAACAACCGGTTGAGGTCATCCCGAATTTGCTCAGGTGTGGTGCCCAAGTCAGCCGCTGCCTCCAGCATGGAGCGCCCCGGGTGCGCCTTGAAGTAAGGCAAGAGGTTCAACATGCGGACAAGGTCATGCAAGCGCTGCAGTTTGTGGCTCATTCGCGCTCCTTTGCTTGTGCTGCGCCTTCAGCTGGTGCTGTGCCTTCGTTACGACCCGTCTGAACCCCGGCCAACTGGGCAATCCGCGCGCGTAGCGGCGCTGGGCCCAGCACCTCCACGGCGGGATACGCCACTAGGGCGTTTCGGGCGAGATCGTCTTCCACAGCACCACGAACTTCAATCACCTGCAGGTCTTGGGCAGCGCCATTCAGGGGGTGCTCGTCCACGACGTGCGGATTCAGTTCGCGGAGCCAGGCTGGAAGTGCGCCGGCAACGCTCAGGGTGGCGTCGGTAAGCGTGGTTCCTTGGGCGAGCTGCTCCAGCACCATTTCTTTGAGATCCCTGGTGCCAGGGCCGTGAAAGTCGGGCGCGGTGGAGGTGGGTTGGATGGTGACGTGGGCGATGCGGGTCATGCGGAAGGTGCGTGGGGCGTTGCGGGTGCGGTCAAATCCCGTGAGGTAGAGGCGATCTTTGTGGGTAACCAGGCCCCATGGGTCGATTTCGCGGCGCACGGGTTCGCTGGTTTTGGTGCGGCGGTAGTCGAAGGTGACGGTGCGGGTGGTGGCAACGGCTCGAAGGATGGCGTCGAGGTCCTGAGCACCAATTTCGGTGAGGTCGTTGTACGCGCGCAGTTGCGGGGCTGTCTGGAGGTCACGCTGCAGCCCCGTTGCGGCGAGCTTGGTCCACCCGGACCGCTGGAATCCGGAAAGCTCTGAGCCTTGCCCAAGCTGGCTGGCCACTGCCAGGGCGGTTGCCTCCTCCGGGGTGAAGTGCAGCTCGGGGAGGGTGTAGTCATCGGATTGGAGCCGGTAGCCGGTGCCATCACTGGTGGCGATCGCCTCAATGGGCACACCAGCGGCGAGGAGCACTTGGCGGTCACGGTGGAACAGCCGCTTTGCCGCATCTGCGGCGCGTTTCTCCCCCTCCGGCGTGCGCGCGTAGCCTTCCACGTTTGCGATCACCCACTCGGCAGTGAGCATGGAGCGGCCTAAACGCTCAGCATTCAGGAACGCAAAAGTAAGGTTGGTCTGCCGTTCAATCGCATAGTTGCGCGGTGCCGGTGCGCTCATGGCTTAGGTCCCCTGCTCGGAAGTATCGGCGTTGTGGTGCGCGAGCATGTACTCGATGAGGGCATCCACCTGCGGTTCTTCGGTGAGGAAAGGGTCGCCGAGTTCAACAATTTGCGGTTCCGGGCGGGCAACCATCATTCGGAGCCAATCGACGCTCACCGGCGCCTGCGTCTGCCGGGCTGCCTGGAGGAAACGGCCGCGGAGTGTGGCTCGGGTGGTGCTTGGGGCGTGATCGACAGCGTGCAGGATGTCCGCATCACTGAGGATGCGGCGCACCAGGCCCTTGGCTTCAAGGGCGCTGAACAGGCCACGGCCTGGGCGGATGTCGTGGTAAGCCAGATCCACTTGCCGTAGCTTCGGGTGGCTGAAATCCTCAGGTGATAAGCCGAGGCGCTGCTGGTAGGAACGCAGCAGGTTCAGCTTGATTGCCCAATCCACATCCTGGGCGAGCGCAGCAAGATCACCCCGCTCCAAGGCGCTGACCACCTTCTCCCAGAGGTCGACCACGCGCTCCAGCTCGGCATGGAGCTCAGTTTCATGCTGGGCCAGCGTTTGCTTGCGCAACCCCAGCCACTGCTGAGCAGCATCCAGGTATGCGCGCTGAATCTCCACAGCGCTACACTGCTGCCCGGAGACAAGCTGCACTGGAGTAGCACCCGGTGCAAATTCAGGTGCGGATTCCGGTGCTGGCGGCAGTCCGCGAGAAACATCCCTAATGGCCTGCATTTCATTGGCCAGCTCCAAGCCTTTGGGCTCGTACCCGGACTCGATCATTTCCAACACCAGGAAGGTGCTTCCCACCTTGAGCCAGGTGGAGGGCTCCGCCATGTTGGAGTCTCCCACAATCACGTGCAGCCTGCGGAAACGGTGAGAGTCTGCGTGTGGTTCGTCCCTGGTGTTGATGATCGGGCGCGACCTCGTGGTGGCGCTCGATACCCCCTCCCAGACGTGGTCGGCGCGCTGCGAAAGCTGGAACACACCGTCCTGGATGGAGCCGGCGCCGCAGAGCAGTTGGCGGGTAATCAGAAACGGCAGCAAGCTCTTGCCCAGGGTTTTCAGGACCGCGGAGCGGCTTACCAGGTAGTTCTCGTGGCAGCCGTAGGAATTGCCAAAACTATCCAGGTTGTTCTTGAACAAGTACACCTGGCCCCCAATGCCCTCCTTGGCAAGGGCGCGCTCGGCTTCCTCAGCCAGTCGGTTCACAATCACATCGCCGGCCTTTTCATAGGCCAGCAGTTGGGTGGGGCTATCGCATTCCGCCGTAGCGTATTCCGGGTGGGAGCCGACGTCCAGGTACAACCGTGAGGCATTGGAAACAAAGATGTTTGAGCTTTGAAACTCCTCCACGATGGGGCGGAACATGTAGCGAGCGATAGCATCTGCACCCAATTTGCGCTCCCCTGCTTCCGCAACGCAAGTGATGCCGTACTCCGTTTCCACGCCCACGATGCGCCGTGTGAGCGCCCGAGCGGCGTCTGGCTCCAACGCTTCTGCCTCGCCCCACAATTGCCCGACCACGTGACTACTGGCCTCCCTTTTGCACGTAGGAGCGAACAAACTCTTCCGCGTTGTGCTCAAGCAGTCCATCAATCTCATCGAGCAGGTCATCCACACCCGCGGTGTTCACCTGCACCTGTGCGGCCTGTTGGGCCAACTCGGTGGCGTCGTTATCCTTGCCACCTGAATGCACTTGTTGCGTTCCCATGGTTGCCTCCTTGAAAATGTCTGCCTAATTCTAGTACTGCGTCGCAGGCAGCAGTATTGTCTCCACGCCGGGCGCCTGCTCAAGACCTGAAAGGAGCGTACCGACGTCACCACGGAGCAGCGGCTCGGCGTCGGCCTTGCCCATCGCAAGCGGGTCGCTCAGCACCACCCGCCACAGCTTTTCCTCCTGCTCGCCTGCGGCGAGGGTGAAGGACTCCCAACTGGAGGCCACCACCGCCGAATCGAAGCGGCGAATCACCTCACCGCGCAAGTAGGCGCGAGTATCTGTTGGTGGGACGAGAGCCGCCTGTGCGATTTCCTCAGCGCTAAACAACGTGCGCATTTTCCCCTGGCGTACCAAAGCGTGATAGAGGCTTTTTGCGGGATCGATGTCCGCGTACTGGAGGTCGATCAACTGCATCTTGGCGTCAGCAATGTCCACGCCGCGGGCCTGGAAGGAGGTGATGAGGGAGTATTTGGCACACCAATCCAGGTGCTGTGCAGCAGCCAGCGGCCCCTGAGCCAGCAGGGTGTCTACCTCGCGGTAGGTGGCCAACACGTGTTCGTCGGTAGGCGTGCGCGGCTGCACCCGTGCAAGATACTCCGCGATCAGTTCGCGTGCGGTGAGCTCCTGGCCATCTTTGAGGGTGAGGCGGTGGGTGAGGCTGAGGTCGCGGCTCACTCGCTGCACTTCTGTGACTGGGTGTTGCAGCGCGAGGTCACTGAAGGTTTCCCCGGCGATGACTGCCTCCAGTACCAGTGAGGTGAGGCCGAATTTCAGCAGGTTGGAGGTGTGCGAGAGATTGGCATCACCGATGATGACGTGCAGGCGGCCGAAGCTGTCTGCCTGGGCGTGGGGCTCATCGCGGGTGTTGATGATGCCCCTGTTGAGCGTGGTTTCCAGGGAGATCTCGGTTTCAATGAAGTCTGCGCGCTGGGAAATTTGGAAGCCGGGCTGTTCCCCATGTTGGCCCAGGCCCACGCGGCCGGCACCGATAAACACCTGGCGAGCCACAAAGAACGGGATCAAAGCCTGTGCGAGCACCTGAAAGTCAAGGTCCCGGGGGTAAAGGTAGTTTTCGTGCGCGCCGTAGCTCGCACCTTTGCCGTCAGTGTTGTTTTTGTAGATTCTCAACGCCGGTGCCGGCTCGTGGTGCTCCAGCACAGAATGCCCCTGCGCGGTGTGCTCCGCCACGAGTGCTGCGGCTTTGAGCAGGATGTGGTCCCCGGCAGCGTCATAGAGCACCGCATCCAGGGCGTTCGTGACCTCCGGCGAGGAATACTCAGGGTGGGCGTGGTCCACGTAGAAGCGCCCACCATTGCCAAGCACCGTGTTCGCCACGCCAATTGCGTGGGGGTCTACCACCGGGACCGTGTCATAGCGGCGCAGGTCAAACCCCCGGCGGTCACGCAGAGGGTGCTCGGAGCCGAAGTCCCAACGGACGTTAGTGGCGCAGCGCTGATCCAGGGAGTACGCGACCACCGCGTGGGTGGAGGTGGAAATTGGGCTCAGCGTTGGATTGTCCGGCGTGGAAATGCCGTACTCAGTTTCGCTACCAATCACAATCATGCAGAGTCCTCCTGTTGTGGTGCCGTACTGGTTGCGGCGGCAAAAATTCGAGCTTGCACCACCTTGGCTCCCTGGCGCCCAATGATCCTGGACCACTCGTCTGGGTTGGCGGTGTTAGGCAGATCCTCGTTTTCTCTGTTTTCGGCGTCAATCGCAGCGCGCAGGTGCGCTGCGGCAATGCCCACCTTCCGTTGCGCACTCTCCGGCTCGAGGTGGTTGTGCGTTGCAATTTGCTCTTTGATCGCCAGCTTCTTGGCGCGGTCCACCACGTTGGCGATCATCGCGCCGGAGGCGAAGTCGCGGTAGTGCCACAGCTCAGTGGTGCCGTCGAACAGGGTGAGTTCCACAAAGGGGTTCTCGCGGTACATGTACTCCACCGCCTGCTCAATGAGCCTGGCAACCGGCTCCTGGGTGGGCACTGAAGGGGTGAGATAGCGGGCAAAGATCTCCAGTGCGTCTTGTGCGTTGGGCCGCTCCACCTTGATTTTTACGTCCAAGCGGCCTGGGCGAAGGATGGCGGGATCGATGAGTTCTTCGCGGTTGGTTGCACCAATGACGATGACGTTGCTCAAGCCCTCTACGCCGTCGAGTTCCGTGAGCAACTGCGGCACCACGGTGGTTTCCATATCCGAACTCACGCCAGAACCGCGGGTGCGGAAAATAGACTCCATCTCATCAAAAAATACGATCACCGGGCGGCCCTCTTCAGCGAGCTCGCGGGCACGCTCAAAGATCAACCTGATCCTGCGTTCGGTTTCACCCACAAACTTGTTGAGCAGCTCAGGGCCCTTCACGTTAATAAAGTAGCTTTGGGAGCCGTTGCCGATGCGCTGGGCCAAGGAGTTGGCCACGGCCTTTGCAATCAGCGTCTTGCCGCAACCCGGTGGGCCGTACAGCAGTACACCCTTGGGCGGCTTGAGGTCGTATTCGCGGTAGAGATCAGGGTGGGCGAACGGCAGTTCCACCGCATCTTGGATTTGTTCGATTTGCCGGTCCAAACCACCAATGTCCTGGTAGGTCACGTCTGGCACTTCCTCCAGTGCCAACTTTGCTACCTCAGTCTTGGGGATGACCTCAAAGATGTACCCCGCTTTGGCATCCACCAGCACGGTGTCTCCCGCCCGGGGCCGGCGGCAGAACTGCTCGGTGAGCGGCTGGGCCAGGCGCAGCACCTGCTCCTCCCCGTTGGGCTCAGCAACCAGCGCGCGCTCGGTGCCCACCATCTCAACCAGGGTGGCAAGTGAACCGGTGGTATCAAACCCGCAGGTCTCAACAATCTGGCTTGCCTCCCCGAGGCGAACCATGACACCCGGTACCAGCTCCGAGGTGTCCACCCGCGGGCTGATGGCCAGCCGCATCCTGCGTCCAGCCGTAAACACTTCCGCGTATTTCAGGGAGGCCGCATCTATAGCGTTGCTGTTGCTGGAGCTGAACTCCAAGAAGGTGCCGTAGGTGGATGGCGGCACCGCCAGCTCCTCGAGTTGGGCGGTGAGGCGCGCCATTTTGTCCCGAGTAGCTTTGAGGAGCTCGGCAAGTTTTTGGTTGCGAGCCCCAAGGGCCGCGTTTGCGCGGCGCAGTTCGTGCGGGTCCGTTACAGCGTGGGATGCTTCTTGCATAGGTACACCTTACCTACCAAACCTACGAAACCTACAGATCCGCCGCGGCTTCACCCACTGCTTTGGAAACTAGTTCCAGCGACCCCGCGCGGCGCTATTTGCGCGCTTTGCGTTGGGGACGTGGCGGCGTGACGCCGTCGGCAAGGCGCCTGGTCCAGACCAAGAATGCGGTGTGCGCATTCATGCGGTGTTCGGGGCGGGTGGCCAGGCCCTCCACGCGCCAATCGCGGACCAGGGATTCCCAGGCGCGGGGTTCGGTAAAGCATTGCTGCTCGCGGATGCCCTCCATCACCTTCATGAGTTGTGGGACGGTGGCAACGTAGGTCATGAACACACCACCGGGCAAGAGCAGCTCACGAACTGCATCGAGGCATTCCCAGGGAGCGAGCATGTCCAAAATGATGCGGTCTACCGGGCCGCCGATGTCTTCAGGGGTGACCTCTTTGAGGTCGCCAAGGCGTGGGGTCCAGTTCTGTGGGCGCCCGCCGAAGAACTCATCCACATTGTGCTCGGCGAACTCCAGGTGGTCCTCGCGGATCTCATAGGAGATCACCTCGCCCTGCTCACCGACGGCGCGCAGCAGCGTCATGGACAGTGCCCCGGAGCCTGCGCCGGCCTCCAGCACACGTGCGCCTGGGAAGATGTCCCCCTCCACGAGGATTTGGGCGGAGTCCTTGGGGTAGATCACCGCCGCGCCGCGGGGCATGGACAGGACATGATCTACCAGCAGGTGGCGGAAGCAGAGGTATTCGTAGCCCTGCTCGGACTTCACTACAGTGCCCTCATCTTTTCCGATGATGTCATCGTGGGCGATCCTGCCCTTGTGGGTGTGGTAGTGCTCCCCTGGGACGAGCACGATGGTTGCGTGCCGGCGCTTGGGGTCGGTGAGCTGGACGCGGTCACCGGCTTGGAAAGGTCCTGAGTATGCCATGTGGGAAAAACTTACCAGAGCCTCAAGGTGAAGCCGCGCCGCCTCCCGTGCCGAAAACTTTCAGCCTCACAGCCTCTCAGCCCCTCGCGGCCCCTGCGGGCTCAGCGGTCTACGCCGCCGCCAGGAATGCCGCAAGTGCTCGGTAGAAGGCGTGGAGGTCTTCGATGTGCGCTAGTTCCCGAACCGAGTGCATGGCCAGCAACGGAATGCCTACGTCCACGGTGTCAATCCCTAGGCGGGTGGCACTCAGCGGACCGATGGTGGTGCCACCTGGCACAGCGTTGTTGTTCGCAAAGGACTGTGATGCAACGCCCGCACGCTCTACAGCCTGCACCCACGCCGCAGTAGCCCTGGTGGAGCTCGCATAACGCTGGTTCGCACTGAGCTTGAGCACGGGGCCTGCCCCCATCACCGGGGCGTTCGTGAGATCGTACCTCGAGGCATAATTCGGGTGCACGGAGTGCGCAGCATCCGCGGAAAGCATGGTAGACCTGGCGAACATCCGCGCCTTTTGCTCCACGTCTCCTCCCAGGGCATGAACGACGCGCCCCAGGGTCTCCTCCAAAAGCGGTCCCTCCGCGCCCGTCACGCTGCCGGAACCCACTTCCTCATGGTCAAAGCAAGCAACTACCGCGATGTCTTTCCCGGTTTCCAAATCATCGGCGGCATCAGCAAGCGCCCTGAGCGCGGGGAACACGCTGGAGAGGTTGTCCAAGCGTGGTGACGCCAATAGCCCAGAAGTCAGCACGCGCGATGGCTCCGCAGGGGAGGTAATGAGGTCATGGGCAACGATATCTGCCTCTGTGACCCCCAATACCTCCGCAACCTGAGCCAATACGCCGGTGTTTCCGGCATCGCCACCGAGGAGCCCCACCACAGGTTGCGTGTGTGCCTGGCGGTCAATTTCCACCGAAGTGCGTGGCTGGGGGCTCAAGTGGATAGCCAGGGAGGCGATGGTGAGCATCGGGGGCGTGTGCACCAGCCGGGTGGTGCCATCACGCAACGTCACCTGCCCGGCCAGCGTGAGATCTCGGTCAAACCATGAGTGCACGATGGGTCCACCGTAGACCT
This sequence comes from Corynebacterium sp. 122RC1, assembly GCF_024580955.1. GTDB lineage: Bacteria > Actinomycetota > Actinomycetes > Mycobacteriales > Mycobacteriaceae > Corynebacterium > Corynebacterium kozikiae. The sequence continues at coordinate 73,271 of NZ_JANIKD010000006.1, read as the reverse complement.
CAACGTTTGCCTGCAGCCAGCCGTGACTCTCGGTTGCAGACTGGTGCTTCAACTTGAACCCTGGTGAATCCGTGTGCGCGCCGATAATACGAAACGCCGATTCCTCCACATTTGCGCCCTTGGGGATCACCCAAGCAATCAGGGCTCCATCAACCACGAGCGCGAAGCGCCTTGGCCCTGCGTGCTCCAAGGCATCCTTAGTAGGGAATGCATCTGCCCTCTGCAACACCTCAAACCCCGCCTCTTGCAACAACTGCGCGCCCAAGGCCGCGGCGTGGAATGAGGAAGGCGACCCCGAAACATATTCGGTGAATCCATCTGCAAACGTTCGTGCTGTATCAACCATGCACACGAGTGTAATAGCCCCTCAGGACATGCGCCCTGAACAGGGAAAACAGCACCCTATTGGTGGGTGGCTCACGGGCGTGTCCGGCTGATTGATTAAGGTTGAACCCATGGAATCACCCGCCAAACCGCTTGCCCTCTCCCCTTCACGCGCCGGGGACTACGAGCAATGCCCCTTGCTCTACCGCTTTCGGGCAATTGACAAGCTGCCCGAACCAAAAACCACGGCGCAAGTGAAAGGCACCTTGGTCCATGCAGTGTTGGAAGAGATGTACGGCTGGCCGCGCGAGCAGCGCAGCTATCCAGCGGCAGTGAAGCGGCTCAAACCAAACTGGGCAACCATGTGTGAAAAGGACGCCGAGCTGCTGGAATTGGTTCCAGAAGAACACACTTTGGATTTCCTCGTGGAATGCCGCAGCCTCCTACGCGGCTACTTTGAAATGGAAGACCCCACGGGTTTTGACGCACATGCGGTGGAAATGTACGTGGACACCACCTTGCCCAACGGCGTACCGGTGCGTGGATTTATTGACCGTGTAGACATTGCCCCAACCGGGGAGGTCCGAGTTGTGGACTACAAAACGGGCAAAAAGCCCCTTCCCCAATACTCCGCACAGGCAAAGTTCCAGATGCGCTTCTACGCACTGGTGTACTGGCGCCTCTTCGGCACCATTCCGCAGCAACTTCGCTTGATGTACCTCAAGGTCATTGACTCCATGTTCCTCGCCCCCTCGAAAGAGGAGCTGGAGTACTTTGAGCATGACCTCAAGCGCCTCTGGGACCAGATAGAGCAGGATGGTCAAAGCGGCCAATTTGCGCCAAAGACCAGCAAGCTGTGCGGCTGGTGCGCACACCAATCGCTCTGTCCAGCTTTCGGCGGCACTCCACCTGCATACCCAGGTTGGCCGGGAAGCGCCGCCACCAGCTAAGTAAAGGCCGCCTTAGAACAGGCCCTTGATCTGGCCATCTACAACATTGATTCCATTTGCAGCAGGAGTCTTGGGGAGCCCAGGCATGGCGATAACATTGCCGGTCATGGCCACCACGAACCCGGCGCCAATGCGCGGCAGGAGCTCCCGAACATGGAGCACATGTCCGGTTGCCGCGCCGAGGGCGGTGGGGTCATCGCTGAAGGAATACTGCGTTTTGGAGATGCATACCGGCAGCGTGTCCCACCCATTTGCCTCCAAGTAAGCCAGGTCTTTGCGTGCCTTGGCGGAAAACTCCACTTCTGCTGCACCGTAGATTTCTTTGGCAATCGTTTCGATGGAAGCCTCCACGCCGCGCGCCGGATCATACAAAGGGTGATATTGCTCGCCGAAGCTCTGTTGAACAAGCTCAGCGAGTTCCTCGGCGCCGGCTCCGCCGCGTGCCCACACATCCGCGCTGGCTAGCGCCACGCCAAAACCTTCAGCCCATTCGCGCATGAACTGTTCCTCAGCAGGGGTGTCCGCGCTGAACCGGTTGAGGGCCACCACGGGGCTGATTCCGAACTTGCGGATGTTGCTCACGTGGCGCTCCAAGTTCACCACGCCCGCCGCGAGGGCCTCCAGGTTTTCCTGATTGAGCTCAGCGCGCGCAACGCCGCCGTTGTACTTCAAGGAGCGAATGGTGGCCACGATCACCACGGCATTCGGCTGCAAATGGCCGGCTCGAGCCTTGATGTCCAGAAACTTCTCCGCGCCCAAGTCTGAACCGAAGCCTGCTTCCGTAACCACCACGTCTGCCAACTGCAAAGCGGTGCGGGTAGCAATGAGGGAGTTGCAGCCATGGGCAATGTTGGCAAACGGCCCGCCGTGAACAAATGCTGGAGTACCACCCAGGGTTTGCACCAGGTTGGGGTGCAGCGCATCCTTCAACAGCGCCACCAGCGCGCCAGTTACCCCGAGCTGCCCCACCGTGACTGGCTCTCCTTGGAAGGTCTGGGCCACCACTACCTTTCCGATGCGCGTAGCAAGATCATCCAGATCCAAGGCAAGGCACAGGATTGCCATGAACTCGCTGGCAGCGGTGATGGTGAAGCCGGTTTCCTGCGGGTTGCCGTCGGCAAAGGCACCAAGGCCGGTAACGACGTGGCGCAGTGAGCGGTCATTCACATCCATACACCGCTGCCAGGTGATGCGACGAGGATCGATACCAAGCTCGTTGCCCTGGTGGATGTGGTTATCAATGAGTGCGGCGAGCGTGTTGGTGGCTGAGGTGATGGCATGGAAATCACCAGTGAAGTGCAGATTGATGTCCTCCATCGGCACCACCTGGGAGTAACCCCCGCCTGCAGCGCCGCCTTTAATGCCCATCACCGGCCCGAGTGAAGGCTCCCGCAACGCCACCATGGTCTTGAGCCCTGCCGCCTTGAGGGCGTCGGCAAGCCCAATCAACACGGTGGACTTGCCCTCCCCCGCTGGCGTTGGAGAAATTCCGGTGACCAAGATGAGTTTGCCGGGTTCAGACTGCGGGACGTGCGTGATATCTACTTTCGCCTTGGTGAAGCCGAATGGCACGAGAGCCTCCGGGGCGATGCCTGCGCGCTCGGCGATTGTGGTGATGGGTTCCAACGTGTGGGCTTGGGCGATTTCAACATCACTGAGCATGGTGTTTCCTTTCACGGTGTGCGCAAAAACGATGCGCGCCCACCCTCACAGAATCTGTGGAGACTGGACGCGCACGGGTGTTTCATTCTTGGGTCAAGGCACGATCATGGCCTTGGATTTCCCATTTTTAGTCGTCGAGGTACAGCGTACCCCGAAACACTGGGTGCATGAGGTTTTCCTTGCTCAGCACCTGGTTGAGGGTTTCCTCATCCATAAGGCCTTTTTCCAGCACGAGTTCGCGCACGGAACGGCCCGTGGCGGCGGCCTCCTTACCGATCATGTCACCATTGTGGTGCCCAATGAAGGGGTTGAGGTAGGTCACGATACCAATGGAGTTTTCCACGTACGCGCGGCAGACCTCTGGGTTTGCGGTAATACCCACCACGCACTTTTCGCGCAGGGCATCCGCTGCGTTGCCGAGGATGCGGATGGACTGGAACAAGGCCTCGCCGATCACGGGCTCCATCACGTTGAGTTGGAGCTGGCCTGCCTCCGCGGCCATGGTGACGGTGAGGTCGTTGCCAAAGACTTTGAAGCACACCTGGTTGACCACTTCTGGGATCACGGGATTCACCTTTGCCGGCATGATGGAGGAACCTGCCTGGCGTGGTGGCAGATTGATCTCGTGCAGGCCAGCGGTTGGACCGGAGGACAGCAAGCGGAGGTCATTGGAGATCTTGGAGAGCTTCATCGCTGCACGCTTCACAGCGGAGTGAGCGAGGACGTAGGCGCCAGTATCGCTGGTGGCCTCAATCAGGTCCCGTGCAGACTTCATCTCCAAACCGGTGACCTCCGAGAGCGAGGCCGTGACCTGATGGCGGTAGCCGGATGGGGTGTTCAAACCGGTGCCGATTGCGGTGGCGCCCAGGTTGATCTCCAGGAGGCGGTCCGCGGCGGTGCGCAGAATCGCCTGCTCTTCGGCCAGGTTGTGGGCGAAGGCCTGGAACTCCTCACCCAAGGTCATTGGCACAGCATCCTGGAGTTGAGTGCGGCCCATCTTCAAAATGTCGGCAAACTCCGCACCCTTTGCAGCGAAGGCCTTTTGAAGCTGGTCCACCTGGTCAATCAGGCGGGTCATGCACATGTACACACCCAAGCGGAAGCCGGTTGGGTAGGCGTCATTAGTGGACTGAGACATGTTCACGTCATCGTTGGGGTTGATGATGTGGTAGGAACCCTTGGGCTCCCCGAGGTACTCCAGCGCGAGGTTTGCCACTACCTCGTTAGTGTTCATGTTCAAAGAAGTGCCGGCGCCGCCCTGGAATACGTCAATTGGGAACTGGTCCATGCAGCGGCCGTGGTCCAGGATCTGATCACAGGCCCACACAATTGCCTCCGCCTTCTTGCGTGGCAAAGTGTGCAGGCGGCGGTTAGCAAGGGCAGCGGCCTTCTTCACGTACACCATGCCCTGAATGAACTCGGGCACATGGTTGATGGTGGTGCGGCTGATCTGGAAGTTATCAATAGCGCGCATCGTATGGATGCCGTAGTAGAACTCGTTGGACACCTCCATGGTGCCCAAAAGGTCTTCCTCCACGCGGGTGCCCTTGGAGAAGTCCTGCTCCTCAGACTTGCCTTCAGCCTTCGTGGTCTTCTTTGCCTTTGCAGCCTTTGCGCTCACTGCGCTCTCCTTTTCTACCTGTTCAGTTCGGTGTTCGGTTGGGATGTTTTCGAGGTTTTGGTCGGGGTCGCCCTTGGTGGCTTGGGCTTTCGCCTCCAGGACCTTGGCGGTTTGTTGTTTCTGCACGTCCGGTGCCGGTTGCACCTGAGGCGTTGAATCTTGCTCGGACTTACTCATATGGGGTGAATACTCCTTCTGGGATTCTTGTGGATTTGGCAGCGTCGGTACTGGCGGCAGTACCAGCGCCTGCATTCGCCTGGGTCAAACTCCGGGCTCTGCTGCTTGCCCAAAGCGCACCCCCGACGCCACGTGTTTGTGGAATGAGTGGGGAAACTCTGTGAAGTTGTGGGGGTGCCGTGCGCAGTTGCGTTTTCCAACCAAGGCCCGAGCCTTGCCGCCCTCTCCGCCCACTCCACGCTACTGGAGCATGGCCGCCTTGTGGCCGGAGTAAACTCGCGAGTTTTCAAACCCCAAAAATGTACTTTTACCTGCCTTTTGACAGTTAAAATTGTTGCTGCAGGATAGCAAAGGCTCGCTTTGGAACCCGCGGCCCAGAAGGCAAGATTTCAGCTTGCAAAGTTTTTTCTCTTGCCCTCCGATCCTCCTACCCCCGTTAGGGGTAAAAAGGCGAAATGATGGGAGCGCTGGGGGTGAGAGACGTGCCGTAACCATGCTCCTCAAAACGCATCAGAATCGGCTCGATCAGTTAGATCAACACGCCGCCGATCAAGTAACCGAGCAGCACCGAAAGCACAATCTGCAGCGTTCCGGGAATGAAGAATGGGTGATTGAACACGGCCTTGCCAATCCGGGTGGAGCCCGTATCATCCATTTCCACTGCAGCGAGCAGCGTTGGGTAGGTAGGAAGGATAAACAGTGCCGATACCGCGGGGAAAGCAGCCACCGCGGTTAATGGGCTTACACCCATCGCGAGTGCCGCCGGCATGAGCGCTTTCGCGGTTGCTGCCTGTGAGTACAGCAATGCCGCCGCGAAGAAGAGCACCACCGCGAGCAACCATGGGTATGCGTTGAGCAGATCCCCGGAAAAGTCTTGAATTTCTTCAATGTAGTGGTTCACCAGCGTGGTGCCTAGCCAGGCAACGCCAAGCACACACACGGAGGCAGACATGCCGGAACGGAACACTTGGGTGTTGAGGATGTCACCCGCGGGGAACTTGCACACCAGCACGATGATGGTTGCGGCGGTGAGCATCATCGCCATGATCGCCTCATTGCGCGGCAGCGTCGGTTCGCTGATCAGTCCCACTTGGTCAGAGATCGCGGTGGCGTACACCATCACAGCAAGGATGGCCACCAGGAAGATCACCACGGATGCCTTGGCTCCACGCACCGGCTCGTAGTGGGCCGCGCCCTTTGGAGGGCTTACCAACCCACGGTTAAGGCGATCTTGGTACTCAGCATCCGCCTCCAACTCCTTGCCCAAGCGGTTAGCCAACCAAGCGGTGGGGAAAATGGCCAGGAAGGTAGCTGGAATCAGGATGGCCAGCAGCGTGAGGTAGCCAACCCCAAGCGGCTCCATGATGCTCGCCATGAACACAACCGCTGCGGAAATGGGCGAGGCAGTGATGGCCATCTGAGACGCTGGCACGGCAACGGACAGCGGGCGGGAAGGCCGCACACCGGATTCCTTGGAAACTTCCACGATCACCGGCAGCGTACTAAACGCGGTATGGCCGGTGCCCGCGAACAACGTCATGAAGTAGGTGACCACCGGCGCAACATAGGTGATGTATTTCGGGTTCTTCCGCAATGCACGTTCTGCCAGGTGAACCAGATAATCCAGGCCACCTGCACGTTGCATCGCGGCGATAGCGGCGATCACGGCCATGATGATGCCAATGACGTCAAAAGGAATGTCATCGCGCGTCACGGCCACGCCGCTAAAGCCCAGCAGCATCACACCGGCGCCGCCGGCAAGACCAATAGCAATTGAGCCAAGGCGCGCGCCTAAAACGATTGCACAGAGCACTATCAGGATATGGACTACAGCCATACTTCTACACCTTTTCTGTGAAATAAGGAGGTGGTTGGGTGGAGAAAAATGCCTTCAAGGGCAAATACGCATGCCGCGCACAATACCGACGCAACCAGCATGCCGGGCACGGAGAATCCAATAACGGGAATCTGCTTCCCAAACACCAACGTGAGCTCAACGCGCCTATGGAATTTTCAAAAGCGTTGAGCTGAAGTGCTGCGTGTCTTTTGTTTCCTGGTGACGTTTCCCTGTTTCCCTGTCTCCCAGGCTGTTATCAGAACCTCACGCTCTGCTTCCCCCAGTGTGCGTGACAAACGGCAAAACCACAACCAAAAACCACAGAAACCAACAAAACGGGCGTTGTATAGGTATTAAATCGAGCTATATGCAGTGACGATTACCCTACCCAACGCCCATTGTGATTGTGCACTCACTATCGCCCTATAGGTAGGGGTACTGCGGCGCACATGAGGCTACTTTGGTGCCTTAGATTCGGGCGATGCGAATTTCCGAGGCCAAAATCGCCTCTGCTCCAAGTGCTGCGAGATCATCCATCACCTTGTTGGCATCGCGTCGCGGCACCATTGCGCGCACGGCAACCCATTCCTCGCGTGCAAGCGGGGAAACCGTCGGACCGGACAGACCAGGAGTGACCTCCGTTGCCGCAGGCAAAGCGGCACGAGAGACGTTGTAATCCAGCATTAAGTAGTTCTGGGCGTGCAAGATACCCTCAATACGGCGGAGGAACACGCGCTCCTGCTCGGAGACCTCACGGCCCTGCTGCCCCACCACCACCGCTTCAGAGGTGCAGATTACGGGGCCAAACGGCTCTAGGCCCTGCTTGCGCAGCGTGCGGCCAGTGGACACAACATCGGCGATGACGTCCGCGACCCCCAGCTTGATAGAGATCTCCACAGCGCCGTCGAGGCGGATCACTGATGCCTCCACGGATTGGGATGCCAGGTAGTCGCGCACCAGGTTCGGATAGGACGTGGCAATTCGCTTGCCCGCAAGATCGGAAACCTCCAGGTTCAACCCCTGAGGAGCTGCAAAGCGGAAGGTGGAGCTACCAAAGCCCAAGGCCATGACCTCGGAAACCTCCGCGCGAGAATCCGCAGCCAAATCACGGCCGGTGATGCCTAGATCAAGTTGCCCGCCAGCCACGTAGATCGCGATGTCCTTTGGGCGCAGGAAGAAGAACTCTACATCGTTCCTCTTGTCAATCACGTTGAGCTGCTTGGATTCCCCGCGGCCGGTGTACCCTGCCTCCTTGAGGATTTCCACAGCGGCCTCAGACAAAGACCCCTTATTCGGGATCGCAACTTTCAACATCGAGCTTCCTTCACATTCCAGCGCAAGTAGGGACACAAAAGGGGTACACACCCAGTGCGCCTCGGCCGCAAGCCGGGGAGCGCACAACAGGTGCGTGCAAGGGGTATTTACTAGGGGTGTTTAGAGGTATTTGTAAAGGTCCTCCGGGGTCAGGCCCCGGGCAATCATGATGGTTTGCAACCAGTACAGAAGCTGCGACATCTCCTCAGCCAGCTCTTCGTCGGACTGGTACTCAGCGGCAATCCACACCTCGCCGGCTTCCTCAATTACCTTTTTGCCCAGATGATGCACGCCTTTCTCAATGGCAGCTACTGTGCCAGACCCTTCCGGGCGGTCCTGCATCTTCTGGGTGAGCTCTGCAAAAAGGGAATCAAAATTCTTCACGCTGGCAATTGTTCCACACATCCTCCAGATCCCCCACCTCAACACCACAGTAGGAACCCTGTGGAAAATCTTGCACCCCATCCGGGCGTATTTGGGTAGCAAGCGGGGAAGCAAGCACAAGGCAACCCGCACCAACCGCGGCTGTCATCCCAGTGGTGGAATCCTCCACAGCCAAGCACTCCCCTGGTGCCATCCCGAGGGCGGCCGCTGCGCGCTCATAAATCATGGGGTCAGGCTTGCCTTGGGGCACATCATCACCGCACATGAACACGGAAAAGTACTGTGTACCCAAATGCTCCAGCACCGGCATTGCCAGTTCACGCGGGGTGTTGGTGACCACCGCATTCGGGACCCCCGCCTCCTGCAATTTGCGCAGCAATTGCTCCACGCCGGGCACAAACTCTCCCCGAGTGATTAAAAGATCCTGGACGCGGGCGAACATGGTGCGTCGGTAGTGCTCAAGCAACTCATCGTTGAGCGTAATCCCCGCGTGCTCTGCGCAGATGGTGGCGGTATTCAGAAAGGAACCGCCTACCGTGCGCTCGCGGAGTTCCGGGGTGATGCGCCGGCCCATCGCCTCGCTCATCTCATAGGTAGCGATCTCCCAGAGTGGCTCTGAGTCAATCAGCGTCCCGTCCATGTCCCACAGCACGGCGCGAAAACCGTTGCTTGTAGGATCCTTGGGAAGGTGTGAGTCAGTGTCCATGCAGCCAACAATGCCAGCACACCCAGCGCGAGGCAATTCAGGGATCTTGACGCTCTACGCGCCCTAGACGTTGAAGTACTTGGCCTCCGGGTGGTAGAGCACAAAGGCATCCGTGGATTGCTCAGGGTGCAATTGCAGTTCCTCAGACAAGCTCACGCCCAGGCGCTCCGGCTTCAGAAGCTCGACCAGGGTGCGGCGATCTTCCAAATCCGGGCAGGAACCGTAGCCAAAGGAGTAGCGGGCTCCGCGGTATTCCAAATCAAAGAAGCGCTCAAGGTCTTGAGAATCTTGATCGGCCGCGGTGGTGCCGTCGTTCAGCTTCAGCTCCGAGCGAACTCGCGCGTGCCAGTATTCAGCAAGCGCCTCGGTGAGTTGCACGCCGATGCCGTGCACTTCCAGGTAGTCGCGGTAGTTGTCTGCCTGGAAGAGTTCATTGGCAAAATCGGCGATTGGCGCGCCCATGGTGACCAACTGCATTGGGAACACGTCCACCTGTCCGGTTTCCTGCGCGAGCTCCTTGGATCGGATGAAGTCCGCGATGCACAAGAACTTCCCGCGCTGCTGGCGGGGGAAGTGGAACTGCGCGATCACCTCAGCGTTCGGGTCTGGCTCAGCGAGCAGCATCACAGTGTCCCCGCTGGATACCGCCGGGAAGTAGCCGTAAACCACTGCCGCGTGGTCCAGGATTCCCTCCGACTTCAGACGATCAATCCATGCGCGCAGGCGTGGGCGGCCCTCGGTTTCCACCAGCTCCTCGTAGCTTGGGCCTTCACCGCCGCGGGTGGCTTTGAGTCCCCAACGGCCCATGAACAGGGCGCGCTCATCCACCATAGGGAGGTACTCGGCCAGTGGGATGCCCTTGACAACCTTCGTTCCCCAGAACGGCGGGGTGGCCACCGGGACGTTGGTGGCAACATCGGAGCGGGCTGGCACCTCCACGGGCTGCGCTTCGGCCTTGCGCCGCGCTGCGATGGCTTTGGAGCGTTCCTTGCGCGCGCGTCGTTCCTCCCGCTTACGAGCGGCGGCCACGGCCTCCGGTGAGTTGGGGTCAAGCCCCTCCCCACGCACTCGTGCCATGAACTCCTGCATGAGGCGCAAGGACTCAAAGGCGTCCTTGGCGTAGTAGACATCGCCTTCATATACCTCAGTGAGGTCATCTTCCACATATGCGCGGGTGAGCGCGGCACCGCCGAGGATCACCGGGTAGTTGGCATCGCCAGAAGCATTCATCTCCTGGAGATTTTCCTTCATGATCACCGTGGACTTCACCAGCAACCCGGACATGCCAATGGCGTCTGCATTGTGCTCCTTTGCAGCATCCAGGATGTTCGAAATTGGCTGTTTAATGCCGATATTCACCACGTTGAAGCCATTGTTGGACAAGATGATATCCACCAGGTTTTTGCCAATATCGTGCACGTCACCCTTCACGGTAGCGATCACGATTGTGCCGTTGCTTCCGGAATCATCGCTTGCCTCCATGAACTGCTCCAGGTAGGCAACGGCGTGCTTCATGGTTTCGGCGGACTGCAGCACGAAGGGCAACTGCATCTGCCCGGAGCCGAAGAGCTCACCCACGGTCTTCATACCCGCGAGCAGGTCATCGTTCACGATGTCCAGCGGGGACTTCTCTTGCATTGCGGCATCGAGGTCCGCCTCCATGCCGGCCTTCTCACCGTCGATCACACGCTGGGCAATGCGCTCCAGCAGCGGCATCGCTGCTAGGGCTTCGGCGCGTGCATCCTTTGCCGACGCAGCCGAAACGCCTTCGAAGAGTGCCATGAAGGTTTGCAGTGGGTCGTAGTCTTCTGTGCGGCGGTCGTAGATCATGTCCAGCGCAACCTTGCGCTGCTGCTCATCGATCCGATTCATCGGCAGCAGCTTGGAGCTGTGCGCGATCGCGGAATCCAGGCCGGCCTCAATGCACTCGTTGAGGAACACGGAGTTCAGCACCTGGCGCGCCGCAGGGTTCAGGCCAAAGGAGATATTGGAAAGGCCCAGCGTGAGGTGGATGTCCGGGTAAAGCTGGCGCAGGGTGCGGATGGCCTCGATGGTTTCAATGCCATCGCGGCGGGTTTCTTCCTGTCCCGTGGAGATTGGGAAGGTGAGCGTATCCACAATGATGTCGCGCACATGCAGACCCCACGTTTGGGTAATGTCCTGGATGAGGCGCTGCGCGATCTCCACCTTCTTTTCCGCAGTGCGGGCCTGGCCCTCCTCATCAATGGTGAGCGCCACCACCGCTGCACCGTGCTTGACCACCTCTCGCATGATGCGCTGGTAGCGGGAGTCCGGACCGTCGCCATCTTCAAAGTTCACGGAGTTCACCGCGCAACGTCCGCCGAGGTGCTCAAGGCCCACCTTGATCACTTCCGGCTCGGTGGAGTCGATCATGATCGGCAGCGTAGAGCTGGTGGCCAGAAGGCTTGCCAGCGCGGCCATGTCCTCGCGGCCGTCACGGCCCACGTAGTCCACGCAGAGGTCGAGCATGTGGGCGCCGTCGCGGGTCTGCTGCTTGGCGATGTCTACGCAGGTTTCCAAGTCTCCGGCGAGCATAGCCTCGCGGAATGCCTTGGAGCCATTGGCGTTGGTGCGCTCACCGATCAGCGTGATGCCAGTGTCTTGGGTGAGATTCACCGAGGTATAGAGTGAGGCCACCGCATCTTGGGTAACGGGGTGGCGCTCCGCCTGCTCTGCGTTGCCCACCACCGCGTCACGCACTGCGGAAATGTGCTCAGGGGTAGTGCCACAGCAGCCGCCGACCATGGCCAGGCCGTACTCCTCCACGAATCCCTTCAATGCCACGCCCAGCTCTGCGGCAGTGAGCGGATACTCCGCACCGTTTTTACCCAGCACTGGTAGACCCGCGTTCGGCATTACGGAAACCGGGATGCTGGCGTTGTGGGAGAGGTAGCGCAGGTGCTCACTCATTTCCTCAGGGCCGGTGGCGCAGTTGAGGCCGATCATGTCAATCCCCAAAGGCTCTAGCGCGGTGAGTGCTGCGCCGATCTCAGAGCCAAGCAGCATGGTGCCGGTGGTCTCTACCGTCACGTGCACCACCAGCGGCAGGCGGTACCCCACCTGAGCGAAGGCTTCCTGGCAACCCAAGACCGCGGCCTTGACCTGTAGGAGGTCCTGTGCAGTCTCGATGAGGATGGCGTCAGCGCCGGCCTTTGCCATACCCAGCGCGGCCTCGGTGTAGTACTCCTTCAAGTCATTGAAGGGCGCGTGCCCCAGGGAAGGCAACTTGGTTCCGGGGCCCATGGAGCCCAGGACGAAGCGCGGCATTCCATCACGCCCAGGCCCCATTTCATCGGCAACCTCGCGGGCAATCGCCACACCCTTGTAGGCCAGTTCTTGGCAGCGATCCGCGATGTCATAGTCGGCCAAGTTCGGTAGGTTGCAGCCAAAGGTGTTGGTCTCAACCAGGTCGGCGCCCGCCGCAAAGTAGTTGCGGTGGATTTGCGCCACCACGTCCGGCCGGGTGTGGTTGAGGATCTCATTGCAGCCCTCAAGCCCAAGGAAGTCTGCATCTACGTCAAGGTCAAAGCCTTGCAATTGGGTGCCCATGGCGCCGTCGCCAATCAGCACGGTGGAGTTGAGGGCATCCAGAAAGGCTGTGGACTTCAAGGGGAGGTGCGCTGCGGTTTCCATAGAGTAGACAGCTTAGTACGCAATAACTCCGCCTGCAATGAACCTCCACCCGCACGCCCCGCCTCCGCACCGCCAAGCACCGGGGCCGCGAGCGCGCTCCGCAAACACCCCTCCCCGATCTGCTCCTAGTTGGTTTTACCTGCGCGGACGGTACGCAGCACCACTTGGGTGGCTTGGGAGATGAACTCAGCTTCCTGCGCTCGGTGCTTCGGGAACAGCATGAGGTTTTCCGCCATAGACCCGGCGGTGATGTTCCCGGCCTCGCGCTGAGGATCAAAGTAATGCGCGTGAATATTAATCCGCCCTAGGTCCACCGGTATCAGCCCACTGAGCCCCATTTGGCATACATAATCCCCGGCGAAGCATAGACGCAGGTGCGAAATCCGCTGGTCCGGCAGGTAGAGCGGAATCGGAAGGTATCCGTGCAGGTTGGGCAACGTAGCCGTCTCGGCCAGAATGCCGGAAACCGGCTGGAAAGGATCGCCCAACGTCATGGCAGTCACTGTGTTCCCTCGCGCCGTCACCCGCTCATAGAGCCAAGGTTCCACGGCATTGTTCACCAATACGCCCTGGCTGTAGCCAGCCAGCAGATAGTTTGGCTTACACCCAGTGTCCCGCTCATAGGCCTCGATCGCCGCCTTGGTGTGGGCGATCCCCATGTCCATGCTCGTGTTGAAGCCCTGCGCAACTTCACGAGCCACCCCGCGTGGCCCCTTTTCCCGCAGGTCAACGCGCGCCTCCGAGGACCCCGAAAGGCTTAAGTGTTCCAGGTACTCCGGAAAAGGAATCTCCGCCGGGTACTGGCTCGGCGGTAGCGCGATCACTGGCAGCGGCGCCAACGCGCGGGCCTCCGCATCTGGATGCGCGGCCAGCGCCGCATTGAGTGAATTGAGGAAGCCGCGGAGGTTGGGAGAAAGGTTGTCCGTTCCCAACTGCTCCGGCTTGTTCTGGTTGCTTCCGCGGCTCGCCACCACCACCAGCGGCGCGCATTCCTGAGGCTGGGTTGCTTGGACATGGGCAGCTGTGTCAGCTTGGGCGGCTTGGGCGCCGCTTCCCGACGCCAGCACGGCGCCTGCGCAGCTCACCGCGGCTAGGCCGATTGCGGCGAGACGGCGGACAAGAGGGCGAAGTTGAGGCTTGTGTGTTCCCATTGTGAGCTCCTTTGAGGGAAAGGTGCAGACTTAGGAACTATTGAACACTATTTGAAACTGAATATCTCACTCAGTGAGCTTCAGTGAGCTTTAGTGAGCTACAGCACCCCCACAAATGGTGCTGAAACTTGGAGACACGGCCACTAGTCCTCTGTGGCTTCATCCCCGCCGAAGGCCGGCAGCTCACCGATGTCTCCGTAGCCCGCATCCTGCCAAGCAACCTCGATGAATTGGTGAAGCTCCACCTCCTCTTCGTTATCGATGACCATCCAGAAGTAGCGTTCATTGAACGCATCCAGGGTTTCGATGAGCGCTGCGGTGGTTTGCGAAGGATCCACCCCCACCTCATAGGTTTGTTTGAGAAAACCGCGCAGGATGGCCTCAAGTTCACCCACGGCATTAGCCGGAAATGGCTGTTCCCAGTATTCGCGCTCCTCTGGGCGCAGGTAGGAGCCGGTTGCAACGGCTTCGAGCGTGGCAAGCAGGTCATCCAACAGCTCAGGGGCAAGCGGGCGGTTCTGCGTCATAGCTTCACTCCAAGCAATGCATCCAGGGCTTGGGCAACCACAATGCCCGCTTCCGAATCCCCCTCAGCCTCCGTCCCTGAAACGGTGGCTTGCTCAAGCTGCTCGTGTGCCCACGCGTCTACCGCGGCCAATGCAGCTGGGGTGTTGAGGTCATTGGCCAAAAGGTCGGAGACTTCAAAAATGAGATTGTGGGCCAAGGTGACGTCAGTAGCCGCACTGCATGCCTGTGCCCAGAGTTGCCTGCGTTGCTGCGCGTGCTGGAGGAGTTCCTCGCTCCAACTGCGGTCCGTCCGGTAGTGCCCGGCGAACAGCCCCAGGCGGATTTCGCTAGGGTGTACTCCCCTCGCGCGCAGCCGAGAGACGAACTCAAGGTTGCCCAGGGATTTGCTCATTTTTTCGCCGTCGAGCTCAATCATTCCGGTGTGCACATAGTGGTTGGCCATCCTCGGCACCCCGTGCGCCGCCTCTGCGTGGGCCGCAGAGAACTCGTGGTGCGGGAACAGCAGGTCGCTGCCGCCGCCCTGAATGGCAAAGTGCGCACCCAGGCGGTTGGTGGCGATCGCGGAACACTCCACATGCCAGCCAGGGCGACCCGCACCAAACGGCGCCTGCCACGCTGGTTCACCAGGGCGTTCGGCGCGCCACAAGAGGGCGTCGAGCGGATCACGCTTGCCAGGGCGCTCGGGGTCCCCACCGCGTTGGGAGAACAACTCCAGCATCTGTGCGCGGTCCAGGCGAGATTCATAACCGAACTGGCTCGTGGCAGAAATACTCGCGTAGATGTCTGGGTATTCATCACCTACAAGCTGGTACGCCGCCCCAACCTCGAGCAGACGCTGCACCATTGCCACGACCTCGTCCACGCTCTCCATGGCGCCGACGTAATCGCGCGGCGGGAGCACGCTGAGTGCCTCCATGTCACTGCGGAACAGGTCAATCTGGGAGCTGCCAAGTTCACGCCAATCCACTCCGTCGCGCTCAGCGCGCTCAAAGAGTGGATCGTCAACGTCGGTGATGTTTTGCACGTAATGCACCTTGTGTCCGCGGGCCAACAACTGGCGGTACACGAGGTCAAAGGCCAAGTACGTGGCCGCATGGCCCAGGTGCGTGGAGTCATAAGGGGTGATACCGCACACGTACATCCCCACCTCTGGCCCACTCACGTCCACGGGGGTCACAGCCCGGTGCGAGCTGTCATACAACTCCAGCACCGAGGTTGGCACCAACTCCTTCGGGAGAACTGGAACGGTAGGTTCAGGCCATGAATGCATGATTCACACCTTAGCGTGCCACAACCCAGCGCGCCCATCCCCCACTGAGCACTCGCCTGCTATCCCACCGTAACGCCTGCTAAGGCTGCTATGCCTGCTCTGGCGGCTATGGCTGCAGCACGCCGATTGCCAGCAGGCCCATCACAGCCAAGCCCACCGGGATGCGGTACGCGGCAAACCAGGCGAAGGAATTATTGGAAACAAACTTGAGCAGCCAAGCAATTGAGGCGTAGCCGAGGACAAAACAAATCGCGGTGCCTACGAGGAGCTGGGCCCCGGTTGCCGCTTGGCCGGCGGTGGGATTGAAAGCGTCGGGAAGCGAGAACAAACCGGATGCAAACACCGCTGGGATAGCCAGCAAGAAGGAAAAGCGTGCCGCAACCTCGCGGTCAAGGCCAGTGAACAGACCTGCGGAGATCGTGCCGCCGGAGCGGGAGACACCTGGGATCAGCGCGAGGCACTGAGCGAAACCCATGATGAGGGCGTCTTTGTACATAAGTTCGGTGTAGCCGCGGTTCTTCTTGCCCCAGCGCTCCGCAGCGATGAACACGAAGGAGAACAGCACGAGCACGGTGGCGGTAATCCAAAGGTTGCGCAGCGCATCGCGTATATAGTCCTTGGCCAGAAAGCCGATCACCGCAACCGGGATCGAGCCCAGGATCACCATCCAGCCCATACGGTATTCAAAACCGCGGGCGTGCTTGTTGAACAGCCCGCGCAGCCAGCCGGATGCGATGTTGAAGATGTCTTTGGCAAAAAACACCAACACAGCGAGTTCGGTGCCGAGCTGCACCACGGCGGTAAAGGAGGCGCCGGCGTCTTGGCCCCAGAACAGCTCGGACACGATGCGCAAATGCCCGGAGGAGCTGATGGGGAGGAACTCCGTGAGGCCCTGCACAATGGAGAGCACGATCACTTGCCACCAGGACATGTCAGTGGTGGCGCCAACTTGGGCTTGGGCAAGGATGGCGATATCTGAATTCACAAGGTGCAACGCTACCACTACTGTGAAGCAAGTGAAGTATCTACCAGTGGGTCGCAGCGGACTAAAAGTTTCCAACCTGGGTTTAGGCACCCAAACATGGGGCCGTGGCACGAGCCAAGACGATGCCACCGCGATGCTTCAGCAATACCACCTACAAGGCGGCAACTTTGTGGAGCTGGCCCCTGACGCGTTCCCCATGTTCGCCACCGCAGCCGCCGCAACCGGCATCAACAAGGATCGCGATGAACTGGTGCTTTCCGTTGCGTCTGGCGTGGATGAACGAGCAACCTACGGGCATCGAGTGGATACCTCCAGGCGCAATCTGCTCGCGGAACTGGATCACGCGCTGCGCTCCCTCCAGGTGGATCACATCGATCTGTGGACCGTGGGTCACTGGGATCCGCAGGTCCCCTGCGAGGAAGTAGCACACACCCTGAGCACTGCGATCAACCAGGGCAAAGTTCGCTACGCCGGGGTTCGCGGCTACGAAGGCTGGCAATTGGCGCTGCTGCACAGCCAGATCCCCCACCTGCTGGTTGCCGCGCAGAGTGAATATCACCTGCTTGCCCGCGGCGCCGAAACGCAGTTGATTCCCGCAGCGAGCTACCTGGGCGTCGGAGTGATTGCGGGGGCTCCGATCGCGCACGGCGTGCTCAGCGGCCAGTACCAGCACGGCATCCCTCAGGATTCCAGGGCCGCGCGCGGGCAGCATACCGACGTCCACGCGTTGCTCGCAGCCACCACCGGCGGTGAAAACGGTGAGAATGGCGAGAGGGCCAACCGCGTGCTCCGAGCCCTCGCCGCCCTCGCTACCGCAGCAGAGGGTTTGGGCATCTCCATGGCTGTTGCCGCGAGCGCGTGGGTGCGCCAGCAACCGGGCGTGAGCGCGATCGTTTCCACCCCGCGCACCCCGCAGCAGTTGCAGGAGTATCTGGAAAGTGCGCAAGTCCACATTCCTCGCAGCATTCTCGCAGCACTGGACGACGTTACCCTTTAGCCCACCTGATAGGCTTGCAGATTGTGAATCGAGACCGCAGCTTCAGCCACATCACCCGCCTCGCTGTGGGTTCCACGCTCGCCGCACTCCTGCTCAGCGCCTGCGGCACCTCAGTGGAGTCCAAGCTCAACACCGAGGAACTCACCGGCGCCATGGGCAACGCCACCCCGGTTGCCTCCCCTGCTTCGAACACCCCCGACGGCGAGGTTCTCGAACTCGGCGAGAAGCTGGCGGAAATCGAGGTGATCGGGCAGACGCTTGCCGTGCGAAGCCAGGATGGCCTCAAGCTCGGCACCCTGGAGGAGTTTCGCGCTGACGACGCAGCCAGCATCACACTCCCAAGCGAATGCGGGCGCGTTGCGGCCTCCAGCGGGAAATTTGTGCTCGCCTGTGGCCAAAGCGCATACCTGATTGACCCTGCTGATACGCAACTCCCCTCACCCATTGATCTGGGTGGGTCCTACGACCTCGCCGTGCTCAGTAGTGACGCCAACATCATCGCCGCTTCCACCCAGACAAACCAGGCGGTAGTGGTTCCTGCAGACGGTTCAGATGAGGCCGCGAAGCCCTTCGCAGTGGAAGGCACCACCTCCCAACTGGCCTTGAGCACTCGCCCCGATGGCAGCGACGCCGTGGTGCGAATCAACCGCGAAAAGACCCTCATCCAAGACATCGAACTTGAAGAACACCGCGCCGGGGCGATGCTGCGCGTCGGTTTAGGTGTAGGCGAGATCTCCGCAGGTGAGCAAGGCATGTTCCTGGCCGCGGACACCGTGGGCAACCAGCTCGCCGTGTACCAGTCCTTGGATTTCATCCGCCTTCACCAAACCACCCCCGTAGCAGAAGGCCCGTGGTCCACCGCCTGGGATGCCCAGGGCCAGCGAGCCTTGGTTGCCTCCACCGGAACAAACACCCTGTCCTCCTACCGGCTCAACACCGGCACCCCGGAGCTGGACGCAACCTGGGAAACCATTGCAGACGCCCAACACCTCGCCGTTGTGGGCAATCAGGTGGTGCTGAGCTCCGCGAGCGGGGCCGGATTGCAAATCATCGACCTTTAACACCCCCCCGAAAGACGTTTCACCCGCAGCACAAGAGGAGAAAACCTATGCCATCATTCCATGACCTGCGTGTCCGTGCATACCAAATGGCACTTCGCGGCATGTTCAAGCTATCCCCGGAGCGCATCCACGGCATCATCTCCCAGGGCATGCACGGGCTGCAGGTAGCCGCTCCGCTGCGCACTGCTGTAGGCAAGGTCGTGAGTGTGGATGACCCAATCCTGAGCCAGGAAGTCTTCGGGGTGCGCTTCCCGGCACCCCTTGGCCTTGCGGCGGGCTTCGACAAGAACGGTGAGGCGCCGGACGCGTGGGCGTCGGTAGGCTTTGGCTACGCGGAGCTGGGCACCGTGACTGCCTCCCCGCAGCCTGGCAACCCCACGCCGAGGCTGTTCCGCCTGCCGCAGGACAAAGCGATTCTCAACCGCATGGGCTTCAACAACGCGGGTGCAGCCGAAGTTGCGCAGAACCTGCGCCGCCGCAGCAGCGACGCCGTAATTGGCATCAACATCGGCAAAACCAAGGTTGTGCCTGCTGAAGGAGCGGTGGATGATTATCGCCGCTCGGCATCATTGCTTGGTGACCTCGCGGATTACCTGGTGGTGAACGTCTCCTCCCCCAACACCCCAGGGCTTCGGGATTTGCAGGCAGTGGAGTCTTTGCGCCCAATCCTTAGCGCAGTGCAGGAGGCAACACAGGTGCCGGTGCTGGTGAAGATCGCCCCGGATCTGAGCGACGAGGACGTGGACGCAGTGGCGGACCTTGCCTTGGAGCTCGGGCTGGCCGGCATCGTGGCAACGAACACCACCATCTCCCGCGAGGGACTGAACACCCCGAAGGCCGAGGTGGAAGCCATGGGCGCAGGTGGCATTTCTGGTGCCCCGGTGGCCGAGCGCGCAATGCAAGTGCTGGAACGCCTGCATGAACGCGTGGGTGGGCGCCTGGTTCTCATTGGCGTTGGCGGTATTTCCACTCCGCAGCAGGCCTGGGAGCGCATCGCTGCGGGTGCCTCGCTTCTGCAGGGCTACACCGGCATGATTTACGGTGGGCCGGACTGGATCCGTGACATCCACCTGGGCATCGCCAAGCAACTGCGCGCACATGGGCTGAACAGCATTGACCAAGCGGTGGGCTCCAAATTGCCGTGGACTTTGGGCTAACTAGAGCTGAAAAACGCTGGCCGGGAACCTTCCGACCAGCATTTTCTTCTTAGCTTCCGCTCATTGCCTACCCGCAGCGCTATTGCGGATGAGGATCGCTCCGAGGAACGCACCCACGGCGTAGAGAAGGAGCCAGTATTGCTGCCAATATGCAAAAGGCTCGTTTGGGATAAAGCGCCCCAAAACCACCAACAGTAATGCTACCGCGAGGGCGACTACCTTCACGATCCCACCCTCATCCTTGCGGTTCATCGTGGCAAAGCCGCCGAGCAGGGCAATTGCCAGAATGATGAGGAGGAAGCGTGGCGTGACGGGGAATGGCGCCATCCATCCGTCGGTGAACACTGAGATCACGCCGAAGATGAACATTGCAAACGCAACTGCCACTAATGCACCACCAACGCGGAAACCCTTGGAGATGGGAGCCTGCCTTGGAGAATCATTAGTCATTCTGGTACCAGCCCCACAGCACGGTGCGCGCAATTGAGTGGAAGTACAGGTTGAAGCCCAACACCGTTGGGGTGGCATCAGCGGGGATATCGAGCTCCTCGACGTCTACGGCGTGCACAGCGAAGAGGTAGCGGTGCGGGCCGTGGCCTGCTGGGGGCTGCGGACCGTAGTAGCCAACCTTTCCGGAGTCACCCTTCAAGGTGAGGGCCAGCTCAGCAGTGCCGGCGCCTTGGGCGAGCTCGGTGGTGCTCACCGGGATGTTGCACACGGCCCAGTGCCAGAAACCAGCCGCGGTAGGGGCGTCCGGGTCAAAGCAGGTGATTGCGATGGACTTGGTGCCTTCTGGCAGGTCAGACCACGCGAGGTGGGGGGAAACGTCGTTTCCACCCAGGTGCTGCTCCGCGATCTTGGCACCGTTTTCCAAGTCGTGAGACACCAAAGTGAACGTGGGGAGATCCTTCAGCGGGGCGTAAGGATCTGGCCCCGGGAAGCGGGAATCTTGTGCATAGTCACTCATACGTTTCAGTTTTACAGCATTGCACTCGTGGAAGCGGTGCACTTCACACAGTTTGGTTACCCCCACTCCACCGCGCGTACAACTGTGCGTAGCGCCCGCCAAGTGCGAGCAGCTCCGCGTGCGTGCCATCTTCCACGATGCTCCCCTCACTCATCACCAGAATTCGGTCCGCGTCCACGGCTTGGTTAAGGCGGTGGGCCACCACGAGCGCGGTGGAACCCGCAACGATCCTGGTGGCTGCATCCTCCAACGCCTGGGCTGTATCGCTGCCGGCCTCACTGGTTGCCTCATCCAAAATGAGCACCTTCGGCTGTTTGAGCACCACCCTGGCTAGAGCGATGTGCTGGGCAATTTCGGGAGGGAGCTCGTGGTGATTAGCCCCCACGAGTGTGTCTAACGCCTGAGGGAACGCGCGCTGGAACGCCACACTTTCCTGATCCAACCCTGCCTCGGCGAGGGCGTGCAACAGGTGTTCGTCGGAAGCCTCTGGAGCCGCCAGGCGCAAGTCCTCGCGTAGCGTGCCGGAGAACACGTGATTTTCCTGAGACACCAGGGTGATGTTTTGTGCCACCCAATCCGGGTCTACCTGGGCAATGTTGTGCTCGCCCACCGTGATGCTGCCCTCGGTGGGGGCATGCAGGCCGGCGATCAACTGTGCCAGGGTGGATTTTCCCGCTCCGGACGTGCCCACCAGCGCCGTGGTGCTGCCGGGGGCCAGGGTGAGGTTCAGTCCTTCGAGCACCTTGGCGCCATGGCTGTAGGCAAAACCCAGGTTTGACATCCGGATTTCCACCGGCTCGTTGAGTGGCTCGGGGTAAGGGAGGTTCTTTTCGGGGTTGATCGTTGCCAGCGCAACCACGCGCCCCAGGGAGGTAAAAGACTGCTGGATTTCCCCGGTAAAGAACATCACGTTGAAGATGTGCACTTCCGCGCGGAAGACCAAAAACACCGCTGCCGACGCCTGGCCCAAGGTAATCGCGTCCTCCTGGACCAGCCAGATCGCAGCGAACAGCACGCCTAGGAACCACAGGGCGTAGGCGAGTTGGCCGAATTGCAGCAACCGGAGAATGAGCGGCAGTTTGGTTGCCTCGGCGCGGACTGCTACCCAGGAGTCGCGTTCAAAGCGCTGTGCAGCCCAGGTGCCGAACCCAAACGCGCGAATTGTGCCGAGGCCGCGCAGCGTATCCAATTGCGTTGCGTTACGGCGCGACTCCGCCACAGACACCGAATTGGCGTACTCCGGCAGCCTCACAATCACGGCGCGCACGGGCAAGTACATAATGGCGATCATCAGGACTACCACCAGGCCGAAGCGCCAATCCAACAAGACCAGGGAAATGAAGGTCATCGGGAGGAGGAACGCGGTGAGGAAGATCCTCTGGCCAATCCAGCCGAAAATCCGCAGCGGTTCTTCAATGTCCCTGGTCATGCGGGTGATCACGTTGCCTGTACCCAGCTCCATGATCGCGGGAATTGGCGCCTGCAATACCGCGTGCAGGGTTTTCCGCCGAAGATCCACCGCCAAGGTGCGTAACTTTTTGCCAATGAAATAGCTCGAAGCTGCCCTGCCCAAGGCATCCGCCAAGAAGAGTAGACACACCGTGACAATGACCCCAACGAGCGCATCAGTGCCTTCACCGAAGGGCCACACCGGGGTGCCCGTGACCACATCCACTGAGTAGCCGAGCACCGTGGTGGTGGACACCATAAAGCTCAACACCACGAGGTTGAGCAAGCTCATCCCCAACCACCACTTGCGGTTGAGCGGATGATCCAAGGTTGCCAGGTAGCGCAAAACTTCACGGACGCTCGCCGGCTTGAGGCTATCCTGCAGCAGGCTGTCCTGGTGTGTTTCAGGAGACGTCATTGCTTCCACAACCTCGAATTCGTCAGCACAATAGTGGTCTTTCCGGCCCGAAACTCCTTCACGTTGCGCACCACCTTGTCCAAGGTCAAAGCATCCAAGCCGGTGGTGGGATCATCCAACAGCAACACCTTTGGCTGAGCCAACAACGCCCTGGCCAAGGCCACGCGCTGGCGCTGGCCGCCCGAAAGATTCAGGCCGGCCTCCCCCACCGGAGTGCTGGGCAGCGCGCCGTCCGGCCCGAAGCCGCCGAGCCTGCGTACCACGTCCTGCGCACAGGCCGCCTCCAGCGCCGCGTGCACCTGCGTATCACTGTGTTGGCCCAAAGGATCCACATTTTCGCGCAGCGTAGCCTCGAACAAATGCGCCTGGTGCGGGGGCGCAAGCACGCCCGGAAGGGCGCGCAACGCAGCGGCCCGTTCCTGGGAACGCGCGTCCTGCGGCCACACCTCAAGCCCGGCGCTGCCCTCATGCGGCAGAGCGACGTTAGTGGCTGCGGCGGTGGCGGCGTCGTCACCGCTTTTCGCCGCACCGTACAACGTTTCGATCCTGCCCGCCGAGGCCACACCGCGCGCCCACCAGTTCACCGCCAGGTCGAGGCTCTTGCCCAACGCATCGAATGCGGGCGGGGCGAGCATGGTGATGGTGAGGAACTCGCCGGCGGTGAATTCGCCGCGGGCCAGCTTGATGCCGGAATATGCGGCCACCACGCCCATGCACAAGGCCGGGACAATCTGGCGGATAAAGCCCAATTTGGACACCAGGGCGTTTTCCTGCAGGCCCAACTTCAACGCGAGCTCAAGCTTGCGCTCGAACTGTGCCTGGGAAGTCTCAACGGCGCCTAGGCCCTTGACCACCCGCGACCCCTGCGCCAAATCGGTGGCGAAGCCCGCGGCATCTGCCTCGGCTTGGCGACGCCGCTGCGCAATTCCCGTGACCGGAGAAGACGTGAGAATACTTGCCGCCGCCGTCAGCGCTGCACCAGCGACGAACATCACCGCCACAACCCACGAAATCGGCCCAACCACCACCACGGCACCAAGCAGGTAGCCGATCATCATCACCGGAAAATTGAAGATCTCACGGGTTTCAGCAAGGGTAGCGACGTCCGCATCCACCGTGTTCACCACAGCACCCGGGCCCTCGGTGATCTCATCAGCGGAAAGCAAACGCCCGGTCAGCCACATCCGCAACCCATGCATAATCCTGCGGATCGAGAGCGTTCCAAATGCATCCGCCATCGCCTCAGCCCAAATTTGGAAGTAAAACAGCAGTACAAAGCCCCCGAGGATCCCCAGAGCCAAGAGCGGAGAACTGAGGGTGAAGTTATGGTCGATGATCCAACCCAGCAGCTTGGGCACCAGGGCCCCTAGGAGGGCGGAGACCACTATGCCGGAGATCGTGAGCGCAACCGCGCCGGGTTCACGAAACACCACGTTGCGTGCGAACTGCTTCGGTGTGCCAAACATCCAGGTATCGGTGGGCTGGGATTCCGCTGCCGTTTGTGGTTCTTTTTGCGGTGGTGGTTGGCTGGGAACGTACCAGCGCCACAAGCGCCACTGGCGGGCCGGACGTGCAGTATTCATGAATGGCAGATTAGCAAAAGGAAGAGTATGCAAAGGATTCCAGAGAGCGCTCTGCGGATGGCTGTGGGACTGTGAGGCTGTGGGACTGTGGGGCCAATTTGCGCGCGGGCGCGTTGGTCGATAGGACGCGTTGGTCGATAGCCCAAAGTCGATAGGACGCGTTTTTCCCAAAAATGGCCGTCCTATCGACCAACGCCACGGCCTATCGACTTTAACCTATCGACCAACGCCAAAGACGGCCCCAACAGCCGAAACCCAAACCCCCAATACCCAAGACCCAAATCCGGACCCAGGCTGTGCGGATCCCACCCACCAGCACCCCACAAACACACCTTTGACAAGGCGATTTGTGGTTACACGCGCATACCTTTATAGTTATGCAAGTGCCCAGCCGAAAGGCTGAACAACACCCAAAGCCCGGGTGGCGGAATGGCAGACGCGCTAGCTTGAGGTGCTAGTGTCCTACTAACGGACGTGGGGGTTCAAGTCCCCCCTCGGGCACAACATATCGAAGTCTCGCAGTACCCACCAGGGTGTTGCGAGATTTTTTGTTCACCTACACCCCTTGCCGCCGAAGGGCACCATGGACCACACACGGATCACGCAGAAAGACCTGGCCACCACACTTCGCGTGCTTGAAGCAGCCGCCGAGCTCAACCAGGACTCCCCCGAAGCCCAGCAGCTCCGAAAGGCACTTTCCGGTCTCTACAAACAGTGGAAGAAGGCGCGCCGCCAGGAGGCCAAACAGGAACGCCGCAACGCTGACGAACAGATCCTCCGTCGCACCGCCACAGCCAGCGCCAATCGAGTAGACGACGAAACCGCCGGACTCCTCATCTCCCCCTTGGGCCAAAAGCCGGTTGCGCTCGAAGCCGGCGCGGTAGCCACGCCGCACGGGTTCGCCGGCAAGCTCCGGAAAGCGCAGAACTGCTACGTCTGCAAGAAGCCCTACACCTTAGTGGATAGCTTCCATCACCAGCTCTGCCCGGATTGCGCCGCGGACAATCGCCTGCGCCGCGAGGCCTCCGTGGACCTCAGCGGCAGGCGCGCCCTCCTCACCGGCGGACGGGCAAAAATCGGCATGTATATCGCGTTGAAGCTGCTGCGCGACGGCGCCGACCTCACCATCACCACCCGCTTCCCCGCCGACGCCGCCCGCAGGTTCGCCGCAGTAGCCGACTCCTCCGAGTGGCTGCACCGCCTGAACGTCGTTGGCATTGACCTGCGTAACCCCGCTCGCGTCGCCGAGTTCGCGGAAGACTTCGCCAAAGCACCCGTAGACATCCTGATCAACAACGCCGCGCAGACAGTCCGGCGCAGCCCCGGAGCCTACAGTGGGCTTATCGACGCCGAGCAGGCCGCACTCACCGGCGCCGCAGCGGAGGTCAAGGTGCTGAGCTACGGCCCCACCCACAATTTGCACCCCCAACAGCTCGAAAGCGCCACCGCAGCGCAACGCTGGGTAGACGAGAGCATGCTCGCGCTGCAGGCCGGGGCACACACGGAGCAAACCGTAGACGCAGGTGGGTTAATCCCTGATTTGGTGAGCCACAACTCCTGGGTGGCCAAGGTGGGCGAGGTCGATCCTATTGAAATGCTCGAGGTGCAACTCTGCAATGCCACTGCCCCGTTCATTTTGCTGAACCGGCTGCGCCCGGCGCTCATCGCAGCGAAGGCGCGGAGGAAGTATGTGGTTAACGTTTCGGCGATGGAAGGCGTGTTCGGCCGCGGCTATAAGGGGCCCGGGCACCCACACACCAACATGGCGAAAGCCGCGCTCAACATGCTCACCCGGACAGTGGCCGGGGAGCTCGTGGAGCACGGCGTGCTGGTCACCGCCGTGGACACTGGGTGGATTACGGACGAACGCCCGCACACCACCAAGCAGCGCCTCCACAAGGAGGGATTCCGCGCCCCGCTCGACCTCGTTGATGGAGCCGCCAGGGTGTACGACCCCATCGTGCAGGGCGAAAACGGCGTGGACCTCTACGGCTGTTTCCTTAAGGATTACCGCCCTCATCCGTGGTAACGCCGTCGAAGGCATCCAGCACCCGCTGCGCCGCGAGCGTTGGGGTGATCTGGGCGTCGCGGAGCTGGCGTTCCGCCAACTTCGAGGCGCTGATGACGTCCGGGTTCGTGTTGAGGCGCTGGAGCAGGGTTTCGTGCACCATGGACCACATCCACTGCACCTGCTGTTCGCGGCGGTTGTGCTCAAAGCGGCCTGATTCCAGCATCACCGCGTGGTGATCCTGAACCACCTGCCAAAAATCATCAATTCCCTGGTGCTCAATCGCGGAAATGGTGATGGTGGGTGGATGCCAGAGCGCGTCCTCCTGGCGGACCATGCGCATGGCTGCGGCCAGCTCGCGCGCAGCGCGTTTGGCGTTTTTCAGATTGGGGCCGTCGGCTTTGTTAATGGCGATGAGATCCGCCATCTCCAGCACACCCTTCTTGATGCCTTGGAGCTGGTCGCCGGCTCCGGCGAGTGCGAGGAAGGTGAAGCAGTCCACCATCTGGCTCACCGCCACCTCGGATTGGCCCACGCCTACGGTTTCTACCAGGATGACGTCGTAACCTGCGGCTTCAAAGACCACCATGGATTCCCTGGTTGCCTTGGCTACGCCGCCGAGTGTGCCCGCGGAGGGTGAGGGACGGATGAAGGCATCGTCCTCGCGGGCCAGCTTTGCCATACGGGTCTTGTCACCCAGGATCGATCCACGGGTCTTGGTGGAGGATGGATCGATGGCGAGCACCGCCACCTTGTGACCGTCGTTGATGAGTTTCATGCCGAGCGCCTCAATGAACGTGGACTTGCCCACGCCTGGTACGCCGGTGATGCCAACTCGCAAGGCGTTGCCGGAAAACGGCAGCAAGCGGACCAGCAGCTCTTGGGCGAGCACACGGTGCGCCGGCGCGGTGGATTCCAGCAGGGTGATTGCCCGAGACATCAGGGTCCGGTTGCGGCTGCGCACTCCTTCAAAGAGCTCGTCGATGTCTATGCGCCTGCGTGCGCGCTTGATCACCTCCGGGGCCACTGCGGTTGCCTCACCGAGGTCGGTTCCCGCGGTGGTGAGCAGCGATCCTAGGTGGTGTTCCAAAAACTCGTTCATGGTGGGGTGCTCCTTGAATGTGGCAACACCGGCCCCGCACATGTTCATGAGGGGCCGGTGTGTTCGAGGTGGACTACCTGCTGGTATGACTCAGCGACTGCTAGACGTCGAGTTCAATACCAAGGTTGGCTGCCAGCTTGGTCAGCATGTCGATCGCCGACTCCGCAACCACGGTGCCTGGTGGGTAGATTGCCACGGCACCGTCGTCGTAGAGCTCTTGGAAATCGCCCGGTGGGATCACGCCACCAACCACGATCATGATGTCCTCTCGGCCAAGTTTGGCCAGCTCCTCCTTAAGCGCAGGCACCAGGGTGAGGTGGCCTGCGGCGAGGGAGGACACGCCGACGACGTGGACGTCGGCATCCACAGCCGCGCGGGCTGCCTCGGCTGGGGTCTGGAACAGCGGTCCGACGTCTACGTCCATGCCGAGGTCAGCGTATGCGGATGCAACGACCTTCTGGCCGCGGTCGTGGCCGTCCTGGCCCATCTTGGCGATGAAGATGCGTGGGCGGCGGCCTTCCTCAGCCTCAAAGGCGTCAGCCATTCGGATGGCCTTCTCCACGTTATCCACGGTGCCCTCCTTGCCAACTTCTTCCTTGTACACGCCGGAAAGCGTGCGGATCTCAGCCTCGTGGCGGCCAAAGACCTTCTCCAAGGCGTCAGAGATCTCACCGACGGTTGCCTTTGCGCGAGCGGCGTCCACGGAGAGCTTGAGCAGGTTTTGCTCCAGGTCACCTGGCTCCTTGTGCTCGTTTTGGGCTGCGGCGGTCAGGGCGTCGAGTGCGCGCTGCACCTCTGCCTCATCGCGCTCTGCACGGAGCTGCTCGAGCTTTGCGATCTGCTCTGCACGCACCTTGGTGTTGTCCACCTTGAGCACTTCAATCTGCTCGTCTTCCTCAACCACGTACTTGTTCACGCCGATCAGGGCCTGGCGGCCGGAGTCAATGCGTGCCTGGGTACGGGCAGCGGATTCCTCGATGCGCA
This sequence comes from Corynebacterium sp. 122RC1, assembly GCF_024580955.1. Classification (GTDB taxonomy): domain Bacteria; phylum Actinomycetota; class Actinomycetes; order Mycobacteriales; family Mycobacteriaceae; genus Corynebacterium; species Corynebacterium kozikiae. Next base: position 44,982 of record NZ_JANIKD010000006.1, on the reverse strand, counting down.
GCTTGGGGATGCCCTCGATGGTTGCCTGGGCCATACCACCCGCGGCCTCCACCTCTTCGATGTGCTTGCGTGCACGCTCAACGAGCTGCTCGGTGAGCCACTCGATGTAGTAGGAGCCGGCCCAAGGATCAACAGGGGCGGTGGTGCCGGATTCCTGTTGCAGCAGCAACTGGGTATTGCGGGCGATGCGAGCAGAGAAGTCCGTTGGCAGCGCCAGTGCCTCGTCCAGTGCATTGGTGTGCAGGGACTGGGTGTGGCCCTGGGTTGCGCCCATTGCTTCGATGGCGGTGCGGGCCACGTTGTTGAAGACGTCCTGGGCGGTCAGGGACCAACCGGAGGTCTGGGAGTGGGTACGCAGAGACTGCGACTTGGGGTTCTTTGGATCGAACTTGGCAACCAGTTCGCTCCACAGCAGGCGGCCAGCGCGCAGCTTTGCGATCTCCATGAAGGTGTTCATGGAAATGCCCCAGAAGAAGGAGAGGCGTGGTGCGAACTTGTCTACGTCCAGGCCCACTTCCTTGCCTGCACGGATGTACTCAATACCATCAGCCAGGGTGTATGCCAGCTCCAGGTCAGCGGTCGCACCAGCTTCCTGGATGTGATAGCCGGAGATGGAGATGGAGTTGAAGCGAGGCATCTTCAAGGAGGTGTACTCGAAGATGTTGGAGATGATCCTCATGGAGGGCTTTGGTGGGTAAATGTAGGTGTTACGCACCATGAACTCTTTGAGGATGTCGTTCTGGATGGTGCCGGCGAGCTGCTCCGGCGGCACGCCCTGCTCCTCAGCGGCAACGATGTACAGCGCCAGAATTGGCAGCACCGCGCCGTTCATGGTCATGGACACGGAAACGTTGCCCAGGTCAATGCCCTCGAAGAGCTGGCGCATGTCCAGGATCGAGTCGATGGCAACGCCGGCCATACCGACGTCACCAACTACGCGCTCATTGTCGGAGTCGTATCCACGGTGGGTGGCCAGGTCGAAGGCCACGGAGAGGCCCTTTTGGCCGGCGGCGAGGTTACGACGGTAGAAGGCGTTGGACTCCGCAGCAGTGGAGAAGCCAGCGTACTGGCGGATGGTCCACGGCTGGTTGGTGTACATCGTGGGGTATGGGCCACGCATGAACGGTGGCATACCGGGGAAGGAATCGAGCTGCTCGGCGGCCACGGAATCATCGCGGTCCTCGCGGTTGAACACGCGGGGGACGTCGATGCCTTCAGGGGTGGTCCACACCTGCTCGCGCAGCGCGGCGGCGTCGGTAGCGCCGGAGTGCTCTGGGGTTGCTGGGGTCTGTGCAAAATTCGGGATGGTGCTCATGGTGGCTTACGCTCCCAACTTTTCAAGCAGCGCTTCAAGCTCTGCGGCTGCGTCGATCTTTAGGTTGAGGTAACCGTCTGCGGTGAACTCATCGTTCGGTGCGCCCGCAACGAGGATGTGCTCCACACCTGCGGCGCGCAGGGCCTCGAAGGCCTCCTTGCCGTTGGCCACATACTCGGCGTCAGTACCGCAGATCACTGCGATTGGCGCAGCCTTGGCTGCCTCATCAAATTCAGGGGTACCAGGCACAACTTGGCCTGGGTTCAAAGCCTCAATGCCGCCAGAAGCCAGCAGGTTGGTGGCAAAGCCGGTGCGGATGTTGTGCTTGGCCAACGGGCCAAGTGGGATCAGGGCGATCCGTGGGCGGTTGCCCTTGACCTCCTGGAAAGCGTCCGAACGGTTGCGCATAGCTTCGAACTGCGCTGCCCAGCGGCGCACATGGGTTGGCTCCACGCGGAGGTCCGCAGGAAGCGCGGCCTCTGCAAGGTTCGGGAACTCGTTGATTGCGGTGAGCTTCTTGGTGCGGTGCGCGATGTCATTGCGCACCTTCTCATGGGAAGCATCCAGCAGTTCCTTTACTGCACCCGCCTCAACGGCCTGAGCAAAGCCACCCTTGGACTCGATATCCTGGAACACCGCCCAAGCCTTCTCGGCGAGCTGGTTGGTGAGCTGCTCCACGTAGTAGGAACCGCCGGCTGGGTCGATCACGTGGCCCAGGTGGGACTCTTCCAGGAGCAACAGGTTGGTGTTGCGGGCAATGCGGTGCGCAAACGTGCGGGAGGTGTTGGGCAGGCCACCTGGGATTGCCCAGTCGAAGGTGAGCACCTCAACATCGGTAGCGCCACCCACACCGCCTGCGAAGGCGGCCACAGTGGAACGCAACATGTTCACCCATGGATCGCGCTGGCTGAACATCACCGGTGCGGTCAGGGCATGCTGTGGTGCGCAGCCGTGCTCAGCGGCACCCAGCACCTCTGCAACGCGAGCCCACAGGGTACGGGCGGCACGCAGCTTGGAGATCTGCGCAAATTGGTCATCGCTGACCGCGTAGCGGAAGGAAAGCTGGCCCAGAGCCTGCTCGACGCTCAGGCCGGCATCTGTCAGAGCGCGCAGGTAATCCACACCCGCGGCGATTGCGAGGCCGATTTCCTCGCCATCAGTTGCACCCTGGTTGGAAAGCGATACGGCGTCCACCAGAATCGCCCGGGTGTTTTCCCGGTTTGCAGCCTCTTTTGCCAGTTCCACAGCGGCGTCAAGATCCACAGATGGGGAGCCATCAACCAAAGAAGTCAGCGGCGAGGCGCCGAGCTCCAGACGCACCGGGGTGCCCTCTTGCGCGTCGACAAGCTCGTAAAGTGCCTGAGCCTGCTTCGCGGTAGCCACACCTGCGTTCAGGCGGACGGGTGCGTACTGGAACAGCACACCCTTGAGCAGCTCGGCAAGGATTGGCTCGCCGTAGATGACGAGGTCAGTGGTGCCGTTTTCCAGAGCCGCGAGCAGCTCAGCGTTTGTTGCGTTTGCGCCGAAGGATTCGGTGACGCCCCAGCCCACGCCCTCTTGTGCGCCAGCGCCGGCTGCTGCGCGGGTGAATGGGAACTCACCTGGTGCTGCTGCCTCGCGAACTTCATCGACGCGGTTGTAGAGGGGGTTGACTTCAATGCCGTCATAGGTGGTCCGAACGAGCTTGCGCCACACATCAAGAGGAACGTCTGCAACGTCCTTCTTTTGAATGCGCGCAAACACGCTGGCCACAGATTTGTACCAAGCCTGCTGCTTGGCTTCGAATTCCTCGGTTTGGGTAAATCGTGTGTCAGTCACGAGTGGACCCTCTCCCCTTTTTGGTTCATTCAGGCTCCACATCCGCCACAGATGAGCAGAGAAGAGCACGGACAAAACTGTGAATTGTTGGCAAATTTGTGGCGCAAAGGCACAGGGCAACCACGGGGTGACCGGCGCCTCACAGCACGTTTTAGAGTGTAGCCGCAAAGCCACGGGATTTTTCTTCAAACACCCCCCAAACAGACATGAACCCCAACCAAACCCACACCACCGCTAGAGTTATCCAAGGTGAACAGTTTTCTCGAGTTTCTCCGTGGAGTTTTTCGTGACGGATTCAACACCGTTGCAGCCTGGCCTGCGTGGAAGAAACTAGCGGTCAGCGCCGCCGGGACTGCCTTCGTGGCGATCACGGTGGTGGCAGACATCCCGAGCCTGCACACCCTCCAACAGTGGTCCATGCAGCAGGGCAGTTGGTTTGTGTTCAGCTTCTTTGCCCTCTACGTGGCCATCACTCAATTTCCCATCCCCCGCACCGTGCTCACATTGAGTTCCGGTGTGCTCTTTGGGCCTGCGCTCGGCGTCGGCGTCGCCCTTGCGGCAACCACCGTCTCCGCGCTGATTTCACTGCTCATCGTGCGCCGCCTGCTTGGCAACTGGATGCGTCCGCGCCTTGCCCATCCGGCGGTGCGCGGCGTCTCTCACCGGCTACACAAGCGGGGCTGGGCATCCATCACCGCACTCCGGATGATTGCGGCGGTGCCGTTTTCCATCCTCAATTATGTTGCAGCGCTCAGCCCCGTGCCTGCTCTTGGCTTCACCGTGGCTACGCTGGTGGGCTCCGCGCCGGGCACGGTGGTCACGGTACTGCTCGGCAACTCTCTAGCCACCGGTGCCGACACCCAAATCCTGCTTGCCACACTTGGCCTCGCGGCGCTGGGGATTCTGGGTTTGATCCTCGACACCCGCATTCCAGTCAAGCCCTGAGCGTAGACCTTGCTATGCTGTGGACATTATGTACGCACTGCATGCCCGTTATCGTGGCCGCGAACGCCGCCGCGCACAGTTTGTGACCCAATCAGCCAAAGCACTCTCCACCCTGGAGGGAGTCGGCGAATTCCAGGTGCTTGGCGTGGAGGACATCTCAGCGGAAATCCACACCGCCGCGGCTGTCACCGACACCACCATGGCGCTGCTATCCGCGGGCGACTGGGCAGTAAGCATCGCAGCCGTTGCCGGCGAAGGCTCGCCTCTGCCGGAACTTGGAGCGGCGTCCGACGCCCCCAGCGCCGCACAACTCCTCGCCCAACGGGAGCTCGGGGCGCATGCCCGCGCGGGAAGCGTGAAGGTGGCCATACAGGGTTACGGCCAGGGCGAGCAACAGCTCGCCAGCAACATCTCCGGCACTTTCACCATGCTCGCCTACATCCTGGCAAAGCGCACCGCGGAAGGCCGGGAGGCAACCAGCCTCATGCGCGCCGGCCTCAATCAGAATGAGGCCGCAGAAGAATTGGGGATCTCCAAGCAAGCGATGAGCCAGCGCTTACAGGCTGCCGGTTGGCAGGCTGAGTTGGCTGGCTATCAGATTGCGCTTTCGCTGCTGAGTCAGGCGCGCTAGTTCGTCTCTGTCCCCGGCTCCGTTTCAGCAGCAAGGTGCCGGGGCTGCTCAGTGGCTGTCGCGGAGGGGTTGCCGAATCCCTGGTCCTGCTCGAGCTGCTCGAGCTGCTTTGGCGCTATGGACGCATCAGCCTCAACATTGGCCTCAACATTGGGCACCGCGGTGTTAGCCACTGCTTCATCCACGGTTTGCTTGGCCACCTTGTTGGCCTCGGCGAGTGCGGCTTGGATTTCTGGGTTGCTGTTGGTGTTGAACCAGGCTTCGTGATCGTCCTCAGAGGCGATGTCCAGTGAGTGTTGATCCGCAGGGGTGGGTTCGTAGCGGAACACCCCGTCTTCGCCCTTGTTGGCCAGGGCCTTTGCAAACTGCTCCAGGGAATCCCCGAACTGCATTGGGATCATCCACATGGTGGACGCGGAGCCCTGGGCGAGCTGTGGCAACTTCTCTAGGTACTGGTAGGCCAGCACCTCTGGGGTCACCTGAGCGGCCTTGATGGCGGCGTTGACCTTCTGGATCGAGCGCGCCTCACCCTGTGCCTCCAACAGCTTTGCCGCACGGTGGCCCTCGGCGCGCAGAATGGTGGACTCGCGTTCTGCCTCCGCAGCCAGGATGGCTGCATGCTTGGAGCCCTCAGCCTCCAGGATCTGCGCTTGCTTTTCACCCTCAGCTGTGCGGATGTCCGCCTCGCGCTTACCCTCGGCCGCCAAGATGGTGGCGCGCTTCTCACGCTCCGCACGCATCTGCAGCTCCATGGCCTGCTGGATGGATGGTGGTGGATCAATTGCCTTGAGCTCCACGCGGGAAATGCGCAGGCCCCACTTGGTGGTGGCAGCGTCCAGCTCGCCGCGCAGGCGGCGGTTGATCATCTCACGGGACACGAGGGCGTCTTCCAGGGTGATGCCACCCACGACGTCACGAAGCGTCGCCACACTGATCTGCTCCACACCCACGATGTAGTTGTCCACGCCATAAATGGCGCGTTCGGGTTCGTTGATCTGGAAGGTCACCACGGTATCAATGGCCACCGTAATGTTGTCCTGGGTAATCACAGCCTGCGGCGGAAAGGACACCACGCGTTCACGGGTATCAACCCTGGCGCGCACGCGGTCCACGAAGGGCACAAGGAGAGAAATCCCGCCAGAAATGGTGCGGGTGTAACTTCCCAAGCGTTCGATCACCGCTGCTTCACCCTGTGGTACCAGCACAATCGAGCGAGCTACCACCACCAGTGCGAACAATAAGAGCACCGCGACAAAGATTAATTCAAAACTCACGTCGATCCTCAATTCTTAGGCTTTGACTACGACTGCCGTGGATCCATCAATTTGTACAACCTGCACCATGGTCCCGTCCTCGAACACCTCACTGGAATCCAGCGGGCGCGCGGACCAAAAGGTGCCGTCGAGACGCACAATTCCCCCGGCTGCACTGACCTGCTCCACCACGCTGGCAGAAGAACCGACCAGCGCCTTGGTGTCATGGGCCTGGAGAGGTTGTGTCTGCAATCTCCGGCGCAGCACCGGCTTGAGAAAAAACAGCAGCCCGATGGAGGCGGCCGTAAACACCACGACCTCCACCCACACGGGAACATCCGCAAGCCCAACGCCCGCGGCAGCCAAGGCGCCGCCAGCAAGCATCAGAAACGTCAGCTCACCAGCGAAAATCTCAATGCCGGCGAGCACAATGGCAACTACTAACCAAATTAATGCACCCACGGACTAAAGGATACAGACGTTTGCTACATCAGGTCGGCCTTGGAAAGGCTCGGGGTGGTGACAAAATCCACGAGGCGCTCCACGGCGCCGACCAACGTCGTGTCCAAATCCTTGTAGGTGCTCACCGCGGAATACACCCGATTCCAGCCCTCCTTGGGGTCACTCCACCCCACGCGGCGGCACACGCCTGTTTTCCAATCCTCACCATAGGGAACCTCCGGCCACGCGCGCAGCCCCAGGCGTTCCGGCTTGACGGCCGCCCAAATGTCAATGAATGGATGCCCTGTCACCAGCACATCTGGACCCACCTGCTCGGTCAGGCGCGATTCCTTGGAACCCTCCACCAAGTGATCAGCGAGCACCCCCACCCGCCGTTGTGGCGACGGACCGAACTCGTTGAGCCTCGCCTCCAAATTGTCCAGACCCTCTAGGTACTCCACCACCACACCCTCAACACGCAGGTCGTGCCCCCAAACCTTTTCCACAATGGCCGCGTCGTGAATGCCCTCCACCCAGATCCGCGACGGCGCCGCCACCTTGGCCTGCACGTTTTCCACGCGCCGCGAACCGGAGTTGGAACGGTTCTGGCGGGGGTCGCGCTGCTCCACATATCGAGTGAGGGTCACGCGCTGGCCGTCGATCATGAACGCGCCGGGGCGCATCTTGAAAATCCTGGTTGCCCCGCGGCGGTCCTCCAGGCGCACGAAGTCGCCGTCGTAGGTGCGCTCAAACCCCACTACGGCACCCACATAACCATCGGCGAGCACTTCCACGACCTCGCCCGGCTTGGCCGGTACCTGCGGAAATTGCCGCGGTTGCTTGCGTTGGTGTCCTTGCAAAATGTCGCCACTATACGGATCCATAGGCTCCAAGGGTATCGGCTAGGCTTGAGCAATCATGGATTTGCGCGCACATGTCTACTCCCCAACCCAAAACGCAGCGATATGGTGGGCAGCTTGGCTGTATCATCAGCAAAGTTTCGACGCGCTCAGCGAGGCACTCGAGCAGCTCGGCGGGCTTTTCACCACCCCAGACGGGCAGGGCCTCACCGAGCTGGCGGCGTACGTGCGAAGGCACGCCGAGCTCGATAAGGACCAGGGGCGGGAGTTGGGGTTAGAGCCCCACCACCCGCGGGTGGAATTGCTGCTCGCCGGGCCAGGTAACACCCACGACGCAGGTCAGACAGCAGCGATAGCAATCCTGAACGCTCAGGAGGAAGCGATGTTGCTCACTCCGAAGTTTCTGCCGGAGGTCACGCTGTGGGAATCGGAGATGCACGGCCCCTTGCGGACGCGGGCATTTTTGAGCCCCGGCGACGCCGACGCCCTGCTCACCCAAGCCACCAACACTGCCGCCCAGCTCATCGAATCAATGGACCACGGGACATCAAGCCACGCAAATCCGCGGCTCACGGTGGGAACGTTGCAGGACTTTTATGAAAACCCCGCGGGGCTACCCCCAGAGGTGCCGCCGCGGGCGGGCAAACTCATTGCGCGCGCGGACCGCGTTGCAGCGATCGTGGAAACAGTGGTGGACCGCTTAGGCGATCACACCTTTGACCCAGAGCTCCTTGGCCTGGGCAGGCCGATTCGCCTGGCCCGCATGGCCGCGGTGAGCTACTGCTGCGCCGAGTGGGGGCGCTTGCGAGGCTGACAGCACCCCACTGCGCAGGGCGCACCGTCCACGGTGCAGCCGCGCTGAGCTACCGGGCCCTCTACGGGGATGTCCCCCGGAGCCGAAAGCCCCTGCACCAAATCCACCACCAAGGCTGCGAATTCCGGCCACGGACCGACGGTGGCCGCGCGGGCGACTTGCATGCCTAGGTCCTTGGCGGCGTCGGCCAGCTCATTATCCAAATCCCAAACCACTTCCATGTGATCGGAAATGAAACCAATCGGCACCACGACCACCGCGCTTACGCCCTGGTGGTGGAGCGCTTCCGCGTGGTCCACGATGTCCGGCTCGAGCCACGGAATGCGGCCGTTGCCAGAGGCGGACTGCCACACAACGTCGTAGTCCGTGATGCCCAGTCGCTGGGCGGTGCCCGCAGCGGCTTGAGCGACCTGATTGGAGTAGAGCGTGCCGTCGGAGGCGATCCCGGAGCCCTCATCAGCGGGAACCGGGATGGAGTGAGCGGTGAACACCAGGCGCGCTTGCGCTGAAGCCGCCGCGAGCTGCGGATCAGCAAACCCAAGTTCTGCAAATGCCGCGCGGGTGGCTCGCGCCTGCATGTCCAGGAAATCTGGGTGCGCGAAAAACTGGCTGAGCTTGTAAAAGTGCACCTCGCTCAGGCCTTCTTCGGCGATGAGCGCCCGCATCTTTTGGATGTCCTCATCGTACTGGTAGCAGCCGGAGTAGCCGCCCCATGCGGAGGTGGCGAACACTGCCACGTTCTGGTGGCCGGCCTGGGCGATCTCGCGGGCCGCATCCCCCGCGTAGGGCTTCCAGTTGCGGTTGCCAAAGTACACGGGGATATCCATCCCGCGAGAACGCAACTCCTGCTCAATGTTGGCGATCATCTCCCGGTTGAGCGCATTGAGTGGGCTGACGCCACCGAAGTGGTAATAGTGGGCACCCACCTCATCAAGGCGCTCCGGAGGGATACCGCGCCCAGCGGTGACGTTTTCCAGGAACGGGCGGACCTCATCCATGCCCTCGGGACCGCCGAAAGACAACAGCAATAAAGCGTCGATTTCCTCAACGGGAATGCTTGCCGGAACGTACTCAGAAGTTGTGTGCGGACCCATAAGGAAACAGCATAGAAGAACCCTCGCTTCAAACGAAAGTTGGACAAACAACTTCACCCCGTACCTTGCCCCACCATGGCGGTGAGGTTGGTACGGGGTGTCGGGACCTTAGGGCGTGCCCTTAGATCAGGCGCACTGCGTACGGGCTCATCCCAGACCAGCGCACTGGGGAGATGCGGACAGTGGAGCCGGAGTTTGGCGCCTCGAGCATCTGGCCGTCGCCAAGGTAGATGGCCACGTGCTGCTCAGCATTGGGACCGTAGAAGATCAGGTCACCGCGCTGCATCTCGGATGGGTTGATCTTGGTGCCGCGCTGGTACTGGTAGCCGGTGTAGTGCGGCAATTCAATGCCAACGCCAGCGAATGCGTAGAGCACCAGGCCGGAGCAGTCAAAGCCCACCTTGTTGAAATCACCGTAGGAGTCGGCAACGCCACCGTCCCGAATACCGCGGGTTGGGCCATTCGCATCGCCACCACCCCAGGCGTAGGGGGTGCCAATTTGCGCCATCGCGCGAGAAATCACGGCCTCAATCTTTTCCTCACGGTTTCCGGAAGTCACCGCGGGAGTGGAAGCGCTTGCCGACGCCGCGCTCGTTGCCGGTGCGGAAGCAGATTCACTTGGGATCACGGAGGATTCGGTACCGGTTGCGCCCGCTGCGCCTGCTGCATCTTCGAGGGTCACATAGAGGTCATCCTCTGCCTGCTCAGCGGTGGTAGGCTCGCTGGCCGGGGTCTCAGCAGGGGTTTGCGCCTGGGGTGCGGTGGTGGTTGCACTGACCAGTGCCTCTGCTGCCGCCACGGACTCTCGGCGTGCCTGTTCCTCACGGGCTGCAGCGGCCTCGGCTTCACGAGCGGCCTGCTCCGCGGCCTCCTTGGCGGCCTTTTCTTCGGCAGCACGCTGTGCCGCTGCGGCTGCCTCGGCCGCACGGCGAGCTTCCTCAGCCTTCTTCCGAGCCTCTTCCTCAGCCTTCTTGCGGGCTTCCTCTGCAGCGAGGTACTGCTCGTATTCAGTGCGCTGGTTCTCCAGCTCGGTGACCTGGCCGCGAGCAGCATCAAGCTCACGCTGCGCCTCTACGCGCTGTGCAATCAGGGCTGCGTGCTCTGCCAGCTTTGCCTCGAGCTCGGCGTTGGAGCGGTCCATCTCCGACTGCACGGTTGCGCGGGCCTGCTCTGCTTCGCCAGCGCGCAGCTCTGCCACGTTGCGGGCCTCGCGGAGGCGAGAATCGTTGTTCGCCTGCTCGGTGCGCAGGCGATCCAAAGTAGCAATGACCTCCCGCTGCTTGTCAGCGTTCACACGGAGATAGGTTTGGCGAGCCAGAGCGTCCTCGGTGGTGGCATTGCCTGACACCGCACCCACGCCTGAAGCAGAAGCAGAACGGCGGTACTGGGAGCGAGAAATCTCATTGAGGGCGGCTTGCGCCTTGGCGATCTCCTCCTGAGTCGCATCCAAATCACCGCGCGCGGAGGTCACTTCCTGGCGGGCCTGCTCAGCAGCCTGCTGCGCCACGTCCAAGTCCACTAGGGCCTTGTTCACGGCTTCGCGGAGGCTACCGATGGTCAGCTCAATCGAGGAGATTTGTCCGTCGGCGGCAGAAATAGAAGTAGCGAGTTGCGCCACAGACGCCTCAGAAGAACCGACTGCAGCCTGTGCGGCTGCGATCTCTGCATCGCTTGGGTTCGCGGGCTGTGCGTACGCGAGCGGTGAAAAAGCAACCGCGGCGGCAACAGTGACGGCTGCGATACGGGTGCCTGCCATCGCCAACTGGCGGGTTGGGCGCGCCGCCGCCGTTGGGGTCAAAGCCAAACGAGTCACGTGGTCTCCTAGAGCATTCATATTGGAGCCAATGTTTGACTCCTCAAGTTCTCAAACGGCTCACAGGGTCTAGGAGGCAAACTTGATTATTCCAGCGCGTGCTTCCCCACATGCGCGAAAGGTTCTTGCTTCCTTTGAGTCCCAGTTCCGAAGTCCATCCTCCATAGGAAATGAAAGTCAAGTTTCTGGGATCGACCCGTGAGCCGACATTTGAACCATAAAGCACTTGCGTCACTTTGTCTGCATCGGTTTTAACCAATCCCGCTAGAAAACCTGCGTCACATAAGTCCCAATTTTCACAGGGGCGTGTCTGACCTGCGACGATATTGTTGCCAAAACGTTACTGTGATTTAAGTTACATTTTCAATACTGTCCGGCGTGGCGCATTGACTTCTCCGTACCGAACTACTCACCAACCCTCAACCGTTGCTTCAGGATAGTAAATGATACAAACTTGATCTAAGTCACTCTCTACCCTTGTAGCTTGATTCCGTCCCGCAGCCACACGATGTTGGGGAACGCTGCGGCGCTGGGCTCGTCGTAACACGCCTGCGCAGCGGAAGATACAGCCCCGTTTGTGGGTGGATGCCAACGCCAAACGGAAGCTCCACCGCGCCCATACGGGGTGAATCCACCACAACAGGACAGCCGTACTGTTAGGATGTGCGTGAGGCGACGCGCCTTTTGCTGCGCGCGCAACGATCACCTGCAGAAAATCAACATTTCCTATATGAAGTGGAGCTCACTGTGACCGAAAGCAAGAACTCCTTTAACGCCAAGCAGAAGCTTGAAGTTGGCGGGAAGTCTTACGACTACTTCGCCCTCAGCGCTGTGGAAGGCATGGAGAAACTTCCTTACTCCCTGAAGGTTCTTGGTGAGAACCTCCTGCGCACCGAAGACGGCGCAAACATCACCACCGAACACATCCAGGCAATCGCAAACTGGGACCCAAGCGCTGAGCCAAGCGTGGAAATCCAGTTCACCCCTGCACGCGTGCTCATGCAGGACTTCACCGGCGTTCCTTGTGTGGTGGACCTCGCCACCATGCGTGAGGCCGTGAAGACCCTGGGTGGCGACCCAAACAAGGTTAACCCACTCAACCCAGCAGAAATGGTGATCGACCACTCCGTGATCATCGAGGCCTTCGGCGCTTCCGATGCACTGGAGAAGAACGTTGAGATCGAGTACGAGCGCAACGAAGAGCGCTACCAGTTCCTGCGCTGGGGTGCGGAGAACTTCTCCAACTTCCGCGTGGTTCCTCCAGGAACCGGCATCGTCCACCAGGTGAACATCGAGTACCTGGCTCGCGTGGTCTTTGACAACGAAGGTCTGGCCTACCCAGACACCTGTATTGGCACCGACTCCCACACCACCATGGAAAACGGCCTGGGCATCCTGGGCTGGGGTGTGGGCGGCATCGAGGCTGAGGCTGCAATGCTCGGCCAGCCAGTGTCCATGCTCATCCCACGCGTTGTGGGCTTCAAGCTCACCGGTGAGATCCCAGCCGGCGTGACCGCAACCGACGTGGTGCTCACCATCACCGACATGCTCCGCCAGCACGGCGTGGTGCAGAAGTTCGTGGAGTTCTACGGCAACGGTGTGAAGTCCATCCCACTGGCAAACCGCGCCACCATCGGCAACATGTCCCCAGAGTTCGGCTCCACCTGTGCGATCTTCCCGATCGACGAGGAAACCATCAAGTACCTCCACCTCACCGGCCGCCCAGAAGAGCAGATCGAGCTCGTTGAAGCCTACGCAAAGGCACAGGGCATGTGGCTGGAGCAGGACGCACCTGAGGCAGAGTACTCCGAGTACCTCGAACTGGACCTCTCCACCGTTGTCCCATCCATCGCCGGCCCCAAGCGCCCACAGGACCGCATCCTGCAGTCCGAGGCAAAGGAGCAGTTCCGCAAGGACCTCACCTCCTACACCACCGACGAGGTGTGCCGCGACGAGTCCATCCCAGCCATCAAGATGGGTGCGGAAGGCGAAGGCAACGACCCAGCACCAGTGCGCGAGGCTGGCTTCAACTCCTCCCGCGCAGGCAACGGCGAGTCCGCAGCAGCCGGCGCAACCGGCCGCCCTTCCAAGCCAGTAACCGTGCAGTCCCCCAACGGCGGCGAGTTCACTCTCGACCACGGCATGGTGGCCATCGCTTCCATCACCTCCTGCACCAACACCTCCAACCCATCCGTCATGGTGGGTGCAGGCCTCATTGCCCGCAAGGCAAATGAAAAGGGCCTCAAGGCAAAGCCATGGGTCAAGACCATCTGTGCACCAGGCTCTCAGGTTGTGGACGGCTACTACCAGCGCGCCGACCTCTGGAAGGACCTCGAGGCCCTGGGCTTCTACCTCTCCGGCTTCGGCTGCGCATCCTGCATTGGTAACTCCGGCCCGCTTCCAGAGGAAGTCTCCGAAGCAATCAACGAGCACGACCTCGCCGCGACCGCCGTCCTCTCCGGCAACCGCAACTTCGAAGGCCGCATCTCCCCAGACGTGAAGATGAACTACCTGGCCTCCCCAATCATGGTCATCGCCTACGCCATCGCCGGCACCATGGACTTTGACTTTGAAACCCAGGCACTTGGCCAGGACCAAGACGGCAACGACGTGTTCCTGCGCGACATCTGGCCATCCACCGAAGAGATCGAAGAGACCATTGCTTCCGCAATCTCCCGCGAGCTCTACGAGGCCGACTACGCAGACGTATTCAAGGGCGACGAGCAGTGGCAGGCCATCAAGATCCCAACCGGCTCCACCTTCGAGTGGGACGAGGCCTCCACCTACATCCGTAAGGCTCCATACTTCGATGACATGGGCATCGACCCAGAGCCTGTCACCGACATCACCGGCGCACGCGTGCTGGCGAAGCTCGGCGACTCCGTGACCACCGACCACATCTCCCCTGCGTCCTCCATCAAGCCGGGCACCCCAGCCGCCCAGTACCTGGACGCCAACGGTGTGGAGCGCAATGACTACAACTCGCTGGGTTCCCGCCGCGGCAACCACGAGGTCATGATGCGCGGCACCTTTGCCAACATCCGTCTGGCAAACCAGCTCGTGGACGTCACCGGCGGCTACACCTTGGACTTCACCAAGGAAGACAAGCCACAGTCCTTCATCTTCGACGCCTGCCAGAACTACAAGGCAGCCGGCATCCCACTGGTGGTGCTGGGTGGCAAGGAGTACGGCACCGGTTCCTCCCGCGACTGGGCTGCAAAGGGCACCAACCTGCTCGGTGTGAAGGCCGTGATCACCGAGTCCTTCGAGCGCATCCACCGCTCCAACCTCATCGGCATGGGTGTGATCCCACTGCAGTTCCCTGAGGGCGAATCCCACGAGTCCCTGGGCCTCGACGGCCACGAGACCTTCGATATCACCGGTATCGAGGAGCTCAACGAAGGCCGCACCCCGAAGACCGTGCACGTCACCGCCACGAAGGAAAACGGCGAGAAGGTTGAATTCGACGCTGTTGTGCGCATCGACACCCCAGGTGAAGCCGACTACTACCGCCACGGCGGCATCCTGCAGTACGTGCTGCGCCAGATGATCAAGGCGTAACACCATAAAAGGGGGGCTGCGTGCCCCCTTTTTTTCCACCCAAGGAGATCCCCAATGCCAATCGTTAGCACCACCGAGCTCACGCAACGGCGCCAGGAAATCCTTGAAGGCGCACGGCGCTGCTTCGCCGAATACGGCTACGAATCAGCGACCGTGCGCAGGTTGGAAGAAAGCATCGGGAAATCCCGCGGCGCAATCTTCCACCACTTCGGTGACAAAGAAAACCTCTTCCTCGCCCTCGCGCGAGAAGACGCCACCCGCATGGCAGAAGTAGTAGCCGCAAACGGCCTAGTAGCAGTGATGCGTGACATGCTCGCCCACCCCGAACGCCACGACTGGCTCGCAACACGCCTCGAAATCACCAAAATGCTACGCACCGACCCCACATTCCGCGCCAGGTGGCAAGCACACCAACAAGTACTGGATCAAGCGGTCCGCGCACGACTTGAAGCCAACGCCGCATCAGGGCGGATGCGAGACGACGTTCCCATCTCTGTACTACACACATATCTGGAAACGATGCTCGACGGGTTCATCACCCGCCTAGCCTCAGGTGCCCCCACCGAAGACCTAGAAGCCGTACTCAGCCTCGTGGAACAATCCGTGCGCGCGCATGCAGTACACTAGCCCGTTATGGTCAACATCCTGCTCGTCTCCCCACGCAAAGGCGAACACATCGCCGCCGCAGAATACCAAGACGTCCTCAAAGCAACCGGGCTCACCCCTGACCAAGTGACCCACCGAATGCTTGACGACGCCACCAAGACCGTAGGGGACACGGCTGGATTTGACGGCATCATCGTAGGCGGCAGCCCGCTGCTGGTCACCTCACCTGAATACGACGACTGGCAACTCCAAGTACACAAAGAGCTTGAAGCACTCCTAGCCAACCCCCTGCCTGTGTTCTTCCTCTGCTACGGCAACACCTTCGTAGCCAGCATCACCGGAGGATCAGTGAACAGGGAATGGGCGGAAGACTCAGGGCCCACCGTCGTCCGACTCACCGAAGCTGGCCTCAACGACCCCATCACCTCCGGCCTCCCCGCCGAATTCCTCGCGGTCACCGGGCACACCGAGAACGCTGCGAGCGTCGGTACCGGAGTGGAACTCCTTGCCACCGGCCCCACCTGCCCGATCCAAATCGTGCGCGCCAACGCCAGCACCTGGGCCTGCCAATTCCACGCCGAGATGGACGCCGACGCGCTGCAAACCCGGATGGACTTCTACTACGACTACGGCTACTTCTCCCCCGCCGACTACGACACAATTGTGGCAACTACCCACAAATACACATACGACGGCGCACACCAGGTGCTGCGCAACTTCGTAGCCTATTGCGAGTAACATCTCTGGCATGTTTGCCATTATGACTGTGACCGGTGTAGACCACACCGGCATCATCGCTGCCGTGTCCACCGCCTGTGCCGAAATGAACGTGAATATTCACAACGTCTCCCAAACCCTCATGGGTGAATACTTCACCATGATCCTGCACGTTGCCTTCGACGAAGCAGAGGTGGACATCGCCACCATTCAGGAGCGGATGGACGCAGTGGGCGAGCAAGAGCAACTGGTGATCCGCATCCAGTCACAGGCCATCTTCGACGCAATGAACGTGATCTAATGACCATCCAACACTCAGCGTCAAACATCCTCGACACCATCGAAATGATCGAGCAATACCGGCTCGACATCCGCACCGTCACCATGGGCATCTCCCTGCTCGACTGCGTGCGCGGCACCATGGAAGACACCTGCGAGGCCGTCTACCAAAAAATCACCACACAGGCAGAACACCTAGTTGCGCAGTGCGAAAGCATCGAGCGGGAACTCGGCATCCCCATCGTCAATAAACGCATCTCCGTCACCCCGATCGCCCTGATCACCTCTGCCGTTGAGGGCTCCCCCGTAGCACTCGCCCACGCACTCGACCGAGCGGCGAAAGAAGTGGGAGTGAACTTCATCGGCGGCTACTCCGCCATTGTGGAAAAAGGCATGACCGCCGGGGACGAGCGCCTGATCCGATCCATCCCCGAAGCCCTCACCGAGACCGACGTCGTATGCTCGTCAGTCAACATCGGTTCCTCCCGCGCCGGCATCAACATGGACGCCGTGGCACTCATGGGCGAAGTGATCAAGGACGCCGCCGCACGCACCGCCGACCGCAGCGCCATCGCCTGCGCCAAACTCGTGGTGTTCGCCAACGCCGTAGGCGACAACCCCTTCATGGCCGGCGCCTTCCACGGCGTAGAGGAACCAGACTGCGTGGTATCCGTGGGCGTCTCCGGCCCAGGTGTGGTCAACCGGGCACTAGGCGACCTCGATGGCGCGACCCTCGACGAAGTAGCCGAAGCCATCAAAAAGGCGGCCTTCAAAATCACCCGCGCCGGCCAACTCGTGGGCACCATGGCATCCGAACGGCTCGGCGTGCCATTTGGTATCGTCGATCTCTCCCTAGCCCCCACCGCGGAGCTCGGCGATTCCGTCGCGCACATCATGGAGCACATGGGGCTTGCGCAGGTAGGCACCCACGGCACCACCGCAGCACTCGCACTGCTCAACGACGCCGTCAAGAAAGGCGGCATGATGGCATGCTCACGGGTGGGCGGGCTGTCGGGCTCCTTCATCCCAGTGTCCGAGGACAAGGGAATGATCGACGCCGTCCGCGCGGGAAACATCAGCATCGACAAACTCGAGGCCATGACCGCAATCTGCTCCGTGGGACTAGACATGGTGGCAATCCCAGGCGACACCAGCGCCAGCCTCATCTCCGGGATGATCGCCGACGAAGCCGCCATCGGCGTCATGAACCACAAAACCACCGCCGTGCGCGTCATCCCCGTACCCGGCACAAAACCCGGCGACGAAGTGAACTTCGGCGGGCTCCTCGGCTACGCCCCCGTCATCCCCGTCTCCCAAGTAGACAACGCCGCCTTCATCAGCCGCGGAGGATTCATCCCCGCGCCCGTACACGGATTCCGGAACTAAGCCAGCTCCACCAACTCCATGTAATCATCGCTCCACAAATCCTCATCGCCATCCGGCAAAACGATCACACGCTCAGGCTCAAGGGCCTTCACCGCGCCTGGGTCGTGTGTCACCAACACCACCGCGCCCGAATACGTCCGCAACGCATCAAGAACCTGCTCGCGCGACACCGGGTCCAGGTTATTGGTGGGCTCATCAAGGAGAAGGACGTTGGCTCGGGAGCTCACGAGCGCGGCAAGGGCTAGGCGGGTTTTCTCACCACCAGACAGCGTGCCGGCCGGCTGATCAAGCTGCTCCCCCTGGAACATAAACGCACCGAGCAGGCCACGCAGGTCCTGCTCCCCCGCCTCCGGGCAAGCCTCAATGGTGTTCTGCCACACCGACTTCTCAGGGTCGATCGTGTCATGCTCCTGGGCAAAGTAACCGATCTTCAGCCCGTGGCCTGTAACGATGCCGCCTTCGCCGTCGGTACGCTCCACACCCGCCAACAATTTCAGCAACGTGGTCTTGCCCGCGCCGTTGTAACCCAGCACCACCACGCGGGAACCCTTGTCAATGGCAAGGTCCACACCGGCGAACACCTCCAGGGAGCCGTACATCTTGGTCAGCCCCTTCGCATTCAGAGGGGTCTTGCCGCAAGCAGCCGGCTCAGGAAAGGAGATGTGTGCCACCCTATCCGCCTGCCGGACATCATCCAGCGAACCCAACATGCGATCCGCGCGTGCCAACATCTGCTTCGCCGCAGCCGCCTTCGTTGCCTTCGCACCGAGGCGCGCAGCCTGATCCCGCAACGCAGATGCCTTCTTCTCCGCATTCGCGCGCTCACGACGGCGACGAGCCTCATCCGTAGCACGGGCATCCAAATACTTCTTGAACCCCATGTTGTAGACATCGGCCTCGGCGCGGACAGCATCGAGGAACCAAATCTTGTTGCAGACAGCCTCAAGGAGATCCACGTCGTGGGAAATCATGATCAGGCCGCCTTCATGCTTGGAAAGGAAGCCGCGCAGCCAGGTGATCGAATCCGCATCAAGGTGGTTCGTGGGCTCGTCAAGCAGGAGGGTGGTCTGGGACTTCCCCGAACCCGCGGAGGCAGCGAAGAGGATCTGCGCCAACTCGACGCGGCGGCGCTGGCCACCGGAAAGGGTTTTGAGCTGCTGTTCTAAGATGCGGGCGGGAAGGCCCAGGTTGTCGCAAATCTGAGCGGCTTCTGCGTTGGCCTCATAGCCACCGAGCGCGTGATAGCGCTCTTCCAGGCGGGCGTACTTCTTAATGGCCTGATCCCGCTTGGCTTCCGACTCCGTAGTTTCCATGATCTCCTGCTGGCGCTCCATGTTGCGGATGATGGAGTCCAGCCCACGGGCGGAGAGGACGCGGTCACGGGCCGTCTGCTCGATGTTGCCCTCACGGGAGTCCTGGGGGAGGTAGCCGATCTCACCGCTGCGGGTCACCGAGCCGGCGTATGGTTCAGTTTCCCCTGCAAGTATGCGCATGGTGGTGGTTTTTCCTGCGCCGTTGCGGCCAACGAGTCCTATCCGGTCTCCGGGCTGCACTCGGAGATGCTGGCCGGGTGCGTTGAGGAGGGTGCGTGCACCGACGCGGACTTCAAAATCATTGGTCACAATCACCGGACGATTGTACCAATTGTCAAGTGGGTGACTTCGCGGGGCGGGCGTTCTGTGGAAAACTTGGCGAAATTCCACAGAAACAGCGGGTTGGGTACTGTTTGTCATTGCAGCGGGATTGACTTGCTGGTTACCTAGCCGCCATGAACACTTTTGATGTTGCGCGCGCCTACACAGGCCTGGGGGTTGACTTTCTTGTCGACGTCGCCAGGGCTGCGCGCAGCATGCCTCGAGCGCAGCTCGCGGAGACGCTGGGTATGGAAACCAGCGAAGTGGGGCGGCTGCTTTGGATCCACGGTTTCTACACCGGCGCTGCGGTCAAGCGGGCGGCGAAAGGCTACGGGCTTGGGGTGCTGCGGGTACTGGCATCCGCGGTGAACCAGCTCACGGCGAAAGATGTCTCTCGGGATGAGGTGCTGATTGAGTGCCTGAAGGCTGTTACTGGGATGAGCGTGGACAAGGCGAAGGCACAAGCAATTGCCATTGTGCGGGAGCATAATCTCACGGGCGTGCCGGTGAAGCGGCTGCCGAAGGCCCAGACGCAGAAGAAGGCGGACGCTGCCGGACAGCGGCGGTTGATGGGGCAGTTTGCGGACGCCGACCTCACGCAGGTCGAACAAAACCTCGCGCCGCGGGTGCGTCAGCTAATGAAGAACGAGGGCATGGAGCATGCGCAGGCGTTCGCAGTGGCAATGCTGGAGCTGCTGAAAGGCGGGCAGCCGCACACCAAAAAGGTCTACATGCCGCTGCTCTTCCTCCCACTGCGCCCCAGCGAGGGCTATTTCAGCGACGGGCATGTGTACACGGCTGATGGGTGTGGCGTGCCTCTCCATGAGCTCGACGGTGTGGAGATCTCCGATACTGGTTTCGTGATCGTGAGTGCAGCCAATGAAAAAGGTGAGATCATGGCGGAGGCGTTGCCAATCCGACGTTTCGCCAACGAAGAGGAACGCCTGGTCATGCGCACCGAGCTCATGATCTGCCCGCACCCAGACTGCGACATGCCGGCATGGAAGTGCCAGTACCACCACATTCAGGCCTGGTCCAATGGTGGGGCCACAGTTATTGAGAACATGATGCTGCTGTGTAGACCACACAATGCCGCAAACGATGACGGGGACCGAGACAAAAATGGGCGGATGTTCCGCGACGCGCGCGGAAGACCCGCCTTCAGGAGGCACGATAAAGCGCCACCTGAATACAACAGCCACCCCGCCACCAAAAAAGGATGGCGAGCGGAAGCTGAACTACACGCTGAAGCCTAGAGCCCGAAGCTGCTCGCGGCCGTCTTCAGTGATCATGTGAGGCCCCCAAGGCGGCATCCACACCCAATTGATGGTGAGCTTGGATGCTGCCCCATTGCCGACCACTGCGGACTGTGCCTGGTCTTCCAGCACGTCCGTAAGTGGGCAAGCGGGTGAGGTGAGGGTCATGTTCACCTGTGCTTCATCGTTGTTTTCGATCCAGATGTCGTAAACGAGTCCTAGGTCTACAACATTGATTCCGAGCTCGGGATCGATCACATCGCGCAAGTACTCCTCCACGTCTGCAGCGCGGGCCAGATCTGCTTCGGACTGCTCGGGTTTCGTTGGCACAGCTTCTTCAGTCATTTTTTCTCCAATGCATCAGCAGTTGCAGCTTGGAAGGCCTTCCAACCAAGCAGAGCGCACTTTACGCGCGCAGGGTATTTGGCCACACCAGCAAAGGCCACACCATCTCCGATGACCTCTGGGTCACCCTCCACGGTGCCGCGGGAGGTCACCATTGTTTCAAACTCCGCAAGCTTGTGCAGCGCCTCATCCACGTTCAGTCCCACGATTTCTTCCGCCATCACAGAAGTGGAGGCTTGGGAAATGGAGCAACCTTGAGCTTCGTAGGAAACATCGGCCACTGTTTGGCCGTCGTCGGAAAGGAGTACCCGGAGCGTGATTTCATCACCGCACGAAGGATTGACGTGGTGAACCTCTGAATTGAAGTCTTCACGCAGCCCTGCGTGGTGAGGGTGTTTGTAGTGATCCAGGATCACTTCCTGGTACATGGATTCAAGGTTCATTGGAAAAATTCCTTGGCGTCCTCGATGGCTGCGGCCAGTCGGTCGATTTCGTCCTTCGTGTTGTAGAGGTAGAAAGATGCCCGTGCGGTGGACTGCACACCGAGGCTTCGGTGAATTGGCCATGCGCAGTGGTGCCCGACGCGGATGCAGACGCCCCGGTCGTCGAGTACCTGCCCTAGGTCGTGGGGGTGGATGCCGTCAACAACAAAGCTGATTGCCCCGCCGCGGTTTTCCGCGGTGGTTGGTCCCACAATCTGAAGCCCCTCAATCGCCTGCAGTTTCTCCAGCGCATAGGCCGTGAGCTCGTGCTCGTGAGCTGCGATGTTTTCCATCCCGATCTCGGAGAGGAACTCCACTGCCGCCCCTAAACCTACTACTTGGCTCGTCATCTGCGTTCCAGCCTCGAAGCGCTGCGGCGGCGCGGCATAGGTGGTGTGCTCCATGGTGACCACTTCGATCATCGATCCGCCCGTGAGGAACGGCGGGAGCGCGGCTAGGTGTTCACGTTTGCCGTATACAGCCCCCACTCCACTCGGCCCGCACATCTTGTGCCCCGAGAACGCCGCGAAGTCTACGTCGAGCTCGTGGAAGTTCACTGGCATGTGTGGGACGGACTGGCACGCGTCTAGTACCACGAGCGCCCCCACCTCTCTCGCTCGCCGCACGAGTTCCTGTACCGGCGCCACAGCCCCGGTGACGTTTGATTGGTGGGTGAACGCTACCACTTTCACGGTGTCGTCGAGTTCAAGTGAGTCTAGGTCGATTCGTCCGTCTGGAGTGGCGGCGTACCATTTGAGGGTTGCGCCGGTCCGTTTGCAAAGCTCTTGCCATGGCACGAGGTTGGCGTGGTGTTCAAGTTCGGTGATGACAACGGTGTCGCCTTCGCCCACGTGCAGCTCCCCTGCTTCTGGGTTGCTAAGGGTGTAGGCGATGAGGTTGAGCGCTTCGGTGGCGTTTTTGGTGAACGCGAGTTCGTCGCCGTGGGCGCCCACGAACGCAGCAATTTTGTCACGTGCTGCTTCGTAGGCGTCGGTTGCTTCCTCGGCTAGTTGGTATGCCCCACGGTGTACGGGGGCGAAGGTCTCTAGCACGAAGCGGCGTTCTGCTTCCCACACCGAGGTTGGGCGTTGCGACGTGGCCCCGGAGTCCAGGTAGGCAAGGGTGGCTCCGCCGCGCACGGTTCGTTCCAGGATGGGGAATTCGGCACGGATTGCCTCGGTGTTGAGTGTCATGATTGCAGGAATTTGTCGTAGCCGTTTGCTTCGAGTTCGTCGGCAAGTTCTGGGCCGCCAGACGTCACGATCTTGCCGTTGGCGAATACGTGCACGTAGTCAGGCTGCACGTAGTTAAGGATGCGCTTGTAGTGGGTGATCATGAGGATGCCGCCGCCGGTTTCTTCCTGGTAGCGGTTGATGCCCTCGGAGACGATGCGCAGGGCGTCCACGTCGAGTCCGGAGTCGGTTTCGTCCATTACTGCGAACTTGGGGCGCAGCAAGTCGAGCTGCAGTACTTCGTGACGCTTCTTTTCGCCGCCGGAGAAGCCTTCGTTGACGGAGCGCTCGGAGAACGCTGGGTCAATCACGAGTTGTTCTTGTGCGGTGCGCACTTCCTTGACCCATTCGCGCAGCTTGGGTGCTTCGCCGCGGACGGCGGTTGCTGCGGTGCGCAGGAAGTTGGCCATGGAGACGCCTGGGATTTCGGTTGGGTATTGCATGGCCAGGAAGAGGCCGGCGCGTGCGCGCTCGTCTACTTCGAGTTCGAGGATGTTTTCCCCGTCCAGCAGCACTTCACCTTCGGTGATTTCGTAGCGTGGGTGGCCTGCCAGGGTGTAGGCGAGCGTGGATTTGCCGGAGCCGTTGGGGCCCATGATGGCGTGGGTTTCACCGGAGTTGATGGTGAGGTTTACGCCCTTGAGGATTGGCTTTGGCTCGGCGTTTTCGTCGGAGGGGATGACTTGGGCGTGGAGGTTGCGGATTTCAAGAGTGCTCATGTGGGTGTTCCTTAGGCTTTGTGAAGTTGGCGGTCGAGTTCTTCGGCTACGCGGCTTTCAAGTTCTTCGCGGATGCTGGCCACTGGAATGCGGCCGATGACCTCGGAGAAGAACCCGCGCACGATAAGGCGGCGTGCTTCTTCGAGTGGGATACCGCGTGCGCGGAGGTAGAACTCTTGTTCATCGTCAAAGCGGCCCACGGTTGCGGCGTGGCCTGCGCCGGTGATTTCGCCGGTTTCGATTTCAAGGTTTGGCACGGCGTCTGCGCGTGCGCCTTCGGTGAGGACGAGGTTGCGGTTCGCCTCGTAGGTGTCGGTGCCCTGTGCGTTAGCTCGGATGAGTACGTCGCCTACCCAAGCGGTGCGGGCGTCCTTGCCTTGGAGTGCGCCCTTGTAGAGCACATTGGAGCGGCAGTTCGGCACGGCGTGGTCTACGAGCAGTCGCTGCTCGAAGAACTGCCCTGCGTCGGCAAAGTAGACGCCGAGCAGTTCGGCGTCGCCGCCTGGGGCGGTGAACTTGACGCGCGGGATGAGGCGCACAAGCTCGCCGCCGAAGACTGCGGTGTTGAGGCGCAGCACAGCATCGCGTCCGACGATCGCGCATTGGCCCGAGGCGTGGACGGCGTCGTCGTCCCAGGATGCGTCCACGATCACCGTGAGGCGGGCGGCGTCTCCGAGAACGAATTCCACGTTGTCGGCGTGGGTGGCGCTGCCGGTGTAGCGCAGGTCTACTACTGCTTCCGCGCCGGTGGCTACCTCAATAACCAGGTGGCCAAAGGTGACTCCCTCGCCGGCGCCGGTAAAGCTCACCACGATTGGTTCCTCAACCTTGGTGTTGGCGGGCACGCTCACCAGGGTGGCGGAGGTTGCGGAGGAGTAGGCCTGTGCACCTACTCGGTCCACTGCCCCGCCTGTGCGGCCCACGCGGGCGTCGTCCATGCCTACGGTTTCTACGGTGACGGGCGCTTCGGCCTTTACCGCGTATTCCGCGCTGGCCACGTCGCCAAAGCTGCCGTCGTGCAGGCCCCGCAGGCGGCGCAGCGGCACGAATTGCCACACTTCGTCGCGGCCTTGGGGGACCTCAAAGTCTTCGACGGAGAAGGAGGTGAACAGGTCGCCTTTGTTGTTGTGGACGGTTGCGTTTTTGACCATTTAGCCCACGGATCCTTCCATTTGCAGTTCGATGAGGCGGTTGAGCTCGAGGGCGTACTCCATTGGCAGTTCCTTGGCGATTGGCTCCACGAAGCCGCGCACGATCATGGCCATTGCCTCGTCTTCCGCGATGCCGCGGGACATGAGGTAGAACAACTGCTCCTCGGAGACCTGGGAGACGGTAGCCTCGTGGCCCAGGGAGACGTGGTCGTTGCGGATGTCGTTGTATGGGTAGGTGTCGGAACGGGAGATGTTGTCCACCAGCAGCGCGTCACATTCCACGTTGGAGGTGGAGTGGTGGGCGTTTGCGTTGATGCGCACCAGGCCGCGGTAGGCTGCACGGCCGCCGCCGCGGGCCACGGACTTGCTCACGATGTTCGAGGAGGTGTAAGGCGCCATGTGCGTCATCTTTGCGCCGGTGTCCTGGAACTGGCCTTCACCAGCGAAGGCCACGGAAAGCACCTCGCCCTTTGCGTGGGGGCCGGTCATCCACACGGCTGGGTACTTCATGGTCACCTTGGAACCGATGTTGCCGTCCACCCATTCCATGGTGGCGCCCTCTTCGCACTTGGTGCGCTTGGTGACCAGGTTGTACACGTTGTTGGACCAGTTCTGAATGGTGGTGTAGCGGCAGCGACCACCCTTCTTCACGATGATCTCCACAACGGCGGAGTGCAACGAGTCGGACTTGTAGATTGGCGCGGTGCAGCCTTCCACGTAGTGGACGTAGGCGCCCTCATCCACGATGATCAGGGTGCGCTCGAACTGGCCCATATTCTCGGTGTTGATGCGGAAGTAGGCCTGCAGCGGGATCTCCACGTGCACGCCCTTAGGCACGTAGATGAAGGATCCGCCGGACCACACTGCGGAGTTGAGGGCGGAGAACTTGTTGTCACCAGCGGGGATGACGGTGCCGAAGTACTCGCGGAACAGTTCCTCGTGTTCCTTGAGCGCGGTGTCGGTGTCCACAAAGATCACACCCTGGGCTTCCAGGTCCTCGCGGATTTGGTGGTAGACCACCTCGGACTCGTATTGTGCGGCAACGCCTGCAACGAGGCGCTGCTTCTCGGCCTCTGGGATGCCCAGGCGGTCGTAGGTGTTCTTGATGTCCTCTGGGAGGTCTTCCCAGCTCGTTGCCTGCTGTTCGGTGGAGCGGACAAAGTATTTGATGTTGTCAAAGTCAATGCCGGAGAGGTCGGCGCCCCAGGTGGGTAGTGGCTTCTTGTCAAAGATTGCCAGGGCCTTGAGGCGCTGTTCGAGCATCCATTCCGGTTCGTTCTTCTTCGCGGAGATGTCTCGCACTACGTCTTCGTTCAGGCCGCGGCGCGCTGAGGCACCTGCGACGTCGGAGTCGTGCCAGCCGTAGTTGTATGGGCCGATGGACTCGATGATCTCGTCGTCGGTCTGTGGACTAGTCATCAACCGCTCCTTTCTTATGGGTGTGTATCGGGGTGATGGGGATGTTGGTGGTGCAGATGTTGTGCCCGTCAGCGATGGAGGCCAGCGGTTGCACGTGGTGGCCGAGCAGCTCAGCGATTACTTGATGCTCCGCCTCACAGAGTTCGGGGAACTCCTGCGCTACCTCCGCAATTGGGCAATGGTGCTGGCAAATTTGCACACCTTTGCCCGCTTGGGTGACGGTGGCGGCGTATCCGTGATTGCTGAAGGCTTCCACGACGGCTGTGGCCGTTTCGCGTATCGACGCCTCGTCGCGCGCGCTCGGTGCGGCGATTCCCTGGAGGATCCGCTCAACACGCTTGAGTGCGAAAGATTTCACAGCCTCCTGCCCCGCAGTCTCCCGCAGGGTTTCCAGGGCGAGTGCCGCGAGGGTGTCATATTCATGGCCAAACTGGGCTCTGCCACTCGCGGTGAGCCGGAACGCCTTTGCAGGCCGCCCACGTCCATGTGAACGGCGGGCTGGTGCCAGTTCAGCGAGGCCTTCATCAACGAGCACATCTAAATGCCGCCTGATCCCGGTGGCGGACAGCCCCAACTGTTCCGCCAATTGCGTTGCGCTAATCTGCCCCGCCTTCAGGATGAGGAGCATGATTTCGCGGCGGGTTTCGCCTTCGGTGGATCGAGCATCCGCCCCATGTACTTTGGCGATTGCTCTCACCTCCTTTACTCGAATCCGGTCTAGACATCCGTGGCCGCGGACATCTTTTAGCAACACTAATATGTCGCTATTCATTCCGCCACTTTCCGACCTTGTAAGATAAGCGGCGTGAGAAAACGCGTGCGCGAGGCCGCAAGGCGCCTATGGAGCGAGGCCCCCCAAGTGGGGCGGGCCGGTTCGCGCTCGGCTCATTTGCACGTGGAGGTGCCCACCCAGCGGGTCTTTGGCCTCGTTGCCACAGCAACGGGTGTAGACATTTTGCAGCGCGCTCACCTGCGCTACACCGACCTCCGAAAATTCGCCTTCATCCGCTGGCTCGGCACCCTCGGCGCGTTGCTGCTCGGTTTCGGGGCCCTCGGCGCCGGGGCGCTTCCGGTGGTGGACAATCCCTACACAAGTTTCCCGGGTGGCGCGCTCATGGTGCGCATGATGAGCGCGTCGATGATGCTCTGCTTCGTCGGTGTTGGCTGCCTTGTGGTTGCCTGGGTACTGCTTGCGCCGTTCACGGGCGCCTTCCTGTTCCCCAAGCAGCGCGACCCCGGCGTCGTCAGCGTGAGTATGCTGCGGCGCACATTTCTGGCGTGGAGCTTGCCGATCCTGGCGAGCGCGCCAATGTTTACGCAGGATATCTACAGTTATTTGGCCAACGGCTCGATTACCCGCCAGGGCTTGGACCCTTACGTGGCGGGGCCGGTGGAAATCTTGGGCGCGGACGACCCACTGGCCAGAAGCGTTCCCTTTATTTGGGCGAACTCCCCCTCACCATATGGCCCGGTGGCGTTGGGGATCGCCAAAATTATCAGCATTGTGACCTCAGATAATGTTGCGTGGGCGGTGTTCGCGCACCGGCTGTGCTCCATCGTTGGTGTGGCTCTCGCTGGCTGGGCAATCGTGGCGCTAGCAAAGCGCTGCCGGGTGCGCCCCCAGGCTGCACTATGGCTCGGTGTACTCAATCCGCTCACGATCTTGCACCTGATCGGCGGCATCCATAACGAGGCGATTCTCCTGGGGTTGATGCTGTGCGGGCTGGAGCTGGGGCTGCGCGGAGCCTGGCGGCTGGAAACTGGGCTGTTTCCCAGCGCGGCAGCGCACATTGCCGCCTCCGGCTTACTGATCTCTTGCGCCGGCATGGTCAAGGTCACCGGCTTTATGGCGCTAGGTTTTGTGGGCATGGTGCTGGCCCGCAGCCTGCATGCGCGTGGCTTGGCAAAGTGGTGGGCCCTGACGCTGGCGATCGCCTGCCAGATCCTGGTGTTGTGCCTGAGTGTCGCGTTGGTGACGTGGGTGTCCGGGATTGGCTTGGGCTGGATCACCAGCCAGGGCGGCGCGGTGACGATCCGCAGTTGGATGTCCGCAACCACCTCGGTGGGCGTGATTTTCGGCTGGGTGGGAATGGTCTTAGGCCTCGGTGATCACACGGAGGCCATGCTGAGCGTCACTCGCGGCGTGGGCATTGCGGCTATCCTCGCGTTCACGGTCCGCATGCTTTTCGCAGTGTTGAACGGCCGGATTGCTGCCGTGGGCGGGCTCGGCGTAGCAACATTGGTGCTGGTGGTGCTGTTCCCCGTGGTGCACCCCTGGTACGCGCTCTGGGCAATTCTGCCGCTTGCGGCATGGGCAAACAGACTGCTCTTCCAAGTTGGCGTGCTTGTCTACTCGGTGGTGGTTTCCTTCATGGTGCTGCCCAGGGGGCTTTCCTTGCCGCCGCTGACGGTGTTCACGGTGTACGTGGGTTCTTTTGTGGCTTTGGCAATTCTTCTTGCAGTGTTGTGGTGGGCCTTCAACGCTCGCAGCCGGCGTCGCCTACACTAAACACCCGAGACGATTCGCTTGTGAGGAAGAAGGAACATGCCCGGACCTGCGCTGGAAGTTCGCGGAGTGAGCAAACGCTTTGGCGCCAAAACAGCGGTGGATAACGTGAGCTTCAGCCTCAACGAAGGCGAGGTGCTGGCATTGCTTGGGCCCAACGGCGCAGGCAAAACAACCACCATTGAGATGTGCGAAGGCTTCCAAACCCCGGATCAAGGCAGTATCAGCGTGCTTGGGTTGGATCCCAGCTCGCAAGCCGACGCCGTCCGGGCGCAGGTGGGCATCATGTTGCAGGGCGGGGGTTCCTACACCGGCATTCGGGCGGGTGAGGCGCTGCGCCTGGCCGCGTCGTATAGCGAAAACCCCCTGGACCCCGCATGGCTGCTGGAGCTGCTTGGGCTGCAGAACGTGGAAAAAACCTCCTACCGCAGACTTTCAGGAGGCCAGCAGCAACGGCTTTCGCTAGCGATGGCGCTGGTGGGGCGGCCGCGGCTGGTGTTCCTGGATGAGCCCACTGCGGGCATGGACTCGCAGTCGCGGCACATGGTGTGGGAGCTCGTACGCGCACTGCGTGCCGACGGCGTGGCGGCAGTACTCACCACGCACCTCATGGATGAGGCGGAGGCGCTCGCCGATTCCGTGGTGATTATCGACCACGGCAAGGTAGTGACCTGCGGCTCCCCCGCGCAACTGCGCGGCAGCAACGCCGCCAACGCAAGCTTCAGCACTGAGGTCGCGTTGCCGGTAGACCTGCGCACGCGCCTCGGCGCTGTGGAAACCCGCCCGCTGCACTACCGCCTGACGCAGCCAGCAACCCCGGCCCTGTTGGCGGAGGTGGCGCACGCCTGCGCTCAGGAGGGCATCTTGATCACGCAGTGGTCAACGCATCAGCAATCCTTGGAAGATGTCTTCCTTGAAATCACCGGTCACGAGCTGCGCAGTTAGGAATAACAACAGTGTTTGCACCAGGGACGTTTCGCCCACAACCCACACCAGCTTCCGCCGCAGCGATGCTCGCCGCGCAGACGAAAATGGAGGCCAAGCTTTTTCTGCGCCACGGCGAACAGCAACTGCTAAGCTTCGTGATTCCGCTGGCCATGCTCATCGCGATTGCAACATTGCCACTGCTCGATTCGCCGCAACCCCTGCAGGACAGCTTTCCGGTACTTCTGGCCATCGCTGCGATGAGCTCGGGCTTCACCGGTCAAGCCATTTCCCTTGCCTTTGACCGGCGCTATGGCGCGTTGAAGCGCACCGGTGCTTCGGGGGTGCCCAGTTGGGTGATCGTGAGCGGGAAGGTGCTCGGGGTCGCGGTGGTAAGCCTGCTCCAAGTGGTGTTGCTCACGGTTGTTGCGTTGCTTTTTGGCTGGAACGGCAACTTCGGTCTCGGTGTAGGGGTGTTCGTGGTTGGCGTGGTTGCTTTCGGTGCAATGGGCCTGTTGATGGGCGGGACGCTGAGTTCGGAGCTTGTCCTGGGCCTGGCCAACCTTATCTGGTTTGCGCTGGTGGGCGTTGCTTCCTACCTCATCTTCGTGGCCCCGGAGGTTCCCCGCGCGCTGGAGCTTATTCCTTCCGTGGCGCTGTCCCAGGGCCTCGTGCACGCCTTTGATGGGGTGTTCCCCGCCTTTGAAATCCTGATATTGCTGGGCTGGACGGCCGCAGCGGCAATTGCCGCAATCAAGTGGTTCAAATTCGCGTGACACGGCCAACGAGCCATGGACGCGGAGTAGAATGAACCAACGTGTCTAGCCTAACCACAGCCCCTTCAATACAAACCCAACGTAAACTCGCGCTGAGCCTCTTGCTGGCTCAGGGCGGTATCACGGTGACCGGCTCCATTGTGCGCGTCACTGGTTCAGGACTCGGCTGCAATACATGGCCGAACTGCCACCCCGGCTCTCTGGTGCCGGTGCCAGGCGCTGCACCGTGGATTCACCAGGCTGTGGAGTTTGGCAACCGCCTGCTCACTTTCGTCTTGGTGGCACTCACGGTCGCGGTGTTCGTTGCGGTACTGCGCGCTGGTCGGCGCAAGGAAATCATCATCCACTCGGTGATTCAGGGTGTCGGTGTGATCATCCAGGCGGTGATCGGCGGCATCTCCGTGTGGCTAGACCTCAAGTGGTGGGCCGTTGCTCTCCACTTCCTGCCGTCCATGCTCTTGGTGTGGCTCGCGGCAATTCTGTTTGTGCGGGTGGGTGAACCCGACGACGGCGAAGTGCGCTACACCTACTCATCTGGCCTGCGTTGGCTGGCTGCGCTCGGTGCGGTGCTGCTCTCCGGTGTGCTTATGACCGGCACCATGGTCACCGGCGCTGGCCCGCACTCCGGTGATGATGGCGTTGGTATGGAAGGCCGCCTTGAGGTGGACATCGATTGGATCGCGCATGTTCACGCATGGGTCATGTACGCCTACCTTGCTGCAACGGTACTGCTCCTCATTGGCCTCATTTTGCAGCAAGCGCCACAGCGTCAGCGTAATCAGGCATGGTTGCTCATCGGAATGATCTTGGTTCAGGCGGCAGTGGGTATTGGCCAGTACCACCTGCAGGTTCCACGCTGGAGCGTTCCTATCCACATCGGCTTGTGCTCCTTTGTGGTTGCTGCCACGGCAATTCTGTGGGCCATCGGTAAGGTGCGCGTTGGCGGCCAAGCAACCCTGACGGGAAGCCCCGCAGGGGACGCGAAGCGCACGGTCACCGTGTAAAAGCTTCCGTATAAAAGCTCAAGAAAAGGGGCCAGTCCGCAGTGGACGGGCCCCTTCTTCTGTGCACCCAAAAACTACTCCCCACCGGCTAAGGTCTACTTTTGCAGTCCAACCGATGGGGAGACGTTCAGCAATTGTGCAGCTTGTGACCGCTTAAGCGGTGAAGCGGCGTGCAGCGAAGGCGGCTGCGCCGATCACGGAGAGCACAGTCAGCGAGAGCAGCACGGAGGCAACTGGGTTCACGCCGGTCTGAGCGGCAACACCACGGACAGCGTCGTTGGCCTCACCCTGTGCGGAGGAGCCTGAACCGGAAGCGGAGGCGGAGGAACCGCCGCCTGCACCGGAGGAGCTGATTGCTGCGGCAACGCCGAGGCCTGCTGCGATGGCCAGTGGGTTGATACCGGTGGTTTCAAACTCGTAGATCTGGCCCTGGATGCGTGCGGCAAATGCTTCAACGCTGATGGCTTCGCCGTCTGCGATCTCGGCGAGCTGCTTGCCAGCGTCTGCCTGGTTCAGTACGTAGAAGGTTTCATCCTGTGCGAGGTACCAGGTCTGGCCGCCCCACTCCACAGTGTATGGAGGGTTGCCGGACTTCAGACGCTCAACGAGCGCCTTGGCTGCGGCAACATCGAAGGCCGCCTCGGAAGAGCCGAGTGCGGAGGAGGAGGCGGTGGACTCCTCGCCTGCAGCGTCAGCCTCCAGGACTGCCTTGATAGCTGCGGCCATCTCTTCGAAGGTGCGGGTCTCAGCACCTGCGGTGTAGGTGTCGTTCTCCAGGCTCCAGGTCACGCCTTCGAGCTCGATAGTGAAGCTTGGGTCGTTACCTTCGATGTTGCGCAGGGCGGTTTCGAGGCTGGTGCGCTCAGCTTCAGTCAGGCCAGAGGCTGCTGCAGTGGTGGTTTCGGAAGAAGTGAGAGAGCTCTGAGCCACGGCCTGAGGCGCGATCGCCAGGGAGCCGGCCAGGGCCAGAGAAAGTACGGAAATACCGATTCGCTTCATGAGGGGGAAGACTCCTTGAAGTTGTAGTAAGTGGATTCGGTGCTGCAATAGCGCCGCGTACCGGCAAGCAATCAAGTCACGCCAGTCACGCCAGTCACAACAGCACCACACGCACTATTAAACACACTAGTCACAAAAGTCTCAAGTCTTCCTTAAGAGTTCTTTCAGCCACTCCTCGCAGTTGAGCGCGCCGAAAAGACCATTTCCGCAGGCGCAAACGATGCGCATTCCCCCCACCCCCGCAACACGCATTTACCGTTGAATTTCAGTCACACGATCCAAAACCAGTGACTCCGCATCCCGAGCCTGCCCCGCTGGCGCCTGGTTGGCGTCGGTAGGCGGGGCTTGAGGGGCACGGCGGCCTGGGTACGGCTGAGAGTTAGCAAAAGGCGCGCGATCTACTTCCCGCGCAGCGCCGTCAGGGCTCTCCACGCCGGTTTGCGGTGCCGGCTCAGCGGTCTCATTCGCTTGAGCCACTGGGGCGTCCTCGGTGGCTTCGTCAGCAAAGCCTAGGAACTGCCAGCCCACCACCACATTGCGCACCGATTCCGCAAACACGTTCTGCGGCTGGATGCAGCTAATGGTGAGCAGACGCCCGGGGGTAGCCTCGGTGCCCCACACGGCGTCATCGGTGGAGAGGGTGTCCTTCTGCGGTGAGTGCAGATCCGTGACCTGGTACACCAAGTAGCGATCACCTGAGGATTCGGTCTTGAGGAACATTCGGTCGTTGACCGCCACGGAATGCGCATCGGCGGAGACGTCGTAAAGCTTGTCAAACACCGCCGCCACCCCAGCTCCCGCATGTCCCGCAATCACCACGATGTCCGAGGCATCACTCGCGGGCAATTCGTAGGGTCGATCCTCGGGGGTGTAGGTGCAGGCCTCGGTGATGCTCTCCGGGTCGATCGCGCCGTCCACCGTGCGGCAAGAACCCTCCTCAAACGCCGCAGTGAGCTCGATACGCGGAATCACCATCTCCACCGCTGGGGATGCAGCAATGGTTGAGGTGTCCACGTCCTGCGCAGGGGGCACTTCCGACGTCTCCATGTTCGCTTGCGTCCGCGCCGGCAGCGGCGCCACCTCTTCAACGGAGACCTGCGTTGACGAACACGCAGAGACCGCAGTCAACGCAATCAGAGCAGCAGCAGCAGCAACAGCCGTTCGGGCGAGCGTCAACCCCTTCACGTGCATGGTTACACCCCGACGCCGATCATGTGGGCGATGGTTTCCAGCCCCAGCACGGCGTCCACGGAAAGACCAACGAAAAGGATGGAGAGGTAGTTGTTGGAGAGGATGAACAGCTTGAGCGGCTTTACCTTCGCGCCGGCCTTCACGCCCTGGTGCAGGCGGATCGCCATAATGAGGAACCACACGCCGGAGGCCACAGAAATTACCGCATAGATCCAGCCGGCGGCGGGGATAAGCAGCCAGGTGGTGATCACGGTGGCCCAGGTGTACCACACGATCTGCTTGGTTACCTCAAGTTCGGGTCGCACCACGGGAAGCATGGGCACGCCGGCTGCGGCATAGTCTTCCTTATATTTCATGGCCAGCGCCCAGGTGTGCGGTGGGGTCCAGAAGAAGATAATGAGGAACAGCACAATCGCCTGCCACCAGTGCGCGGGCGTTGCGGCCGGTAGGTTATCGGTGATCACTGCCCAGCCGACCATCACGGGCATACAACCCGCGGCACCGCCCCATACGATGTTCATGTGGGTCCGGCGCTTGAGGTACTTGGTGTACACCCCGATGTAGAAGGCGATGGTCAAAAGGATGAACCCAGCGGCGAGCCAGGAGTTGCACAACAATCCGAGCCACAGCACGGAAGCGATGGTGAGCACCCACGCGAAGATGGAGGCGTTGCGGTTGCTCACGGTGTGGCGCACCAGGGGGCGGGCACGGGTGCGGCCCATCTTCTGGTCAATATCCGAATCGGCCACCATATTAAAGGTGTTTGCCGCCGCGGCACCCATCCAGCCGCCGAACAAGGTGGCCAAGATGAGCACAATGTTGTTTTCGCCGCGCTGCGCCTGAAGCATCGCAGGGATGGTAGCAACGAGGAGAAGTTCAATGACCCGCGGCTTTGTCAGTGCGATATAGGCCTTGATTTTCTCCAAGGCGATTCCCTCCATTACCAATTTCTTCAGCTACTTGTACCGAATTAGATTCATCTTCAAAAAGCCAACTCTAGCGGCCTGCGCCCACAAGCGATAAACGGCGCACCGAAAAGGTCGGCCAGGGAAGCGAAAAAGTTCCCCAGATCATTGTTTTCCCCCAAAGCACGTGATCCGACGCCACCCGACGCAGGCGCAAACCAACATCGGCACGCGGAGCAATATCACAACCAACAAAGCTTCAAAGGCGGCTACAGTGGTGGGAGTTATCCAACAATTCTGAAAAGAAAAGGACTCCCCCGTGGCTTTGTCACCCGAACTTCAGGCTCTCACCACAGCAAACTACCCATCAGATTGGACTGAGGTAGACACCAAGGCGGTGGACACCGTCCGCGTCCTGGCCGCCGACGCCGTGGAAAACTGCGGATCTGGCCACCCAGGTACTGCGATGAGTCTCGCGCCATTGGCGTACACCCTTTACCAGCGCGTCCTGGACCACGACCCAGCAGACACCAACTGGGCAGGCCGTGACCGCTTTGCCCTTTCCTGCGGCCATTCCTCACTCACCCAGTACATCCAGCTCTACCTGGGTGGTTTCGGCCTTGAGCTTGAGGACCTCAAGGCGCTGCGCACCTGGGGTTCACTCACGCCGGGCCACCCTGAGTACCGCCACACCAAGGGCGTGGAAATCACCACGGGCCCCCTGGGTCAGGGCCTGGCTTCCGCGGTGGGTATGGCCATGGCGGCTCGTCGTAAGCGCTACTTGCTCGACCCCGAGGCACCTGCCGGGCAGTCCCCCTTTGACCACTACATCTACGTGATCGCTTCCGACGGCGACCTGCAGGAAGGCGTGACCGCAGAGGCCTGCTCCCTCGCCGGTACGCAACAGCTCGGTAACCTGATTGTGTTCTGGGATGACAACCGTATTTCTATTGAGGACAACACCCAGATCGCCTTCACCGAGGACGTGGTAGCCCGTTACCGCGCCTACGACTGGCAGGTGATTGAGATTGAGGGCGGCGAGGACGTTGCCGCAATCGAGGAGGCAGTTGCCAAGGCCAAGGCGGAGGTCAACCGACCAACCTTTATTCGCGTCCGCACCGTCATTGGCTACCCTGCGCCAAACCTCATGAACTCCGGTGCCGTCCACGGTGCCGCACTGGGCAAGGATGAGGTTGCCGCAACCAAGAAGGTACTCGGCTTTGATCCCGAGGAGACCTTCGCCGTTGCCCCTGAGGTCATTGAGCACACCCGGAAGCTTCGTGAGCGCGGCGCCGAGAAGCACGCCGAATGGCAAGAGCGATTCAACAAGTGGGCAGAGGCCAACCCGGAGGGTAAGGAACTGTTCGAGCGCCTGAGCACCCGAACCCTGCCTGAAGACTTCGACGCCGAGCTCCCCACCTGGGAGGCGGGCGAATCCGTGGCAACCCGCAAGGCCTCCGAGGCGACACTGCAGGCACTGGGCAAGACCCTGCCTGAGCTCTGGGGTGGCTCCGCCGACCTCGCAGGCTCCAACAACACCGTGATCAAGGGTTCCCCGAGCTTCGGCCCAGAAGAAATCACCACGGAGACCTGGACCACCACTCCGGGTGGCCGCAACCTGCACTTCGGCATTCGCGAGCACGCCATGGGCGCAATCCTCAACGGCATCTCCTTGCACGGTGGCACCCGCCCATACGGCGGCACCTTCCTGATTTTCTCCGAGTACATGCGTCCCGCCGTGCGCCTCGCCGCACTGATGGAAACAGACGCCTACTACGTGTGGACCCACGATTCCATTGGCCTGGGCGAGGATGGCCCAACCCACCAGCCAGTCGAGCAGCTCGCTGCGCTGCGCGCAATCCCCGGCGTGGCCGTGCTGCGCCCAGCCGATGCCAATGAGACAGCAGCCGCCTGGCGCGCAGCCCTGCTGGCCGATGAGGGCCCGAAGGGACTCGCACTGACCCGCCAGAACCTCCCTGTGCTCGAGGGCACCAAGGAGAAGGCCACCGAGGGCGTGGTGCGCGGCGCATACATCCTGGTGGAAGGCTCCAAGCCAACCCCTGACGTTATCCTCATGGGCACCGGCTCCGAGGTGCAGTTGGCAGTGGAGGCCGCAAAGACCCTGGAGGCACAGGGTGTTGCCGCCCGCGTCGTGTCAGTGCCTTGCCTTGACTGGTTCCTGGAGCAAGACGCCGCATACCGCGAGGAGGTGCTGCCTGCTGCAGTCACCGCTCGCGTGTCCGTTGAGGCCGGCATCGCAATGCCGTGGTACCGCCTTCTTGGTGACCGGGGCCGCGCGGTTTCCCTGGAGCACTTCGGCGCCTCCGCCCCATACGAAAAGCTCTTTGAGGAGTTCGGCATCACCGCTGAGGCAGTAGTCGCCGCCGCAAACGAGTCCCTGCAGGCCTAACCCAGAATGTGGAAGGAATAACCCATGAATGCAATTGATGCCCTCGCCGCCGCAGGTACTTCGACCTGGCTGGATGACCTCTCCCGCGAGCGCCTGAACTCCGGTAATTTGGCGGAGATCATTGAATCCAAATCTATCGTCGGCGTGACAACCAACCCTGCGATTTTCGCCGCCGCGATGAGCAAGGGCAACGCCTACGACGAGCAGATTGCCGCCCTGCGTGAAGAAGGCGCCACCGCCGACAACGCCGTCTACGCAATGAGCATTGATGATGTAAAGGCAGCCGCCGACCTATTCACCACCATCTACCAGGACTCCAAGGGCTACGACGGCCGCGTGTCCATCGAGGTGGACCCCCGCATCTCCGAGGACCGCGAGGCTACCCTGGCGCAGGCCCGCGAACTCTGGGAGCGCGTGGACCGCGAGAACGTGATGATCAAAATTCCAGCAACCCCTGGTTCGCTTCCCGCCATCACCGACGCCCTGGCCGAGGGCATCTCCGTGAACGTCACCCTCATCTTCTCCGTTGCCCGCTACCGCGAGGTCATCAACGCGTACATTGAGGGCATCAACCGCGCCGCCCAAGCTGGCCTCGACGTCTCCAAGATCCACTCCGTAGCATCCTTCTTCGTCTCCCGCCTGGATACTGAGGTAGACAAGCGCCTGGAGGAGATCGGTACCGACGAGGCCCTCGCTCTTCGCGGCAAGGCCGGTGTGGCCAACGCGCGCCGTGCGTACGCGGTGTTCCAGGAATTCTTCGACTCCCCCGCCGCCGCCGAGCTCCCCGACGGCGCGAATGTGCAGCGCCCCCTGTGGGCGTCGACAGGCGTGAAGAACCCCGAATACCCCGCAACGCTGTACGTCACTGAACTGGCCGGGCCTTCCACGGTGAACACTATGCCGGAGCCCACCATCGACGCCACCCTCGCCGCGGACAATGTTTCCGGCGACACCCTGAGTGGCACCGCGGAGGAGTCGCTGGCAATCTTCGAGCAGCTCAGCGCCGTTGGCATTGACTTTGAAGATGTGTTTGCCACCCTGGAGCGCGAGGGCGTGGACAAGTTCGTCCAGGCCTGGGATGAGCTCCTGAGCTCCATGGAGCAGCGCCTCAGTTAGGCGGCCCGCAGAACACACCCACACCAAGCCGGTGATTTTGGGTGTGTTTTGCTCATTAAAGGAATTTCCCTTCAGACAAAATATCTGTTTGAAGGTAGAAATAGGTAGACAAAGGTAGACTAAACAACCGTGACTGACCAGCTTCAACAACAACACGGGCCGTGGATCAACCCACTGCGCGACCCCAATGACAAGCGCCTGCCGCGCATTGCCGGGCCCTCCGGCATGGTGATCTTCGGTGTCACCGGTGACCTCGCCCGCAAAAAGCTGCTGCCCGCCATTTATGACCTGGCGAACCGCGGCCTCCTGCCGGCAGGCTTCCCGCTGGTGGGATACGGCCGACGTGACTGGGACCAATCAGACTTCCAGGATTACGTTCGCAAGGCGGTTGAGGCTGGGGCACGCACGGAGTTCCGCGAAAACGTGTGGCACCGCCTCGCCGAGGGCATGCACTTTGTCACCGGCAATTTTGACGATGACCAGGCCTTTGACAACCTGGCCACCAAACTTGAGGAGTTGGATTCCGAGCGCGGCTCCGCCGGCAACTGGGCCTTCTACCTCTCCGTGCCACCGGACTTCTTCTCCGACGTGTGCCACCAGCTCCAGCGCTCCGGCCTGGCACAGGCGGGTCCACAGCAATGGCGCCGCGTCATTGTGGAGAAGCCTTTTGGCCACAACCAGGAGACCGCCACCAAGCTCAATGAGCTGATTAACTCCGTGTTCGAGGAGAAGTCGGTGTTCCGCATCGACCACTACCTGGGCAAAGAGACGGTGCAGAACATTCTGGCGCTGCGCTTTGCCAACCAACTGTTTGATCCGATGTGGAACTCCCACTATGTGGATCACGTGCAGATCACCATGGCTGAGGATATTGGCCTCGGCGGCCGCGCCGGCTACTACGACGGCATCGGTGCCGCCCGCGACGTCATCCAAAACCACTTGATCCAACTGCTGGCGCTGGTGGCAATGGAGGAGCCGATCGACTTCACCCCGGAGCAACTGCAGGCAGAAAAGATCAAGGTGCTCAAGGCCACCCGCGCGGTCGAGCCCCTAGCTAAGACCACTGCCCGCGGCCAGTACACCTCCGGCTGGCAGGGTTCCGAGTTTGCCAAAGGCCTGCGCGAGGAGGAAGGTTTCGATCCCGAATCCACCACGGAGACGTATGCCGCCTGCACCTTAGAGATCAATTCCAGGCGCTGGGCCGGCGTGCCTTTTTACCTGCGTACGGGCAAACGCCTGGGCCGCAGGGTCACGGAGATCGCCCTGGTGTTCAAGGACGCACCTCACCAGCCATTCCCTGAAGGTTCCCGCCATGCGCAGGGCCAGAACGTGGTGGTGATTCGAGTGCAGCCCGATGAGGGCATGATCATGCGGTTTGGCTCCAAGGTGCCAGGCTCAGCCATGGAGGTTCGTGACGTCAACATGGACTTCTCCTACTCTGAGGCCTTCACCGAGGAATCTCCGGAGGCATACGAACGCCTTATTTTGGACGCCCTTCTGGATGAGGCCAGCCTCTTCCCCACCAACGAAGAGGTGGAGCTGAGCTGGCAGATCCTTGATCCAATCTTGGATTTCTGGGCAGAAAACGGCCGCCCCGACGAGTACCCAGCCGGTACGTGGGGCCCGGAGTCCGCTGATCGCATGTTGTCCCGTTTTGGCCGCGCGTGGCGCCGCCCCTAACGCCCGCCTTTTGCAAGGAGTCTTTCCGTGATCTTTGATCTTCCAGAGACCAACACCCAACAGATCGCCAAAACCCTGGTGCGCATCCGCGATACGGGCAACCAAAACACCACTTCCAGGGTGCTCACGCTCATCGTGATCGCGCAGGCATCCGACGACATCGATGCCATCATCACCGCCACGAACGATGCCTCCCGCGAGCACCCCTCACGTGTGATCGTGCTGGTGGTAGACGACACTGAGGCAGAAACCCGCCTGGACGCCCAGGTGCGCATCGGCGGCGACGCCGGCGCCAGCGAGGTTGTCCTCATGAAGCTTCGCGGCGAGGTAGGCAAGCACCTGGTCCACGTGGTCACTCCCCTCTTGCTCCCGGACACCCCAATCGTGGCCTGGTGGCCCTACTCAGCGCCGGTGAACCCTGGCCAGGATCCACTTGGCAAAATTGCGCACCGCCGCATTACCGATTCCCAGTACGATCCCCCGGTGGACGCGCTCTACAACCGGCGCAACCACTACACCCCAGGTGACTCGGACTTCGCCTGGGCGCGGCTCACCCCGCTGCGCGGCATCCTGGCCTCCACCCTGGACCAACCCCCTCATGAGATGGTGCAAGAGGCAAAGGTGTATGGCCACCACGATTCCCCAAGCGTGGACCTGGCCGCTGGCTGGCTCACGGACCGCCTCGGTGTGACTGTAACCCGCGTCAACGCGGACACCACCGAGTTTTCCTACGATTCCGCTGGCCGCGCCCATGTGCCCATCTCCAAAGTGGAACTTGTCCGGCCCTCGGGCACCGTGGTCATTGAAACGGTGGCCGACCCGGAGGTGCTGCGTGTGAGCCTGCCCGATCGCGCACCCGCCCTGGTTGCGGTGAGCCTGCGCACGGAGGCCGACTGCCTCGCCGAAGAGCTGCGGCACCTGGACCCAGACATCGCCTACGCCCGGGCACTTCGCGGCCTGAGCCGGGTGGAATACCTCACGCACTAAGGAGAGCCCAATGGTTGAAGTATTGCGACTGCCAGATCTTCAGGCCGTGATCGACCAAGCCGCCGAGCGTTTCCTCGAGGTAGCGCGTGCCGACGGCGCCAAACACATCGTGCTCACCGGAGGCGGGGCCGGTATCGGCCTGCTGCGCAAACTGCGGGACGCCGATGTGGACTGGAGCGGTATCCACCTCTACTTTGGCGACGAGCGCAACGTACCCGTTTCCCACGAGGATTCCAACGAGGGCCAGGCACGCGAGGCGCTGCTGGACCACATTGCCATCCCGGCGGAGAACATTCACGGGTACGGCTTGGGCGAAGTGTCCATGGATGAGGCAGCGGCAAAGCTCGAAGCAATCCTGCCTGAGCACTTCGATCTGCACCTTATGGGCATGGGCGGAGAGGGCCACATTAACTCCCTGTTCCCCCACTCACAGGCAACGGCCGAGGAGAATTGTTTGGTGGTTCCTGTGGAGGATTCCCCCAAACCACCAGCACAGCGTGTGACCCTCACCTTCCCCGCCATTGCGCGCGCGAAGCGTGTGTGGCTGCTGGTTGCCGGCGAGGAAAAGCATGAGGCTGCCCAGCATGTGATTGACGGGGCCGACCGCATGGACTGGCCCGCAGCGGGTGCGAAGGGCCAGGAGGAAACGCTGCTGTTCCTGGCGTAGAGGTGTGCGCATATGACTACAACCAACGAGATCAGGGTCGCGGAGGTAGCGGACGCGGGGGTCGTCGCAAAGCTATTGCGCGATTTCAACACAGAGTTTGATACCCCGGTTCCCGAAGGCCTTGAGGAGCGGTTTGCGCAGATCA
Organism: Corynebacterium sp. 122RC1; assembly: GCF_024580955.1. Taxonomy (GTDB): domain Bacteria; phylum Actinomycetota; class Actinomycetes; order Mycobacteriales; family Mycobacteriaceae; genus Corynebacterium; species Corynebacterium kozikiae. The sequence continues at coordinate 3,901 of NZ_JANIKD010000006.1, read as the reverse complement.
TCGCACACGACGACGCCTTCGTTCTCCTCGCCGGCGATATTGGTTTCGCCTACGTCACCCTGCGCCCGAGCCCGTATTACGACGGGCCGGTGGCGATGCTCGACGAGCTCTACGTCGCACCTGCCCACCGCAATCGCGGGGTCGGCACGGCGCTGCTGCAGCGGGTCTTCGAGGAGATCCGCAAGCACAGCGCCGGCGAATTACAAATCAACGTCGACGAGGTAGACACCGATGCGCGCCGCTTTTACGAACGCCACGGCCTGACCAACATCGAGCAAGGCTCCCGCATGCTGCTCTACATCCGGGAGCTTTAGGCCGGAAGCGATAGCTTTGCGACGAGCCCACCACCGGCCCGCGGCGCAAGCACCAGGGATCCGCCATGGGCGTTCGCGATCGCATCGACGAGTGCCAGCCCGAGCCCGTGGCCGGCACCTGCGGTGCGTTCGGCGCGCGCGAATGGTTCGGTCCAGGTTGCAACCTCGGCCGCGGAGTAGGTCTCGCCGCCGGATTCCACGGTGACCTCAGCGAAGTTGCCCACCTTGCGCAGGGTGAGCGCGGGGTTGTTGCCGTGGGTGAGTGCGTTGCGCACCAGGTTGTCCACCGCCTGGCGGGTCAGGGTGGGGGAGGCGTCCACGGTCACGGGCACGGCGTCGGCGGGGACGTTGCGGTCGGCGCACACCTCGCGGCACAGTTCTGCCAGGTCGAGGCGCTGCCGGTCGCGCACGTCCACGTTGGCCAGCTGGAGTAGGGCGGCGACGGTGTCGGCGCTGCGGGCGTTGACCTCGCGCACGCGGGTTAGCGTGGGACGCAGCCCGCCGTCGTCGCCGGTCAGGGCCACGTCTGCCATGGTCTGGATGGTTGCGATCGGAGTCTTCAACTCATGGGAGGCGTTGGAGGCGAACCGGCGCTGGCGCTCCACTGCGCCCGCCAATTCGTCGAGCATGACGTTGAGCGCGTCTGCGAGTTCGCCGACCTCGTCGTCGGGACCATGGTGGGTGATGCGGGCTGAGAGGTCGCCGCGGGTGACGGAGGCGGCGTCGTCGGCAATGTCGCGAAGAGGTTTGATCACCAGGCCTGCCACGAACCAGCCGATCACACCCGCAAGCAGGGTCAACAGGGCAAGTACCGACAGGGAGGCGAGGAGGACGCGGCGCAGGATCTCGCTGGTGATCGGCACGGCACCGTCGATGATGACACCGTCCTCCACCGTGGGGAAGGTGGCCGTTACCGGCACCGGGGTGAGCTTCAGGTAGGCATACACCAGCCCGATCAGAGCCAACCCCATCCCAAGCACCGTGGCCACGAACATCACCGTAATGCGGGCCCGCAAACTCAGCCTCATCGTTCCTCCTCCGCCACGTAGTAGCCGGCGCCGGCCACGGTGTGCACGATGCGCGGTTCGCCTAGCTTCTTGCGCAGGTGCGACACCGTCACGCGCGGGGAGTTGGTGAACGGGTCCGCGTTTTCGTCCCACGCCTCCGCGAGCAGGTCCTCGGCAGAGATCACCCCGCCGTCGGCCTCCATGAGTACCTCGAGCACAGCGAACTCCTTCGGGCTCAGTGGCACCGTCTCGCCACCACGGGTGACCTCGCGCCGAAAGGTGTCTAGGCGCACATCCCCGCAGCGATACACCTCGCCGCGCGCCGGGGCGTTGCGCTTCGCCAACGCATTAACCCGCGCGATTAACTCCGGCACCTCGAACGGTTTGGGCAGATAATCGTCGGCGCCGAGCCCGAAGCCTTCCAGCCTGTCGTCCAGGGAGCCGGACGCGGTCAGCATGATCACCCGGGTCGCGGGATGCGTATCGACGACCCACCTGCACACCTCATCACCATGCAACCCCGGCAGGTCCCGGTCGAGCACGACGACGTCGGGGCGGGTGTCGTCGATACGCGAACGCGCCTCCAAGCCGTCATACACGGCACTAGCCTGCATGTTTGCGTTGTTGAGTGCGGTGGCGATGGCGTCGGTGAGATAGGCTTCGTCGTCGATCACAAGTACCCGAATTGTCATGAGCCCGATCGTATCGGCGGGGGTGTTGCGCCCACGTTAACGTCACCGCAACATCTGGCTGCGTAACTTCCACAGCCATGCAGACCCGAAACGTAGGAATCGACGCCGCCCGCGCGCTGGCACTCGTCGCCATGATGGTCGCGCACCTCACCGTCCAAGAGGGCATCACTGCACAGGTGCTGTTCGGCTTCCCGGCCGCACTGTTCGCCTTCATCGCCGGTGTCTCAATGGGGTACATGCGCGCCCAGCCCGCCGAGTTCATCGTGCGCGGCATCCTTCTGATCGCCCTGCACTTCGCGCTCGCCCCATTTTCGGGGTCGATCGTGGTGGTGCTCGGCACCATCGGGGTCTGCATGGCGCTGCTCGCCTGGGCGCCACGCTGGGACACACCACTGTTGCTGTGGCTCGCGTGCGCCCTCACTTTTGGCTCGGCGGTGCTCGCGCCGTCGTCCTGGCCGTACCCGCCCATGATGTGGGCCACGCTCATGATCGCCGGCATCCTGTTCAAACGCTACATGCCGTTGTGGCCCGGCCTCGTGGTCGGCGGGGCGCTGTTCGCCCTGGATGTGGCGCTGCGCTGGACCACACCGTTGCCACCGCTTCTCGACGCCACCGGCCACACCGGAGGACTCATGGACGTTGTGGGCAGCGTGGGGGCGTCGATAAGCATCTGCGCCCTGTGCTGCCTGGCGCAACGCTGGCTCGGATGGCTCGCCCCGCTGGGCCGGATGCCGCTGACTCTGTACTGCATCCACGTGCTCACCGCCGAGTGGCTCAACGTTTGGGTGACCGTGGGCGGCGCCATCGTGATCGCTTACGTATGGCTCGCGATATTTCAGCGCGGGCCGCTTGAAACTGTAATTCGCCGCATCACCGCGGTAGTGAAGGAGAACAATCGTGAAAAAGCTCGCAGCTAGCCTCGCCGTCGCAGGCGCCCTCGTCGCCCAGCCCGCATGGGCGATGGAAAGCACCACCTTCGCCGGCGACGTCGACGAAGCCAAGCCCGTGGTCTCCGTGCGTGTCGACGACTCCGATCCCGACGACGGCGTCTGCACCGGCACCGCCATCGACCCCCACTGGGTCATCACCGCCCGCCACTGCGTCGAGGCCGCCGCCAAGCCGGGCGGCTCGGTGCGCACCGGCCAGGGAGACGACCAGCGCGTCTACAAGGTGGACCGCCACGAGGTTGCCCCGCGCGGCGACATCGCCCTGCTCCACACCGAAGAGGAAATGCAGCTAGATACGTTCGCCGAGGTTGCAGACGAGGTCCCCGCCGGCGCTGTGAACATCTACGGCTGGTCCTCCGACGGCTCGGGAGGCTCCACCGAGCTGCCCTCCGCCGAGGCCGAGGTCCGCGGCGATTCCCCGCTCGCCCTTTTCGACGCCCCAACCGCCCTCGAGGTCGCCCTCAAGAACGGCGCCCGTATCCAGCCGGGCGACTCCGGCGGCGCTATCTTCGCCGACGGCAAGGTCGCCGGCATCATGTCGGCTGGACTCTTCGAGGACCCGGACAACCCGACGGAGGAGGAAATGACCTCTAATGCCGCCGTCGCGGTGGCGCCGGTTGCCGAGCAGGCCGAGTGGATCCGAGGCGTCGTCGGTGGTGAGGGTGCGGATTCTTCCGCGGACGCTTCTCCGGAAGCTGAGGCTGAGCCATCGGCTTCCTGGCGCAACGTCGCGATCGGCCTGGGCGTTTTGGCCCTCGTCGTTGCTGGGTTCCTGGTGCTGCTGCGCCGCCGCTCCAACTAGGCTTTGTGTTGAGGGGGTGTTCCTATATAGGTTGTCAACTCCGTGGGTGAGATTGTTGGGGGTGTGAAGGGCTTCTGTTTTACTTCGGCGATGTTGTTTTCGGGCATGCTGAGGGGCCGATTGGGCTTCCTGCGCAATC
>NZ_JANIKD010000059.1 GCF_024580955.1 Corynebacterium sp. 122RC1 | reverse complement strand
TTTTGGCATTTCCATAACAAAAGGTTCATCAAGTCCACGAAATGCTGTCATTCTTAAAAATTTTGCAGCACAAAGTCCTAAAATCGCACCTAAAATATAAATTCCAAAAAGATAATTTCCTGCTTTTTCACTTGGAAAAAAAGCACCGATAAAAAGCACATATACAGGAAGTCTTGCCCCACAACTCATAAAATTGATCACAAAAAGAGTTAAAAGCCTATCTCTTTTGTTCTTAAGAGTGCGTGTAGCCATAAAAGCAGGTACCGAACAACCAAAACCAGTGATTAGCGGAATAAAACTTTTACCATGCAAACCAAATTTATGTAAAATCCCATCAAGTAAAAAAGCTACTCTTGACATATAGCCTGTGGTTTCTAAAAGAGCTATGCCTAAAAATAAAATCATTATATTAGGCAAAAAAAGTATCACAGCACCAACACCTGCGATAATCCCATCAGCCAAAGC
>NZ_JANIKD010000058.1 GCF_024580955.1 Corynebacterium sp. 122RC1 | reverse complement strand
GGGTTATGATCACAGCTATTATTTTGTCTCCAGTTTTATTGGCGAGCATATTGCCTACCACGCCAATAAACTGAATATGCGTTGATAATAGCACGACTGCCGGTTGCGGCGTGAACGCCTTATCCGGCCTACAAGTTCGTGCAAATTCAATAAATTGCAATATGACGTAGGCCTGATAAGCGTAGCGCATCAGGCGATTCCACTCCGCGCCGCTCTTTTTTGCTTTAGTATTCCCACGTCTCCGGGTTAATCCCCATCTCACGCATGATCTCTTTTGCCGCTTCCGGGATTTCGTCGCTGCTCTCTTTACGCAGATCGGCATCATCCGGCAAAGGTTGCCCGGTAAAGGCATGCAGAAACGCTTCGCACAGCAGCTCGCTGTTGGTAGCGTGACGCAGGTTGTTCACCTGACGACGCGTGCGTTCATCGGTGAGGATTTTTAACACCTTAAGAGGAATGGAAACCGTAATCTTTTTGACTTGTTCACTCTTCTTGCC
>NZ_JANIKD010000057.1 GCF_024580955.1 Corynebacterium sp. 122RC1 | reverse complement strand
CCCGAAGCCCATGGCCTAACCCCTTTGTGGGAGGGAGTGGTCGAAGGTGGGATCGGCGATTGGGACGAAGTCGTAACAAGGTAGCCGTACCGGAAGGTGCGGCTGGATCACCTCCTTTCTAAGGAGCATTACTTTTAATTATTTTTGAATCCGGGTGGAGCAACACCACACAACCTTTTGTCTGGTCACCGTTTGGTGGTGGTTGGGGGTTGTGAACACAACAAAAGAAACCAAAGAAGAAACAAACTGCTGCATGCATGCTTGTGTGTGTTGTGTGGTGGTGGGTGCGAGAACATGGTGTGTTGGCATGCTGTTGGGTGTCTGGGATGATCACGTTTTTTCAGGCGCACAAATTGGGTTCATGGATGACTGTGTATGACACGGTTGTGTGTGGGTTTGTTGTGTGGTCTGGTGGTGTCCTTGATTGTGTTGCTTGGTTTGCTGCGGTACGTGCATGTGTTTGTGTGTGTTGTGGTGGCCTGGTGGTGTTGTGTGAGAACTGTATAGTGGACGCGAGTATCTTTATTCTTTATTCT
>NZ_JANIKD010000056.1 GCF_024580955.1 Corynebacterium sp. 122RC1 | reverse complement strand
CCCGAAGCCCATGGCCTAACCCCTTTTGGGGAGGGAGTGGTCGAAGGTGGGATCGGCGATTGGGACGAAGTCGTAACAAGGTAGCCGTACCGGAAGGTGCGGCTGGATCACCTCCTTTCTAAGGAGCTTTACTTTTTTATTGTTTGTTGAATCCGGGTGGAGCAACACCACGCAACCTTTTTCTCTGGTCACCGATGAGTGGTGGTTGGGGGTTGTGAACACAACAAAAGAAACCAAAAAAACAAAGTGCTGCTGCATGCATGCATTGTGTGTGTTGTGTGGTGGTGGGTGCGAGAACATGGTGTGTTGGCATGCTGTTGGGTGTCTGGGATGATCACGTTTTTTCAGGCGCACATATTGGGTTCATGGATGGCTGCGTGTTGCGTGGTTGTGTGTGGGTTTGTTGTGTGCTTGTGGTGGTGTCCTTTTTTGTGTTGCTTGGTTAGCTGCGGTACAAGCGCGTGTTTGTGTGTGTTGTGGTGGCTTAGTGGTGTTGTGTGAGAACTGTATAGTGGACGCGAGTATCTTTATTCTTTATTCT
>NZ_JANIKD010000055.1 GCF_024580955.1 Corynebacterium sp. 122RC1 | reverse complement strand
CCTGCAGCCCGGCATCAGGGGCGAGGTGCGCCTTGTGGAGAGAGCTTTTGGCATTGGGCCCTCGGCGCTGACGGAGGCCATGGGCATGCTCAACCACCATTTCGCAGCAGCCGCCTGATCGGCGCAGAGCGACAGCCTACCTCTGACTGCCGCCAATCTTTGCAACAGAGCCGTCATTTCTGTCGTCACCCACGGACGACGCGCTTCCTGCGACGGCTACCTCGAGGCTGGAGGAATGCGCGTCCGTTTCAGCCATGCGTTCCGCTTCGTCAGCACCCCCAAGACCTCGATGATCGCAGAACTGCGACGCTACTGCATCGAGACGCAGGTTGACTGAGGCCTGTGCGGACAGCACGAACGACCCTTGAGCCCGTAATCTGGGAACCGCAGAAACTACCCGATCGAAACGCAACTACTTTGCCGACCCTACGGGGTTGGCTCGCGGTCGTCGTCCTTGGCCGGGCTCTGTTGCAAAAATCGTGAAGCTTGAGCATGCTTGGCGGAGATTGGACGGACGGAACGATGACGGATTTCAAGTGGCGCCATTTCCAGGGTGATGTGATCCTGTGGGCGGTGCGCTGGTATTGT
>NZ_JANIKD010000054.1 GCF_024580955.1 Corynebacterium sp. 122RC1 | reverse complement strand
CTACGGTGCGAAGAGAATCACCGCTGAACTGAACTCCCAGAAGGGGTTTGTTTCGGTGAATCATAAGCGTGTAGCCAGGGTTATGAAAAACATGAGCCTACGTGGCTACACCAAGCGTAGGAAAGTGACCACCACGTGGCGCAGAAAGCATGCCAGGGTGTTTGCTGACCTTGTGAACAGGGATTTCACTGCTTCAAGGCCGAATGAAGTCTATGTTGGCGATATCACTTACCTGCCGATTCAAGGTGGTGCCAACATGTTCTTAGCTACCGTCATTGACTGCTACTCCAGGAGGTTGGTGGGATTCGCGATCGCGGATCACATGCGCACCGACTTGGTGATTGAGGCTATGGACATGGCTTATCGTGAACGAGGAAGCCTTGACGGTGCGATCTTTCATACAGATCATGGCAGCGTCTACACCAGTGAAGCGTTCAAGGATTACTGCGCCACTCATAGGGTGCAGCAGTCTATGGGTTCTGTGGGTACCAGTGCCGATAACTCGTTGGCGGAGTCTTTTAACGCGACGGTGAAACGGGAAGTATTGCAGGATCGGAAAGTATTTTCCACGATGCTGGAATGCAGGCAACAGGTATTTAGATTCTGCGTAAGGTACAACACCAAAAGGCGTCACTCCTGGTGTGGATACCTGTCACCAAAAGAGTTTGAAGCCAAGACCGCGTGAGCTAACATAATCCCATCATATTGACCACCCGATGTGTCTACTTTCCGGGGGTCGGCCCC
>NZ_JANIKD010000053.1 GCF_024580955.1 Corynebacterium sp. 122RC1 | reverse complement strand
TCGGCCACCCACAACTTATTGGGCCCAGGGGCCCTAAAGTGCCGATGGACCAAGTCAGGGCGCAGATCCGGCCGACGTGACTTACGTGTTGTCACAGGACCTCGGCCTTTGGCCCTGCCAGATACTCCAGCCAAGCGCATTAGCCTGGCTGTTTGCTCGCGACCAATATCAATTCCGTCGCGGCGAAGCGCATGCCACATTTTCCTTACCCCGTACACACGGAAGTTTTCAGCGTGCAGCGTGCGGATGCGGTCGATTAAAGCAGCGTCTCGGTGCCGGCGGGCACTTATCCCACGGGCCTTTGATTGGCGGTAGCCACGCGAGGTTATAAAACCACCCTCGCGATTGTTCTTCAACGTCGTACAGATGAACTCGACTGTGAAACGATCCCGGTGCGCATCGATGAATCGGATCATTTCCGACGTTTTGGGTCGAGTTCGGACGCGAAAAAAGCCGACGCCGCCTTCAACAACTCGTTGGTATCACGAAGCTCTTGGTTTTCTCGGCGCAGCCTCGCATTTTCAGCAATGATATCTTCCTCAGCACGAGTGACACCACCGTCACGGCGGGCTTGTTGAACCCATTGGCGAGCGCTGTGCCACGACACGCCCAGTTTAGGCGCGACTGCCTGGCATGCGGCTTGCAGTGAAAGATTCTCCGCCAGAATACGATCCTCAACCAAGCGGACCACACGGTCCTTCGCATCCTGATCAAACTTCTTTGGCATGTTCCAGATTTTCCCATCTACTCAAACGGAACAAAACCCGGGACACTTCA
>NZ_JANIKD010000052.1 GCF_024580955.1 Corynebacterium sp. 122RC1 | reverse complement strand
GGCTCTGTTGCAAAAATCGTGAAGCTTGAGCATGCTTGGCGGAGATTGGACGGACGGAACGATGACGGATTTCAAGTGGCGCCATTTCCAGGGTGATGTGATCCTGTGGGCGGTGCGCTGGTATTGTCGCTATCCGATCAGCTATCGCGACCTTGAGGAAATGCTGGCGGAACGCGGCATTTCGGTCGACCATACGACGATCTATCGCTGGGTCCAGTGCTACGCCCCGGAGATGGAGAAGCGGCTGCGCTGGTTCTGGCGGCGTGGCTTTGATCCGAGCTGGCGCCTGGATGAAACCTACGTCAAGGTGCGGGGCAAGTGGACCTACCTGTACCGGGCAGTCGACAAGCGGGGCGACACGATCGATTTCTACCTGTCGCCGACCCGCAGCGCCAAGGCAGCGAAGCGGTTCCTGGGCAAGGCCCTGCGAGGCCTGAAGCACTGGGAAAAGCCTGCCACGCTCAATACCGACAAAGCGCCGAGCTATGGTGCAGCGATCACCGAATTGAAGCGCGAAGGAAAGCTGGACCGGGAGACGGCCCACCGGCAGGTGAAGTATCTCAATAACGTGATCGAGGCCGATCACGGAAAGCTCAAGATACTGATCAAGCCGGTGCGCGGTTTCAAATCGATCCCCACGGCCTATGCCACGATCAAGGGATTCGAAGTCATGCGAGCCCTGCGCAAAGGACAGGCTCGCCCCTGGTGCCTGCAGCCCGGCATCAGGGGCGAGGTGCGCCTTGTGGAGAGAGCTTTTGGCATTGGGCCCTCGGCGCTGACGGAGGCCATGGGCATGCTCAACCACCATTTCGCAGCAGCCGCCTGATCGGCGCAG
>NZ_JANIKD010000051.1 GCF_024580955.1 Corynebacterium sp. 122RC1 | reverse complement strand
CTCATAGAAGGCAACCGCATCCCTTTTGAACTGCTCGTCATAGCGTTTCGCTGACATGGTGGTAGATTACCTTTCCCCCAGCCCGACTGAGCTGAGATTGGGTGTCTACCTAACGGGGGTCAGGTCCTTCAGCTGATCAGGGTCGATACGTAAACCGAAACTGTGTGAGATGCTTCGCTGATCCTCAAGTAGGAGGCCGTCAAAGAGAATCGAAATGTCGGAGAAATCAAGGACATCAGCAAGAACCCAGAATGGGTAGTCGTCGTAGTTGGCAGCGTAGTGGGCAACAGCTTGACTGCGCTTGCGCGCTCGGTCCACGCGCTTTTCTGCAGTTTTTAGCCAATCTTGATGCTTAAATTTCGCACGGAAACAGCTGCGGTCCTTGTAGGACAAGGCCCCTTTCGCGACGAGTAATTCGCCGATCCTCGCGCGAAGCGCAACCTCAATGCGCTCAATCCCATCGTAGATAAGTGTGCGCATTTTGCGGTCGAACTCGTAGAGCGCCACTACTTCCTCAAACGTTGTGCCCGGCACGAAGCTATCAGCGCGTCGTGGTTCTTTGGGATCTTCAGGCTCGGGAAGCACCCGGTAGGAGTACCAGTACCCGGACAATCGGTAGTATGAGACGCTAGACAGCCACTGCCGTGCTAGCGGCTCATTGATCTCCATCCCGCGGGCGCGCAGGAGTGTAATCTGCTCATCAACCGTGGTGGGATTCTTGATCTTCTTCATGAGGGACTGCTGTCAAGATAGAAATCCAGCCCGTCTCCAACCAAATTGTCGAAGCGGGCTGAACGATTAACTACACGGTACCACGCCCATTACGTTGTTAGCAGTTCCACCCCAGGGCACCGAAGATACATAGCCTGTCCACCCGATTGGGCGGGCTATGTTTATGTCCGTTCCCGCCATCCGAAAGGACAGTGGAACTAGTCGCTGGCTTC
>NZ_JANIKD010000050.1 GCF_024580955.1 Corynebacterium sp. 122RC1 | reverse complement strand
GTTGAGGAAGTCTTTATCCAGCTAAAAGTCCTCAACGGTATCGACGAAGACCTCGCGAGGGCCTACACACGTCTGATTAACCAGATGCGATCTGCGCTCGTGGGAACCCATCCTGCATTCGAACATGTCCTACGCGGGCAAATGATTCACCGAAAGTGGATCCTCCACCTTCTTGCGAAATACGGTGGTCCCACCAAGATTCGACGCGTCGGTAAAGCTCGCCTAGCAGCCTTCGCACGCAGTCACAGGGCACGTAATCCTGAGCCTGTCATCGATGCCATGCTTGCGGCGATCCACGGGCAGACCGTGACCATTGCCGGCGCAGAATACGCCGAACTTGGCGTAGCAATGTCCGCCAAAGATGCACTGGCCAAGCTAGAACATCGCAAGGAAATCGAGGCCCAAGTACTCGAGCTCATTCAGGACATTCCTCAAACCGAGATTCTTTTGTCCATGCCCGGCATCGGCCCGCGTAGCGCCGCGCAGATCCTCATGACTGTTGGCGATATGTCCGACTTCCCTGATGCAGCGCACCTAGCGTCCTATGCAGGTCTGTCGCCGCGGACGAATCAGTCGGGAACGTCCATTATGTCGAATTCACCCAACCGGGCTGGCAACAAAAAATTGAAGAACGCCCTATGGCAATCGTCATTTGCATCGATCAGATTCCACGAGCGTTCCCGGCAATTCTATGAACGAAAACGCAAAGAAGGCAAAAGGCACAACGCGGCAGTCGTTGCACTCGCACGCCGACGCCTTAACGTCCTCTTCGCCATGATGCGTAACGGCGAGTGCTACCGAGACATCTCCACAGTCCAGGAGACCGCAGCAGCCTAGAATCCACAGAACCTCACCTCAAGCCGATTGCGCAGGAAGCCCAATCGGCCCCTCAGCATGCCCGAAAACAACATCGCCGAAGTAAAACAGAAGCCCTTCACACCCCCAACAATCTCACCCACGGAGTTGACAACCTATATAGGAACACCCCC
>NZ_JANIKD010000005.1 GCF_024580955.1 Corynebacterium sp. 122RC1 | reverse complement strand
ACCCCAGCGCCCCCAGCGCCGTCTCGGTATGCTCACCGCAACGTTGGGCTTCGGCCTCTGCATCAGCATCGGATTGAGCGCCTGTAGCAGCACGGAGACGGGACAGGCTGGTGCTGATGCTGGTGTTGAAGCGGGAGTGGCAGTGCAAGCCGACGTCCCCAAGGTCACACTCATCACCGCAGGCACTGATGCGGGGAAATTGCGGGAGCTACGCTACGCGAACACTGGCGAACAACAGGTCACGCTGGCGCTGAGCGAAGGGTTCAGCCAGAACACCTGGCAAGCAGCGGCCGTGGAGCCCATCCCAGCCGCGCCTGACCTCACCAGCTCCGAACTGGTAACGCTCAGCACACAAGCAACTGCAACGCAGGCAGCAGGCGGCGGCGAAGATGGCGAAGGTGGCGAAGATGACGCACCCGAGCGCACAGTACAACTTAGCTTTGCGCAGGTGGAGTACGACAACCTCGAGCAAGCCAGCGAGGTCCGCAGCGCCGAGGGCTTCGGCATGACCTGGTTTGCCACCTCCCGCGGCCAAATCTCAGAACTCAGCCTCCAAGCGCCCGCCGCGGCCACCGACACCGGCAGGGCCATCGCGGAACAGCACCTCCTGCGCCTCATCTCCACCCAGGTGGTCTTCCCCGAAGAACCCGTGGGTGTGGGTGCCATCTGGACCGTGGAAAACCGCGTGTCCGGCGAATACTCCATGCTACAAACCAATACCTACACGATCAGCAGCATTGAGGGTGACGTCGTGAAGCTGCAGGTAGACGTTGCGCAGCGGCCCTCCCTCGGCGCCCTCGAAGCTGCCGACGGCACCACCTTGAACGTGATGAGCTCAGAGACCACCAGCGCCTCGGAAATCACGGTGGACCTCGGCCACCCCCTGCCGATCGCTGGGCAAATGGCGTACACCACCCGCATTGTGTACGGCCAAGAAGAAAGCGAAGCCCGCGTGGTCCAGGATCAGACCACCGCGGTGCGCTTCAATAATTAAGCTTACTGGGCTTACTGGGCTTACTGTGCTGGGGCTTCTTCGACCGGAGCCTCTGGTGCGGGAGCCTCTACCGGAGCCTCAACTGGGGCTTCGACTGGAGCCTCTGGTGCGGGGGCCTCTACTGGGGCGCCGAACTCGTCGGTTTGGCATACCGGTGGGACCTGCTCAGGGGGTACCACGAAGCCCACGATCATGCAGGCCCAGGTGCGAGAGAGCTTCCAGCGGCCATCCTGGAACACGAACTCAACGTCTTCGCCCTTTTGCGGCTGAGCCTCCTCTGGGTACTGCACCACCACGGTAGCGAGCACCGAATCTGGGGTGTACTGCAGGATTGGCTCCACCACGTGCAGGCTGGCGCCGGAGGCTACCTGGTTTGCTGCGAGGACGTCAAAGAGCTCGGGGGCTGTCTCGCCGCCTTCCACGGTCTGCACGCGCTCCTCAATGGGCACGTTGGGGTCCATGGCCAACGCCAAGATGCCATTAAGTTCCTCTGCGGTAGGCAGCGGAGCCTGCTCCTGGACGGCAGTGGTGGTTGCTGCGGCGGTGCTGCTCGCGGAGGAGCTCGCATCCTCGCCGGAGCAAGCGGCCAAAGTCAGTGCTGCGGCTACAGCAGTGGCGGCAGCAGCGTACTTTGTAAGCTTCACAAAATCTCCTCGTTGCGCGGGTGTGACTTATGGGATGCTACCAAATGTTGTGGCACTCTATACACCATGAGTTCACCCAAAGTTGTGGTTTTGACCACCGGCGGCACTATTTCTTGCACCACAGACCCCCAAGGCGCACTCGTTCCCACCGTCTCCGGTGAGGAGCTCATCGCCCCAGTAGCAGCACGCTTTAATGACAACCTCAACATCGAAGTCCGCGAGCTCCACCGGCTGGACTCCTCCTCCATGACCTTCGCGGACGTTGACGAAATCATCGCCGCGGCACACAGCGCTCTCGAGGATGAGGACGTGGTGGGTGTGGTGATTACCCACGGCACCGATTCCCTGGAAGAAACCGCCATCGCGCTGGACACCTTCCACAACGACCCCAGGCCGATCGTACTCACCGGCGCGCAAAAGCCTGCCGACCACCCTGAAGCCGACGGCCCCGGCAACATCTTTGAGGCAGTGGTGATCGCCGCCGACAACTCCGCCCGCGACATCGGCGTCCTGGTGGTCTTCGGGCACGCCGTCATCCCGGCGCGCGGCTGCGTGAAGTGGCACACCTCCGATGAGCTGGCCTTTGCCACCAACGGCCCGGAGGAACCACAGCGCGCTGAGCCCGTGATTCCCGTGCCGCTCGCCGGAACGAAGGTAGAGATTATCTCCGCCTATCCTGGCGCCCCGCGCACGCTCTTCGACGCCGCCATTGCCTCCGGCGCCCAGGGCATCGTGGTGGAGGCAATGGGCTCCGGCAACGTTGGCACCGAACTCGCCCAGGCCGTGGATGAGGCCCTCAAGCAGGGTATTCCGGTGGTGATTTCCACCCGGGTGCCGCGTGGCGACGTTGCCAGCGTCTACGGTGGTGCAGGCGGCGGTGCAACGCTCGCGCGCAACGGGGCTATCGGCTCGACCTACTTCCGCGCGGGCCAAGCGAGGGTGCTGCTCGCCATCGCGATCGCCGCAAACGTGCACCCGGTCACTCTGTTCTGAGGTCCTTCCAGTCCAGGCTGTCCAAGGGGTCGGCGGGCTGGAGCTCGGAATCGGTGACATCAAAGGTCTTGGTCTTCCCCTGCCCTAATGCCGTGGTGCGCGTTTCAAAGCGCACGGTGAGCTTGCCGTGGCCGATGCCTTGGATCCAGCCGTGGCCGTACTCGGGGTGGGACACGTCCTGGGTTGCGCGCCACGGTTCGGATTCGGAATCAGGTTGGGATTGGGGTTGGGATTGGGTTGGCGCGGATTGCGGTTCGGGATCTCCTTGCGTGGGGAGGTCCAACTCCGGGAAGAGCACGTCTTGGCTCACTTCACTGAGTCCGGAGAAACTCACCCCTACCAGGCGGATTGCTCCCACCTCGTTGGGGTAGCGCACCAGTTTCAGCGCGGTAGCTTCCAAAGTTTTGAGCTCGCTGGTGGCATAGGGCAGGGTCAATGAACGCGATTCGATGTGGAAGTCTGCCATCCGCAGTTTGACTGTGACCGTGCGGGCCACGCGTCCGTCGGCAAGCAATCTCCTGTGTGCTTGCGCTGCGGCACGGTGAAGGGCCTCGTCTACTGCCTCCTTGGTGCGCAGGTCGGTGTCGTAGGTATGTTCGGCGGAGATCTGCTTGGCCTCCGCGCGTGGGGCAACTTCGCGCTCGTCCACACCGCGTGCCATCAGCCACAGCCCCCTGCCAGCGGCGGCACCAAGGGTGGCAATGGCCTCTTTTTCCGTCATCCCCGCGAGCTGCCCGATAGTATCCACACCAGCCAGCGCCAACTTTTGCCTGGTTACTGGGCCCACTCCCCAGAGTTTGCCTACAGCCATGGGGTGGATGATCTCCTCGTGCCGCGCCGCTTCAACAATGAATACGCCGTCGGGTTTGGCCTCGTCGGAGGAGATTTTTGCTACCTGTTTACCCGCGCCTGCACCGACGGAACTCGGCAGCCCCGTTTCCTTTCGGATCGTCGCGCGGAGGGTGTTCGCAAAGACGCGGACCTCCTCTGCACTGGCCCCGACAAGTTCGGCGGGCTCCAAAAAGGCTTCGTCGATGGAGACTTGTTCCACCACCGCGGCCTCACGGCGGAGAATCTCAAACACCCTCGCAGATGCCGCCTTGTAGACGGCAAAGCGTGGTGCCACCACAACACCGCGAAAGCCAATGAGTTTGCGAGCCTGCCAAGTGGGCATCGCCGAACGCGCGCCCAACGCCCTGGCCTCGTAGGACGCACCGGCCACCACTCCCCTGCCACTGACACCGGCCACCAACACCGGGCGCCCCCGCAACGTGGGGCGGGTGAGCTGCTCACAGGAGGCAAAAAATGCGTCCATGTCAATGTGCAAAACCCACCGCTGCATGGCAAGAAGCTTAGCGGTTCGCCTTCGCCAGGTACCAACCACCCACAAACAGCGGCGGCAGCAGCACCGCGGCGGCAATGGTGGTATAAGTGCCGCTGGGGTAATCAAAGGCCATCAAAATGAGGACGCCAAGCAAAAACGCGAGCACAACGACGTCGCCGAGCGCCCCACCGGGGGCACGGTAGTTATGGCGCGTCACCGTCCCCTGCTTCGCTGCGCGCAGGTAACCCAAGTGGGAGAGGCAGATCATGGCCCACATTGCCAAGATGGCGATTGCGCCGAGGGAAAGCACAATCTCGAAGGCCTCCTCCGGCACCAGGTAATTGAGCACCACGCCGGAGACGAAGCACGCCGTGGTGAGCCACACGCCGCCCATGGGCACTCCATGCTCGCTCATGTTGGCCAGGAACTTTGGCGCACTGCCCGTGAGCGCAAGCGGCTTGAGGATGCGAGCGGTGGCATAGAGTCCGGCGTTCACGCTGGACAGCGCCGCAGTGAGCACCACCAAGTTCATGATGTCCGCCGCACCGGGCACGCCGAGGGCGTTCATGAAAGTGACAAATGGGCTTTCCGCACCGGAATAGGCGTTGGCCGGCAACAGCATTGCCAGAAGGAACACTGATCCCACGTAAAACACCACGATGCGCCACACAGTAGTGTTGATAGCTTTCGGGATCTCCTTTTCCGGGTTTTCAGTTTCCCCGGCGGCCACACCAATCATGTCAATGCCCGCGTAGGCAAACACCACGCCCTGGGTCATCACGATCAGCGGCAGCACGCCGTTGGGGAACCAGCCGCCGCCCTCCGCGAGCGTGGACCAGCCTGGGGTGTGGCCAGCAACCTCGTGGCCGCTGAGGATGACCACGATACCCACGATCATAAAGACCACGAGCGCGCCCACCTTGATGAAGGAAAACCAGAACTCCGCCTCACCGAACAGGCGTACCCCGAGCAGGTTTACCGCGAGAACCACCAGCAATGCCGCTCCCACCAACGCCCACTGCGGCACCTCTTGGAAGATCGGCCAGAAGTTCAGGTAGACCGCAATTGCGGTGAGTTCGGCGATTCCCACCGTCACCCAGGCCAAGAAGTAGATCCAACCGGCAAAAAATGCGGCCTTCTCCCCCAGGAACTCTCTGCTGTAGGAGGTGAAACTTCCAGAAGTTGGGCGGTGCACCACCATCTCCCCCAGGGAGCGCAGCATGAGGTAGCCGATGACACCACATACCGCGTAGACGATGGCGAGGCCCGGCCCGCCCGCGTTGAGGCGGCCGCCGGCGCCAAGGAACAACCCGGTGCCCAGCGCGCCGCCGAGCGCGATCATCTGAATGTGGCGGTTGCGCAGATCCTTGCGGTATCCCGCGACTTCTTGGGCGTGAATATCATTCATGCAACCAAGACTAGACAGCTTAGTCTAATTTTCTGGCATTGTGCGGGAATTTTATTCACGCCCACCTGGTGGGAGGGTTAGGCCTTGTGCACGTCCGCGGTCACGCCTTCCACCACCTTGTGCGCGCCCTGCTCTGCAGCCTGATCCGCAGGAACAACTTCGAAGGAAGTTGCGAGCACCTCACCGGCAATGAAGTCCTGGTGGCGCTGCGCCCACTCCAGCTTGTCCTCGGGGACCACCAGACGCACCGTGATGCGGTCCGAAACCTCGAAGTCGCTGGCCTTGCGGGCGTCCTGCAGTCCACGGACCACGTCTGCCGCCCAACCCTCGGCCTCCAGCGGCTCGGTAACGGTGATGTCCAGCACCACCAGGCCGTCCACGCCGTCGATCTGCGCGGTGGTCTCTGGCTCCGCAGCCACCAGACGCTCGGTGAATTCACCTGGCAGCAGCTCAATGCCGTCCGCCACCACGCTTTCACCCACGCGCTCGTAGTTGCCGGCCTTCACTGCCTTGATAGCCTGCTGCACGTCCTTACCCAGGCGAGGGCCAGCAACCTTTGCGTTCACCACTACATCGAAGCGGCCCACAGAATCCACATCAGAGGTCAAGGTGATGTCTTTCACGTTCACCTCGTCCTTGATGATCGCCGCGAAATCCGCCAAGCGCTCAGACTCCGGCAGGGCCACCGTGAGGCCTGGCAGCGGCAGGCGGTTGCGCAGCTTGTGCGCCTTGCGGATCGAGTTGGTAGCGGAACAGACGCCGCGGATCTCATCCATGGTGCGCACCAGCTCCGGGTCAGCCGGGAAGTCCTCCGCCTTGGGGAAGTCCGTAAGGTGCACGGAACGCTCCCCGGTGAGGCCACGCCAAATCACCTCGGTTGCCATGGGCAGCAGCGGCGCGGCCACGCGGGTGAGGGTTTCCAGCACGGTGTAGAGGGTGTTGAAGGCCTCTGGGTGGGCATCATCCCCGGCCCAGAAGCGCTCGCGGGAGCGGCGCACGTACCAGTTGGTCAAGGCGTCACAGAACCAGCGCACCTCATCACACGCAGCGGCGATATCCGTATTATCCAAAGCTATATTCACGTTGGCCACGAGATCATGGAGCTTGGCCAAGATGTAGCGGTCCAACACGTCCTTGGATTCCGTGGACCACTGAGCTGGCTGAGAGGTGTAGAGCTGCAGGAAGCTGTACGCATTCCACATTGGCAACAGTGCCTGGCGCACGCCTTCGCGGATACCCTGCTCAGTCACGATGAGGTTTCCGCCACGCAGAATCGGGCTGGACATGAGGAACCAACGCATCGCGTCTGAACCGTCGCGGTCAAACACCTCATTGACGTTGGGGTAATTGCCCTTGGACTTACTCATCTTCAGGCCGTCATCGCCGAGCACGATACCGTGCGCCACCACCTTCTTGAACGCGGGCCGGTCAAACAGGCCAACGGAAAGCACATGCAACAGGTAGAACCAGCCTCGAGTTTGACCGATGTACTCCACGATGAAGTCCGCCGGAGTGTGGTTCTCAAAGAACTCTTTGTTCTCAAACGGGTAGTGGAACTGGGCAAAAGGCATGGAGCCGGAATCGAACCACACGTCCAGCACGTCCGGGACGCGGCGCATGGTGGACTTGCCCGTGGGATCGTCAGGGTTCGGGCGAGTCAACTCATCGATGTCCGGGCGGTGCAGGCTCTTTGGCTTCCGGCCGAAGTCGCGCTCCAGTTCCTCCAGAGAACCGTACACGTCCACGCGTGGGTAATTTTCATCATCGCTCATCCACACTGGGATTGGGCTGCCCCAGTAGCGGGAGCGGGAGATGTTCCAGTCACGGGCGTTTTCCAGCCACTTGCCAAACTGCCCATCGCGGACGTGCTCCGGCATCCACTCAATTTCTTGGTTGAGCTCCACCATACGATCGCGGAACTTGGAAACGGAGACGAACCAAGAGGGCAACGCCATGTAAATCAGCGGCTCGCCGGAACGCCAGGAGTGCGGGTAAGAGTGCTCAATGGTCTGGTGGCGCACCACGCGGCCTGCTGCCTTGAGGTCACGGATGATGTCCTTGTTCGCATCAAACACCAATTGGCCGGCGTATTCGGGAACGAGGGAGGTGAACTTGCCATCCATGTCCACTGGCACCACCGTAGCAATACCGTAGGCATTGCAGGTGTTCATATCATCTTCACCAAACGCCGGCGCCTGGTGGACCACACCGGTGCCGTCCTCGGTGGTCACGTACTCCGCGAGCAGGATCTTGAAGGCGTTTTCATGGTCCTTGAAGTACGGGAAGATCGGCTCGTAGGTAAGGCCCTCAAGCTCGCGGCCGGGCAGAGTGCGCAGTACCTCGTACTCACCGAGTTCTGCAGCATAAGCACCCAGTAGCGCCTCAGCCAGGATCACGCGATCCCCCGCTACCGCAGCGGTGGCGCCTTCACCGGCTTGGACCACCGCGTAGGTGACCTCGGGGTTCACTGCCAGCGCCAGGTTGGAGGGCAGCGTCCACGGGGTGGTGGTCCAGGCAAGGGCCTTTGCCCCCACCAGTGATGCATCCGCGCTGAATCCCTCGGCCACGCCGGTGATTGGGAAGGTCACTGTCAGGGTTGGGTCCTGGCGCATTTTGTAGGAATCATCCAGGCGGGTTTCCTGGTTGGACAGCGGGGTGTGCTCAGCCCAGGAGTACGGCAGCACACGGAAGCCCTGGTAGATCAGGCCCTTATCGTAGAGCTGCTTGAAGGCCCAGATTACGGACTCCATATAGCCGGGGTCCATGGTCTTGTAGCCGTTTTCAAAGTCCACCCAGCGGGCCTGGCGAGTCACATACTCTTCCCACTCCTTGGTGTAGCGCAGCACGGAGGTGGCGCAATACTCATTGAACTTGGCCAGACCCATTGCCTCGATCTCGCCCTTGTCCTTAATCCCGAGCTGCTTTTCCGCCTCAAGCTCCGCGGGAAGGCCGTGAGTGTCCCAGCCAAAGACGCGAGGTACGTGATAGCCGGCCATCGTGCGGTAGCGCGGGATGATGTCTTTCACATAGCCGGTCAGAAGGTGCCCGTAGTGCGGCAAACCGTTCGCAAACGGTGGGCCGTCATAGAACACGTACTCATCTGCCCCCTCCCGGTTATCCAGGGAGGCTTGGAACGTGTTGTCCTGCTTCCAGAACTTGAGCACTTCCTGCTCCATGTCCGGGAAACGGTTGGAACCGCCGGTGAGGTCCACGCGAGGGTACACGCCGCCTACTTCAGCCATGAAAAAACTCCTTCACATACATGTAGCTGCTAGTGCAGGGACGCAAACTGCGCGGTACCACCCTGCTTGAACGCTGCTTTACTACAGCATTCCGCTTCATTCGTGAAGGAGATGACGGTCTTACCCGTCCGGTTCTACTAGGCGGACGCCGTTCTTCCGGAGGCTCCCCGGTGATAGCCGGATCAACGCCATAATGAGCAAAAGGTTACCGCCTTGGCAAATGCTGCGCAAGGCGGTCCTTTTGGTGCTCTCAACGAGCTTAGTTGTTACCCTCTGGGGCGGAGGTGCCGCGGGACTCCAACTCATCAAGCTGGGACTGCAGCAGGGTCTTGAGGCGTGTGCGGTACTCGCGCTCGAAGGTGCGCAGCTCGGCGATGCGCTTCTCCAGCGCCTCCTGCTGCTCCTTCACCGTTGCCATGATCTGGGTGTGCTTCTGCTCTGCGTCTGCCTGCAGGGCATTTGCCTTGTCCTCAGCCTGGCGGATCTGCTCAGCAGCCTGCTGGTTTGCGGAGGTAGTGGTTTCCTCGGCGCGCTTCTCAGCGTCTGCAACGAGCTGCTGGGAGCGGGTCTCTGCCTCGGTGAGCTGCTCCTGGGCGCGGCGCTGTGCGTCTTCCAGGGTTGCCTTGGAGCGTGCGTCGGCCTCGGAGATCTGGCGCTCTGCTGCCTCGCGGGCCTCTGCGAGCATGGACTGGGACTCGGAGGAAGCCTCGGAGGTCAGGCGGTCTGCCATCTCCTGAGCAAGGCTCAGCACCTTGGCTGCCTGCATGTGGGTATCAGCAGTGGCCTCGCCACCCTTGGCGGCTGCTGGCACTGCAGCGGCGGAAACAGCCTGGGCCTGAGCAGGTGCTGCATCTGCCTTTGCCTTGGCCGCCTGAGCCTCGCGCTTTGCGGCGTCTGCCTCTGCCTTGGCCTTAGCCTCCGCCTGCTTTGCTGCCTCGGCTTCGGCCTTGGCGGCGTCGGCCTGCTTCTTGGATGCCTCGAGCTTTTGCTCAAACTCAGCCTTGAGCATGGCCTCGATCTCCTTGCGGATGGCTGCCTCATCAACCTTGGAATCAGCCTTGGCGGATGCAGGTACTGGGGTGACGGCTGGCGCAGACTTGCCGGCCTGGGCAAGCTCCTGCTTGAGCTCCTCAACCTGCGCGCGCAGTTCCTCGTTTTCCTCTTGGATCTCAGCGAGGGTGTCCTCAACGAGATCAAGGAACTGGTCTACTTCGTCCTCGTTGTAACCGCGCTTGCCAATCGGCGGCTTGCTAAACGCGACGTTATGCACATCGGCTGGAGTCAGCGGCATGAGCTTTTCCCTTCGAGAATCATTTACCCGCCAATAATTTTTGGCTTTCGGGCTCTTAACATGTCCACAGTAACGTAACCACTAAGGGAAACGCCAAGTGTTCCCCGCCTATCCTAACCTTTCAGCAGGTGAACAACTGTGGATTCCATACGGTTTCATCTAGGATTTTGGCGCTAAATCTCACACAAAACTATTCGCAGCAATCCCGAGCAAGATCAGCACAAAGTACAGGCCAAAGTACAGCACCAGGATTGATACATCCAGGGCCACACCACCGAGGCGCAGCGGCGGAATCATGCGGCGCAATGCCTTCACCGGCGGATCAGTGACCTGGAAAATCATTTCACCAATCACGTTAAACCAACGCGGGGCCTGAAAATTGCGGGAGAACCCTTGAATCATCTCGATCAAAATGCGCGCGATCAGGATGAACATATACACCCGCACGATGAGCGCGAGAATTGTAAAAAGCGTGAGCACTACTTCCCTTTCATGTTTCTTTGCATCCCTCACTTCCCCGCTGAGTCTTACCCAGGGTCTTGCCCAGCAGGGCAGAAAAAACCCAAGCGGGCGTTGAGGGGACACATCCACAACGCACAACGCTTGGGGGAAAGTTTTGGTTCCGCAGCGGGAGCTATTTAGCTTTTTAGCGCAGCCCTGCGGCGCGTTCGAGCTCCAAGGTGGAAATGGAGGCACGCTCAGGCACGATTGCGAACACCTTGGAATCCAGCTTCTGCATGGTGCCGCGCAGGGCGAAGCACAGGCCAGCGGCGAAGTCCACGATACGGCGGGCGTCGCCATGCTCGATGTCGCCCATGTTGAACACCACGGCGTCGCCGTCACGGAAAGGCTCGCCGATCAGCGCTGCGTCGGAGTAGCCGTTGATGACCACGGGCACGATCGCGGTGGAAAGGCCAGAAGCCACGCCACGGGAAGCGGAGGAAGCGGAGGGCGCAGAGGTGGCTGGAGTCGCTGCGTATCGGTGGGAGTAGCTTGGCTCATCCTCGTAACGTGGGGCGTACGCGAGGTTACCTTCGTAGGCTGGCTCGTCGTCGTAGTAGGCGTCCTCGCGATCAGCCTCGTATGGGGTGAGGCCAAAGAACTCCTTGGTCTTCTTCATGATCGACATCTACAGCGTGTCCTTTCAATTTGATGCAAAGCTTCGAGTTTTTCAGGTTTTACTGTGGTCTAACTTAAATGCTGCACACTGGGGTTTTGCGCATTTTCTCGGCGTGTTCGCGGATAATTATTAATCTTTTGCGCGGCCGGCCGCTGATGCACTCGCGGCAGGTGTTTGGGAATTCGCGGCGGCCATCACGGCAGCCAGATAACCCCAGCTTGGCGCCCTGTTGTGCCCTGCCTGCGGTAGGAAAAGAAAGTGTCATCTTCAATGGTGCACCTTGGGTCGGCGTCAATCGCTCGAACGCCTTTTTCCAAAAGCTGGCGCACAATGCCGGCACGCAAATCCAAGCCGACGCTCCCCTTCTTTGTGGTGGTCGCACTCCCCGGAAGTTTGCTTTCCACGTCCTGCGCCATTTCCTTGGGGACCTCATAATGTGCCCCCGACGCGGCAGGGCCAATGAGCGCGTGAATGTGTGCAGGCGTGGCCCCCTGCTCCACCATCACATCAATGGTTTTTGCCACAATCCCGTTGCGGGCGCCAAGGCGCCCTGCGTGCACCGCGGCGATCACGCTGTTGCCGGGCGTGGTGGTATCTGACAGCAAAATGGGAACGCAGTCCGCCACCAACACAGTCAGGGCCAGGCCACGGGCCGATGTCACGAGCGCGTCGGTAACTTCCACCGGATTGGCCTGAGGGCCATCCACCACGGTGACGTTGTTGGAATGGACTTGCTCCATCCACACAAAGTTCTCCACTCCGAGCCCTAACACCTCAGCCAGCCGAGCCCTGTTTTGCGCTACGGCGCTGGGCTCGTCGCCCACATGATCACCCAAATTGAAGGAATCGTAGGGCGCAAGGGACACCCCGCCCGCTCTGGTGGTGAACACTTTGCGGACGGGGCGGTCGTTTCCCTTTTCAGTCATCGGCGTGAAAGGTGCTTTCTTTGAATGCAGTGCTGCTGTTGAACTGCCGGGTTAGCGGAGGAAGTCTGGAACATCCAGGTCATCGCCATCGTTGCGGCGTGGCTGCGCTGGGCGCTCCTCGTGCTGCGGGTAGGACGGCCGGGAGGAGGAGGTAAACAGGCCGTTACCGCCAGAATTGGTGTGCTCGTCGTAGCTGTGGCGAGGACCAGGCTGCTGCGAAGGGGCAGACGTTGGGGCTGGGGTTGGAGTTTGCTCCTGTGGCGCCTGCTCACCGAACAGGGACGGGCGCTCCTGAGTCTGTGCCTGAGCCTGTGCTGGTGCCTGTGCGACGGTGTTGCCCTGTGGGTCGAAGCCAGTTGCGATCACGGTCACGCGGACTTCATCGCCCAGGTTGTCGTCAAAGGTGGTGCCGAAGATCAAGTTGACATCGTCATCCGCGAGCTGCTGCACCATCGTGCCGGCCTCGTCCACTTCCTGGAGGCCCAGGTCAGAGCCACCGGCAACGGAAAGAAGCACGCCCTTTGCGCCGGCCATGGTGGACTCCAGCAGTGGAGAGTTGATGGCCTGCTCGGCAGCCTGGAGCACGCGGCGATCGCCACGGGCGGTACCCACGCCCATGAGGGCGGAACCAGCGTCAGCCATCACGGAACGCACGTCCGCAAAGTCCACGTTGATGATGCCCGGGGTGGTGATGAGGTCGGTGATGCCCTTCACACCGTTGTGGAGTACCTGGTCAGCGGCGCGGAATGCGTCCACCATGGACATGGTGGCGTCGCCGAGCTGCAGCAGGCGGTCATTCGGGATCACGATCAGGGTATCGCAGACCTCGCGCAGCTCATCGATGCCGGCGAGTGCCTGGCGGGTACGGCGAGGGCCCTCGAAGTGGAATGGGCGGGTCACCACACCCACGGTGAGTGCGCCCATCTTCTTGGCAATAGAAGCCACCACTGGCGCTGCGCCAGTACCGGTGCCGCCGCCTTCGCCAGCAGCAACGAAGACCATGTCTGCGCCGCGCAGGGTCTCCTCGATCTCAGACTTGTGATCCTCCGCGGATGCGCGGCCAACCTCAGGGTTTGCACCTGCGCCGAGGCCACGGGTTGCCTCGCGTCCGATATCCAGCTTCACATCGGCGTCGGAGAACATCAGCGCCTGGGAGTCCGTGTTCAGCGCGATGAACTCAACACCCTTCAGGCCCTCTTCGATCATGCGGTTCACAGCGTTCACGCCGCCGCCACCAACGCCGACAACCTTGATTACCGCGAGGTAATTGTCCTGGGTAGCCATATGTATGACTCACCTTTCACATTGTTCGTCTTAGCAGTTACTGCACTTCCCAGACCGGTTGCTCCAAGGAAACGACATCCTTGATCAACAGCCCAAGTTGCTCGCTATTGATTGTGCGGGAAAGGCGGATTATTTTCCGGTTCATTTGGTGGCGTGTCGGTACTCTCAACCTTTACTTTAGGGTTTTGACGTGCACAAATGCGCACCACCCCTAGGGGCGGACCGCGATGATCGGAGCACCCGAAACATCCAGATATGCCTCTGGGCGAGTCAGCGCCGTGCGCATGAGTGCAACCTTGTCCGGCAGGTTGTCCGTTGAGCCAAAGTAGACGCTGCGCCCGTCGTGAAGCTTGAACTCCAACTCCAGTGCGCTCGGGGCGGCGACCTGCGCTACCTGCTCACGCACCATAGGATCCAGCACCTGCACAACCTCCACCACAGCTTTCAGCGTGGCTTCGTCTTCCGCGCCGGCGCCAGTTCCGGTGACTTCCACCGTGCCAGGCGGAGGGGTATCAATCACAAAGACGCGGCCCTGCTCATCCACCAAATGCTCGCCGTCGGCGTTGCGCACAAACAGTACCGCCTGATGTTCGGTCACTTCGATCTCAATGGTATCCGGCAGGTGCATGGAAGCTTTCGCCGAGGCCACCCACGGCAATTGCGCCACCTGGCGAGCGGTTGCAGGGAGGTCAACGCGCAGGAGGTTAGCGTCCGCCGGCACGTTCGCCGCAGCGGCAACTTCATCCACAGTGGTCACGGTGTTCCCCACCACCTCGACGTTGCTTGCCTTAAGCACCGGCACGAACCACGCCACCACCGCAGCGATACCCGCCAACACCAGCAGCACCAGCGCAAGGAGGAGCGCGCGCTTCTTCGTCATAGTGCGCTACTTCCCCGTGTCTGTTTCGGATTCGGCCCCGGATTCAGCCTCGCGCAGCACGCCAAGGATCTCCGGGGCGAGCATGGTCACGCTGCCGGCGCCCATGGTGAGGATCAAATCCCCTGGTTGTGCGAGCTCGTACAGGCGCGCCGGCACCGCGGAGAAGTCTGGCTCATACACCACAGGCGCGCTCATCTTGGAGGCGATGATGGTAGAGTCCACTCCCTCCACAGGCTGCTCACGGGCGCCATAAATTTCCAGCAGCACAGCCTGGTCAGCAAGGCTCAGCGCGTCCGCGAACTCCTGGGCGAACTCAATTGTGCGGGAGTACAGGTGCGGCTGGAAGGCCACGAGCACGCGTCCCGACGTCCCCTGTTCGGCTGCCTTCGCATCCTGCCGCTGGCGCGCAGCAGAGAGCACGGCCGCTACCTCGGTTGGGTGGTGGGCGTAGTCGTCGTAAATTTCCACCCCACCAAACTTCCCAGCAAACTTCCCGGCAGAGTCCCCAGCGGGAACCGCACCGATGAATTCAAAGCGGCGGCGCACCCCACCAAACTCGCTCACTCCGCGGGCCAACTCCGTGAGCTCGCCGCCGGCAAGCATGCCAGCGGTAATCGCTGCGGCGGCATTGAGCATCATGTGCTCGCCGGGGATCTGCAGATCTACGTCTACCCGCTGCTCGCCTATCTGCACGGTGGCCCTCGTGCCGGTGGCACCCACGGTCACGCCATCAATCACGGTGTGGGCAATCTCCGGGTGTGCCTGCGCGGCCGCTCGGGTGCCGTACCCCACCACGTTGAGCTCCGTCTTGAGCTTTTCGCCCAGGGCTGCAGCATGTGCATCGTCGAGGCAGACCACCAGATGGCCGTCCTTTGGGAGCCTGCGGGCAAAGTCTTCAAACACCTGGTGGTAGGCCTCCGCGGTACCAAAGAAGTCCAGGTGATCCGGCTCGATGTTGGTCACCACGGCAATCTGAGGACTGTAGCGCAGCAGCGAGGCGTCGGATTCATCGGCCTCAGCGACAAAGCACTCCCCCGTTCCCCAGTGCGCGTTGATCCCGGCCTTGTTGAGTTGCCCGCCGATGGCAAAGCTCGGGTCCATTCCAGCGGCCTGCATGGCTACTACCGCCATGGAGGTGGTGGAGGTTTTGCCGTGGGTGCCGGCGATCAGCACCTCCTTGCTGGACTTCATGAGCTCCGCCAAGATGTCCGAGCGGCGGACAACCGGGATGCCTCGCTCGCGCGCAGCCACCAACTCTGGATTCTCCTTGGGGATGGCAGCAAAGGAAGTGACCACCACGGTGGGCAATTGTCCGGCGATGCTCAGATTGGACGCGTTGTGGCCGATCGCCACATGGGCACCGGCGGAGCGAAGCGCCAAAATGGCGCGGGAATCCTTGGCATCCGAACCGCTCACCACACAGTTGCGGGCGAGCAGGATACGAGCCACACCGGACATACCCGCGCCGCCGATGCCCACCAGGTGCACCCGAGAAAAATCAAACTCTTGCTGTTCAGTCGCTGAGCTGTTCATGGTGTTACTGCTCCTCTGGGTCCTCTGTACGAAAAGCCGTTTCAAAGACAAGGTCGGCGATGGTCTGCGCGGCGTTGCCGCTGTGCAGCGAGCTGACGGCGTGCTGCATTTGGGCAAAACGGCCTGGTTCGCTGATTTCCGCAACGGTGCTGCTGAGGAGTTGTCCACTGAGCTCCGCATCCTGGATTAACACGGCACCGCCGCGCTCCACTACCTCGGCTGCGTTCAGTGCCTGCTCCCCATTCCCAATGGGCAGCGGAACGTAGATGGCCACTTTGCCGCGTGCGCTGTTTTCCGCAACAGTCATCGCACCCGAACGGCAGATCACCAGGTCGGTTATCGCATAGGCCGCGGCCATGTCCTCTACGTAGTGCACCGGCACATAACCAGACAACGAAAGCTCCGGCAGCGGGTTCTTCTTCCCCACTTGGTGCAGCACTTGGAAGCCCTGCTTCACCAGATCGGGTGCTGCCTCGGTGACGGCCTTGTTGATCGACACCGCGCCTTGCGAGCCACCGGTGACCAGGATCGTCGGCCGCTGGGGGTCAAGCCCCCACAATTGGCTGGCGCGTACCTTCTGCGCGGCGAGTTCCTCCGGGCTCGCGGCATTGCTCAACGACGCCCGCAGTGGAATCCCCACCACCTCACCTTTGAGCCCGAACCCCGCGGCGCGGGTGGCCAGCAGTCCTTTGCCACCCAAGGCAACGCCCAGCTTGTTTGCCATTCCGGCGCGGGCGTTGGCCTCGTGCACAAAGAACGGAGTGCGGGTGAGTTTCGCGGCCAGGTATGCGGGTGCGGAAACGTAGCCACCGAAGCCGATGAGCACGTCTGCCTCGTGCGCCTTGAGTGCAGCCATCGCCTGGCGCACGCTGCGCAGCAACCGCCACGGGAGCTTCAGCAAGTCCACGTTCGGCTTGCGCGGAACTGGCACCGGATCAATCAAGGAAAGCTCGTATCCGCGGGCTGGCACCAGGGTTGTTTCCAAACCCTTGGTGGTGCCCAACGCAATCACCTCAGCGCCGCGCTCCTTCAGCGCATCCGCAGTTGCCAACGCCGGTTCAATATGCCCCGCGGTGCCACCGCCTGCAACTACAACTCGCAGCCTGCGCGCCATTGTGTGCTCCCTACCTCTTGCAACAATCTTTTCCTACGTTCCGGTTTATCGCCGCCGGCTCGCACCACCGCCACCGGCGCCGCGCGGTGGGCGTCGGTGTGCTCGATCATTCACGCTACCAGTGTGGATGCGTTCCCGGTTGTCCCGGTTGCCCCGGTGGTCCCGGTTGTCCCGGTGGTCCTGAGCTTGCCGCGGGCGCTGGGGGTTGCGGCTGGTCCGCTCCACCTTCGGCGTATCCAGGCCCTGCAGCGTGGGTTCGCGCAAGAACAGCAGGCGATCAATCGCGGGGCGGCCATAGGACTGCATCGCGGATATTGCCTCCGGTTCGTGGCGGGCACAGCTTGCCAGCAGGCCCATTGCGGCGAGCGTGATCACTGCCGACGTACCACCGGCGGAGATCATGGGGAGCTGGATGCCCGTCACCGGAAGCACTCCAATCACGTAGCCGATGTTGATGAAGGCCTGGACCACAACGGACGTGGTCAGCGTGGCGGCCAGCAAGCCGAGGAACTGACTGGAGCTACGGCGCGCGGTGCGCAGACCCATTATGCCCAGCAAGCCGAACAACACGATCACAATGGAGGCACCGAAGAGCCCCATTTCCTCACCGATGATGGCAAAGATGAAGTCATTCTTAGCCTCGGGGAGGTAGAACCATTTCGCGCGCGATTGACCGATTCCCACGCCGAACATGCCGCCGTCGGCAAGCGAAAGGAAGCCCTGGTAGCTCTGGAACGCCACGCCGCGGGTGTCCTCAAAGCGACCAAAGAGGGCGTCGAAGTACACCGTGAAGCGGTTGGAGCGGAAGCCGCCGCCCATGAACACCAGAGCGAGACCTGCCACGAGCGTGACGCCTGCAAGTGCGAGGAAGCGCCAGTCGATGCCAGCGTAGAAGAGCAGTGCGGCGACCACGAGGAGGAAGGCAACGGCCATGCCGAGGTCGCCTTCCAAGAGGATCAGCAAGGTGATACCGATTGCCACCAAGGAAAATTGGGTGAGCGGATTCCACAGCTTGGAGCCGGCACCCGAGTAGCCGTTGGCTTTGCGGTCCGCGAGGAAGTGGGCTCCCCACACAGCGATAGCCACACGTGCTACCTCAGAGGGTTGGAATTGGAGCGGACCCAGTACCAACCAACTTTGGGCGCCCACCTCGTCCCTACCTGTGCCCAGGCCGGGGACGTGCACGAGCAGCAGCAGCACGATTGATACCAGGAGGAACAGTCCGGAAAAGCGCCTGATGAAGGTGGGCCGCACCCACATCGCCGCAACCATCGCCGCGAAGCCGACGGCAACCATGATCGTTTGGCGCAGCGCGGTGGACCACACGGACATGCCGTCGAGCACCGACCACGTCATGGATGCGCTGGCCACCATCACCACGCCAATCCCTGAAAGAAGGGCCACGATCACCAGAATCATGTAGTAATCCGTGAGTGGGCGGCGGCGGACCTCCATGAATCGGTCGCGGATATAGCCGCGCAGGCCCACCGGTGCTGATGGTGCTTGCTGCGTCTTGTGGTTTCGTGCGGGTGCTGCTGGCATGGCTAGTCCTCGAGTTCCCGTGTGATTGCTTCCGCGAACATGTCGCCGCGCTGCCCCATCCCGGAGTACATATCCAAGCTCGCCGCGGCAGGAGCGAGCACGATCGCATCACCTGGGTCTGCCTGCGCGACCGCCCAGGCCACCACTTCATCCATCGCAGCACCCGGCTCAGTCTGCTCGGTGAGCATCAGCCGCGCCTGTGGTGCGTGGGCGCTGATGGCTTGGGCGAAAAGCTCACGATCCTGACCGAGCAAGGCCACAGCCTTGAACCGATGGGCGTGGGCGCGCACGAGGGGTGCCACGTCTGCACCTTTCAACTGGCCTCCGGCTACCCAAATCACGCTCTCAAAACCCGCGAGCGCCGAATCTGCGGCGTGCGGGTTGGTTGCCTTGGAATTGTCAATGGCCACGATGCCCCTCGCACTCCCCACGGTCTGGCCGCGGTGCTGCGCCACCCGGAACGTAGACAGTGCTTGCGCGATCGCCGCATGTTCCACGCCCACGGCGAGCGCGGCTGCCGACGCAGCCAGGGCGTCTAGCACTCCGGCAGGTCCGGCGGGGTCGATGCCCTCAGCGGGGGCAATCACACGCCCTTGGCCATCCACCAGATTGCCGCCTGCAACGCCGAATTGGCCTGGCTCTGGGGTTGCCAGGGTGAACGCGGTGATTGCTTTGGGTGCCTGTGCCGCCATTGCAGCAACGGTGGGATCGTCCACGCCTGCAATAGCAATGGGGGCCTTCCACACCTTTGCCTTGTCTTGTGCATACGCATCAAAGCTGCCGTGCCAATCCAGGTGGTCCTCCGCCACGTTGAGGAACACTCCAACGTCCGGAACAAACGTGTTGGTCCAGTGCAGTTGGAAGCTGGAGAGCTCGGTGGCAAGAACATCGATGCGCTGTGTGCCAACCACCGCGTCCAGGACGGCTACGCCGATGTTGCCCACTGCCTGGGCCTTCAGCCCGCCCGCCTGCAGCATCGTCTCCAGCATCGCCGTGGTGGTGGACTTGCCGTTGGTGCCAGTAATGGCGATCCAGGTTCGCTTGGGCCCAAAGACCTCGGCTTGGTCGAGGCGCCACGCCAGCTCCACATCGCCGATAACCTCCACGCCGTGGGCCGCGGCCTCAACCAGCAGCGGAGAGTTAGGAGCCCATCCTGGTGAGGTGACCACAAGGTCCACCTGCTCCCAGTCGATCTCCTCCGGGGCAATTGGAGTGATGTCTGCACCGTCAACACCGTCAGCACTGTGGCGCCGGATCTCCTCTGCTGCCTTGTGGAGTGCGGTGCTGTTGGCGTCGGTAATCATTGCATCGCACAGCGGAGCGAGGGCCTTTCCTGCGCTTTTGCCGGTGACTCCCGCACCGGCGATGAGTACGCGGCCTAAGTTGAGGTTGGGATGTGCATGCGCCATGTTTAGATCCCGTCTGCGAGGCGGAGCCAGTCGCCGTAGAAGATGGAGGCGCCGATCAGGGATGCCACCGCGGCCACCAGCCAGAAACGGATCACCACGGTAGTTTCCGCCCAGCCACCGTTTTCAAAGTGGTGGTGGAACGGGGCCATGCGGAAGATGCGCACGCCCTTGGTGCGGAAGCCGATCACCTGGATCACCACGCTGGCGGCCTCAATCACAAACAGGGCGCCGATGATGATCATGAGCAGCTCAGTGCGGGAGGCCACGGACAGGCCAGCCACGAGGCCGCCGAGGGCGAGGGAGCCGGTGTCGCCCATGAAGATCTTGGCGGGCGCGGCGTTCCACCACAAAAAGCCCAAGCAGGCGCCCAGGCCGGCGGCCGCGAGCACCGCGAGGTCAAGAGGATCACGCACGTTGTAACAGCCGGGCTCAGCGCCGAGCGAGCAGGAGTTGCGGTACTGCCAGAAGGTGATCAGGGAGTAGGCACCCATCACGATCGCGGTGGCGCCTGCGGCGAGGCCATCCAGGCCATCGGTGAGATTCACCGCGTTCGACCACGCGGAAATAAGGATGTACATGAACAGCAGGAAGAGCACCATGCCGATGAAGGTGCCGCCGACCATGAAGTCCACGGTGTCGAGGTCGCGCACAAAACTCAGGTGCGTGGAGCCTGGTGTGAGGCCCTGTTCGTCGGGGAACTGCAGCACGAGGACGCCGAATACCAGGGCAATTGCGAGCTGGCCGATGAGCTTGGCCTTCTTGTTCAAGCCCAGGTTGCGCTCTTTGAATAGCTTGATGAAGTCATCCGCAAAGCCCAGGCCGCCGAGCGCCAGGGTGAGGCCAAGCACCAGCAAGCCGGAAATAGTGAACCCACCGTAGCCGGTGATCTCACCGTAGATGGCCGTGACCAGATAGCCGGCCACGATGCCGGCGAGGATGGCAATGCCGCCCATGGTAGGGGTACCACGCTTGCGCAGGTGGGACTTTGGCCCTTCTTCGCGGATCTCCTGGCCTTTGCCGGCCTCGCTGAACCTGCGGATCAGGATTGGGGTGACAAAGATGGACACCAACAAACCCACGGTGCCCGCGATCAGTATTTGTGTCACTGTGTTACCTCTCCTTGCCTACCAATTCCCTGCCCAGCCAATGCTTCTGCGAGTAAGTCCGTGACTTCCCACAGAGCGGCGGCGTTCGAAGCTTTTGCTAGCACCACTACATCTCTCACGTCATGACCGGCTTGACCCAGGTATTCCAAAACCTGCTGCGCCGCCTGGGCATTGCTTTCGGCTTGCAACACGGTGACGGTACTTGCGGCGGCACTTGCACCGGCCGCGATGTGCGGCGCGCCAACAGCGACTAATACTTCCACACCAAGGCCCGCCAACTGCGCACCAAGCTCGGCATGTTCCCGATCTGCGTCCGCGCCCAGCTCCCCCATCGGCCCGAGCACAGCGATCACTTTGCCCTTATCACCGGCGGCAACCCGCGCCGCGCGCAGCCCCGCCAGCATGGATTCAGGGTTGGCGTTGTAGGCATCATCGATCAAGGTCACGGAGCCAAGGGAGCGCACCGCCATGCGGTGTGCCGACGCCGCCACGTGGGCAGAAAGCGCCGCCGCAATGCGCTGCGGTTCCAGGCCCAGGGCAAAGGCTGCGGCTGCCGCCGCCAATGCGTTGGACACTTGGTGTTCGCCTGCTACCTGCAGCTCGACTTGGTACGTGGGGCGGTGCCCGCCTGCGTCGGGAAACTCCAACGTGAACGCCGCGAGCGCCCCTGCCTGCAGTGTGATGTTGCTCGCGCGGACGTCGGCTTCTGCATGTGTGCCGTAGCTGAGTGTTTCGGCTGCGGTGCGGGAGCGCATGGCCCACACCAGGGGGTCATCCATGTTGAGCACCGCGGTGCCTTCGGCTGGAAGCGCTTCCACGAGCTCGCCTTTTGCTTGGGCGATGACCTCGCGGGAGCCAAACTCTCCGAGGTGTGCCGAGCCCACGTTCAGCACCACGCCAACCTTCGGCGGGGCGATCTGCGCGAGATGCGCCACATGCCCGAGCCCGCGTGCGGAAAGTTCCGCTACCAAGTACTGCGTATCCTGCTGCACCCGCAGCGCGGTATAGGGGTGGCCGATTTCGTTGTTGAAAGACCCTGGGGGCGCAACCGTGTTGCCCGCGGTGCGCAGGATCGTGGCCAGCATGTCTTTGGTGGACGTTTTCCCTGCCGAACCAGTCACGCCCACCACCTGCACTTCGGTGTGCTGCACTACGTAACGGGCGAGCTTGCCCATCGCGGCCAAGACGGAGGCTACTTGGCCGTCCGTGTCGTGCGCCAGGGCGTAACTGCCGCGAGCGCTGTCCGAAACCCGCTCCACCTTGGGAACCATGATTGCCGGGGCGTTAACCTCGTTGAAAGCCAGCACTGCTGCTGCCCCCTGCTGCCAGGCGGCGTGGGCAAAATCGTGGCCGTCTACGCGCTCCCCTTTGAGCGCCACAAACAGCCCTCCTGGGGTGAGCTCGCGAGAGTCAAACTCCACAGTGCCGGTGACAACGGTGTTTGGGTCACACAGATCGTTGAGGGTACCGCCGGTGATCTCGGCGATTTGCGCGGTAGTCAGTGGAATCATGCTTGGCCCTCGCCCCCTCGTTCTTGGAGGGCTCGCTCTTGTAGGGCTTGGGTGAGCTGCTCGCGATCATCAAAGTGGTGCACGGTATCGCCCACCTGCTGGCCAACCTCGTGACCTTTGCCGGCGATCACCACGGCATCGCCCGCGGATGCCCATTGCACGGCAAAGCGGATCGCCTCTGCGCGGTCTGCAATTTCTACAATTTCTGCAATTTCTGCAGCCTCGTCTGCTGCGGCCCGCTCCTGCCCCCGGGCGCCCTCAAGCACCTGGCTGCGGATCACGGCTGGGTCCTCGGAACGCGGGTTGTCATCGGTGACCACCACGAGCTGCGCGCGGCGCGCTGCTTCTGCGCCCATGATGGGGCGCTTGGTTGAGTCGCGATCCCCACCAGCGCCCACCACCACGGCAATCCTGCCCTCGGTTTGGGCGCGCACAGAGTCCAACACTGCCGCCACAGCGGCAGGTTTGTGGGCGTAGTCCACCACGGCGAGGAAATCTTGGCCAACGTCAATCCGTTCCATCCGCCCAGGCACCTGGGCGTGGCTGATGCCTTCGAGGAAACGATCGAGGTCCACGGAATCCAACTGGGCCGCAAGGGCAATAGCCAAAGCCGCGTTTGCCACGTTGAAGGCCCCAGGCAATTGGAGGGAAACCTGCTTTGTTGTGAGCCCATTGGTGAGCTGGAAATGCTGGGAGCCACTGGGCTCAACGCGGACGTCGTGGGTGAAGAAGTCCGGCTTTTCGTCCTGATTCTGGGTCTGAGGTGGGTTGGTGCCCACGGTGATCGCACTTGGGCCGGCTAGGTGCGCCATCTTCTGGCCCCACTGGTCATCCACCATGATCACTTGTGCCTGGGCACGCAGTGGTGAATTCGGGGCAAACAGGCAGGCCTTCGCCTGGAAATAGTCTTCCATTGTGGGGTGAAAATCCAGGTGGTCCTGGGAGAGGTTGCTAAACCCACCCACGCTGAACTCGGTGCCATCAACGCGGCCCAGGGAAAGCGCATGGGAGGAAACCTCCATCACCACGTGCGTCACGCCCTCTCCGAGCATGGTGGCAAACAGCGCCTGCAACGTGGGGGCTTCCGGGGTGGTGAGCTTGGTGGGCACCGGGCGGCCATTGATCCGCGTGCCGGTGGTGCCAATCAGCCCCACCTGCTTGCCCGCAGCGAGTAGGCCTTTTTCCAGCAAGTAGCTGGTGGTGGTCTTCCCCGAGGTGCCGGTGATGCCAATGACCTTCAACTTGGCTGAGGGGTTGCCGTACACCGCCGCTGCAACCTTGCCCAGCACTTTACGCACCTGATCCACCACAATCACCGGGACTGCAGCACCGCCGGAGGATGCGTCCAAGATTGCCTTGCCTTCGGCGTCGGTAAGCACCGCCGCAGCTTTCGTGCTGTTTGCGTAGCGAGCGCCGTGGCTGCGCGTACCGGGCAGGGCCGCGAACAGTGCTCCTTCAGGAAGCTGGGTGGAATCGAGGCCCACCTCGGTGATCGTCACCGGCTTGGCGCCAGCACCAAACAGCTCGCCGCCTGCGATCGCCGCGATCTGCGTGAGGTCGAGTGGCTCAAAAGACATCCTGGCTTCCTTTCTTTTCAGGTCTTTGCTCGGTCCAATGAGGATTAGGGGGAGGTTATTGCGCCTGCAGAATGAGCTGGCCTTCCATCGGGCGGGAAAGCGGCACGTTTTCGCGGTCCAACAGCCAAGATGCGATGTCATGGAACAACGGGGCAGACGACTGACCACCCTCACCGTGGACACCGCGCTGTGGCTTGTCCAGCATCAAGGCAACCACAAAACGGGGGTCATCCGCCGGTGCGATGCCGGCAAAGGTGATCCAATATGCCGAATTGGAGTAGGCGCCCGTGTTTGGATCCACCTGCTGGGCCGTGCCGGTTTTGCCGGAGACCTGGTAGCCCTCGATCGCTGCACCGGCGCCAGTGCCCTGTTGTACGCCCATTGGATCCGACTGTGCAACTGAGCGGAACATATCCACTACGGTTCGCGCGGTGGATTCGCTCACCACCTGGGTCACTTCCGGCGCAGGCTGTTCCACCTGGTTGCCCTGGGAATCCACCACTTTTTCAATGATGCGGGGCTCCACTCGCTCGCCCCCATTGGCCAGCGTCTGGTACACACTTGCCATCTGCAGCAAGGTCCAGGACATACCTTGGCCGATCGGGAGGTTGGCAAAGGTGCCGCCGGACCACTGCTCGAATTGTGGCAGCAGGCCCTGGGACTCGGCGGGAAGCTCAATGCCGGTGGATTGGCCGATGCCAAAGTCCGTGAGCAGTTGGTCAAAGCGGGCCTCGCCGAGGCGCTGCGCAAGCATCAGGGTGCCCACGTTGGAGGACTTACCAAAGATGCCGGTGGTGGTGTAGCCCACCACGCCGTGGTCCCAAGCGTCTCGCACCGTCACGCCGGCCATGTCAATGGAACCGGGAACCTGGAGAACTTCATCCGGTGTGGTCAGGCCGTCCTCAATGGCGCCGGCCGCGGTGATGATCTTTGCCACCGAGCCGGGCTCAAAAGGAGCAGAAATGGAGGTGTTATCAAACACCTTGCCCTCTTCAAGCTGCTTTTGAATGTCACCGTTTGGGTCGATGGTGTCCGTGTTCGCCATGGCCAATACCTTGCCGGTTTTCGCATCGAGCACCACGGCGGAAGCACTCTCCGCATTGGAATTTGCCCGCGCCTGCTCGATGGCCTGCTGCACATAGGTTTGAAGGTCAAGATCCAGAGTGAGGGTGACCTGCGCACCGTCAACTGCGGGAACGACGTCACGCGTGGTGCCGGGGATCGCCTGGCCGTCGGTAGATACGTCCACGGTAACGTTGCCGTCAATACCGGAAAGCAGGGCATCATTTGAGGCCTCAAATCCGAACTGCCCTTGGCCATCTGCGCTGATTTTGCCCACAATGTTTTCAGCGATCGCGCCGTTTGGATACTGGCGAATGTTTTGCATATCCGCGGCCACACCGTGGAACTTACTCGCGATGTCCTCCGCTACATCCGGGTCCACGTTGCGCACCAGCACCTGGTAGGTGGAATCGGAGTTGAGCTTCTCCAGGATCTCATCCGGCTTCACGTTGTTGTTGCTCGCTGCGGAGGCCGTGATGATCTCCGGGATTTGCTCCGAGTAATCCTCAAGGTAGCCCTGCACCCGTTCGGTGATCTGCTGCTCCCGAGCCTCACCCGCGTACTTGCTCCAGTCTCCGGACTCCTGCATTTCCAACATGGCGTTGTAGCGCAGTTCTTCGCGCAGAATGTTCGGTGAAACGGTCAGGGAACGCGCCTGCATGGTGTACGCGATCTGCTTGCCCTGGTTATCCAGGATTTCCCCGCGGCGCGCGGAATCCACATACGTGCGCTTGCGCTGCTCTTGCGCCTGTTCAGCGAGTCCGGGCCCCCACATGGTTTGCACCATTGCCAAGCGCACCACCAAACCGATGGTGAGCAGCAGTACTAGCCCGGTGGCAATGCGCACGCGCCGGCTCATGCCTGGCCGCCCCATGCTTCGCTGAGCGGCTCGGGCGATGGGGGCGTCGTCACCTGATCTGCCTTGATGCGGGCCCGTGCGCCTCGTACTCACTGTTCGTACTTCCGCCTTCGCTACCGTGTCCTGGCCCTTTGCCGGGCTGTGGTTGCCTGTGGTTAATCGTTTGGTTTTAGTTGCTCGTTGGTGAGGTTGCGTATGGTGCGCTCACTGCCTGATTCGGGGCGTAAGGCTGCGGCACGGCGTTCAACGTGCCACTGACTTCTTCTGTGCCTTCCGGGTCAGAGGTTGCGCGGACGCCAGACGGCATCTCACCATTGACATCCACTATAGGGCGGGTGAGGTCAGCAGCCGGGCGTTGCTCCACCGTGTTGCCTTGCTCATCCGTGCCCAAGATTCCGGGCTGGTCGGGCAGCACCATTCCCTGTTGAGCGGCAGTTTGGGCAAGCGCTGCAGAGGAGGAAACTTCCTGCAGGTCGCGATTAAGAGTTTCCACCTGGTTTGCCAGGATTCGCTCCTGCGCCTTGAGCTGCTGTAACGCAAAGGTTTGGCTGGTGGCCATTCCGGAAAGCAGCATCGACGCCAACACACCGAGCACCAACAACCCGGTGATGCCGATGACCAACCGCACCGTGTGCTGATCAACCTTCGGCCGCTCCACTCTGCGCCCGCGGTAGGAGAACACCTGATTCGAGCCAGCCCTGCGCTGGAAATTGCGGCGCTTGGGCGCGTCGATCGCAGGTGCCTTTCGGAAGGCTTGGGGGGCGTTCCGACGTTCGCCGGCGGCAGCGTCGGTCCGGGTCAACACAGCGGCGCCCTCACGGTAGCTTTGGCCGCTGAGGTCGCGAGAGAGGTGGCTTTGGGAACGCTGGCTTCGTGTTGGGCGTGGCGAACGTACCTTCTGCGTGGACCGCGTGGGTTCAGTGATCGTCATGGTGCTAGCTTCCGTAAGTCGTGTTGGTGGTGCCGGTTGTGCTGATACGTTCTGGGGGTTGCAGTGCTTCAATTGCTCTCACCCGCACTGATGCCGCCCTCGGGTTTTCTTCAATCTCCTGCGCCGAGGCCTTTTCCGAGCCCCTGGTAACAAGCTTGAATTTGGCCTCCATACCCGGCAGATCCATGGGCAACCCGGGCGGAGTCTTCGCAGTGGAGGCCTCTGCGAAGTGACGCTTGATGATCTTGTCTTCCAAGGACTGGTAACTCATGAACACCGCGCGGCCGCCCTCTACGAGCCGCCCCAGTACTTCGGGGACAACCTGCTCGATCGCCTCAAGCTCACGATTCACCTCCACGCGAAGCGCCTGGAACGTGCGCTTCGCTGGGTGCCCACCGGTGCGGCGGGTGGCCGCGGGAATCACCTGGTAAAGCAACTCAACAAGGCGCGCTGAGCTGTGGAAAGGCTCCCGCTCGCGCTCTTTGAGCACCGCCGTGGCAATCTTGCCGGCAAAGCGCTCATCACCATAGGTCTTGAGGATGCGGGCCAGCTCGCCGTGGCTGTAGGTGTTCAGAATGTCCGCCGCGGTGAGCCCCTGCGTGGGGTCCATCCGCATATCCAGCGGCGCGTCTACCCGGTACGCAAAACCGCGTTCCACCTGGTCAAGCTGCATGGAGGAAACGCCCAGGTCAAAAAGCGCACCCGCGAAGCCCAACTCCTGGGCGATGGTCGCCGGACGGGCCTTACCTCCTGTTGCGGCCGCTGCTTCGAGTGGCTCCGCAAAGCGGTCAAAGCGGCAGTGCAGCCCCAAGAAGCGATCCCCGAAACCCTCTAGGCGCTTCTTCGCCTTGGCCAGGGAATCCGTATCCCTGTCCAAACCAATCACGCTGGCCTGGGGAAACGTGC
This sequence comes from Corynebacterium sp. 122RC1, assembly GCF_024580955.1. GTDB lineage: Bacteria > Actinomycetota > Actinomycetes > Mycobacteriales > Mycobacteriaceae > Corynebacterium > Corynebacterium kozikiae. The sequence goes on along the minus strand of NZ_JANIKD010000005.1, from coordinate 140,348 downwards.
GCAAGAAGTATTCGGTGTGGCCGCCGGCCCCAAGGGTGCCGTCCAAAATCACGGCATTCTCGCCCAGCTCTTCAACCTTCGGGGCGATGAGCTGCGCCATGCGCTGACGCATGACAGGGACGTGGCCTTGGTTTTCTTGGATGTCGTAGGAGACGGCTGCTTCAGCAGCTTGCGGTTGTTCCTGTGGTTGCTGTTCGTGCTGTAGAGACATGCGCGCCGTCCCCCCTTTCATGTGAGTGCGCTCGGTGTGGTGGGAGGCTGGTGTGCATAGAGCCCTACCCGAAGCGCTTTCTGATGTCGGGGAAGTACACCAGAACGCAAGGCTTCGAGCAGAGTCCTTACGAACACCAGCTTTGAATGCAGTTGTGTTTTAGAGCAGGTCTCCAAGGAACTCACCGTCTGCGGTGGAGAACGAGGCCTCCGTCTCAGACTGGTAGCGCTCCCAGGCTTGGGCATCCCAGATTTCGAGAAAATCCACTGAACCAATCACCACGCACTCCTTGGTCAAGCCCGCATACTCACGGTGCGCCGCAGAAAGCGTGATGCGCCCCTGACTATCCGGGCGTTGCTCATCCGCGCTGGCAGCCAGGTTGCGGATGAAGGCACGTGCCTCAGGGTTGGTGCGAGAAACCGCCGCCGCTTTCCGTGCACGCGCGGTGAACTCTTCACGCGGATACACGGCCAGGGAGTGGTCCTGCCCCTTTGTCACCATGAGTCCCCCCGCGAGGTCATCGCGAAACTTCGCGGGAAGGGTGAGTCTGCCTTTGTCATCAAGTTTGGGGGTGTAGGTGCCCAAAAACATGGCACATGCACCTCCTTTTCATGACAACCGCAGAACCCGTGCACAGAGGACTGAAGTGTTTTTCCAGATTTTGGATGTTCCTGCAGTAACCGCACAGACCCCCTTTGCATGGAGCAGCGCCGTCACTGCGACCCACAATACCCCACTTTGCCCCACCTACAATAGGCGGCACCGGATTTCTCAAAAGATTTTTGCAGTTTTTTCTTAGCTTTGCCTGCAGTTCTGTGAGTTCTCTGCCAGTGGGGCAGCTTATACACCGCGGACTGTGCGCCGAACTGAAACGCCTGGAACATGAGCCACACTACACTCCAGCAATCCCAGTGGTTCATCCCATGGACAGGAAGGGAAACACTGGGTGGGGCAAAGTGGGGAATGTGGGGCAAAGTGGGGGCATCGTTTGGGCATAAGAAAAGGCAGGCGTTTCCGCCTGCCTTTCGATGATGCGTTCCTGCGCTCCTGCGCTCGTTACTCCTCAAAGCGCTTTCTGAAGTTTTCCTCCATACGGGAGCTGAAGCCGTTTGAGGACTGCTTCGTTTGCGAGCCTCGAGCGCCTCCGCCTGCCGGGTACAGGGACGCCCCCTGGCCATTCGCCGCGGCACCCGAGGCACCCCCACCGGACTTGAGCATCCAAATGCCGCCGGCCAGCATCACCAAGAACCCGGCGATGCTAATGCCGATGAAGGCCAGGGATTGTTGCGCCAACGCGACGCCAGCCACGAGCATCACCAGACCGATGACGACAACCGCTACGCCCCGTAGGGTGAGGGCACCGCTTCCCCCGGTACCCTCTGCCGCTTTGACGCTTGCACCGAACTTTGGGTCATCGGCAAGCAGGGAGCGCTCGATTTCTTGCAGCGCGCGGCGCTCTTGCTCTGAAAGTGCCACCTTGGACCTCCTGTTGTGCTGTGTACTCCCCCAAGTTTTTGGGTGCCATTCACTCCTAATAACCCCCACACTAATAGGAAAGTTCCCATGGTGGCGAAAATTGGTGAAACCACAGCACAAACCACCTGCCACCTAGGCGGCAACCGGACCTTCCTGCATTCCCGTGAGTTCAGCGTGGAACTCCCAAACTTTGTACTGGAAGGCCAAAATTCGCTCGGCCGTCATAGTGTGGCTCAGCCCAGAAATCATGCGCCGGTGGGTTTGGGAATACGGCTGAAATACGTCCGCCCACTGGGCAGCTTGGGCATCCACCATGCGGAGCTGATCCCAGGCACCCGAAGGCTTACGCACTCGCTTGGCCACCGGGGATTCCGCAATCCTCGCTCCGGCGAGGCGCAGTGAGGCTTGATAGGCGTAGTCAAAGGCGCAGACCTGGTCCCCCGCCTGCAAGCTCTTGGAGGATTCCGCGAGCAAATACTCAGCATTGATCACAAGCCGCTGCTTCTTACTTGCACCATTTCCGCCACGCATGGCACTAGTTGTTGCGGAGACGATTGTAGACATTTGGGGGTCACTCCTTTCAAGATTTCTGCAATTTGTTCGAACAGGATCCATTTGGTGAATCCGTATGGGCTTTGACTCTATGCACAGCCCCTGACACACAACCTCTCAACTACCCACCATCTTAGTACATCTGTTCGAAATTTGGAACAGTCTTTTCGAACTCAACGGATTCCCAAACGGGCAATACGCATGTGTGATTGATGAAAAAGTGGTTCCATTGAGAGCGTGACGTGCACCAGCTCCAAAGAATTCACCATTGTGGCATTAAGCCGCGTGGAGTTCTCCACGCATGTCCCCACGTTTGTGGACATCTACGTGGAAGCGATGGGCTACCAGGAAAGCTTCAAGCGCAATGCCATTGAAAGCTGGCGCCGGGCGGTGCTCGAACAGGGTTTTGTGGGCTTTTGTGCCTTGGTGGACTCCCAGCCCGCCGGCATCGCCTACGGGTTTTTGGGCAGGCGCGAACACTGGTGGGATCAGCAACTACGGCGGGGCATCCGCGAGCAATATGGGCGTGAACGCTTCACACCAGATTCGCCCGCTCAGCGGATCTTGGACAACTACCTGCAATTGGCAGAAATCCATGTGAGCCCCGCATTTCAGGGCTTGGGCCTTGGCCGCGCCCTGCTTTCTGCAGTAGAGCAGCGCCAGGGCGCGTCGGCAATCCTCCTTTCCACCCCGGAAGTACCAGCGGAAAACAACCGGGCGTTTCACCTGTACCGCAGCTTTGGCTATCAGGATGTGCTTCGCAATTTCCTGTTCACCGGCGATGCGCGGCCCTTTGCGGTGTTGGGGAAAGTGGTTTAGCGGACGGCGTCGTGGCCGTAAGCAGTGCCCCAGGCGGGTGCCATCCCCAGGTTGTGGAGCACTTCTTGGGTGGCGCGGGCGTTGTTCATGGTCATGAAGTGAATGTCAGGCACGCCCTCGGCGATGAGGCGCTCGGCCATGAGAGTGGACACCTCAATGCCAACCTTGCGAATCTCCTGCGCGTTCGCTTCTTCGTCACCAGCAGCCGCGGCGTAGAGGCGTTCCTCGAGCTTCTTGCCGAGCGTTGCCCCAGAAAGCTCGATTTGCCTGCGCACAGACCGCAAGCTGGTGATCGGCATGAGCCCCGGAATGATGGGCTTGGCACCGTGCTCGGGGTCAGCGGCGGCGAGTCGGTCACGCAAGCGCAGGTAGTAGTCCACATCAAAAAACATCTGTGTGATAGAAAACTCCGCCCCGGCGCGCAGTTTTGCCAGTGTGAACTCGGTATCCGCCTCCAGCGAAGGCGCGCGGAAATGCCCTTCCGGGAAGGCCGCGATGCCCACCTCAAAGTGCTCCGTTTCCTGCGTTGCCCGGACGAGCTCGATGAGTTCCGCGGCGTAGTCTAAACCGCCTTCGGTTGGGGTCCACGGCCCCAGGGGGTCGCCCCCTGGTGGGTCACCGCGCAGGGCGAGCAGGTTGGATAGGCCCGCCGACGCATAGCCGCGCAAAATCTCCAGCAGCTCCTCGCGGGTGTGGTTCACCAGGGTGAGGTGCACCAATGTGGTGAGCGGGTACTGCGCCAAGCGCTGCGCGATGCGCATGGTGCGTTCCCGGCTGGAGCCACCGGCGCCGTAGGTGACAGACACGAACGCGGCACCGAGGTCGTGGAATGCCTCGGCTGCCTTCCAGAGGCGTTGCTCGGCGGCGTCGTCACGTGGGGGCATAAACTCCACGGAAAAAGGGATCCTGCCTGGGCTTGGCGAGGCAATAACATCCGTGATGGCGCGCTGGTATGCCGCTCGTGGCTTGTGTTCCGCGTGTTCCTGCATGCCCAATGAGTGTAGTGGGCACGCGCACGGATACCTCAGTCAGCGCCCCCTCGAGGTGAATAAATTTTTCCGCACGCCAGCGGTGTTCTCCCGTGCAAAGTCGAGTCGCGCAGCCCAACCGCTAGACTGCTAAGGATAGGAAGGGTTAGGAAAGCCCTTCGCGGGACTCTTGAAAGGACTACAGTGCCCAACCCAGCTCCTTCCGACGCGGCCAAGGCCCGCAGTGACTTCCCGATCCAGCGCGTGCAGGGACACTTAGAGGCAATGTTTGCACAGCGCCGTCCTGAGGTTGCCAAGCTTGGTGCTGAGGTTGAGGAGGCCGCGGGGTTGCTGGAACGTTTTGTGCTGGACGGCGGCAAGCGGGTGCGTCCAATGTGCGCGTGGTTGGGTTACCAGGCGGGGTTGGCTTCTCTGGAAGCAGCGGCAGTTGAGGATGAGGACGCCGTGCTGCGCGCGATTTCCGCACTGGAGTTGATTCAGGCTTGCGCGCTCATCCATGACGACATCATTGATTCCTCCCACACCCGGCGCGGGAAGCCCACGGTGCATCGCAGCGCGCAGGCGTTCCACGAGCAGCGGGGTTGGCGGGGAAACTCCGCCCATTACGGCGTTTCCGTGGCGATTCTGGTGGGTGACCTCGCGCTTTCCTGGGCAGATGACATGTTCCTCACCGCGGGACTGAGCCCCGATGCTCTCCGCCGCTGCTTGCCGGCGTGGCGGGCGATGCGCACCGAGGTAATTGGGGGGCAACTCTTGGACATTAGTTTGGAGGCCGCCGGGAGCGACGACCCCCAAAAGGCGGCCGTGGTGAACCGCTTTAAGACCGCCGCCTACACCATCGAGCGCCCGTTGCATATTGGCGCCGCGATTGCCGGGGCCGAAGAAACCACGATTGCCGCTTTGCGTGGTTTTGGCGAGGATATCGGCATTGCCTTCCAACTGCGCGATGACCTGCTCGGTGTATTTGGAGACCCGGAAATTACCGGCAAGCCCGCCGGCGACGACCTTCGCGAAGGCAAGCGCACCGTATTGGTGGCGCAGGCCGTGCAAACGGCGGCACAGGAAGATCCCGAGCTCGCAGCCCAGATCCGCACGGGTGTGGGATCGGTAAGCACCCCCGAGGAGATCACCGCACTTGCCCAGCTCATCTGGGACACTGGGGCGCCGGGGCACGTCGAGAAGCAGATTGACGCCTTGGTGGAACGCGGCCTTCACCGTCTTGATCAGGCATCGATCCCCGCCGCTGTGCGCGAGGTGTTGCGTGACTTGGCGCAGCGGATGACGAAGCGGCAGGCATAGCATGGACAGATTGATAGTGCGGGTGCGCAGCTTGTTTGCGGCGATTGACCCGGTGAAGTTGGGCGTGGTGGCCTCAGCGCTCATTGCTTTGGGGTCCTTTGGCGGCGGTGCGATCCGCCAAAGCGGCGGTGTGCTGGAGTTCCTGGGGCTGGAGTTCTTGAAGTTCGGCCACGGAGCCGGCATTTCCAACGTCACGTTGTGGCTGGGCACATTGCTGTTTGTGCTGGCCTGGATCGCACTTGGGGTGCAGGTGCAGCGCTATTCATTGGATCAGATGCGCTGCGCGCTTCTGTGGTGGGTGGTGCCGCTGGTGTTCGCGGGGCCTATCATGTCCAGGGACATCTACTCCTACCTCATGCAGGGCACCTTGCTGCGCGACGGCTTTGACGCCTACACCCAAGGCCCCGCAGTGAACCCTGGGCCGCTGCTCACCGAGGTTTCCCAGGACTGGCGCAATACCACCACTCCCTACGGGCCGCTGCACCTGTGGCTGGGCGAGGCCATCACCAGCGTCACCGGGGACAACATCACTGCTGGTGTGGTGATCTTCAAGGTGCTCAGCGTGGGCGGTTTTGCCTTGATTGCCTGGAGTGTGGCCGCAATTGCGAAGCACCTCGGGATGGACCCCGTGTGGGCGCTCTGGCTGGGCGTTGCCAACCCGGTGATGGTGTTCCACCTGGTGGGCGGCATGCACAATGAATCCATGATGGTGGGGCTAGTGATGCTCGGCTTGTACTGGGCGTTGCGTGGGCGCTTCTACCCCGCCGTGGCAGTCATCGCAATAGCAATGGCTCTGAAGGTTACCGCCGCATTCAGCTTGCCATTTGTGGTGTGGATTGCGGTCCGGCGGCACAAGCAACGCACGTTCGGTTGGTTTATGGCCTATGCGCTCAGTGGTGCTGCGCTCACGATCGCGATGCTCGCCCTGATCACCTATGCTTCTGGGGCTTCCTGGGGGTGGATCGCGGCGCTCACTGGCAATTCCAAGGTGATCAATCCGCTGGCATTCCCATCCCTGTTTGCGGGTTTGGTCAGTCAGGTGGGATCGCTGTTTGTTGAGCCGTTCCCCTATAACAGCGTTCTGCAAGTAACCCGCACGGCATCCATGGGACTCATGACCCTTGGCTGCGTGGCGGCATGGTGGTGGGGCCGCAATTCCCAGGTACAGGCGCTGCGCGGCACCACGGTTGCGTACCTGGTGGCCTTCTTCTTCAACGCCGTAACCCTCCCCTGGTACTACGCCAGCATCCTGCCGCTGCTCGGACTCATCGCGCCAAGCAAGAGGGTCCAGCAGATCGCCATCATTCTGAGTGTGGCGATCGGCATGGCGTTTACGGGCAGCGGCAATCACCAGCTCTACCAGCCATTCTGGATGACCATCTGGGCACTTTTGGGCTTCGTCGCGGCGATGTGCATTACGGTGCAGCAGGAAAAGCGGGAAGTTTTGTTGTCAGATCAACAAAACATTCATGCCTGAGTGAAAACAATCCTATGCGATTGTGCTATCTGGAGTAGCGTACAGGTTATATCCACCAGATATCTCTTAAGACCCTACAAAGGAGCACGATCATGGCACGCACATTTACCACCGTCACCGTTTTGGGCAGCGGCGTTCTTGGTTCCCAGATCGCGATGCAAGCGGCATGGCACGGCAAGAACGTGATCGCCTACGACCCATTCCCCGCCGCCCTAGAAAAGCTCCCCGACCGCTGGGAGTTTATCCGCCAAGGCTACGCCCGCGACCTGGACGACTACAGTGACGAAGCCTTCCAGGCCGCAGTCGAGCGCATCACCCCCACCTCGGACCTCAAGGAGGCGGTCGGCGATACCGACCTCATCATCGAGGCCGTCCCCGAAAACCTCGACCTCAAGCGCAAGACCTGGCAGGAGGTTGGCGAATTGGTAGATAGCCGCACCCTGTTGGCAACCAACACCTCCTCCCTCCTCCCGAGCGACTTCGCCGATGCAAGCGGCTCCCCCGAACGGTTCTTGGCCATCCACTACGCAAACAACGTGTGGCTGCGCAACACCGCGGAAATCATGGGTACCGAGGCCACAGACCCCGAGGCAGTGCAGGACGCTATCCGCTACGCCGAGGAAACCGGCATGGTTCCCGTGCATGTGCACAAGGAAACCCCCGGCTACATCCTCAACTCGCTGCTCATCCCCTGGCTGTTCGCGGGTGCTGAACTCTACGTCAATGGCGTTGGCACCCCAGAGGAAATTGATAAGGCGTGGCGCATTGCCACAGGCTCCCGCGTTGCCCCATTCACTGCCTACGACACCGTGGGATTCAACGTAGCCTCCCACATTGCGATCAACTCCGAGGACCCCGCCCAAATTAAGTTCGGCAATCTTCTCAAAGAGGCAATCGAACAGGGCTTCTCTGGCAAGGCAGACCGCAAGGGCTTCTACCTTTACAACGAAAAGGGTGAGCCCACCGAGCCAAACCCTGAGTGGGTGGAGAAGATGAAGGACTTCTAAGCTCGCCGCTTGGAAACTTAGAAAGCAGACGCCTGGGCGCGCCGCATGACTTCCCTTGCAAGGTGGCCATGCAGCGCGTCGATAGGCCTTCCCGGCAAGGTTTCATCCTCAGTGAAGAGGTACTGCAGGATCTCTGCGTCGGTGTAACCGCCGTCGGAAAGCAAGGCGATCACGCCGGGGACAAAACGGTTGGTGGTGGACTTGGCAGAAATGAAGGCCTCGGGAATCTTCTTGACGCCGTCTTCGAGCACCGCAAGGATTTTGTGCTCGCCGAGCTGATCAAACACGCGTGTTACGGGCACGCCCAAACGCTCAGCGTAATCGGCAACGGTCAGCGTTGGCTCACCTTCGGGCAAAACAGTATGCGGTGGAAACTTTGAACTCACGCCACCTAATCTAGCGCACATTTCACACCAACCCTTGAGGATCGTCCATACTGGGAGGCATGGCATTTCTACAGTCCGGCGATCTTTTGGAAAACCGCTACCGCATCGAAGCACCGATTGCGCGTGGCGGCATGTCCACTGTGTACCGTTGCACCGACACCCGATTGGGGCGCCTCGTGGCCGCCAAGGTGATGGACGCACGCTACGCCGGCGACGCCGTTTTTGCCCAGCGATTCCGCAGGGAAGCCCTCTCCATGGCAAACCTCACCCACCCCAACATCGTGGGCGTGTACGACTTCAACGCAGAAGGCGAACACATCTTCCTCATCATGGAGCTCATCCACGGCGGCACCCTGCGCGAACTGCTCGCCGAACGCGGCCCGCTGCCACCGCACGCCGCGGCAGCCGTAATGCGTGACATTCTCACGGGCCTTGCAGTGGCCCACCGCGCAGGATTGGTCCACCGTGATATCAAGCCGGATAACGCGCTGATTAACCAGGACCACCTGGTAAAACTCACCGACTTTGGCTTGGTCCGCGCAGCTTCCGCCGCGCAGGCAACCGGGCACCAAATCGTGGGCACCGTGGCCTACCTTTCCCCCGAGCAGGTCAATGGGGATGAAATCGGGCCCGCTTCCGACGTCTACTCCGCGGGCATCCTCCTGTTTGAGCTCCTCACCGGGAAAACCCCCTTTGCCGGAGACACCGAACTCGCCCACGCCTACCAGCGTCTGCACACCCCAGTGCCACAGCCCAGCAGCCTCACACCAGGCACGCCAAAGCTGTTCGACGAACTCGTGGCCACCGCTACCTCCTTGGACACCAGCGAGCGCTTTGCCAACGCCGGCGAGTTCCTCAACGCACTCGAGGACGTCAGCCAAGAGCTCGGCCTTCCCGCCTACACCATCCCCATCCCACAGCATGCCGCCGCAAGCGAACACACCGCCGTGGTGCCACTCCAAGATGCCACGATGGTGACCAAACACATCGCCGAAGCCACCTCCGCACCCACAGAAGTACCCGCAGCCACCTCCGCACCCACTCCGGAACCGGCGCCTGAACCGGCACCTGTGGCTGAAACCACGGTGCAGCCGCAAGTAGTCGCTCCCCCTGCACCTGTAGCGCCTGGGGGCGTCGGAAATGCTCCCGTGCCTGCCGCCCCCGCCCCCGCTCCCGTCCCCGCTCCTGTCCCCGCTCCTGTTCAGAGCAAACCCGTGACGAACCGCTCGAAGGCGGCCACGTTTTTCTGGTCGCTGTTCGTGATGCTACTCACCGCCGCGATCGCCGTGGGCGCGTGGTGGTTCGGCTCGGGGCGTTACGGGGAGATCCCACAGGTGCTGGGCATGGACCAGGTGGAGGCCGTCGCCGTGATCCAAGAAGCCGGGTTCAACGCGAGCACGGAGAGCGTGTATAGCAACGAAGTTCCCGAGACGCAGGTGGTTGGCACCGTCCCGAGCGAGGGCGAGCGGCAAGTTCGCGGGCGCGAGGTGACGGTGCTGGTGTCGCTGGGCCAACCCGAGGTGCCTAGCTTCAGCGCGCAGGACACCTTTGGAAGCTACGCCGCCGTGCTGAGCCAGTATGGGCTTCGCGCCGTGGAGGCGGAGGAGGAGTACTCGGATGATGTGCCGGCGGGGTACGTGAGCAGTACTTCACCCGCCGTTGGCAGTACCGTTGCCGTGGATTCCGAGGTGCGCGTTGCCGTTTCGAAGGGGCCCGCACCCACCACCATTCCGAACGTCGCGCAGCTCAGCGAAGAGGATGCGCTCAAAGCCCTGGAAGAGGAGGGCTTGGACGTGAACGTCACCCGCAAGTTTGACGCGGAAACCGAGGGCGGCAACGCCATTGGCACCGTCCCCGCAGCAGGCACCACGCTTCCACGCGGCTCCAAGGTGACCCTGGAAATCTCCACCGCCGTGGAAATCCCCGACGTCGTCGGCATGACCCGCCAAGAAGCCACCACCGCCCTCGCCGAAGCCGGCATCGTGGTGGAAGGCGTAGCCCGCGCAGATTCCGAAAGCGGTTCAAGCGCCGACGAAGTCACTTCCCTCAGCCCCCGCGAAGGCACCCTGGTAGACCCATCGCAGGCACGGGTCACGCTGAACCTCGCGGGGCTTGTCGACGTGCCCAGGGTCATAGGCAGCAGGCTCGACTCGGCCGTGCAGCGCCTCGAGGATGCCGGGTTTAGCGTAGAAATCACAAACAGCACCTCGCCTGACGGAACAGAGCGGGTGCTGTGGCAATCCCCATCCGGCGGAAGGGCGGAGCCAGGCTCCACCATCCGCCTGAGGGTGGTGTAAAGGGTTAGTTTCGCAGCATCTCAGCAACGAGGAACGCGAGCTCCAAAGACTGCTGAGTGTTCAGACGTGGGTCACAGGCGGACTCGTAGCGGCCTGGCAGATCCACATCCGTGATGTCCTCTGCGCCACCCAAGCACTCGGTGACGTTTTCGCCGGTCAGCTCGATGTGGATACCACCTGGGTGGGTACCCAGGGCGCGGTGGACCTCGAAGAAGCCCTGTACCTCATCGATCACCTTGTCAAAGTGGCGAGTCTTGTAGCCATTGGACGCGGTGAAGGTGTTGCCGTGCATTGGGTCAGACTGCCAGATCACCTTGTGACCGGACGCCTCAACGGCAGCCACGATGCCTGGGAGCACGGTGCGGACCTTGTCGTGCCCCATGCGCGCCACCATGGTCAGGCGGCCTGGCTCGAAGTTTGGATCGAGCTTGTCCGCGTAGGCCACGGCCTCCTCAGGGGTAATACCCGGACCAATCTTGATGCCAATTGGGTTGGCAATGATGGAGGCAAAGTTCACGTGGAAATCGTTGATGTCACGGGTGCGCTCGCCGATCCACAGTTGGTGTGCAGAGAGGTCGTACAGGGCAAGCTCGCCCTTTTCGTCCTTTGCCAGGCGCAGCATTGCGCGCTCGTAGTCCACCACCAAGGCCTCGTGGGAAGCGTAGAGGTCTGCTGCACGCAGCGTCTCATCGTCTACACCACAAGCGTCCATGAAGCGCAGGCCGCGCTCGATCTCCTGGGCAAGTGCCTCGTAACGGGCACCCGCTGGGGAGGAAGCCACGAACTCGCGGTTCCACTCGGTCAGGCGGTGCAGGTCTGCGGTACCGGAAGTGGTGAGTGCGCGAACCAGGTTCATCGCAGCGGATGCGTTTGCGTACGCGCGAATCATGCGGGCGGGGTCGTGGCGGCGGGACTCTTCCGTTGCCTCCACACCATTGACGATGTCGCCACGGTAGCTTGGCAAGCCGTGCTCATCAATGTCCGAGGAACGAGGCTTTGCGTACTGGCCAGCGATGCGGGCCATCTTCACCACCGGGGTGGAAGCACCGTAGGTGAGGACCACTGCCATCTGCAGCAGCGTCTTGATGTTTGCGCGGATGTGTGGCTCAGTGTTGGACTCAAAGGTCTCAGCACAGTCACCGCCCTGCAACAGGAAGGCGCGACCTTCTGCAACATCCGCAAGCTGAGCCTTCAACTTCTGCACTTCAGAAGCCACCACGATTGGCGGCACAGACTCCAGGATCTTGCGAACATACTCAGCCTGGGAACGGTCCCAGCTCGGCTGCTGCTTTGCATCGCGTGCGACTGCATCCTCAAATCGCTCCTGAATGCCGTTAGGCAAAGGAGGGAGATCAGGAAGCGCTTCTTTGGGGATATCTACTGTCCAACTCACACCCATATTCATAGCACGCAATTAATTTTGGTGCCATTACCCCAAAAAACCCTATTAAACCCAGCGTTTGCGCACGCAGCGCTTTGTAAAGCGCCAGGCGGCTACCGCGCCACCGCGCCCCTCTTGTTCAATGGCAAGACGCGCGCGCACACCTCGAACTTGCGCAAGTTGTGGCGGGCGTCCACGAGGGCGTCATGGTTGCCGGCGGGCAACTCCGGTAGCTTTGGGCGCCCTGCCATCTCCCAATACTGGCGCAGCTCCCTGGTATAGCGCGGGATCGCATTTGGCAGGCCCGCCATGTCCCCCCAAAGCTGTGCCAAAACCACATGGTCATACGCACCCACCCAGGCCCACAACTGGGGCGGGGTTGGGGCATCTGTCAGAAACGCAAGCACATCTGCGCGGATGCGTTCATTGCTACGCCACGCATCGCTGGAAGGGTTCGGGAGCTTGTCCAGCACATTTTCACGCACCCAACGATTCGCCTTCCCCAACTGGGCGTCTGTGCTCACCGCATAGTATTCTCGGCCGTCCTCAGCCACGATGCCAATTGAAACAAGGTCGATCGTGCGGCCATCCTCAATGAATTCGGTGTCATAAAAATAGCGCACAGACCTTCCCCAATCGTTGTTTGCAGCAAGAGCGTTCGGAAGCCAAGAGTACACCCCCTTTTTCGCGTCCCTCGCGTCCGCCCGTTTGCTACGCTCAACCACATCATGAAAGCCAGTGTCCCTCGCCTCAACACCGCTTTTGGGCTCCTCGTTGTACCCCTTGCGGTAGTTGCACTGTGCTTGTGGGTCATCGACCCCCTCTCATTCTGGCGCGAGGATCTCCCCCTGATCCGCTATCACATTGACTACGACGTCTACCGCCACGGCGGCGCAGCATTTCTCGCAGGCGAACCGCTGTATTCACAGTTGTACTCCGTAGCCGGGATCAACCTACCGTTCACCTATCCCCCATTTGCCGCCCTACTGTTTAGCCTGCTTGCAGTGATCCCCCTGGAACTCGGCAGCACCTTGTTTACCCTGGCAACCGTGGCCGCCCTGTGGCATTGTGTGCGGCTCACGCTGGCGCACGTCGGTACCACTACGCCTCGTGCAGGCACACTGGCCGCTGTCATCACCCTGCCGCTGCTCTTCTTGGAACCCGTGCGCGAGACCTTGGGCTTCGGGCAGATCAACGTGCTGCTCATGTGGCTGGTGATGGTGGACACCCTCCACGGCAAAGGCAGTTCAGGGTTGTTCGGCAAATTCCAAGGCGTGGGCGTTGGCATTGCGGCAGCGATCAAGCTCACCCCAGCGGTATTTGGGCTGTATTTCTTGGTACGCAAGCAATGGAGGGCAGCTTCTTACGCTGTTGCTTCAGGAGTGTTGTGCAGTGCGCTGGCGTGGGTGATCTCTCCAGACACTTCACGGGAGTACTGGATGGAGACCGTGCGCGAGCCATCGCGAATCGGTGGCCTCGCGTGGGTGACCAACCAGTCTTTTGAGGGATTCTTGCAAAGGAATCCGCAGCTTACTGGGACGAGTTGGCTGGGCTTGAGCCTTGGGTTGATACCGCTGGTGGTAATCGTCATGCTGCTGCTCGTGCGGCGCGGCGCCTTCCCGGCAGCGCTGCTTGCCAACGCTGCGGTGGCGCTGTTGTGCTCGCCGGTGAGTTGGTCACACCACTGGGTGTGGATGGCGATTCTGTTGGTCTATACGGGTGCGCTTGCACAGCGCTATTGGGCTAAAGGGCGGGGTCGTAGGCAGGCGCGAGCACTGGTGGCAGTCAGCGGGCTTACGGCGTTAATCGCTGGCGTGGGCCCACATTGGCTTCCCAGCACCGCCCTTGTGCTATCCGAGGCCTACATCCTCTTCACCCTGGCGCTGCTCGTAGCGGTGCCCGCGGTGGTGCTGTGTGGCGGTTGGCGGGCACCTACAACCCCAACACCAGCCTGATCAGCGCGCGCCCTCCGGATATCCCTTACCGGCTTCGAGGGAGGCCTTCACGTCCGCGGCATACATGTCCACATACGGCTGCCCCGCGAGCTCAGCGAGAGTATGCATCATCTTGTCGGTGAAGCCGCGTACTGCCTCGTGTGAGTCCGGGGCAAAACCCTGCTCCGCTGCCCACGCGCGCGCGTCGATAGGCTCCCCCACTTTGATAATGACCTTTGCCGGGCGAGGCACCCAGGAACCGATAGGATTCGCGTTTCGGGAGCCGATCATGGCAACCGGCACCACCGGCGCCTCGTTGCTCAGCGCAATGCGCGCCATGCCGGTCTTGCCGCGGTAGATGCGGCCGTCTGGCGAGCGGGTGCCCTCCGGGTAGATGCCAAAGACCTCGCCTGCGTCCAGCACGCTCTTTGCCGCGGCGAGGAGCTTATCCATGGCATCAGGGGCGTCACGGTCAATGGGGATTTGCCCCACCGAGCTAAAGAACCACTTTTGCAGCTTGCCCACCGCGCCTTCGGTGGTGAAGTACTCCTTCTTCGCCGGGAACACGATCTGGCGTGGGCACAACAGCGGCAGGTAAAAGGAATCCATCACGGCCTGGTGATTGGACACCAGCAGCGCCCCACCCGTTGCCGGAATATTGTGTGCGCCAATGATCTCTGGCCGGTTGTACACCCGTAACAGCGGCCCCACCAGGATGTGCTTAAACGTCCAGTACCACTTGTTTTGCTGCATCGTGCGCTCCTCGGCTGGTCCTCGGCAGGGGTGTGTGGGCCGCCTTGCCCAGAGGGTGGAAGCACAGGTGCTATGGCATGCGCTAGAGCAGCCCGCGGGCAAGATCAGATACTCCGATCATACCCGCATCACCGCCCAGTTTTGCTACCGAAACGTCCGGCAAAGGGCGATACCCCGCCCCCACAATTTGCTGCGCCATGGCCTTTCGAGCGGGCTCAAGATAAAGATCTTGCGCGTCGGAGAGGCCACCCCCGATCAGGATCAATCCCGGGTCCAGCACATCTGCCACAATGGACAGCGCTTGGCCGAGCCACGAGGAAAACTCCGCGAACACCTCCAGCGCCAAGGGATCACCGGCGCGAGCGTGCTCCATCACGGTCTTCCCGCTCAAACGGGAGACCCCCCGAAGGGAGGAGGGGCGTTCCGACGCCGCCAAGATCTCACGTGCCGAGGTTTCCAGTGCGGTGCCGGAACAGTAGCGCTCAAGGCAACCGCGCTTGCCGCAGGCACACTCACGGCCGTCGCGCACCACCGTGAGGTGGCCGAACTCGGGGGCGGTGCCAAACGCGCCGCGGTAGATTTCCCCGCCGGTCATCACCGTGGCCCCGATCCCGGTACCGATTGCGAACAGCACCCAATTGTCTTCACCCTGGGCCGCACCGAATTGATACTCGCCCCACGCCGCGGCGTTGGCGTCGTGCTCCAAACGCACCGGCAGCCCCAGCTTCTCGGCGAGGATTGCTCGCGCTGGTCGGTCGCGCCACGGAAGATGCGGCGCGAAGCGCACCGTTTCACACTCCGGATCCAAGAAGCCCGCCACAGCAATTCCCACAGCTTCCACCGGGTACTCTCGCTGCAACTGCTCCACAAGTTCAACGATGCCTTTGTCCAAGGCCTCGGTGGTGCTTTCCGTGGGGCGTTGGCGAGAGTCGAGGATTTCGCCCTGCGGCGACACAACCCCAGCGCGCATGTTCGTACCGCCGATGTCAATTCCCACCGTGAGGCTTTGCCCCTCAGTGAGGCTTTGCCCCGTGGGGACTTTGCTAGACATGGTGGTCATGGTGGTCATGGATCCGCCTTCACTTGCTCACTTGACCTGCAAAAATGCAGACAACCTTGTCAGTATAGCAAGTGCTGTTGGATTAATTGCTCAGCAGGGCTCGCAGGCGGGCGCCCATCACTTCCCAGGTCCATTCCTCCAGCACATGCTTTCGCCCGGCCGCCCCCATTGCCTGTGCATGGGCGGGATCTTCCAGAATCGCCGCTACCGCCGCGGCCACCTTGGGTACGTTCCTGCCGTCGACCACCACGCCACTGGATTCAGTGACAGTTTCCGGCGCCCCACCGGAATCGCCGGCAACCACGGGAACGCCGCAGGACTGTCCCTCCAGGAACACGATCCCCAGACCTTCTACGTCCAGACCCCAGCCACGGGTCCGGCACGGCATGGCAACAACACTTGCCACCTGAAGCCAGGACACCATTTCCTCCTCGCTCACCCTGCCTGTGAAGCGAATCGAATCGGCGCTCGGGCTAGAGCTGGCCATGTGCCGTAGCTTTTGTTCATAGCTCCCCTGCCCCACCAGCACGAGCTGCGCCTGCGGTACACGTTCCTGGATGAGTGGCAGCGCGCGAATCAGCGCGTCCTGGCCCTTGCGGGGCACCAGCCTGGAAACGCACACCACGAGCGGCGCCTCCTTGGGAGCCTTGAGGTCTACGAGTACCCGTTCGCGCTGTCCAGTGGGCAAGGGGGCGAAGCGCTCCGGATCCACGCCGGAGGGCAAGTGCGCCCACGAGGCGTGAGGGCCGAACGCCCGACGAAACCGCCCCAGCGTATATCCGGAAATGTACGTGATCACATCGGTGTGCTCACCGATGAACCGCAACGCCTGGCGGGCCCCCGGCAGCATGGACCACCCCACCTCATGCCCATGAGTGGAGGCAACAACGCGGCGCGCACCTGCCTTGTGCGCAGCCTTCGCCATGAGCGCCAAGGGAGCTGCGGCTCCAAACCACACCGTGTCAATCCCGAAGTCGTTGATGAGCTGCGTCATCTTCTTTGCCGTCGCCGGGGTAGGCAGCATCACCTTTCGCGGCCAGCGAACCACCGGGAAGGGCAATGAGGCATCATATTCCCTTGCAGCGACGAAATCCTGCGTGGAGGCAAACACCACCACATCAGCGGGATCGAGGGTGGACAGAAAATCGCGCAGGTAGGACTGGATGCCACCGATGGTGGGTGGGAAGTCATTGGTGACAAGCAGCACTTTGCCCATGCCTGCAGCCCTGCCTTCCTTGAGTGTTTTGCCACGCCGCGCCGTCGGTACCCGCGGTGGCGTTGGTGGTGACTAGTAACGGCGTGCGCCGTAGAACGGCATGGAGTCTACAGGAACAACCTGGACGGGAATGCCGTAGTCAGACGCGTGGATGAGCATGCCGTTGCCCGCGTAGATACCGACGTGGGTGGCACCTGGATAGTAGCCGACCACATCGCCAGGCTGCAGCTCCGCGCGGCTCACGGGAGTGCCACCAGCCATTTGCGCTTGGGAGGTGCGCGGGAGCGTCTTGCCCTGCTGCTGGTACGCCCAGTACACCAGGCCCGAGCAGTCGAAGGCGTCTGGGCCGATTCCGCCCCAGGAGTACGGGGAACCCAGTTTGGTCATTGCCGCGGTGAGGGCCTCCATGCCCGCGGCGTTGGAACCGGAAACGCCGGCAAGCGAATATTCAACCGGGCCGTTCTTCGCTTCCCACAGCGCACGCTCTGCGGGGCCGAGGGCGCTCACCTTCTCCTGGATTTCACGGGCCTTCGCCTCAAGCTCCTCCTGTTGGGTGTGGAGTTCCTTCTTGCGCTCCTCCAGATCCAACTGCTTGAGCTGCGCACGAGCCTTCGCGCGGGTGAGCTCTCCGCGGCGCTCCACGGCTTCCTCGCGCGCCTCAGTGAGCTGCGCCAGGGCGCTATTTGCCTTGTCCCCAAGGAGCGTCATGTACGCCGCACGGTCAAGAGCGTTTTGCGGATTCTCCGCGGAAATGGCGTTGGTGAGCGGGTCAATAGTGGCACCGCGATACTTCGCAGAGGCAATGCGGTTCACCTCAAAGCGGTACGCCTCCTGCTCGGCGATTGCCGCATTCACTTGATCCGTAGCTTGAGCCACATGAGCGCTCAATTCCGCAACCTCTTGCCCGCTGGTCTCCAGGTCAATTTCGAGTTGCTTGACTTCCTCGTTCTTGGCGCCCGCTTCCGTGGAAATAGTTTCCATAGATGCGATCAGCTCCTCGATGTTTTGAGCATGAGACACCATGGTGGCGGAAGTAATGGGCACCAATGCAGTGCAGGTAGCAGCAACAAGGAGAAGGCGGGAGAACTTCACAAACATTCCTGGGGGTGGGGCAGCTAAGAGATCAGCCAGAAGACTGACAAACTAAGAAAAACACGAACGTACACACTATAAACGCAGTGCGCGCTACGCATAACAATGCCCAGCAAAACAGTGACCACTGTGGCTAGTGTGACTAAAGAAATGGGGCGCAAGGGCGGCGACTAAACGAAAAAAAGTCCCCCTCCTGGTAGGGAGAGGGACTGCTACCGCGCGCGGTTATTGCCATGCTCTTGCCATGGTTCGTGCGCTCTTAGTAGCGCACGGCAGAGTGGAACGGCATGTAGTCGATCGGGGTCTCGGACAGCGGCGTGCTGGAGTTCAGCGCGTGGATCACGGTGCCGTGGCCGGTGTAGATGCCAACGTGGGATGCGCCAGAGTAGAAGGCCACGATATCGCCAGCCTGGAGCTGATCGCGGGACACCTTCACACCACCAGCTGCCTGCGCGTAGGAGGTGCGCGGAATAGCTTTGCCAACCTGCTGGTACACCCAAGTGGTGAAGCCAGAGCAATCGAAAGCATTAGGACCTGCTGCACCCCACACATAAGGGGAACCAATCTTGGTGCGAGCAATATCCACGATTGCCTGACCAGTGGAAGGGGTCTGCACAACTGGGCCGGTAACGGCTGCGTTGTAGTTAGCCCCGGCCTGCTGGCCCAGGGAAGGAATCCACTGCTCAACGCCTGGGACAGTCTGAATGCCCTGAACGTTCTCAATACCGGCCACTTCAAAGCGAATTGCGGTACCTGGCACAACAACTTCAGCAGCTTGTGCTGGGTTTGCAAGGACTGCAGATGCGCCCATTGCCACAGCGGAGGCTGCCGCTGCGTTCCGGGCAACGTTGTTGCTTGGTTTACGGTGCTTAGCCACAAAAATCTCCAAATCTCATCGCGCCTACCAACTCGGCCCACACAAACCCTTTCGAGCCCTTGATACCGAGCGGCTCCGCTACCCTCTCCCAAAGCGTTTTAGAGGAGTGAGGAACGGCGTCTTGCGTTCTTGGTTGTTCAAGCATCCCAAGCGGATTGCTTTGAATGTCTCGATTAGGTTACGAAACCACAACGGCGATGTCTAGTTACCACGCCGATTTCCAATTGTTACACCACCGTTATCTACACCGTCATGTGATGTCAATCGAGAAGTAGTTACCTGAGAAAACCGAAAGACTTTGCTTCCCCACCTCACCTGAGGTCGGCCTTCACGGTTTGGTCTTCTCAGGAAGAGCGGCACAACCTAGTCCGCAGGGCACAGCTCCTTTGCCGAGAACATTGACCTGTGACCCTGCTCACATCATTGCTATTCATAGCGTTTGGGGCGTTCGCGAAGTGAATGCAGGCACACAAAAACGCCGGCCCTTTGGGGGCCGGCGTTTGAGTATTCGAGACCGTTTGGAGAGAACCGCTTGGCCTAGTGGCCCTTCTCCTCGTCGGTTGCACGATTCGCCTTCTGGAGGTTTTCGTACATCTCAACTTCTTCACGGTGGTTATCGTGCTCAATTTGAGCAGCCTTGGAGGCGATCTCCGGGGCGTCTGGCTTCAGGAAGGAGCCGCGGCCTGGGTGGCCGGAGTAGCCGAGCTGGTTCATCTGCTTTGGCACTGGAGCACCCTGGTAGTGCAGTGGCACTGGGTGGCCGTGCTCGTCCACAGGGCCGAGTGGCTGGTGAACCTCGATGAACGCACCATTTGGCAGCATCTTGATTACACCGGTCTCAATGCCGTGCTCGAGTACCTCACGGTCGTTACGCTGCAAGCCGAGGCAGATGCGGTAGGTGATGAAGTAAGCCAATGGTGGCAGCACGATCAGGCCGATACGTCCAACCCAGGTCATTGCGTTCAGGGACACATGGAAATGGTAAGCGAAGAGGTCGTTACCACCGGACAGGGTGATCAGGAAGAAGAACACAATACCCATCACACCAAGGGAGGTGCGAACTGGTACGTCGCGTGGACGCTGCAGCAGGTTGTGATGTGCGTCGTCACCAGTGATCTTCTTTTCAATGAACGGGTAACCGATCAGCAGTGCAACGAGGAGACCACAGAGCAGGGCCACCCAGAATGCGCCTGGGATGGTGTAGTTGCCCAAGTAGAGCTCCCACGCTGGCATCACACGAGCTGCACCGTCAGTCCACAGCATGTAGATATCTGGCTGGGAACCAGCAGAGACCTGTGCTGGGTTGTAAGGGCCAAGGACCCAAATCGCATTGATGGTGGTCAGACCAGCCATCAGGGCAAGCACGCCAGCAGTGATCAGACCGAAGGCAGCGGCCTTGAGGCCGAACAGCGGGAGAATGCGAACGCCAACCACGTTGTTTTCGGTGCGGCCTGGTCCAGGGAACTGGGTGTGCTTCTGGTACCACACGAGAGCCAGGTGGGCTGCGATCAGGCCGAGGATGATGCCTGGGATGATCAAAACGTGTGCAATGTAGAAGCGGTCGAGCATGATCTCAGATGGGAAGTCGCCACCGAAGATCAGCCAGTGCAGCCAGGTGCCAATGATTGGCAGGCCAACGATGATTGCGGACATGATGCGCAGACCCACACCGGAGAGCAGGTCGTCAGGCAGGGAGTAACCCATGAAGCCTTCTGCCATACCCAACAGCAGCAGCACACAGCCGATGATCCAGTTTGCCTCACGTGGACGTCGGAACGCGCCAGTGAAGAAGATGCGCAGCATGTGCACGGTCATAGAGACCATGAACATAAGTGCTGCCCAGTGGTGCATCTGGCGGACGAAGAGGCCGCCGCGAACCTCGAAGGAGATGTTCAGCGCGGTTTCGTATGCGCGGGACATTTCCACACCATTGAGTGGAAGGTATGCACCTTCGTAGATCACCTTGGTGATGGATGGGTCGAAGAACAGGGTGAGGTACACACCGGTCAGCAGCAGAATAATGAAGCTGTAGAGTGCGATCTCACCGAGCATGAAGGACCAGTGGGTCGGGAAGACCTTGTTGATCTGTCGGCGGATGCCGGCTGCGGCGGTGTACCGCGAGTCGATGTTGTTGCCGATTTCGGCCAGTTTATTGCTCATTAGGACCTACGCTCCCAGAATGCCGGGCCAACAGACTCAATGAAGTTGCCTGCGGCGACGAGGTAACCCTCTTCGTCAACGGTGATTGGTAGCTGAGGCAGTGCGCGGGCGGCTGGGCCGAAGACTGGCTTGCCGTAACGCAATGCATCGAACTGCGACTGGTGGCACGGACACAGGATGCGGTTGGTCTGCGCCTCGTAGAGGGAGGTTGGGCAGCCGATGTGCGTGCAGATCTTGGAGTAGGCGTAGTAGTCGCCGTAGTGGAAGTCTTCCTGACCCTCGCGCTCAACAACGCGAGCAGCATCGCGGGCACGGAGGCGAATCAACATCACAGCGTTGCGTGGGCCGTGGATGGAGTGCATGTGCTCCTCGTAGACCACTGCGCTGGAATCGTAGTTCTCGCCGTCGTTGACCAGGTCCGCAGGGAGCGGGAAGACGGTCTCCATGGACGCTGCATCCAGATCCTCTGGGCGCATACGCACCAAGCGGGAAACGCCCTGGGTGGTGTAGTGGGAGCCCACGGAGGTGTCGTGCTTCTCGGCGATTGCACCGGTGTCGCGGCCCAGGTAGACCTTCACGCCCTTTTCGGTGAGGGTCCAGCCGGAGGTCCACAGGGTGCCATCACCCTGAATGCCGAGCTCGCCCTTACGCCATGGGTTCTTCACCATGCCGCCAAGCGGAGCAATTACCACGAGGCCAGCAAGCAGGCCGCCAACGCCAAGGAGGGACTTCAGCAGCTTGCGGCGCCCAAGGGTGGAGGTGTTCCAGGAATCGTTGAGGAGGGCAACGATGGTACGACGGTCAACCTCATCCGACGGACCGTCGTGACGGCGCTGCACTGCGATCTCTTCTGGGATGAGCTTCTTCACAAAGAGGACTGCGCCAATGCCAAGTGCCAGGATGGCTAGGCCAGAGGTAAGGCCGAGCAATGGGGTGTAGAGGGTGTAGAGCCAGAGGCCCTCATCTCCGTGACCCTTGTACTCCCAAGGCCAGAAGAGGTAGATCGCAAGGAATGCGATGGCGGCAACGATGCCGATGCCGAACCAGATGCTGATACCGCGGGCGGCGCGCTTGTCGGCAGGATCGCCAGCAATTGGGAAACGCTCTTTGCGGTATGCAACGGTCACACCGTCAAGCTCAGTACCCAGGCGAGCAAGCTCTTCGTTGCTCATGGAGTCGAGTTCTTTGGCGGTGTACTGCTTATCAAAGTTATTACTCATGAACGAGATCCAATCCACAGTGCCGCTGCCACGAGGACAACGATGCCAACGAGCCACATGAACATGCCCTCAGCAACTGGGCCGAGACCGCCGAGGCTCCAGCCACCTGGGCTTGGGGTTTCCTTGGAAGCCTTGATGAAAGCAATGATGTCCTTCTTCTCGTCCGGGGTGAGCTGACGGTCAGAGAACTTTGGCATGTTCTGTGGGCCGGTAAGCATTGCCTGGTAGATCTCCTGCTCGTTGGCAGGGTCAAGGACAGGCGCGTACTTACCGCCGGACAGTGCGCCGCCGCGGCCGGTGAAGTTGTGGCAGGAAGCGCAGTTCAAGCGGAACAGATCGGAGCCGCGAGCGACATCGGCTGGATCAATCTGGCCGTCGTAGTTCGCACCACGCAGAGACTCCATTGCGATAGAGCCGTCTTCGTTCCATACGATGTCCGGGCCACCACCGTTTGCTGCAACGTATGCGGCAAGGGCAAGGGTCTGCTGCTCGGAGTAACGCGGAGTCTTGCGCGGAGCCTGAGCGGAGTTGCTCAGCATAGGCATGCGGCCGGAGTGCACCTGGAAGTAGGTTGCACCGGCGCCGGTGCCGACGAGTGAAGGACCGCGGTCCTTCACACCCTGGAGGTTCACACCGTGGCAGGTGATGCAAGCAACGTCGTAGAGGTCCTTGCCCTCCTGGATAAGTGCCTGATCGTCAAGCTGTGCGATGGCAACCTGAGCATCTGGGGTGACAGCATTCACGATGATGCCGGCACCGGTGAGGCCCATGGTCAGAGCGAGTGCGCCGGCAGCGGTACGGCGAAGCTTGCGGCGCTTGCGCACCTTCTGAGCCTCAGCCGAGGTCACACCGCTGGTGGACTCGATTTGAGAGTTATTGGTATCCATCATTTCCCTTTGGTCTCGAATGTTGGAAAGTGGAGGGAAGTCCTAAAACTGCCCGGAGAACGTCCCGGAACGGATTTTTGTCTTGCTGATCCGAAAAGGGTTACTGCACGAAGTAGATCGTGATGAACAGGCCAATCCAGACCACGTCCACGAAGTGCCAGTAGTAGGAAGTCACCATTGCGGCGGTTGCCTGTGCGGGGGTGAACTTTGCCTTCTGGATACGGAGCAGCACAACCACGAATGCCAGCACACCGGCCAAAACGTGTGCTGCGTGGAAGCCGGTCGTGATGAAGAAGACCGATCCGTACACGCTGGATGGGATGGTCAGGCCGTGAGTCACCAGCTCGTAGTACTCGAATGCCTGGCCCACGAGGAAGGTGGTGCCCAGCAAGATGGTGATGAGGAACCACTTGCGGAGACCAAACACGTCACCACGCTCTGCTGCGAACACGCCAGCCTGTGCCGTGAAGGAAGAAGACACAAGGATGACGGTGATCGCCAAAGCGTAAGGCACGTTGAGGTGCTCAGTACCCTCTGCCCATGAACCATTACCAACACCGTTTGCACGCGAGGTGAAGTACATCGCGAACAGTCCGGCGAAGAACATCAATTCCTGAGACAGGAACACAATCGTGCCAACACTGACCATGTTTGGCCGGTTCAGTGCTGCAACACGTTGTGGTGCTGCCATTTCTGTATTTCCAATTGCGCTCGTCACGCCTATTAGTATGGCGGCCTAGCTAGGTAAATGCACGTCTTTGCCCCCGTACTTTTGGTTGAATTTGCAGCTCAATTGCCCCCGCTGCAGCAATCTTTGATGGCAATAGAATCTGGAAAGTAGCTGGGAACTTTTTGGGACTTTCATACGACTACGCATTGCTGCAGGTCACGCACATCACAGTGTTGCATCCCCCATCCCGAGCCACGGAGGCACCATTTCGACGCATGAGAGTTATCTCACAGCTCGGATGACTGAACCCTCGCCGAGTTTCATACTTTCGGTTGAACCCACCCACCAGCGCAAACACCCCTCGCTCCCCCATGGGTGTGCGGTGCGCGACCAATAGATGAATTCTTTGGGCCCTCGGGAACTTTTTACAATCGCAATCCGACGCTGCCAGGCACGCAAAATACCCCGGCGGTTTCAGGAACCGTCGGGGCAATGTTAAAGACGTGGCGGGCGTAGCCCTTCTAGGAAACTAGTGCTTTTCCTTTGGCAGACCGTATTGCAGGTTCAGCATGGTCGTGGTCCAGATCAGGGCCACAGCACCGAGGGCGATCAGCCAGTAGTGCATGAAGATGATGCCGAAGCCGAGCAGCGCCACGGCGCCGGACATTGCGGCTGGCCAGATGGAGCTTGGGCTGAAGAAGCCCAGAGTGCCAGCGGCGTCGGAAATCTCAGCCTCTTCCCAGTCCTCCGGCAGTACGTCGATACGACGCTCCGTGAAGTGCAGGTAACCGCCGAGCATGAGGCAGAGAAGGGTGCTCAACGCAAGCGCAGTAGCACCTGCCCACTCAAGGCCGATGATGTTGCCGGAATCCTGAACATAGGTTGTGGCAATGAAGTAGATGACCGTCACGACTGCCAGGAATGCAGTCAGGGAGTACATGATCTTTGCTGATGCGTTCATGATTGATGATCCCTTCTTGCCGCTTAGGAAGCCGCGTTGTTGTCTACGAAGTTCTCACCGTCGCGGGTTGCGGTGCGGTTAGAAACGAACGGCTGGGTGGAAGTAGCGTATGGTGCCTCGCCGATAGACGCCAGGGCGTCTGCGTTGGAAGCCTCTGGGTTGTCGTAGCGGAACTGAATGTAGTCAGCGAAACGCTCTGGGGAGACTGCACGGATTTCGAAGTTCATCATTGCGTGGTAGGTACCGCACATTTCAGCGCAGCGGCCAACGAATGCGCCTTCGCGCTCGATGCCTTCAATCTGGAAGCGGCGCTCTGCATTGTTCGCCTCTGGGTTGACGTACACGTCACGCTTGAAGAGGAACTCTGGAACCCAGAATGCGTGGGACACGTCAGCAGATGCCAGGCTGAACTCAATCGGGGTGTTGGTTGGGAGAACCAAAACTGGAATCTCGGAGGTGGTACCAACGGTCTCGATGGTGTTGAAGTTCAGGAAGGAGACGTCGGACTTCGAACGGCCGTTGATTGGGTTCTCGCCGTTTTCATCCTCGCGGGAAGCAAGTGCCAGAGCCTGACGCTCTTCGTCCACACCGTTGTACTCGGAACCGGTTGGGGAAAGTTCTGCGCCGATGCGGTTGTAACCGAACTTCCAGTTCCACTGGTAGCCGGTGACGTCCACGGTCACCTCTGGGTTCTTGTTCAGCGCGGTCACCTTGTCCTGGGTCTGCACGGTGAAGAAGAACAGCGCCATCACGATCACGATTGGAATGATGGTGAGCACGAGCTCCAGGGGGATGTTGTACTGGGTCTGGCGTGGGAACTCATCCTTGCCAGCCTTCTTTGCCTTCTTGGCGCTCCAGGCGAACATGCCGTAGATGAACAGGCCCCACATGACGAAGCCGATGATCCATGCGGCAACCCACACCCAGGACCAGAAGTTGTACATTGCGGTGGCTTCAGGGGTGATGCCCTTTGGCCAGCCGAAAGCAAGGAAGTCCCCAATAAAACCACCTGGTGGCGTTACGTCACACCCTGCCAAGGCTGTACCACCGAGTGCGAGGACCGCACCGAGCATTCCCTTACGGCCCAAGCTGCGCTTTTGCTGCTGTTCCACGCGCGTCTGCCTTCCTGTTGCAATAGTTCTTTGAAACGCAGTCCCTCCGCCAACCACGCTCCCCCATTGCACTTCTTGGCTATGGGGAAACAGGGCAGAACGAAGGCACTGTGCCCACGTCTATTTACGCAGGATAGCGCATAGCCCCAGCAAAGGCGGAATGTTTTGCCAGGCTGATCCCCCCTGTGTAGAGGGCATTTTCCCAGCACCTTTTCAGTTTCCTAGCGTTCGCACAGCAAACGGCGCCTTGTACACAAAAATCCTATGAGGCATATCACAATTGAACGCCTTGGTATCAACCTTATGGATACCCTCCCCTCGTGTTGAGCAAACGCGGGGACGTCGGAAAGCTCCTGCGAGGCGGTGCGGCGCGAGAGCCGCGTCTGGGCGAGGTAGTACGCTCGTGTACGTATCTTGGCCGTAGTAGGGAATCTGAGCGGCCCAATTGACGTTTGGAAGGATGTTCACCATGTGCGGATTGCTTGGCATGTTGACCAGCAATAACAACGCCAAAGATTTTGTAGGCGCAGTGGAAAACGCCCTCCCGTGCATGTATCACCGCGGCCCCGATGAGGCCGGGACCTGGCACGATGAGCAAGCGGTGTTCGGCTTTAACCGTCTGTCCATCATTGATATTGAGCATTCACACCAGCCGCTGCGCTGGGGTCCGAGCGGCGAACCCGACCGCTACGCGATGACCTTCAACGGGGAAATCTACAACTACATCGAGTTGCGCCAGCAGCTCCAGGAAGCTGGCTATACCTTTAATACTTCCGGTGATGGCGAGCCAATCGTAGTGGGCTTCCACCATTGGGGCCCAGACGTTGTGCGACACCTGCGCGGCATGTTCGGCGTGGCCATCTGGGACTCCAAGGAACAGACACTGTTTCTTGCCCGGGACCAATTTGGCATCAAGCCGCTGTATTACGCCACCACCGATGCCGGCACGGTCTTTGCCAGCGAAAAGAAGTGCATCCTCTCCATGGCGGAGGAAATTGGTCTGGGCCTGGAGCTTGACCAACGCGCAATCGAGCACTACGTGGACCTGCAGTATGTCCCGGAGCCGGAGAGTCTGCATGCGCAGGTGCGGCGCTTGGAGTCGGGCTGCTACGCGATCGTGAAGCCTGGTCCAGGTTCGAAGGTGCAGCAGACGCGCTACTTCCGCCCGCAGTTCCCCGCGCAGCCCGTTCCCAAGGGCGCCGAGCAGGACGTCTTTGACAGGATCGCACGCGCGCTGGAGGACAGCGTGGAAAAGCACATGCGTGCCGACGTCACCGTGGGGTCCTTCCTCTCCGGTGGCATTGATTCCACCGCAATTGCCACCCTGGCAAAACGCCACAACCCAAACCTCATCACCTTCACCACCGGTTTTGAGCGCGAGGGCTACTCCGAGGTGGACGTCGCTGCGGAATCCGCCGAGGCGATCGGCGTGGAGCACGTGGTAAAGATCGTTTCCCCCGAGGAATACGCCAACGCCATCCCCAAAATCATGTGGTACCTGGATGACCCGGTAGCCGACCCCTCACTGGTGCCACTGTATTTCGTGGCGCAGGAGGCCCGTAAGCGGGTAAAAGTGGTGCTCTCCGGCGAGGGTGCTGACGAACTCTTTGGCGGCTACACCATTTATAAGGAACCACTCTCCCTCGCACCCTTTGAGAAGATCCCCTCCCCACTGCGCCGCGGTTTGGGCCAGATTGCCAAGGTGTTCCCGGAAGGTATGCGCGGAAAGTCGTTGTTGGAGCGCGGCTCGATGACCATGGAGGAGCGCTACTACGGCAATGCTCGTTCCTTTAACTTTGAGCAGATGCAACGCGTAATCCCCTGGGCTAAGCGTGAGTGGGACCACCGCGAGGTCACCGCACCGATCTACGCCCAGTCCAAGCACATGGACCCCGTGGCCCGAATGCAGCACCTTGACCTATTCACCTGGATGCGTGGTGACATCCTGGTGAAGGCGGACAAGATTAACATGGCGCACTCGCTGGAGCTGCGCGTGCCATTCCTGGACAAGGAAGTGTTCAAAGTGGCGGAGACCTTGCCTCACGACCTCAAGATCGCCAACGGCACTACCAAGTACGCCCTGCGGAAGGCCATGGAACAGATCGTCCCAGCGCACGTGTTGCACCGCAAGAAGCTGGGCTTCCCCGTGCCAATGCGGCACTGGCTGGCCGGGGACGAACTGTTTGGATGGGCACAAGACACCATCAATGAGTCCGGCACCGAGGAAATCTTTGACAAGGCAGCAGTGCTGGCAATGCTCAACGAGCACCGCGACGGCACCTCCGACCACTCCCGGCGCCTATGGACCGTGCTCGCGTTCATGGTGTGGCACGGCATCTTTGTGGAAAACCGCATCGATCCCCAGATTGAGCAACGCGACTACCCAGTGCGGCTGTAGCAGATACATACCGACGCCCCCTTGAGGCCCCATGGAATTGGGGTCTGAAGGGGGCGTTGCTGTTTTTGGGCTTAGTTGAAGGAGTCACCGCAGGCGCAGGAGCTGCCGGCATTCGGGTTATCGATGGTGAAGCCCTGGGACTCGATGGTGTCCGCGAAGTCAATGCGTGCGCCGGTGAGGTAAGGGACGCTCATCTTGTCTACCACCAGGCGGACGCCGCCAACGAGGTCCTCTTTGTCCCCATCCAGGGTGCGGTCGTCAAAGTACAACTGGTAACGCAGACCTGCGCAACCACCGGGCTGCACGGCGATGCGGAGTGCAAGATCGTCGCGGCCCTCTTGGTCAAGCAAGGACTTTGCCTTCTGAGCTGCTGCGTCGGTAAGGATAACGCCGGTGTTCGTAGACGGTGCAGTCATTCTGTGCTCCTTTTGCCAGGTGATCTGGTGCTCCGAAATTGAAAACTGAAAAAAGAATTATGTGGTGCGAGTCTACCGCGCCATCGGACATGTTGCCCACAAGAGTGTGTATGGGCAACACCTAGGGGCTGCAACCAACAAACGCTTCGAGTTATTCCCAATCTGCTTCCCGTGCAGATTCCCAATCTGGGGCAGGAAACTTGTAGCCTATAGTGCGAGGAAATTAAGTATTGAACGAGCGAGCAGACAACGAGCGAGGCAAGAGCGTGTCCCAAACGTCATCGGATTCTTCTACTTCCGGAAATTCACAAGAGACTTCAAAGGCCTACACCCCCAAGAAGGGCAAGGCCACGCCAAGCCGCAAGCAGGCGCAGGCGCAGCCAGGCACGTTTGAGTCCCGCTTCTCCCCCGGTGAGTCCTATGGTGATGTGCGCAAGCGCCGCAAGGAGCTCAAGGCCTCAATGAGCAGTGAGCAGTGGAAGGAATACAAGCGCGCCGAAAAGGAACGCCGCCGCTCCAAGCAGCGCGAGGCACAAGCCGCAATGGATCGCGGCGAAGAGCAATACCTCCTGCCCCGCGATAAGGGCCCGGAGCGCGCCTTCATCCGCGACTTTGTGGATTCCCGCCGCTACCTCAACAACATGGTGATGCCAGTGGCCATGGGCTTGCTCATCGTGATGCTCATCGGGCAGTGGGCGCCCACATTCGCCTCTGTGGTGTCCATGGTCGCTATGGGTCTTATCCTTTTGTTCTTCATTGAAGGCATCATCCTTGGCCGTCGCGCTGCAGCGGCAACCCGCCAGAAGTTCCCCAACACACAGGAAAAGGGCTTCGCTATGGGCTTCTACGCCTATGGCCGCGCCACCCAGCCTCGCCGTTGGCGCACCCCGAAGCCACGGGTGAACCTTGGCGACGAGGTCTCCTAACCCATGAGCCAGCGCCCCCTGCATACGTTGGTGCTCGGCGGTGCCCGCAGCGGCAAATCTCAATTCGCCGAATCGTTGGTGCCGGAAAGTGGCTGCACCTACCTTGCCACCGCCCGGCCGTATCCGTCGGAAGGCGGGGGGCAGTTCGACGCCGACTTCGCGGCGAGAATCGCTAGGCATGCCGCGCGCAGGCCAGCCAATTGGGTGCTCGACGAACACACGGACCTCATCGACGCCCTGAACTCACCCATCCCTGCCCACGGTAACCACCTGTTTGTGGATGACCTGGGCACCTGGCTCACCCACAAATTGGACCTGGTGGGTTGGGAGGGCCAGCGGGGCCAATTTTCTGAACTCTTTGAGCAAGTGGTACGGGGAATTGCCAAGTGTGAATCTTCCCTCACCATTGTGTCTCCAGAGGTTGGGATGGGGGTGATCCCGGAACACCCTGCTGGCAGGCTGTTTCGGGATGAACTGGGCGCACTGAACCAATTGGTCGCGCAACATTGTGACCGGGTGCTGCTGGTGGTGGCGGGCCAAACCCTCACGCTGAAGAGTCCCTAATGATCCGTCGGACTTTTCAGGCGCTAAAGTAGAGACGTTCTCAAGTTCTTCGTTACTTCACGTTTTGGAGCGCACCGTTTCATGCAGCCTTCAGATTTTTTCCCAAAGGTCGAACGCCCCAGTCAGGAGGCGGAGAAGCAAGCTCGGCAATTCCAGCTCAACCTCACCAAACCCACGGGTTCGCTGGCCCGCCTGGAGGATCTGGGGGTGTGGCTTTCCGCGTGCCAGGACCAAGTGCCGCCACGCAAGATCACCCGGCCGCGGCTGGTGGTGTTCGCCGGTGACCACGGTATTGCAACGAAGAACGTCTCCCCCTACCCCATTGAGGTTTCTATTCAGATGGCGGAGAACATTCGCCAAGGTGGGGCGGGAGTCAACGTCATTGCTAACCAGTCCGGCACGGGCGTGCGAGTGGCGGACATCTCCCTCAACCACGACGCCTGGGGGGATGAGCGCGTGAGCAAATCTTGCGGGTCGATTGACCGCGAGGACGCCATGACAGAGGAACAACTCATCCGAGCCATCGAGATTGGCAAGCGTATTGCCGACCAGGAAATTGATTCTGGCGCTGACCTCCTCATGGGCGGTGACCTGGGCATTGGAAACACCACTCCCTCTGCCGTGATCATTGGCTTGCTCACCAACCAGGAGCCAGTGGTAGTGACCGGCAGAGGTTCTGGCGTGGACGACGAAGGGTGGAAACGCAAAGTGGAAGCGGTACGCGACGCCATGTTCCGCGCCCGCAAACACCGCGGCGACGTACTCACCATGATGCGCATGGTCACCAGCCCGGAACTTGCGGCAATGGCGGCGTTCATCGCCCAAGCAGCGGTGCGCCGCACCCCAGTGCTGTTGGACGGCGTGGTGGTCACTGCAAGCGCACTGCTCGCAGAACAGATGGCGCCGGGCGCGCGCCGTTGGATGCAGGCGGGCCACCAGTCTGCGGAACCCGCACACCAATTCGCGCTGGAATACCTGGGCCTCACCCCGCTGCTCACCCTGGGCTTGCGCTTGGGTGAAGGATCCGGTGCGGCTGCGGCAGTGCCTTTGGTGAAAATGGGTGCGGACATCATGAATGACATGGCCACCTTTGAATCCGCCCAGGTTTCCGGCAAAAATGCGGTGCCAGAAGGCCGGATGTAGTGTCTGGCAAAGCCGGGTTTGTAGAAGGCGAGCACGGCCCAGCCATCCTGGAGGGCCCCGCCACTGCGCTGAGTTGGACCACCATTTTGCCCTTGCACGGCGCCACGGCCTTTGACCGCACCACGGGCGCCCGAGTGCTAGCCAGCCTGCCTGTGGCCGGAATCGCACACGGTCTTGGAGCAACCACGATCGCGGGCGCCGCAGCCTTCCTAGACACGCCCGCACTGCTCACGGCGGTGCTCATCACCGCGTTCATGGAGCTGTTCAGCAGGTTCATGCATCTTGATGGGCTTGCCGACGTAGCCGACGCCCTAGGTTCCTACGCCCCGCCCGCCCGCGCGAGGGAGATCTTGGCCGACCCCGCAACGGGGCTGATCGGCATGGCTTCAGCACTGCTTTCACTGCTGGCACAAATCGCCGGCATGGTAGCCCTGCTCGATCTGGGCTGGTGGTGGATGATGTGGGCGCCGGTGGTGTTGGCCCGGATCGCCGCGATGGTGAACTGCCACGCGCGCTTTCACCCCATGTCCCCCAAAGGGTTCGGCGCCCTGATGGTAGGCACGGTCAAGACATGGTGGATCGTGGCTTGGTCTCTGGCCTACCTTGCCGCGGCAACTCCCCTGGCTTTGGTGATGGGTGCGGGCGCTGGGGGCGTCGGCACGCTTGGTTGTGGCCTCGCTGTGCTGGGTCTGGCTGTGCTGCTCGCGCGGCACTGTGACCGCCGTTTTGAGGGCCTGAACGGCGATACCACGGGATTCATCATGCATCTGTGTGGTACCGCCGCGTGGCTGCTCATGGCCGTAGTAGCTGGAGTTATTGCGCAGGTATAAGGGTGTGCATCCAGCCGTGGGTGTCTTCCACAGAGCCGCGCTGAATGCCTGTGAGGATTTCGCGCAGTTCCATGGTGATTGGGCCGGCCTCGCCGCCGTGGATCGAAAACTCGCCGTGGTTGGAGAGCGCTCGGCCCACTGGGGTGATCACGGCGGCGGTGCCACAGGCGAAGGTCTCGCTCATTTCGCCGCTGGTGGCTTTTTGCTCCCACTCGGCGATGTCGATGCGGCGCTCCTCGGTGGTGTAGCCGCGGTCACGGGCAACCTGGAGGAGGGAATCCCTGGTGATGCCAGGCAGGAGGGAGCCGGAAAGCTCTGGGGTGACCACGTGCGCATCCGCACCCTCGCCGAGCACAAAGAACAGGTTCATCCCGCCCATCTCTTCCACGAACTTGTGCTGGATGGCGTCCAGCCAAACCACCTGATCGCAGCCCTTCTCCGCTGCCTGAGCCTGGGCGAGCAAACTGGCGGCGTAGTTTCCGGCAAACTTCGCGTCACCCGTGCCGCCCGGAGCAGCGCGCACATAATCCTCGCACAACCACACGGAAACAGGCTTGACGCCGCCGGAGAAGTATGCGCCCGCCGGGGAGGCAATCACCATGTAGGTGTAGGAATTCGAAGGGTGCACGCCCAGCGTAGACTCCGTGGAAATCATGAATGGGCGCAGGTAGAGGGACTCCTCCCCGCCAGCCGCAGGCACCCACGCTTGGTCGATCTCCACCAACTGGCGCAGGGACTCAATAAACAGCTCCTCCGGAAGCTCCGGCATCCTGATTCGCGCTGCTGAACGCTGCAGGCGCTGTGCATTCGCCTCCGGGCGGAACGTCTTAATGGAGCCATCTTCTTGGCGGTATGCCTTAATACCTTCAAAGATCGCCTGGCCGTAATGGAACACCGAAGTGGAAGGGTCAAGGCTTAGCGGAGCGTAGGGGCGAACTTTCGCATCATGCCACCCCTTCTCCTCCGACCACTCGATGCACACCATGTGGTCCGTGAAGTACTGGCCAAACCCGGGGTTGGCCAGGATTTCCGCCAGGCGCTCCGGTGGTGTTGGGGAGGATGTGCGTTCTACAGAAAAGGGAAGTGAAGTCATGCAAATAAACGTACACCTGTAGCGCGACAGAAGATCAACTTGCCACATTTCAGTAGGCTTGCCTCAAGGCTGCGTTCCACACCCGGAACCGCATTCTTGTGTTCTTGTGTTTAGCAGAAAGGATCATTGCGTTGAGTCAAGCTTCTTCATCCACAAAATCCGCAAATGTTGCGATGGGGGTACTTCCAGCCACCGGCGTTGCCACCGAGCTGGCGCTGGTGACCTCCACCAAGAAACTGCCGCAGGATCTCACCGCATTGCTCATCCCCGTTTTCAAGGGCGAGGACGGCCTTGAGCTCGCGGCGCCGGAGTTCTTCGACGAGGAAACCGCCATCGCCGTCTGGGAACTGCTCAGCGCGGTAGGCGCCACGGGCAAAGCACAGGAAGTCACGCGAATCCCCTCCGTTGAGGGTGTGGAGGCAGACTTCATCGCCGCCGTTGGCTTGGGCTCGGATGAGGAGCTTGACGACGAAGCCCTTCGCCGCGCAGCCGGCGCCGCCGCCCGCGCTCTGAAGGGCACCAACCATGTGCTCACCACATTGGGAAGTTTTGGCCTCGCGGCTGCAGTGGAAGGCATTGGCCTTGGCGCATACCACTACGTGGGTCAAAAAAGCGCTGAATCAGTACACGATGCCCCGGTGGAAAAGGTGACCTTCTTGGTTACTGGTGACAAGGAAAAACTTGCCCGTGATAAGGAAGAATTCTCCCGCGCACGCATCACCGTGCAGGCAGTGGCCACCGCACGCGACCTAGTGAACACCCCTTCCTCGCACCTCTACCCCGCCAGCTACGCGGAGTTCATCCAGGCCCTCGGCAAGGAACACGGAGTGGATGTGGAGGTGCTGGACGAAAAGGCACTGAAGAAGCAGGGCTTCGGTGGCATCTTGGCCGTGGGCACTGGCTCTGCCCGCAAGCCTCGCCTGGTGCGCATGAGCTACTCCCCCGCCAAGCGGGCAAAGAAAGCACCGAAGGTTGCACTGGTGGGCAAGGGCATCACCTTTGACACCGGCGGCATTTCCATTAAGCCGGCCGCCACCATGGACCACATGATTTCTGACATGGGCGGCTCCGCCGCTGTGGTGGCCACCGTTATCGCCGCAGCCCGCCTTGGACTCGGCGTGAACGTGACCGCGACCATTCCACTTGCAGAAAACATGCCCGACGGCGAGGCATACCGCCCAGGCGACGTGATCACTCACTACGGCGGCACCACTTCCGAGATTCTGAACACTGACGCCGAGGGCCGCCTGGTTCTGGCCGACGCCATGGCCCGCGCGAGCGAAGACGCCCCCGACTACCTCGTGGACGTGGCCACGCTGACCGGCGCACAAATGATCGCCCTGGGCACCCGGACTACCGGCGTGATGGGTGCGGAGGACTTCCGCGACAAGATTGCCGCCGTGGGCAACGCCGTGGGTGAAGGCGCGTGGCCAATGCCGATCCCTGAGGAAATCGCGCAAGACATGAAATCCCCCGTTGCGGACCTGCGCAATATCGGCACCAGCCGCTACGGCGGCATGATGGCCGCGGCGGCGTACCTCCAGGCATTTGTAGGCAAAGGCATCAAGTGGGCACACTTGGACATCGCTGGCCCGGCGTTCAACACCAGCAGCCCATGGGGATACACCCCAGGCAGGGGTACTGGTGTGCCAGTGCGCACGTTTATAGAACTGCTCAGCCAGCTCGCTGGTGACGTCGAAAATGCCCCCAAAAAGTAGGGCCTGACTGGCCCTAGAACTCCTCGCCGCTGCGACGTTGCTCAAACTCGCGGCGGCGTTGCGCTTGTTCAGCACGCTTACGCAAGATGCGATCCCGCTCGATCTTGGTGCGCATTCGCTGCGGGTAGCCGGTCTCCTCAACGTCATAGACCGGAACACCGAGGGTGCGGGCGATGACATCAATGCCCTTCGGGCCACCAATCCTGCGTCGCGTAAACTCGCCCGAGGCATCCACCAATACCACGGACATCTCATTGACCAGTGTCTCCGGCTCAATGTACGCCTCCACCAACGCATGATCACGAACCCAAGCCTTCAGGTAGGCCAGATCATGCTCGCGCACGGTCTCCCCTGGACCCCGGGCGGGCTTCAAGTTGGATCGCGGCGTTTTGCGGCCAAAGAGATGAAACACGGCCCCAATTCTAGCCACATCTTTGCGGGGTGAGGCAGCCGTAGCTCCCGACACCGCATCACAGAGGCGGGGGCAAAAGAGGGAAATATCAAGCAGGCATCCGGGGGAAGCGCTACCCTTTGGGAGTACGAACCTTTTGGACTACCCGATTCGCCCCACACCGCGGCGTATTAATTGCCACATTCCCAACTTGTGGCGGTAGTCTCTAGTGATACAAAGCAAATCGCGTGACTTACTAGGAGTTAAAACAACAATGGCACACTCCGTTGTGATGCCCGAGCTGGGCGAATCCGTAACCGAGGGCACGATCACCCAGTGGCTGAAGTCCGTTGGCGACACCGTTGAGGTAGACGAAGCCCTGCTCGAGGTTTCCACCGACAAGGTAGACACCGAGGTGCCATCTCCAGTAGCCGGCACCATCCTCGAAATCCGTTTCCAAGAAGACGACACCGTAGACGTGGGCGAGATCATCGCCATCATCGGTGAGCCAGGGGAAGGCGGTGACACAACCGCGGCGGAGGAAACCAAAAGTGAGTCCGCTGAGCCAGCCGAGTCTGCTGAGCCAGCCGAAGCAGAAGAGCCTGCGGAAGCTGCTGCGTCGCCTGCTTCTTCCGGGAATTCCACCGACGTCGTGATGCCTGAGCTCGGCGAGTCCGTCACCGAGGGCACGATCACCCAGTGGCTGAAGTCCGTTGGCGACACCGTGGAGGTAGACGAGGCCCTGCTCGAGGTTTCCACCGACAAGGTAGACACCGAGGTGCCATCCCCAGTGGCCGGAACCATCCTCGAAATCCTCTACAAGGAAGACGACACCGTAGACGTGGGCGAGGTCATCGCCATCATCGGTGAGCCAGGTCAGGGTGGTGCTGCTGCGAAGCCTGAGGCTGAAAAGGCTGAAAAGGTCGAGGCTGAAAAGGCTGAGGAGCCGAAGAAGGAAGAGGCAAAGCAGGAAGAACCCAAGGCTGCTGCCTCCGCTTCTGGTGCTGGCGCTGGTAAGTCCACCGATGTTGTGATGCCTGAGCTCGGCGAGTCCGTCACCGAAGGCACCATCACCCAGTGGCTGAAATCCGTTGGCGACACCGTTGAGGTGGACGAAGCCCTTCTCGAGGTTTCCACCGACAAGGTAGACACCGAGGTGCCATCCCCAGTGGCCGGAACCATCCTGGAGATCCTTTACAAGGAAGACGACACCGTAGACGTAGGCGAGGTTATTGCACGCGTTGGTGAGCCGGGAGATGGTGACGTCGAAAGTGCTCCAGCCCCAGCCCCAGCCCCAGCGGAAGCCGAAGCCGAAGCGGAAGCACCTGCGGCCGAAACCGAGGAACCGAAGACGGAAGAGCCAGCGGAGAAGCCTGCAGAAAAGCCTGCTGCAAAGCCTGCAGCGTCCCAGCCTTCCGGCGAGAACCTGCCTTACGTCACGCCACTGGTCCGCAAGCTCGCTGACAAGCACGGCGTGGATCTTTCCACCGTGAAGGGCACCGGCGTTGGTGGCCGTATCCGTAAGCAGGATGTGCTGGCTGCAGCTGGCGAAGGCGAGGCCCCAACCGCAAGCGCTGCTGCTTCCTCCGGTACCCAGACTGCGAACCCTCGCGCCAACTGGTCTACCAAGTCCGTGGACCCTGCAAAGGCTGAGCTGATTGGCACCACCCAGAAGGTGAACCGTATCCGCGAGATCACTGCTGCCAAGATGGTGGAGGCTTTGCAGACTTCTGCACAGCTCACCCACCTGCAGGAAGTGGACATGACCAAGATCGCGGAACTACGCAAGGCCAACAAGCCTGCCTTCCAGGAGAAGCACGGCGTAAACCTCACCTTCCTGCCGTTCTTCGTGAAGGCCACCATCGAAGCACTGGTCTCCCACCCGAACGTCAACGCGTCCTACAACGCAGAGACCAAGGAGATGACCTACCACGCAGACGTGAACGTGGCCATCGCCGTGGATACCCCACGCGGCCTGCTCACCCCTGTGATCCACAAGGCGCAGGAGCTGAGCCTCGTGGAGATCGCCAAGGCCATTGTTGAGCTCGCTGACAAGGCACGCAACAACAAGCTCAAGCCAAACGACCTCACCGGCGCAACTTTCACGATCACCAACATCGGCTCCGAAGGTGCACTGTCCGACACCCCAATCTTGGTGCCACCACAGGCCGGCATCCTCGGCACCGCAGCAATCCAAAAGCGTGCTGTAGTGGTCTCTGAGAACGGTGCAGACGCAATTGCCATCCGCCAGATGTGCTACCTGCCATTCACCTACGATCACCAGGTAGTTGATGGTGCCGACGCAGGCCGTTTCACAACCACGATCAAGGATCGCCTGGAGACCGGCAACTTTGCCGATGAGCTCGAGCTCTAGGGTGATTTAGGGCCTGGAGCCTGGAGCCTTGGGCCTAGGGCCTGGGGCCGTGCGCGCCACCCCCGGGGATTGAGAACACATGTTCGAACCAATCCCTGGGGGTGGCGCCTTTTTCATGGGCTTTTCATACCAACATCCGATTGTGGAACAAACAGGGGTGATTATCGATGTGGCATGTCCGGGGTTAGTCCTATAATCGCGTGCAGAAACCAAAAGACCCGTACACCCATTTGGAGCGGAACAACTCATGTCGCTTTCCTCAGCATCAGCAGCATCAGCAAGCTACCTCAGCCGGCACATCGGCCCTGACCGCACAGAGCAGGAGGTGATGCTCAAACGCATTGGCTTTTCCAGCCTGCAGGACCTGGTAGCCGCTGCAGTCCCAGCGGACATCAAAGATGCCAAGGCCCCATACCTGGGCGAGGCTTTGAGCGAAGAGGAGTCTCTGGCAAAGCTGCGTAATTACGCCAAGCAGAACGTGGTGCTCAAGGCGTTTTACGGCCAGGGATTCTATGCCACCAACACTCCCCCAGTAATTCGCAGGAATGTTGTGGAAAACCCCGCGTGGTACACCGCCTACACCCCGTATCAACCGGAGATTTCCCAAGGCCGTCTTGAGGCCCTCCTCAACTTCCAGACCATGGTGGCGGAGCTCACCGGACTCGAGGTAGCAAATGCTTCCCTCCTCGATGAAGCCTCGGCTGTCGCAGAAGCCGTGGGGCTCATGGCACGCACCAACAAGAAAGGCCACCGGGTGGTGCTTGACCAGCGCCTCCACCCACAAGTGTTGGCAGTGGCTGCGGAGCGGGCCCGCGCAACTGAACACGAAGTGGAAATCGCGGACCTCAGCCAGGGCCTTGTTGGCGATGACCTCATTGGCGTAGTGCTGGCCTACCCCGGCACCGAGGGCGACCTCATGGATATCCGCCCACTTATCGAGGACATCCACTCCCGCGGCGGCCTTGCCACCGTGGTCACCGACCTCCTCGCGCTCCAACTTCTCACCTCCCCCGGCGCGCTCGGCGCAGATATCGCGGTTGGTTCTTCCCAGCGTTTCGGCGTGCCGCTGTTCTTTGGTGGCCCTCACGCGGCTTTCATGAGCGTGCATGACAAGTTGAAGCGCCAACTACCCGGCAGGATCGTGGGCGTCTCCGTGGATGCCGCGGGCTACCCGGCGTATCGCCTGGCTCTACAAACCCGCGAGCAGCACATCCGACGCGAACGCGCTACCTCGAATATCTGTACTGCCCAGGCATTGCTGGCAGTGTGCGCCTCCATGTATGCGGTGTGGCATGGCCCCGAAGGCCTGAAGCGGATTGCTCTGCACGTGCACGGGCTGGCCGGTGCCTTTGCTCAGGCGTTGAAGTCCAGCGACTTCTCGCTGGCGCATGAAGACTTCTTTGACACGGTCACCGTACTGACCCCCGGCAAGGCTCAGGAAATCACCGACGCCTTGGCCGAGCAGGGCTACCTGGTGCGCCCAATCGGCGCAGACAAAGTTTCCGTGGCCTTTGGTGAGTCCGCGAATGAGCAAGACGTGGTCACCCTCGCCGCTGCCTTTGGCGCCAAGGTTGAGGTGGAGGATGTGCGTGCAGCCGCTGAGCGCTCCTTCATCCCCGAGACGCTCGCCCGCACCGAGGCCACACTCACCCACCCGATCTTTACTTCCGTGCACTCGGAAACTCAGATGCTGCGCTACCTGCGCAAGCTCGCGGATAAAGACCTCGCATTGGATCGCACCATGATCCCGCTGGGCTCCTGCACCATGAAACTCAACCCAACCGCGGGTATGGAACCCATCACCTGGCCAGAGTTCGCCAACATCCACCCATACGCCCCCGCGAGCCAGACCAAGGGCTGGCAGCTCCTCATTGAGGAACTGGAAGGCTGGCTTGCCCAGATCACCGGCTACGCAAAGGTGTCGGTGCAGCCAAACGCGGGTTCCCAGGGCGAACTCGCAGGACTACTGGCAATCCGCCGCTATCACCTCTCCCGCGGTGACCATAACCGCGACATCGTGCTTATCCCGCAGTCCGCGCACGGCACCAACGCAGCCAGCGCCACCTTAGCCAACCTGAAGGTAGTTGTGGTTGCAACCGCCGCCGATGGCTCCATTGATGTGGCCGACCTCGATGCCAAGTTGGAAAAACACGGCGAGCACGTAGCTGGCATCATGATCACCTACCCCTCCACCCACGGTGTGTATGAGGACACCGTGCGCCAGGTGTGCGCAAAAGTGCATGAGGCCGGCGGACAGGTCTACATCGATGGCGCAAACCTGAATGCTCTGGCAGGAATCGCCCGCCCAGGACACTTTGGTGGCGACGTCTCCCACCTCAACCTGCACAAGACCTTCACCATTCCGCACGGTGGTGGCGGCCCAGGCGTGGGGCCAGTGGCAGTGGCCGAACACCTGGTGCCATTCCTGCCCGCGGACCCGGTAGCCACCGACCCAACAACGGCAATCGGCGCGGACTCTGGTGTCCCGATCTCCTCCACCCTCTACGGTTCCGCAGGCGTGCTTCCCATTTCCTGGTCCTACATCGCAATGATGGGCGGCGAAGGCCTCGCTCAAGCCACCGCCAGTGCAATCTTGGGCGCCAACTATCTAGCCCATGAGCTACGCGACTCCTTCCCAGTCCTCTACACCGGCGCACAGGACTTGGTTGCACACGAGTGCATCCTGGACCTGCGCGCACTGACTGACGCAACCGGAGTGAGCGCCGCCGACGTAGCCAAGCGCCTCATCGACTTCGGCTTCCACGCGCCAACACTCTCCTTCCCCGTCGCAGGCACCCTCATGGTGGAACCCACCGAATCTGAAGACTTGGCGGAATTGGACCGTTTCATCGAGGCAATGCGCACAATCCGCGCAGAGATTGCGGAAATTGAACGCGGGGAAATCGCGCACGACGATTCCGTGTTGGCCCACGCCCCATTCACCGCCGACTCCGTCTCGGCTGATGAATGGCCATACGCCTTCCCCCGCTCCAAAGCCGCGTTCCCCGTGCCCGGGCTGCACCACACCAAGTACTTCCCACCGGTGCGCCGCCTTGATGAGGCATACGGTGACCGGAACTTCGCCTGCTCCTGCCCTCCACCGGAGGCATTCGAGTACCACGAAAACGACCCAGTGTAGGCCCAGACGCCCCAACTTTGAAAGGTATCCACATGACTGACGTTGCATCCCAGGGAGCGCTGCGCCGCTCCCCCTTGCACCAAGAACACGAGGCCCTCGGCGCTACCTTCACCCCCTTCGGACAGTGGGACATGCCACTCAAGTACGGCTCCGAGCTGGAGGAACACCGCGCAGTTCGCACCACGGTAGGGCTTTTTGATCTCTCCCACATGGGTGAAATCAGGGTCACCGGCGCCCAGGCCGGTGAGTTCCTGGACTACGCGCTGATCTCACAACTTTCCAGCATCAAGGTGCACAAGGCGAAGTACTCGATGATCGTCAACGAGCAAGGTGGGATCATCGACGACCTCATCTCCTACCGCCTCGGTGAGCAGGAATACCTAGTGATCCCAAACGCGGGCAACGCGGAGACTGTATTCGCTGCATTCAACGAGCGCGCCGCAGACTTCCGCGCACAGGGCAACGACGTGCAGGTAGCAGACGAATCCGCAGAGACCGCACTCATCGCCGTGCAAGGGCCACAGGCGGAGGCGCTGCTGCTCACCCTCGCACCGGAAGCCCACCACGCAACCATCACGGACATGGGCTACTACGCCTGCGCCCCCGCACACATCGCAGGCCACGACGTGCTGTTGGCCCGCACTGGATACACCGGTGAAGACGGCTTTGAGCTCTACATCGGCAACGCGGACGCCCCAGACCTTTGGCAGGCAATCTACACCGCTGGACAGGCAGAAGAGTTCGGTCTGAAGCCAGCGGGCCTCGCTGCACGCGACTCCCTACGCCTGGAGGCCGGCATGCCGCTGTACGGCAATGAACTCAGCCTGGACCACACCCCCTTCGATGCCGGCCTCGGAGTACTCATTGGCAAGAAGAAGGAAGGTGACTGGGTAGGCAAGCTCGCCCTCGAACAAGCACCAGAAAGCGCCCGCGTGCTCGTTGGCCTCACCTCCGAGCAGCGCCGCGCAGCACGCGCAGGCGCGGATCTGCTGAATCAAGATGGCCAGGTGGTGGGTACGGTGACGTCGGGACAGCCCTCCCCGACCTTGGGCATTCCGGTGGCGCTCGCCTACGTTGACCGCGCGCTCAGTGAGCCCGGCACCGAGCTGATCGCCGACATCCGCGGCAAGCAATACCCGTTCACCGTGGTAGCACTGCCGTTTTACTCCCGCAGCAAGTAGCACAAGCGTTATCATTGCTTGCAGCACCAACCCGTTGCGCCAAAAGGTTCCAGCCTCGTGGCGCAACGGAACAAGATTTGAAGAAAATTGATGAAAGGTAGCACGTCGCATGTCCCTTCCTGAGAACTTTGCCTACTCCGAAGACCACGAGTGGATCAACGCAACCGCCGAAGAAGCAGCCGGTAGCACCGTCAAGGTAGGCATCACCTCCGTGGCCGCCGACCGCCTGGGCGAGGTAGTCTTCGCAGAACTACCCGCCGTTGGTGACACCGTAGAAGCCGGGGAAACCTGCGGCGAAGTGGAATCCACCAAGAGCGTTTCCGACCTCTACTCCCCCGTCACCGGCACCGTCACCGCCGTCAACGAGGCAGTGCACGACGACTACGCCGTGATCAACAACGACCCATTCGGCGAGGGCTGGCTGTTCGAAGTCTCCGTGGAGTCCGTAGGCGAGCTCATGACCGCCGAAGAGTACGCAGAGGCAAACGGCGTCTAGCCTCGTCTCACAGCCCGCGCGGCGGAAACAAGTAGCAGGAGTATGTTGGTTGATATGACAGCTCCACGCGACCCCTTCTTCCCCAAGGAACTCTCCATCCGGGAACAGACCGCGCCTCCTGAAATCCACAACCTCGGCGAGGTGGGATACCAGGAGGCATGGGACCTGCAAGCGGACTTGGCAGCCAAGCGGGCGGCGGGGGAAATCGGGGACCAAATCCTGGTCCTCCATCACCCCAGTATCTACACCGCGGGCAAACGCACCCAGCCCGAGGACATGCCCACCAACGGCCTCGAAGTGATCACCGTTGACCGTGGCGGCAGGATTACCTGGCACGGGCCCGGGCAGCTCGTGGTGTACCCCATCATCAAACTCGCGCAACCGATCGACGTTGTGGACTACGTCCGGCGGATCGAGGAAGCCCTCATCCACGTGGTCCGGCAGGCCGGCATCCCTGACGCAGGGCGCGTGGACGGCCGCTCAGGCGTGTGGGTGCCCGGCAAACACGGGGCGCCGCACCGCAAAGTCGCAGCTCTGGGCATCCGAATTACCCGGGGAATTACAATGCACGGCTTGGCGTTGAACTGTAACAATACGCTCGAGTTCTACCAGCACATCATCCCCTGCGGCATCACGGACGCAGGAGTGACCACGCTGAGCGATGAGCTTGGGCGTGAAGTCACCGTGGAAGAGATGTCCGCCCCAGTGGTCAACACACTCTTGCGCACCCTTTCCGGTGAACTCCAGGTGGCGGACCACAGCTTTGACTCCGCCCCCGACCCCACAAAAGGCCTGCGCAAAAAGCAGGGTGTTTAGAAAGCCAGAAACAATAGGTAGGGTGCATACCGTGACTCAAGGACCTGAAGGACGCAAGCTCTTGCGCGTGGAAGCGCGCAACTCCGAAACCCCAATCGAGAGTAAGCCTCGCTGGATTCGCACCTCCGTGAAAACGGGCCCCGAATACCAGGACATGAAGAAGAAAGTCTCTGGTGCCAGCCTGCACACCGTGTGCCAAGAAGCTGGCTGCCCCAACATCCACGAGTGTTGGGAATCGAGGGAAGCAACCTTCCTCATTGGCGGTGCAAACTGCTCCAGGCGCTGCGACTTCTGCCAAATCAACACCGCTAAGCCGGAACCATTGGATACCGACGAACCACGCAGGGTTGCTGAGTCGGTTCGTGAAATGCAACTGAACTACTCCACCATCACCGGTGTGACTCGCGACGACTTGGAAGACGAGGGCGCCTGGCTCTACGCCGAGGTGGTCCGTAAAATCCACGAGCTCAACCCACACACGGGCGTGGAAAACCTCACCCCGGACTTCTCCGGAAAGCCCGACCTTCTCCAAGAGGTGTTCGAGGCCCGCCCAGAAGTGTTTGCGCACAACCTGGAAACCGTGCCGAGGATCTTCAAGCGAATCCGCCCGGCGTTCCGCTACGAGCGCTCCCTGGACGTGATCCGGCAGGCCCGTGACTTCGGTCTGGTTACCAAATCCAACCTCATCCTGGGCATGGGTGAAACGGTTGAGGAGGTGCAGTCCGCACTGCGCGACTTGCGCTCCGCAGGGTGCGACATCATCACCATCACCCAATATCTGCGCCCCGGCCCCCTGTTCCACCCCATCGAACGTTGGGTGAAGCCAGAAGAGTTCATCGAGCACCGAGACTACGCCTACGAACTCGGCTTCGGCGCCGTGATGTCCGGCCCATTGGTGCGCTCCTCCTACCGCGCAGGCAAGCTTTAC
This sequence comes from Corynebacterium sp. 122RC1, assembly GCF_024580955.1. Classification (GTDB taxonomy): domain Bacteria; phylum Actinomycetota; class Actinomycetes; order Mycobacteriales; family Mycobacteriaceae; genus Corynebacterium; species Corynebacterium kozikiae. Next base: position 96,099 of record NZ_JANIKD010000005.1, on the reverse strand, counting down.
GCGGAGGCACTCGAGGCGCGCGGCGAGCAACTGCCGGAGCACCTCAAGCACCTCGCCCAAACATCCCAGGGAAGCACCGCCCAAGAGGCGTCCACCCTGCTGGAAAAGTACGGCCCCTCCGAGGAGACCCCAGTGGTTGCCTCCACCGCCGGGCGCGGATAAGTGGCAATTGCGTGAGTGCGTGAGCAAAAGGCTAAGGTTGTAGCCATGGCAGATGCGAAGAAACAGGCTGAAAAAGCCGCAAAGAAAGAGGAGCGCGCACAGAAGCGTGCCAGCCGCCGCAATACTTGGTCGCAGGTGTGGCAGGCGTTCCAGATTCAGCGCAAGCAGGACAAAGCGCTGGTCCCCATCATGCTGGCCTGCGTTTTAGGTACGGCGTTGGTGTTCTTCGGCATCGGCACCTTCTGGGGTGGCCGCTGGTTCATGCTGATCCTCGGCGCCGTGCTGGGTGCCACCATCGCAATGTGGGTGTTCTCCCGCCGCATGCAAAATGCCGTCTATAGCCAAGCCGAAGGCCAAGTGGGTGCCGCGGGCTGGGCGCTGGATAACCTGCGCTCCGGCTTCGGCGTTGCCTGGCGCACCAAGACCGGCCTGGACATGACCCCACAGATGGACGTGCTCCACCGCGTGGTGGGCGTGCCCGGCGTGATCCTGGTTGGCGAAGGCGACAAGAACCACCTCAAGCCACTCATCGCGAAGCAGCGCAACCGCCTGAAGAAGCTCGCACCAGGTGTCCCCGTTGAGGTCATCCACGTGGGCACCGAGGAAGGCGACGTTCCTCTGAAAAAGCTGCAATCCACGCTCATGAAGATGCCTCGCAACTACAAGAAAGATGAGGTCTACACCATCGCCGCACGCATCGAAGCGATGGACAACCTCCCCGGTGCCGGCGCCGGTGCCGCACTGCCCAAGGGTCCAATTCCAAAGGGCGCCAGGGTCTCCGGCATGAATCGCCGCGCCCGCCGCGTCAACGAGCGCAATAAGCGGGGCTAGACTCCACGAGGCTCATTAGCCACGAACAGTAGAGGTGCCGGTGGCCCGGTCATGAATTCCGCGGCCATCGGCATCAACCAGTACTGCAGGGAAAATCAGCGCCGTACCCACGGTGCGCGCACACGCCCGCCAGAACCCAACGCGGGCGCTGGGCACGTCGATACGCGCCACCCCCATCCCCAGCAAAGCCTGGCCGGGTGTGCGTGCGAACAGTGTGACGCTCACGATGCCCAGGATAATGAACAGCATGTACACGATGGTGGACACCCCGCCGAGCGCCCCCGTGAACGCGTGGATGAGGTAGGCAAAGCCCAGGCAGATGACCCAGTCGATGGCCACGCCGCACGCACGACGCATCACCGACGCCAGCGAACCCGGACCCTCCTTCGGCAGCCCCAGCGCCTCACCCGGCCAACGTGAAGGCTGGCCTTGGTCGAACTGTGCGGGGATCTGCGGGCCGTCAAGCCAACTGCGTTTAGGTTTGCTCATGGGTTCTCACTTTACCCAACTTCCCAAGGCTTTTCGACGCACCCAAGGCCCACAGGTTTACGGGGGTTGAACTGGGAGTTTCGGGAGGCTCGGTGATTTTTTTGATAGCTCGATAGAAAATGAGTTACAATGCAATCACTCACGTGGGAATCGTGGCAACCATCAAGTTGGCCAGCCCCAAAGCGGCGCGGCCAATGCTTTTTACTTTTAGGAGACAATCGTGGCATTCAAGACCGCTGAAGATGTCATCAAGTACATCAAGGATGAGAATGTAGAGTTCGTCGACGTCCGCTTCACCGACGTCCCAGGCATTGAGCAGCACTTCTCCATCCCTGCACACATGCTCGACGAAGACGCCATCGAGGAAGGCCTCGCATTCGACGGCTCCTCCGTCCGCGGCTTCACCACCATCGACGAGTCTGACATGAACCTCCTGCCAGACCTCGCCACCGCGGTTGTTGACCCATTCCGCAAAGCAAAGACCCTCAACATCAAGTTCTTTGTCCACGACCCCTTCACCCGCGAGCCTTTCTCCCGCGACCCACGCAACGTTGCCCGCAAGGCCGAGCAGTACCTCAGCGCAACCGGCATCGCCGACACCTGCTTCTTCGGCCCCGAAGCCGAGTTCTACCTCTTTGACAAGGTCCGCTACTCCACCGAGATGAACGCCGGCTTCTACGAGGTGGACTCCAACGAGGGCTGGTGGAACCGCGGCAAGGAATTCAACATCGACGGTACCCCGAATCTGGGCGCGAAGACCCGCATCAAGGGCGGCTACTTCCCAGTGCCACCATACGACCAGACCCTGGAAATCCGCGACGAGATGACCCGCAACCTGCTCAACGCAGGCTTCGAGATCGAGCGCTTCCACCACGAGGTGGGCACCGGCGGCCAGCAGGAGATCAACTACAAGTTCAACACCCTGCTCCACGCAGCCGACGACCTGCAGACCTTCAAGTACATCATCAAGAACACCGCATTCCAGAACGGCCAGGTTGCCACCTTCATGCCAAAGCCACTGGCTGGCGACAATGGCTCCGGTATGCACGCACACCAGTCCCTCTGGAAGGACGGCGTGCCACTGTTCCACGATGAGGCTGGCTACGCAGGCCTTTCCGACATCGCCCGCTACTACATCGGCGGTATCCTCCACCACGCAGGCGCTGTGTTGGCGTTCACCAACCCAACCCTGAACTCCTACCACCGTCTGGTCCCAGGCTTCGAGGCCCCAATTAACCTGGTGTACTCGCAGCGCAACCGCTCCGCAGCCGTGCGTATCCCAATCACCGGCTCCAACCCAAAGGCAAAGCGCATCGAGTTCCGCGCACCAGACCCATCGGGCAACCCCTACTTCGGCTTCGCTGCCATGATGCTCGCCGGCCTCGACGGCATCAAGAACCGCATCGAGCCACACGCACCAGTGGACAAGGACCTCTACGAGCTGCCCCCAGAGGAAGCAGCCTCCATCCCACAGGCACCAACCTCCCTGGTTGAGTCCCTCAAGGCACTGGAGGAGGATCACGAGTTCCTCACCGACAACGACGTGTTCACCGAAGACTTGATTGATACCTACATCAAGCTCAAGTACGACAACGAAATCACCCCAGTGCGCCTGCGCCCAACCCCACAGGAGTTCGAGCTCTACTTCGACTGCTAAACCCTAGGGCACTGACCCTGGTAGCCGGCTATGGCTGGCTCGGGCTGGTTTCCCCCTGGACGCCCGTCTGCTTCTCACATGTAGCGGCTGTCCAGGGGGTTTTGCTTTGTCTGCATCCTGAAGCGGCCGACACCATTGCGACGGAAACCAGGACACCTTTGCCCAAACCGTTGCACCAAGCCACCGAAGGTGTCCTGAAAACCAACCCTGCTTCGTCCCCAGCCAAGCACCCCGCCCAACTACGATGGTGGGCATGAATCCGAAGGAAGGCGGCAGGCGGGCCAAGGACCTCGCGAGCACGGCGTCGCAGGCGGCCGGTCAGGCAGCACAGAAAGCAAACAAGCATCCCGCACTCCAAGCGATGGCGCGCGTGGGGTTCGTGGTGATGGGCATGCTGCATATTGTGATCGGCTGGATTGCCTTTCGAATCGCAGCTCCTACTTCAACAGCCCCAACCAGCTCAGCCCATGAGGCCTCCAACACCGGTGCGTTGGCGATGATCGCGCAGGCACCGGGCGGTCGGGCGCTGCTGTGGGTGGCGGTTGTTGCGTTGGTTGCGTTGGCGTTGTGGCGGCTGACGGAGGTGTTCGTAGGCGCGAAGGCATCACAGAGGGCCAAGGGTGCGGCACTCGCGGTGGTGTTCCTTTCGTTGGCGCTGACAACGGGGAAGTTTGCGTCGGGCGGCGGTGCCTCCGATGAGGAGACGGCCACGAGCACCACGGCCACCCTGCTCTCTTATAGTTGGGGCGCTGCGGTGGTGGTGTTGGCAGGGCTGGTGGTGCTCGGGGTCGGTGTGTACAACGTGTGGAAGGGCGCCACGCGGGGTTTCGTGAAGGATTTGGAGCATGGGTCGAGTAGTGGCCATGTGGGTGCGGCGATCACAGTTGCGGGAGTCGCGGGGTATGTTGCCAGGGGCATCGCCTTCGCGATTGCGGGGGTGCTGGTGGTGATCGCCGGGTTGCAGTCAGATCCTGAGCAGGCGGGCGGTCTTGATGTCGCGCTGCGGACGTTGGGTGAGCAGCGCCTTGGCAGCGTCGTGTTGTGTGCCGTTGGTGCCGGCCTAGCGCTTTACGGCCTGTATTCGATTGCGCGGGCGCGCTACGTGCAGATGTAACTAGACGCTCAGCAGCGTGATGGCGGCGGTGAAGGCGATGGTGTTTTGAATGGCGTGCGCGATGGTGCTGGCCCAGAGGTTACGGTGGAACACGCGCAGCAGGCCGTAGCCTACGCCGGCCACGAACAGGCCTGGGACCAGCCAAATCATGCCGTGCAGCACGGCGAATACGAGGGCGCTCACGAAGACCGCCGCGGTGGTGCCCCAGCGAAGTTTCAGCCAGTTCATGAGCATGCCGCGGATCCAGATTTCCTCAAACAGCGGCGTGGCTATCGCAATGCCCACGAAGGCGAGCAGCAGCAAGGCGGGATGGACAACAGCCAGTTCGGCGATGGTTTCGGTGTTGGAGGTGGTGGCGTCGTCGCTGGCCAGTGAGGTCACCACGCCCTGCACCGCCACCATGCACGCCAGGATGAGCGGGTACTGCCACAGCAGGTGCAGCAGGCGGGCTGTGGGTTTGTGATAGCCGACATCAGAAAGCCGCAGCTCAAACACGCGCAGAATCACCAGCATCGCCCCGAGCATCAGCGTGGGCATCGCAAAGAGCACCAGCGCGACCACGGTCAGCGGATCGCCCACGTCACCAAACGCGAGCCTGGTCAGAACCACAACGCCCACGGTCACCGCGGCAATCGCCGCGAAGCTTAACGACGCCCACAGCGTCACCTTCCCCCAAGGCAGCTGGGGAGGTGCAGCAGAAGGTTGGGGTTGCTGCGGTCCTGGTTGGAGAAGGTAAGGGTTGTGGTACAAAGCGTTGCCTTTCCTGTGTGCTACGTGGCACCCCTACTCTACTGAGTGATCGCGACGGACCTCAGGACGTCCTCGGTGAGCTCCTCGGGAGTGCCGTAGGTGTAGGCGACGATCACATAGCCATCGGCGATAGAGGCGGTGGAATGAGCGCTGAGGTCGTCAGACCAACCGAACTTCGTGCCCAGCACGCCGGGCAGTTGGGCGGTGCCGAAGTCCTGGGGGTAGCCGTCGGCGGCGATGGGGCTCACTTGACTCAGCGCCTCCAAGATTGCCTGCCCGGTGGCATCATCTTGCACCAGGTGGATGAATCGAGCCAGGTCATTGGTGGTAGTGACCGTATTGCCCCAGTATCCGTTATAGGAAGTATCCCCCAGCCCGTAACGCTCGATCACGGCAGGGATCGCCTCGGGATATGTGGCGTCGAGCTCGTCGGCAATCGCATCATCTGAGTAGCGCAGCATCTGCAGCACTTGATCCTCGCTGCCTTCCACATGGAAGAGCACCCAAGCTCCGAGGAAGAGTTTTGCCTGTGAGAGGGCTGGGATCGGTTCGGTTGCGCCCTCGGTGGTGGCTACTTGGCCGTCGTCTTCCACGATGGAAATGATCGTGCGCGGGTCAGGGGCCGCAACGATAGATGCATAGTCTGCGGAATCCGCCGTGGTGAACAGTTCAGGGGCTTGCGCGCCGAAGTCCTCGTGCGTGGCGCTCAGCGTGGACTCCTGAGCAGGCGAGCACGCAGCAACGGCGAGCGCTGCTGCGATATACAGCCCGGCAACTTTGGGCCGGAGCCAGGGCTTGAGGCGGTTCATCTGCCCCAGATTAGACGCCAAACATCGATCCGGCGAAGTACGTAAGAATCAAACCCAAGGTGCCACCCACGACGAGGCGAAGGCTCGAACGGGCTCGCGGCGTCTTTGCCAGGACCGCGGAGAGGTAACCAGTGCAGCCCAGCGCGATGAGCGTGCACGCCGCCACCACGAAGACCTTGGTGTCCGCGGGAGCAAACATTGCGGCGAGCAGCGGCAGCAGGGCGCCCAGGGTGAAGGAAATCGCGGAAGAAATTGCGGCCGCGATGGGACTGGTGAGTTCTTCTTCATCAATACCCAGTTCCAATTGCAGGTGGGCCGCCAGCGGATCATTGTTTTGGATCTCCCGCGCACCCCTAGCTGCGGTTTCTGCCTCCATACCGAGCTTCTCCAGAATCTCCGCCAGCTCGTGGATCTCCTCTTCCTTGTAATGCTCGAGCTCGAAGCGCTCCAGCTCCACCAGGCTGCGCTCGGAGTCGCGCTGGGCGGAAACGCTTACGTATTCACCAAGCGCCATGGAAATTGCACCGGCCACCAGGGCAGCCATACCCGCGGTCAGGGTGGCGCCACGATCCGAACCGGCGGCGATCACCGCGATCAGCAGCGCGGCGACGGACACGATACCGTCGTTGGCTCCGAGTACCCCGGCACGGATCCAGTTCAGTTTTGAATTCATGCCTTGTGCGTGCGGCTCAAAGCCCTGCTCTTTGGTTCCTGCGAGTGCCATGACAGTCCCTTAGCGGTGGAAGATGGAAAAGCCTCGAAGATTGGGCTCTCTTTAGCACCAAGGTTTCCACAATACGGGGCATTTGGAAAGCAAAGTAAGGCTACAAAAACCAAGTTCAGGCTTAGTTTTTGGGGAAAAGCAGCAACGGAAAAACCCACCTCCTTCAGCGGGAGGTGGGTTTTCAGATTGAGGATCGCTGAATCCTCTCTTACTTCTCTTCGTCCTTCTGGAAGGCGCCGAGGACCTTGTCCTTCGCCTGCTCGAGCTTCTCGCCGGCGTTGGAGACTGCGTCCTTGATGTCCGCCTTGGTCTGGTCGGCGCGGCCTTCGTCGGCAAGCTTTTCGTTGCCGGTTGCCTCGCCGAAAGATTCCTTTGCCTTGCCGCCGAGGTCTTCGAGCTTGTTGTTGAGATCAGACATTTGCTTGCTCCTTCTTCGTTGGCTTCTGCGTTAGACAATTCGTGCGATGCGGTGTGCGCACTTTCGCACTTCCTCGCCCACGGTAGAGGCAAAAGTTCTGCTTGGCACGGAATGCGGCAAAGCGTAACGCAATTGTGACCTGAGCAATGAACGCGACTGCGCTAGAGGACCATCGCTGCGACCCAGCCGAACACCAGCAACGGGATGTTGAAGTGGAGGAAGGTAGGGATGACGGAGTCACGGATGTGGTCGTGTTGGCCGTCTGCGTTGAGGCCGGCAGTGGGGCCGAGGGTGGAATCGGAGGCTGGAGAGCCGGCGTCGCCGAGGGCGCCTGCGGCACCGATGATTGCCACAGTTGCGGCCGGGCTAAAACCGAGAGCCATACACAGCGGGACGTAAATGGTGGTGATGATCGGCAGCGTGGAGAAGGAGGAGCCGATGCCCATGGTGACGATCAAACCCACAAGCAGCATCACGAACGCGCCCAAGGCCTGGTTTTGGCCAATCAGGTCAGCGGAGGCATTCACGAGCGACTCCACCTCGCCGGTCTCACGCATCACCGAGGCGAAGCCCTGGGCGGTGATCATGATGAAGCCGATCAGGGCCATCATCTTCATGCCTTGACTGAACACGTCATCGGCCTCCCGCCAGCTCACGGCACCTGTGCCCAGCATGATGGCAAGGCCAATCAGGGAGCCGATGAGCAGACCATCGGCTTCAGAGTCCTGCGCCTGCAGCACCATCTGGACCACGAACACCGCCACGATCGCCACGAGCGAGATGATGAGCTTGTAGCGCGAAACCGGCTCATCCTCACCGGACTGCACGCCCACCGCACGGTCCTCATAGGTGCGCGGCTTGCGGTAGGAGATGAACACGGCGATGAGAAGACCGAGGAACATACCCAGCGCGGGGATCGCCATAACCTGCAAGATGTTGAGGCCAGCGGTGCTCAGACCAGCGGCCTCGATGTTGGCCAGGAGGATGTCATTGAGGAAGATTGAACCGAAGCCAAGCGGGATCCACATGTAAGTGGTCACCAGGCCAAAGGCCAGCACGCAGGCGATCATTCGGCGGTCCAGGTGCAGACGGTTCATCACGCCCAGCAGCGGCGGGATCAGCAGCGGGATGAAGGCGATGTGCACCGGGATGAGGTTCTGGCTCATGATGGACATAGCCAGCACACCGAGCACGAGCAGCCACTTGGTGGCGGCAACGGTGCGACGCTGGGTGGTGGGGTCGTCCACGCCGATGCGGTTCATGATGGCCTCGGCGAGCAACTTGGGCAGGCCGGCGCTGGCTACAGCCATTGCGAAGGCGCCGAGCAGGGCGTAGGAGAGGGCAATCTTGGCACCGCCGGAAAGGCCGTCTTGGAAGGCCACCATGGTGGACTCCAAACCGATTCCACTGGCAAGGCCACCAACGAGGGCACCGATGAATAGGGCAAGGACTACGTGGACTCGTGCGAGGGCCAGGATGAGCATGACCAGCACGGCAAGAAGGACAGCATTCACCCAAGATAAGTTACGCACCTGACCGCATGCCCGCGAAACTCACCTGGGGAACGAGCGGCGCTTGGCGGCGTCGAAACTTGCCCTAAACTGCATGTTCCCGCATTTTGACGTGGTGAATCTCACGCCACGGACGCTCTTTTGATTCCCAAAATATTCAGCGCACACTCTTTGACCCAAGCTCATGCGCATGACTGTAAATCTGACCCCATACCGCAACTTCACCGGCGCTGCACGCGAGGCCATGGAGGCCTACCAGCGGATTCTCGGCGGCGAAGTGCAGTTCATGACCTTCGGCGACATGCCGGGCAATGACGCCAGCATCGCGGAACTGATCATGCACTCCGAGCTGCGTATCGACGGCAAGCCTGTGCTGTTTGCCTCAGATGTTCCTGAGGAGATGGACGTCACCCCAGGTGACGATACGCCGCTGTCCCTCACTGGTTCCGCAGCCGAAGATGGCGAGACCCTCACCGCTCACTGGAACAGCCTGAAGGAAATCGCTGAGACCGTGCAGGTGGAGCTCGCGCAGGCACCCTGGGGCGATTCTTTTGGCATGCTCACCGACAAGTTCGGCACCCGCTGGATGATCAACATCATCGCTGCGCGCTAACCGCGCGTTTTACGCTTCGGTGACCTCATAGGAGCGGTGGATATTCTGGGTTGCCTCCCACCATGTGGTGCCGCGCAGGCGTGCCTGGTGGGCGTCAAAGGCCTCTTGATCGAGAAACCGCTCCTCTACTTCAAAGACCAGCGGATCTGCGCTTTGGGTCACCACAAACTTGAGGCAGCCCGGTTCAGCTCGGGTAAGCCGCGTGTGCTCGGGGAGGTTGAAAAGCACCGCCGCAGCCTCTTGTTCGTTTGCGCAGACAAGCTGGCCTCGGACGGCAATGTTCGTGCTGCTTTCTTGCATTTTGGGGGCCTTTCCTCATTCCGTGTGCCCGTGAATAAAATTCCCGTGCCCGTTTGGGTGGCAATCGTAGCCCGGGAGGACGGCTGGAGATTTATTCACTAAAACTGTTCTCCAAAAGGTATTATCTTGTGAAATAGATCACGGTAACTTTCTATTGGCCAGCAGTTTTAGGGTTACCTCACTTTACCGCAGTATTGGAAACCTGTTGAGTTATAGATTGACGCAGAGTAGCCAAGAGTGGCCCAGAGAGTGGCCCAGTGTAACTCGATGATCTGCATGTACTGACCAACAGAATCCAAGAGGTGATCATGAACAAACAGGGCTTGTACAACCCTTCGTTTGAGAAGGACGCGTGTGGCGTTGCGTTCGTTGCAGACATGTATGGACGCGCAACGCGCAGCCTCGTGGACAAGGCCATCCAGGCACTCGTGAACCTTGACCACCGTGGTGCCGCCGGCGCAGAGAAGAACACCGGCGACGGCGCAGGAATCCTCCTGCAAATCCCCGACCGCCTCTACCGTTCCGTCGTGGACTTCAAGCTGCCCGCCCAGGGTTCCTACGCCACCGGCATCGCCTTCCTACCAAAGGCCCGCATGGCCATGCTGGACGCCAAGCGCGAGATCGAAGCCATCGCCCGCGAGGAGGGCGCCGAAGTTCTCGGCTGGCGCGAGGTCCCCATTGACCCGTCTGACCTCGGCGAAATGGCACTCGACGCCATGCCGCACTTCGAACAGGTCTTCATCACGGCCACCGACACCGAAGGCAACCAGCTCTCCGGCATCGACCTAGACCGCGTGATGTTCTTCGTGCGCAAGCGCTGCGAGCGCGAGCTGGGCACCAAAAACGGCGAAGACACTGTGTACTTCCCCTCCCTTTCCGCGCGCACCATCGTGTACAAGGGCATGCTCACCACCCCTCAGTTGGCGGCGTTCTACCCTGACCTGCGCGATCAACGCATGGAAACCGCAATCGCGCTGGTGCACTCCCGCTTCTCCACCAACACCTTCCCCGCCTGGCCGCTTGCGCACCCCTACCGCCTGGTGGCGCACAACGGTGAGATCAACACCGTGCGCGGCAACGAAAACTGGATGCGCGCACGCGAATCGCTCATTCAGTCCGAAAAGCTAGGGCCCCTGGATCGCGTACTGCCCATCTGCACCCCAACTGGCTCGGATACCGCGCGTTTGGATGAGGCCCTCGAACTGCTCCACCTTGGCGGCCGCGACCTCCCGCACGCAGTCATGATGATGATCCCGCAGGCCTGGGAGCACGCGGACAACATCGACCCGAAGCTCCGCGACTTCTACGAGTACCACTCCTGCCTCATGGAACCCTGGGATGGCCCCGCAGCCGTGGCATTTACCGACGGCACCCTGGTTGGCGCCACCCTGGACCGCAACGGCCTGCGCCCCGGACGCATCTGGATCACCGATGATGGCCTTGTTGTGATGGCATCCGAAGCGGGTGTGCTGGATATTGACCCGAAGCACGTCGTCAAGCGCACCCGCGTGCAGCCTGGCCGCATGTTCTTAGTGGACACCGCCGCGGGCCGCATCATCGAGGATGAAGAAATCAAGCGTGAACTGGCCACCGCCGCACCATACGGTGAGTGGATCCGCGAGAACTTTGTGCACCTCGAACACCTCCCGCAGACCCGCTACGACTACATGCCGCACAACCGCGCCGTCCTGCGCCAGCGCGTCTTTGGCATCACGGAAGAAGACGTGGACCTCATCGTGCGCCCCATGGCGCTGGACGCCGCCGAGGCAATCGGCTCCATGGGCTCCGACACCCCGATCGCTGCCCTGTCCGCGCGCCCGCGCATGCTCTACGACTTCTTCGCGCAGCGCTTTGCCCAGGTGACCAACCCCCCGCTGGACTCCATCCGCGAAAAGCCCGTGACCTCCATGTTCACGCTGCTGGGCGCGCAGTCCGACGTGCTGCACCCAGACGCTGAGGCAGCCCGACGTATCCACCTGGATCGTCCCGTGATTGACAACCACGAGCTGGCAACACTGATCCACGCCAATGACGACGACCAGTGGCCAGCATTCGGCGCAGCGGTAATCTCCGGCCTTTACCCCGTGGCACACCACGGCGCCGGCATGCGCGAGGCCATCGCCCGCGTGCGCCGTGAAGTATCCAAGGCGATTGCCGAGGGCAAGACCATCATCGTGATCTCGGACCGCGAATCCGACGAACGCTACGCACCGATCCCATCTCTGCTGCTCACTTCCGCGGTGCACCAACACCTGGTGGCCGAGCGCACCCGCACCCACGCCTCCCTGGTGATCGAGTCCGGCGACGCCCGCGAAGTTCACCACCTGGCCATGCTCATCAGCTTCGGCGCAGACGTAATCAACCCCTACATGGCCTTTGAAACCATCGACGAGCTGCGCATGGCCGGCCAACTCGGCGAGCTCACCCTGGACCAGGCCTGCACCAACTACATCACCGCCGCCACCTCCGGCGTGCTCAAGGTGATGTCCAAGATGGGTATCGCCACCGTCGCTTCCTACCGCGGCGCGCAGCTTGCCGACGTCACCGGCCTCCACCAGGACCTCCTGGATGAATACTTCGGTGGCATCCCCTCCCCAATCTCCGGTATCGACTTGGAAGATGTTGCCGCAGACGTGGAGGCCCGCCATCGCAGCGCCTTCCTGCCGCGCCCCGAAGAGCACGCGCACCGCGCACTGGACTTGGGTGGTGAATACAAGTGGCGCCGCGAGGGTGAATACCACCTTTTCAATCCAGAGACCATCTTCAAGCTGCAGCACGCCACCAAGACTGGCCAGTACGCCATCTTCAAGGAGTACACCCAGAAGGTGGATGACCAGTCCAAGCGCCTGGCCACTATCCGCGGCCTCTTTGAGTTCGCCCCCGACCGCGAGCCAATTTCCGTGGACGAGGTGGAGCCAGTGGCGGACATCGTCAAGCGCTTCTCCACCGGCGCCATGAGTTACGGCTCTATCTCCGCCGAGGCCCACGAGGTGCTGGCAATCGCCATGAACCGCCTCGGTGCTATGTCCAACTCCGGCGAGGGCGGCGAGGATGCAAAGCGCTTTGCCGTGGAGCCAAACGGTGACTGGAAGCGCTCCGCCATCAAGCAGGTGGCCTCCGGCCGCTTTGGTGTGACCAGCCACTACCTCTCCAACTGCACGGACATTCAGATCAAGATGGCCCAGGGCGCAAAGCCAGGCGAGGGTGGCCAGTTGCCACCGAACAAGGTCTACCCTTGGGTCGCCGAGGTGCGCATCACCACCCCAGGCGTGGGACTGATCTCCCCGCCGCCACACCACGACATCTACTCCATTGAGGACCTGGCCCAGCTCATCCACGACCTCAAGAACGCTAACCCCGACGCCCGCATCCACGTGAAGCTCGTTGCGGAGCAGGGCATCGGCGCCGTGGCTGCGGGTGTTTCCAAGGCACACGCTGACGTGGTTCTTGTGTCTGGGCATGACGGCGGCACCGGCGCTTCCCCGCTGACCTCCTTGAAGCACGCTGGTGGCCCTTGGGAGCTTGGCCTTGCGGAAACCCAGCAGACCCTGCTGCTCAACGGCCTGCGTGACCGAATCCGCGTGCAGTGCGACGGCCAGTTGAAGACCGGCCGCGACGTGGTGATTGCAGCCCTCCTCGGCGCAGAAGAGTTCGGCTTTGCCACCGCTCCGCTGGTGGTTGAGGGCTGCATCATGATGCGCGTATGCCACCTGGACACCTGCCCCGTGGGTATTGCCACCCAGAACCCTGAGCTGCGGAAGAAGTTCACGGGCCGGGCGGAGCATGTGGTGAACTTCTTTACCTTCATCGCCGAGGAAGTGCGTGAATACCTGGCTGAACTGGGCTTCCGCTCCATCGACGAAGCCGTGGGCCAGGCCCAGGTGCTCAAGATGGCTGAGGAAACCGCAACCGCACGCGCGGGCAAGCTGGACCTCAGCCCGATCTTCCACCGTGTGGAGTCCCCGCACTTCCGCAACCAAAACCTGCGCTGCACCAGGACGCAGGAACATGGCCTGGAAAAGGCCCTGGATCACCAGATCATCGCGGACACCCAGCTCACCATCGACGCCGCCGCGGCCAAGAACTCCGCGAATGCGCCGCAGTGGATGGCTGCGGGTGAAAACCCCACCATTTCCCTGCACTACCCCATCACCAATGTGAACCGCTCCGTGGGTACTATGACCGGCTCGAGGGTGACCCGCGCCGCGGGCGCCCAGGGCCTGCCGGAGGACACTCTGCACCTTTCCTTCACCGGTTCCGCAGGCAACTCCTTTGGTGCTTTCATCCCTCGCGGCATGACGCTGGACCTGGAAGGCGACGCCAACGACTTCGTGGGCAAGGGTCTCTCCGGCGGACGCATCGTGGTGCGCCCAAGCGCGGACGCGCCAAAGCAGCTCAAGCACAACCCGGACATCATCGCGGGCAACGTGGTGGGCTATGGCGCAACCAGTGGCGAGCTGTTCATCCGCGGTGCCGTCGGCGAGCGTTTCTGCGTGCGCAACTCCGGCGCAACGGCGGTAGTTGAAGGTATTGGCAACCACGGCTGCGAGTACATGACCGGCGGCAAGGTTGTGGTGATCGGTGAGGTCGGTGAGAACTTCGGTGCCGGCATGTCCGGTGGCGTGGCCTACCTGCTAGACACCGGAAAGGTGACAGAACGCCTGAACAAGGACGTGGCCAACGGCGTGGAAGAACTCACGGACACTGACATCGAGTTCCTGGAGCACATCCTGGCCGAGCACGCTCGCCGCACCGGGGCAACCACCACGGTGCAGCCGCAACAATTCATCAAGATCCTGCCAGCGCCGTACCGAAAGGTGCTGGATGTCATCGACGTGGCAACCCGCGAGGGCCGCGACGTCAACGAAGCAATCATGGAGGCAGTGAACTAATGGCTGATCCACACGGTTTTCAAAAGTTTGACCGCGCCGAGCCGGCACACCGCCCTGTGCCTCTGCGCTTGATGGACTGGCGCGAAGTGTACGAGCAGGCCCCAAGCGGCCAAATCGAGCAGCAGGCAACCCGCTGCATGGACTGCGGCGTGCCCTTCTGCCACGAAGGCTGCCCGCTGGGCAACATCATCCCCGAGTGGAATGACCTCGTGCGCCAAGACCGCTGGCAGGAAGCATTCGACCGCCTCCACGCCACCAACAACTTCCCCGAATTTACCGGCCGCCTGTGCCCCGCCCCCTGCGAAGGCGCCTGCGTGCTCGGCATTTCCGACGACGCCGTCACTATCAAGAACGTTGAGCTGGCCATCGCCGAGCGCGGGTTCGAGGAAGGCTGGGTGACCCCGATCAAGCCATCCCTCGACACAGGCATGAAGGTGGCAGTGGTGGGCTCCGGGCCCGCTGGCCTCGCCGCGGCGCAGCAACTGACCCGCGCTGGACACAAGGTGACAGTATTTGAGCGCGACGATCGCATCGGCGGGCTCATGCGCTACGGTGTGCCCGAGTACAAGATGGAAAACAAGTGGATTGACCGCCGCCTTGAGCAGATGCAGGCGGAAGGCACCGAGTTCCGCACCGGCGTCTCCCCCACCGCGGCGGACCTTGCCGGATACAACGCCGTAGTGCTGGCAACCGGCACCCCCGTGGCCCGCGACCTGCCTGTTGAAGGCCGCGAGCTTGAGGGAATCTACCCCGCGATGGAATACCTCACCCTCCAAAACCGCGTGTGCGAAGGCGATGAAGACGTGCCAGTGATCGACGCCAAGGGCAAGAAGGTGGTCATCATCGGCGGCGGCGACACCGGCACCGACTGCTTTGGCACCGCGCTGCGCCAAGGCGCAGCGAGCGTGACCCAGTTCGACATCCGCCCTCGCGCACCGAAGCACCGCGCCGCCTCCACCCCATGGCCGATGTACCCACTGCTCTACCGCACCGCCACCGCCCACGAAGAGGGCGAGTACGTGATCACCGGTGACGAATCCGCAGCAGAGATCGAAGCCCTGGGCCTGGCCAAGCGCGCACCCGGCGACGCCCTGGGCGAGCGCATCTACAACGTGAACACCGTCTCCTTCCACGGCGAAAACGGCCGCGTGACCTCCCTGCGCGGCAACGAGGTCAAGGTGGTAGATGGCAAGCGCGTGCCCATGGAGGACACCGACTTCGAGATCGACGCCGACCTGGTGCTCATCGCCCTGGGCTTCAGCGGTGCCGAGCGCTCCGGTGTAATCCACGAACTCGGCGTTGCCTTCGATGAACGCGGCCGCATGGTCCGCGATTCCGAATACCGCGCCCAGGTCAAGCCCCTGTTCCCAGGGTTCAAGCCAAAAGTGTACGTAGCCGGCGACAACGGCCGCGGCCAATCACTGATCGTGTGGGCCATCGCCGAAGGCCGCGCTGCGGCAGCAGCCGTGGACGCCGACCTCATGGGTGAAACAGCACTCCCCGTCGCCGTCACTCCGCACACCCAACCGCTGAGCATTTAGCTCACTGGCGTTGGGGCTAGCCTCGCCGCGCTTGGGCCTCGCCGCGCCTGGGGCCTTGGGAAACCTTAGGCCTTGAGCGCGTCGGCAATTCAGCGCAAGCGATCGCGCTTCTGGAAACCGAGGCGCGGGGCGAAGCCTGCGGGGCGGCGGAGGTTTGCGACGGCGTCGCCGATGACGAGGCGGAAGCGGGGCTTCATCGGTGGCATCTGCATCACGGAGAACCAACCGACATCAGTGGATTCATCATCACCGACGCGGGCGGTGGGGTCCCCGATGACGCTGCAGCGCACGGCGGTGTCCATGTAGAAGGTGACGTCGCCGTTCGGGTACTCCACTGGGCCCACCGCCCCCACCCCGAGCAGCGCCTCCACCTGCACGTTTACCCCGGTTTCCTCCAGGACCTCGCGCACTGCGGCGGCGTGCGGCTCCTCACCGGGGTCAACGATTCCCGTCACCGGGGTCCACTCGCCGTTGTCTGCGCGCTTCACCAACAGCACCTTGGGCACCTCAGAAATCGGCGCACCTGGAGGCACGTCTTGGAGCACCACCGCCGTCACCCCTGGCAACAACAGCGGGTCATTGCCCACCTTCTCACGCAGCTTCAGCACAAAATCGGGGGTGGGCATAGGGCGATCCTTCGTTTCTCTTTGGGGTTTTGACCGAATCCATCCTAACGCCTGATGCGCACCTGCCGTGTTGAGCTTCACACGCGCAGCGCTTGGGGCGGCGAGGGGAGCCGGTATTCTAAACCCATGGTCCCAACAGACATTCAAATCCCTGGGTTCTCCCTAGATCACCAGCACGAAGTTGATCATTACTACATCTTTATTGGCAACCCCATCGACGCCAATGTCTGGTGGATTACCGTGCTCTCCGTTTTTGGCATCCTTTGTGGCGCCGTGGGCTTCCTCGCTGCACTCGCCACTGCATTTGGTGTACACGCGACGCGCCCCATCGCCGGCCTCCTCGGCTGGCTCGGGCTGCTGAGCACCGGCTTCATCACCTTGTTCATCCCCACCTACATCAACCAACAATTTCCCGACGCCAACGTATGGTGGTACTCCCTCAAGGGCTACTGGATCTTCCACTCCCCCGCGACCTGGCTCGTCACAGGCGGCTTTGTGGCCTCCGTGCTCGCGCTTCTCATCTGGGGCACGAAGAGGAAGCAGTAGGTCAGCGCTTGGTCAGCGGTTGGTCAAGGGGCTGGGTGGCGCGACGGTTTTGTGCGAGCGACGGAAACCAGGACACCTTTTTCTCTTCCGGGCACTGCCGAGTGCAAAGGTGTCCTGAAAACCTACCCTGGGGCATGCACGCCAACTTCCGCCAACTACCAACGACAGAAACTAGGACACCTTTTTCTCTTCCGCGCACTGCCGAGTGCAAAGGTGTCCTGAAAACCTACCCTGGGGTATGCACGCCAACCTCCGCCACCTACCAGCGACGGAAACCAGGACACCTTTTTCTATCCCACGCACTGCCGGGTCCGAAGGTGTCCTGAAAACCTACCCGCGTCAAAACCGCGGTCTACGCACAAACCAAGCGCGAACTAGCCGGAAATGGATTCCTCGATGTAGCGCTTGACGGCCTCGGCGTCGTTGGGCATGTCCTTGACGATGCGGGGGCCGTCGAGGATGTCCTTGAAACGCTCGGGTACCTCGGGGAATGAACCGATGGCTTCTTGGATGGTGTCGGCGAACTTAACTGGCAGGGCAGTTTCCAGGCAGACGATTGGGGTGTCCACCTCGTCGAGCCAGCTTTGGGCAACTTTGATGCCGTCGGCGGTGTGAGGGTCCACCAAGACGCCGAACTCGTCCTTGATTGCCTTGATGGTGGCAAGCCGGTCGGCGTGGGTGGATGAACCGGAGAGGAAGCCGTATTGCTGTGCGGCGGCGGGGAAGGCGGTGTCGTCGGAAAGCGAGAAGCCACCCTGCTTGACCTGGGTGCCGAAGAGATCGGCGGTGCGGGAGGCGTCGCGGCCGAGGAGGTCGAAGATGAAGCGTTCGAAGTTGGAGGCCCTGGAGATGTCCATTGAGGGGCTGGAGGTTTCGAAGGTTTGGGCGGAGGTGCGCACGCGATAGTGGCCGGTGCGGAAGAATTCGTCCAGCACGTCGTTTTCGTTGGTGGCCACGATGAGGCGGTCGATCGGCAGGCCCATTTGCTTGGCAATGTGACCTGCACAAATGTCGCCGAAGTTGCCAGTTGGGACGCTGAAGCTCACCTTCTGCTCATTGGAGTCCGTCACCTTCAGCCAGCAGTTGATGTAGTACACCACCTGCGCCATGAGGCGCGCCCAGTTGATGGAGTTCACCGCGCCGATGCTGTTGCGTGCCTTGAACTCTGCGTCCGCGGAGACGGCCTTTACTACGTCCTGGCAGTCGTCGAACACGCCGTCCAGGGCGATGTTGAAGATGTTCGGGTCATCCAGGCCAAACATTTGCGCCTGCTGGAAGGGAGTCATGCGATCCTTTGGGGTGAGCATGAACACCTTGATGCCCTCGCGCCCGCGCATGGCGTATTCCGCGGAGGAGCCGGTGTCGCCGCTGGTAGCGCCCAGGATATTCAGCGTGGCACCGCGGCGGGCAAGCTCGTATTCGAACAGCTCGCCCAGGAGCTGCATGGCCATGTCTTTGAAGGCAGCGGTTGGGCCTTCGGAGAGGTGGCCGATGTAAAGTTGGTCGTTGAGCCTGGTCACCGGCACAATTTCAGCGCTCGAGAACTTCTCCGTGGTGTACGCGCGCGCAGCAATCGCCTCAAGATCTGCCTCCGGGATGTCCGTGACAAACAGCTTGAGCACCTCCGCGGCGAGCTTGGCATAACCTGAGCTGCCACTACTCGCGAGCAATTCGCGCCAACGATTCAGCGTGGCGTCATCCAACTGCGGGTATTCCTCCGGCAGGTACAGGCCGCCGTCGGGTGCCAGGCCACCGAGCAAAATGTCTGTAAAATTCGCAGGAGTTGCTTGGGAATCGCGAGTAGAAATGTATTTCACCCGATCCACCTTAATAGATGCACGCCAGCGCAGCACACCCCAAGCAGGCAGGGGTGTTGCGGAGGCGAAGCGCTTATACTCTTAGTTTTGAACCAACTTCTCTTGTCCTTAATGTTCTCCACTTCTCCACCGAAAAGAGTTCACCGTGCACCTGCCCCGCCTCCGTAGTGAGCAACTCACCTCCGCAGAGCAGCCCAAGAAGGTGTGGGCCAAGGGTGCGGCAGGTGTGGCGGTGTGCGTTGTGGGCTGTGCTGGCCTCGTCGGATGCTCTTTCGCGGAGGAAGCTCCGGCGCCTGCAACGAGTACCGCGCCGACCAGCACAACCTCTCTGGCACCTACCACCTCTGCCGCGCCGCATGTGAACGAGGGGCAGGCGCCGGTGGGCGTGGGGACATTCCGAATGGACGGCCCTGCGGCAATCACCAACGCAACCTATGACTCCATGCCCTATGTGCTCCCGCTGAACCCGGCAGGGCCGCAGGACACGATGGTGCGCTGGGTGGAAGGCTGGGGACAATCGCCCACCACCGCCGAGGCCGGCACCACCTATGTGCTGGGGCACGCCTGGGGGCAGGCACCGCTGGTATTCAACCCGATTTCGGAGCTGGCCACGGCGAACGTGAACTTCAACGCCCCGGAAGTGATTAGTGGCGTGGGCGGTGTACAGGTGTCGCGCTACCCTACCGCGGTGCTCAACGGCTCGCGGATCACCATGGCGGATGCCAGCGGCAATGCGCGCGAGTGGATCGTGGACGGCACGTACCTGATTGACAAGTACGAGGCCATCGACGACGCCTGGCTGGTAGACGAGCACATCCCCGGGCGCATCGTGCTCATCGCCTGCTCTACCGACGGCTCCGCCGACCTTGGCTTCAACGTGATCGTCCACGGCCACCTCGCTGATGAGCGCAACGCCTGATCGCCTGAGTAGGAAGGCGGTGACCATTTGGTTCGCCGCCACCTGCGTCTACATCCTGGCAATCACGGGCCGCACCAGCTTCGGCGTAGCCGGGGTGGCAGCAATGGACCGCTTCCAGGTGGATGCCAACGCGCTGGCGGTGTTCACCACCTTGCAAATCGGCGTGTACGCGGCTTCCCAAATCCCGATGGGCCTTGCCATCGACCGCTTCGGCCCCAAAAAGATGCTACTCATTGGCGCACTCATCATGGGCCTCGGCCAAATTCTCCTCGGCTTCGCGCCGAGCTACGGATGGGCGCTCGCCGCCCGCGTGCCCATCGGCATGGGTGACGCCACCGCGTTCCTCTCCGTCCTGCGCATCATCCCCGAATGGATCCCCGCCAAACGAGCACCCGTATTCCTGCAGTTCACCACCGCATTGGGGCAGTTCGGGCAGGTGCTTTCTGCGATACCCTTCTTCTTGGTTCTGCAGGCGCCGTGGGGCGGGTGGCCACAGGCGTTCGTGGGGCTCGGCGCGGTGGGCATCATTAACGCTTTCGCGGCGGGGTTGCTCATCACAACCTCGCACACGCCTTCAGCCAGCGGGCAGCGGATGCTCGCTCACTTGAAGGCGAACCTGCGGCAGGTGGTGCGGTCCCGGGTAGTGTGGCAGGCCTTCTTCGTCCACTGGGTGGGTGTTGCGCCGAGCGCCATCTTCCTGCTGCTGTGGGGTGCGCCGTTGATGAAACTCGGCATGGGGTTGGCACCTGCCGACGTCGCCTTCGCTTTCAGCGTCCAGACGTTCGCTGGCGCGCTCGCCGCCCCAGTGCATGGCTGGATTTCCTCCCGCGCGGGGGTTCGTCGCGGCGACGTTGCAGTGCTCGCCGCTGGCGCCAGCTTGGTGTTGTTGCTGTGGTTTTTCGCCACCGACAGCCCACGCGGCGTGGCGGCGGTGACCTTCATGCTGATCGTGCTCGCGATGTTGGTGCCGGCTTCCAGTTTTGGCTTTGACACCGTCCGCGAACGCATGCCCCTCCCCGTGCTGGCCACCGCCACCGGGTTGGCGAACATGGGTGGGTTCACTGCCACCGTGATCGGCTCACAGGCGCTCGGGTGGCTGCTGGTGCAGCACAACCCCGCAGGCACCTACTCCTGGCCGGACTTCCGATTCGCCTGGCTCGCTGTGGGCGCCGTGATTGTGGCTGGCATGGCCGGGTATGTGGTGGCCAGAGCCGGAGAAACCGGAAGGCGCGGCTCTTGGGCTAAATGAGTGGCTAGTGAGGAGGGTTGTTCACTGAGTTTCGCACCTCTAGCACGCGGTCGAGCAGCCACTGCAGGGATTGTCCATCAGGTTGGAAACCACGGTCTGAGCTGGGTTTGCGAGCGCTGTGCGCGGTGTTCGTAGAATGTGCTGTTTTATCGGGATTCGTTGGGTTTGCTGCGATGCGCAGGGTTGCACCTTCGAGGTGGAGTTCGGTGCTCCCCGGTGTGCCGGTGGCCTCCACCGCCTGGATGAAGGTTTGCAGGTCAGCAAGGGTTGCCTGGGAGAGATCCAATGAGAGTTCGATAGCCATTGTGCTTCCTTCGTGGTGGGCGGGCTGCGTACCCTTTCCAAGGCTAGGCGCGGTGCTGCCTGCCGTCACTGGGGGATCTCCCCCATTTCACCCTGGTATTTCTAGTATTCGTGGGGCGATACCTCTTCTCCCCAGAACACCTGGTCCACCACTTTACGGGCGCGGCGGGTGACCTTGAGGTAGTGGTCCAGGAATTCTTGGGACTGGTTTGGGTCCCAACCGGCAGCGCCAGCTACCGCGGCCAATTGGGGGCCTGGCTGTGGGAGTTGATCCACGCGCTTTCCGCGCACCAACACAATGGAGTTGCGGGCCTCGGTGGCGGTGAGCCAGGCCTCGGTAAGGATGTCCACTTGGGTGGCAGGCAGGATTCCGGCCTCACCGATTGCCTCCAGGACCTCCAAAGTTGAAGTGTTCTGCAGTTGGGGGTACTCGTGGGCGTGTTCCAGGGTGAGCAGTTGCACCGTCCATTCAATGTCTGTGAGTGCTCCCCTGCCCAGCTTGGTGTGCGTGTTGCGGTCGGCGCCACGGGGAAGGCGCTCGTTGTCCACGCGAGCTTTCATGCGGCGCACCTCTTTGATGGTGGCCGCGCTGGTGCCTTGGGCTGGGTAGCGGAAGGTGTCGATCATCTTGAGGAATCGCACGCCGAGGTCGCGGTCGCCTGCAACGTCAGTGGCGCGAAGCAATGCCTGGATTTCCCAGATTTCGCCCCAGCGTTCGTAGTACTGCTTGTAGGACTCCAGCGTGCGCACCGCCGCACCCGAACGCCCCTCAGGACGCAGGCCCAAGTCCACTTCCAGTGGTGGGTCGCCCGAAGGCGTGGCCAGGCGGGTGCGCAGGCCCTCGCACACACTGATGGCCCACTTCACGGCATCGTTTTCGTCAACACCTTCAGCGGGATCGCACACGAACATCACGTCGGCGTCCGAGCCATAGCCAAGTTCCGCGCCCCCTAGGCGGCCCATGCCAATCACGGCAATACGCGCCAGTGGTTTGTCCACGCCGAGTTCCTTCAGCGAGGCTTTGACCTCCGCCCGGATTGCGGCCTCCAACACCGCGTTCCACACGTTGGACAGGCTTTCGCAGACCTCACGGGTGCCCATCAGGCTCAGCAGGTCAGCCGCGGCCACGCGGGCAAGCTCGTTTCTGCGCAGCGAGCGAGCCACGTTAATCGCCTTCGTGGGGTCGTTTTGCCTACCGGCGGCGGCCACCAGGGATTTGGTGATCGTGTCTGAGGAGCGTTCCAGAAGTTTGGGGCCGGTGGCGCCGTCGCCGAGTAACTTGACCACGTCCGGGGTGGAAATGAACAGGTCAGCAGCGTATGGAGAGTTGCCCAAAATAGTCATGAGGCGTTGGGCCACGATTCCCTCATCACGCAGCATGCGCAGGAACCATGTGCGGTCCTCGGCCGCCTCGGAGAGCTTGCGGTAGTTGAGCAAGCCTGCGTCTGGGTCAGCCGTGTTTGCCAGCCACTCCATGAGGATTGGCAGCAGGAGCGCCTGGATTTTAGCCTTTCGCCCACTGCCTGCCGCAAGAGCCTTGAGGTGCTCAAACGCACGGTCGGGGAAGCGGTAGCGCAGGGCTTTCAGTTGCAGCTTCGCCGCCTCGGGGCTGAGGTTGATGGTGCCGGCATCGAAGTTCACCACCGAGTTGAGCAGTGGGCGATAGAACAGCTTTCGGTGCAGGCTTGAGATTTGCAGGCGGACCTTGCGAAGGGTGTCATCCAAAGCCTGCTCAGAAGACGCCAGTTTGGAACTCTTCATTCCGGAGGCGCGGGCCAACCACCGAAGATTCTTCGCATCGGACTCTTGCGGAAGCGTATGTGTGCGCTTGACCTTTTGGAGTTGGAGACGGTGTTCCAGCAGACGCAGAAATTCATATGCGCGCACCAGTTCAGAGCCGTCTTCGCGGCCGACGTAACCGCCAGCCACCAAAGCCTCAAGTGCATCCACTGTGGCTAGAACCCGCAGGGTTTCGTCGGAACGCCCATGGACGAGCTGCAGGAGTTGCACGGCGAATTCGACGTCGCGCAGGCCGCCCTCGCCCAGTTTCAGCTCCCGTATTTTGAGCTTTTCTGGCACGTTGTCCAGGACGCGGCGGCGCATGGCTTGGACGTCGTCTACGAAGGATTCTCGCTGGCTGGCTTCCCACACCATGGGGCCGATGGCTTGGTGATAGGCCTGGCCCAGGGGCATATACCCGGTCATCGGGCGGGCCTTGAGCAGAGCTTGGAACTCCCAGGTGTCTGCCCAGCGTTTGTAGTAGGTGACGTGGGATTCCAGAGTTCTTGTGAGCGCGCCGTGCTTGCCCTCTGGGCGCAGTGCCGCATCCACTTCAAAGAAGGCGTTGCAGCCGATGCGAATGAACTCACCGGCCAGCCTGGTGCCGCGTGCGGTTACTGGCTCGGCAACGAAGATAACGTCCACGTCCGAGATGTAGTTGAGTTCCCTCGCGCCGCACTTGCCCATGGCGATGACCGCGAGACGAGAGTCGATTGGTGCGTCCCCATAGACGGTGCGCACGGCCACGGCCAAGGCGCTGGTGAGCGCCGCATCGGCGAGGTCCGCGAGGGCGTTGGTGACAACCCGGAAGCCCACGGCGGGCTGGCCTTGGCGGCGGGGATCGTCAAGGTACGTGCCGGCCAAGTCCACTGCGGCGATGCGCAACAGCAGGTTGCGGTAGGTCTTGCGCAGAACCTGCTCGGCCTCAGCGCCGGATCGGGAAGGCCCGGCGCGGTATGTGCCGTGGCTGCGGAGGTCTGCGGATGCTGGATCTGGGTTGGGGTCTGGATCTGGTTCTTGGGCACCTACCCCTTCTCCCTCTGCTTCCCCTTCGGGAACCACTTCCCCCGCGGGCTCCGCCTCGATGGCGCTGAGCAACTCTTTGAACATATCCGCTCGGGTGGGGATGGGTTTGCTGATTTCCCGCCACAGGTGTGGATTGGCCACAAGGTGGTCGCCCAAGGTTGCGGACCCACCGAGGAGGGAAAACAGGCGGACTCGGAAGGTGAGGTCGCTGCGGAGCTGAGCGTCGAGCTCGGCGCGTTCGGCGTCATCCACGGTTTGCATGAGGCGGATGAGGGTGTTGAGGGCGAGGTCTGGGTCACCTACGCCGGTGAGGCCCCAGAGCAAGTCAATGCTTTCTGTGTTCCACCACCCCAGCCACTCCAGGTCCTGGTGTGCGTGCATACCGTTGAGGCCCAACGCGCCAATGGTGGGCAGTGTTGTGCGCGCGCTGTTGCTGTGATTGCTCATTGTGCTGCTCCTGACTGCAAACTCTCTCACCCTCTCCAGGCCTCGACAACCCTTAATAGTCCAAGTTGGTTGCCAATTCCCAAGGGGTGATTTGCTGCTGGTAGTCGTGCCACTCACGCCACTTGTTGCGTAGGAAATACTCAAAGACGTGCTCGCCGAGGACCTCCGCCATGAATTCTGATTGCTCCATCTTGCGCAGCGCCTGGTCCAGGCTGGTGGGCAAGTCTTGATAGCCCAGTGCGCGGCGTTCGCGCACGGAGAGCAGAGCTACGTCTTCTTCGGCGGGCTCTGGAACTTCATAGCCCTCCTTAATGCCCTTCAAACCGGCGCCGAGGAGCACAGCAAAGGCAAGGTAGGGGTTGCAGGCGCTGTCCGGCAAACGCACCTCCACCCGGCGCGACTCCGCCTTGCCAAGGCGATAGGTGGGGATGCGTACCAGCGCGGAGCGATTGGATACACCCCAGGTGGCGGAGGTGGGGGCCTCATTGCCAAAGAGGATGCGTTTGTAGGAGTTGGTCCATTGGTTGGTCACGGCCACGATTTCGGAGGAATGTGCCAAGATACCTGCTACAAACTGCTTTGCGGTGGTGGAGAGGCTGAATTCCTCGTCGGGGTCATGGAAGGAGTTGATGTCTCCTTCAAACAAGGACATGTGGGTGTGCATGGCCGACCCAGCGTATTGCTGGAATGGTTTAGGCATGAAGGTGGCGCTCACCCCGTTGTGCATGGCGATTTGCTTCATCACATAACGGAAGGTCATCACGGAATCCGCCATGGTGAGGACGTCGGCGTAGCGGAGGTCGATCTCCTGCTGGCCGGGGGAGGTTTCGTGGTGGGAGAACTCTACCGGGATGCCCATGGATTCCAGGGCGAGCATGGCTTGCCTGCGGAAGAAGGGTGCTGCGTTCTGGGTTGCCTGGTCAAAATAGCCGCCGTTGTCTGTAGGGATGGGCGGCTGGCCGTCAGTATCCAGGGACTTCACCAGGTAGAACTCGATTTCTGGGGAGACGTGGCACTCAAAGCCTTCGTCTGCCGCCAAGGAGGCTTGGCGGCGCAGCACCTGCCGGGGGTCTGAATAGGAAGGCTGGCCATCGGGCGTGAGGATGTCACAGAACATCCGGGCGGTTTGCAGAGGCGAATCGTCATCATCAAAGGGCAAGATCTGGAATGTGGAGGGATCCGGCATGGCAATCGTGTCTGCCTCAGACACGCGGGAGAAGCCCTCAATCGAGGAACCGTCAAAGCCAATGCCCTCTTCAAAGGCACTTTCCAGTTCAGCCGGGGCTACGGAAACGGACTTCAATCTGCCCAAAATGTCTGTAAACCACAGGCGCACAAACTTGATATCTCGTTCCTCAATGGTGCGCAGCACGTATTCCTGTTGTGAATTCATACCCACAACGATAGGCAACACCTCGGACACGCACCGCAATTTGGGGGCTAGCCTGCGAAAATTACCCTATTCTTGCCCCAGTTTTGTCTCCTTGTTCTCTAGCCGGAATCAGGGGGCAATGCTAGAACTGTTGTATGGCCACCAACGCACAGTCCCAGCACGTTGAGCTCGAGCTGAAGTTCGCTCCCAACCCGGCGGATCCGCACGCCGACCTGCCGGATTTCACCCAGCTCGAAGGTGTGGCCCAGGTGGCAACGCCGGTTGTCCACCACCTTTCAGCGCTGTACTTCGACACCAAGGATCTGCGCCTCACCAGAAACAAGATCACGCTGCGCCGGCGCCTGGGCGGCAAAGACTCCGGCTGGCATGTGAAGTTGCCGCACAACATGGGGCGCCTGGAGCTGCACACCCCGCTGCAGGACGAGCTGGACAGCGACGCCGTACTCAGCGCGGCGCAGAGCAGCAAATACGAGGTGCCGGACGTGGTGCGCGCCAATGTCCGCGCTATCGTGCGAGGCCTGGAGTTGGTGCCTATCGCCAGGGTGGACAATGAGCGCCACGAGATTGTGCTGGAAAACACCCAAGGCCAAGCAATCGCGGAGATTAGCGACGACCACGTCACCGCCACTTCCTACCTCCCCGGAGGCAGCACCACCGAATGGCGTGAATTGGAGGCAGAAGCCACCGAAGCCGCAATGGAACTCGGTGTGGCCGAGGAAATCCTCAACCAGGCGCGCGAAGCGCTGCTCAACGCTGGAGCGGTGCCCTCCCAGAGCCCCTCGAAGTTGGTCTCCGCCTTGGGCGCGTCGGAACGCAATGCCCCGCACCCTCCGGGCCTGGCTGAGCTGGAGGACCCCGCGGCGCAGTCGGTGCTGGAGTCGCTCGCGCGGAACGTGGAAACGATTGTGCAGATGGATCCCAAGGTGCGCCGCGACGAATGGGACTCCATTCACCAAATGCGCGTTGCTACCCGTGAGCTGCGCAGTCACCTCAGCGCATTCGCGGACATGTTCGCACCCGGTGCCACCAGTCGCCTGGACGAAGCCCTTAAACAGCTCGCCGCGATCCTCGGCAAGGCGCGTGACGCCGAAGTCATTCGCGACAAAGTTGCGGGATGGCTCGAGCAGTCCCCCACCCCGGCGATTGACGACGCGGCGAGCGCCGCACTTCGGGCACAGTTGCAGCGCGACTACCTGCGAGCACATGAAAGGGTGGTGCGTATTCTCGACGACGAGCGCTACCTCACCTTGCTGAGCTGGCTCGAGGCCTTCCTGAGTGACCCGCCCCTTGCTGAGGCTGAAGGGGTTGACGTTGCTGTGGACGGGGATGGGGGCGAGGACGCGGATGGGAAAGCTGACGTGGCTGAGCTGGCCACCTTCGCGCTGCTCCCCAAGCTAGAACGCAGCTACAAGAAGGCAGCCAAGAAGTTCGCTGAGATTGCTGACTTCACGCACATTATGGATGCTGCTGAAAAAGGTTCCTGGGGCGGCAACGTCAGCGACTTTGAAGAGGGCTTCCACACCCTGCGCAAATCTATTAAAAAACTGCGCTACGTCACAGAGGCCGTAGGCGAAGCGGCGCGCTCGGAAGGCTACGCCAAGAAACTGCCCATCGGGGACCTGTACTCGGTGTGCAAGCGCGCGCAGACATCACTCGGGGAATTCCAGGACAGCGTGACCATCCGGGACACGCTCGCGCGCAAGGCGAAAATCGCTGCGCGCCACGGCGAAGACACCTTCGCCTACGGCGTGTGCTACCAGCACTACCGTGAGCTGGGTATGCAGCAGATGCGCGAGGCTTTTGCCGACTTCCAACTCATCGAGGCACAATACGACCAATTAATACAAGCCGCGAAGAAGCAGCAAAAGAAGCAGGCCAAAGCTGAAGCAAAGGCAGCGAAGGCGGCGAAGGAAGCAAAGAAGCGGAAGAAGAAGAGCTAGTCTTCGGGGCTAGTCTTCATCCTCGTATTGCTCGTCGTAGGCATCAGCCGCCTCGTTGCGCTGCTGCACGATGTCGAGTGCGCGCTCGGCTTCTTCCTTGGATGCGTAAGGGCCCATGCGCTTGTCAAAACCTGAAACCTTGCCCTGCTCCACCTGCTTGGTTTCAGGGTTGTAGTACCAATCGCTCATGGCAATTGCCTCCTTGAAGTGTGTTGGAGTGTGTTGGGTGTGGAAACGTTGTGGGCACCAGTGTAGGAGAGGCCACCGGGTGCGTGCAGAATATTTTGGCGCGTGGAGCCGTGTCCGGGCCATCGGCTACACTCAACACTGTTTTGCGCGCTGCGCCCCCAATACATTAAAGGAGTGGCATTCATGCCTGTGTGGCCAGATTCGGGACCAATCCACAACCCCTCCTACAACCTCGTGGAAATGGCAGAAAAGGTTCACAAGGCCGCCTTCGCCAGCTTCCAGGCCGCGGCATCCGCGCCAGGCACGTGGGCACTGCTCGGTGAGCACACGGACCACGCGGGCGGCATCGTGCTCGCCTACCAAACCAAGTTCCGCACCGCGGTGGTGCTCTCCCCACGCCTGGATGATGCAATCTCGCTGACCTGCTACCGCGTGGGTGACTTCCAGCAGCTTCAAACCCAGCAATCCGCTGCCCCAGAACCCGTGAAGGTTGGCTCATTTCGCGCGGAGCTGGACACCTCAATGCACGCGGATACACCGCTGACAAGCGAAGATCCCGCGGCAAGGATCGCAAACCTCATTGCCACGATGGTGCACCGGCAAATGCTTTCCCGCGAAACCCACGGCTTTGACATCACCGCGCTCAGCGACATCCCCCCGGGCGCCGGCCTCGGCGAAGAAGCCGCGCTGGAAGCAGCGGTGGTGCTCGCACTGACTGCACACTTGGACGACGCCGACACCCCACCACAACTCGCACGCTTCGCCGAGGCCTGTGCAAGCGCAAGCGCCACCACCACCCCAGCAGAGAAGTTCCAGCCTTCCCAGTTGCGTTTCCGCTACACCACAGCGCTGCGGGGCATCGGCAATTCGCTCAACGTCATTGACTACGCAGACCACTCCATCTCCCCCGCCCCAGGCCCCGTTGAGTTCCTACAGTTGGTGCCTGTGGTGGTGATCCCGCCGAGCTACGCCGCACAGCATGGCGAGCTGGCGCGTCGGCAAGCATTCATCACCGAAGCCGCCAAGGCATTCGCCGCTGAGAGCCTACGCCTGCTACCCGACGCCACCCCGCGCGTCATGGACTGGCTGAGCGCCGTGCACTCCGTCCACGGCACCGAAGGCTCCCCCACCCTGGACGAGGCACGCGACTGGCTCACCTTCGTGGAAACCGAAACGCAGCGCGCAACTAAGGCCGTGCGGGCAATCCGCTCACGGCGCCCCGAGGAACTGCCCGCGATCCTCGACGCCTCCCAGGCAGCGCTGGCCTCGGAGTATGGGGTCTGCGGTGCCGACGCGCCCCTGGCCGAACTCCTCAAGGCCCGCGGCGCGTTCACCGCCCGCAGCCTCGAAGCCGGCGCAACGGGCGCGGTGGTAGCACTTGTGCGCGAGTCTCAGTTGAAAAACTTTATTGCGGACCTCAACGAAGACGGGCTCAACCTGATTGTGCTGGACAGTGGGTTGCCCGCCGCTGTCGCGCTCAGCGAGCAGGCGGGGTAGGCGGGCCAGCAGTAAACGTCACGCTTCGGCTCTGCGGGTCAGCCTCCACCAGGCGCACCTGCACCTGACTGCCCGCAGCGAGCTGGCCTTCACAAGTGGCCATCACCGGCGGGGTGTGCAGTAGCACGTGGGCGCGCTTGCCATTGCTGCTGAGCACCACGGCGTTGAAGATCTCACCAACCGACTCCTGCAACACCGACGCCTCCGTGAGGTCCAAGCACGCCCGATCCACCGCACTGGCAAGCTGGCCGGTACGCCGCATTGTGGCAATCGCCTCATCGAGCCCCTCCCGCGCCCACTCAGGAACAGGCGCACCAGCACAAATGTTCAAACAAAACTCGGTTGCGTAGCGGTCGATCAGCCTGCGAAGCGGCGCGGTGACGTGACTGTAGAAGCCGCCCACCCCGGCGTGTAGCTCGGCGCCGTGTGTGCTGAGGTTTTGGTAGTCCGAGCCCCGCAGCAAGCCCTGCGCCACCCGCATCAGCGCGAGACCTTGCGGAGTATCCACGTTGAGCTCGTCGATAATTTGCGTGATCGGCGTGTCCTGCGCACCTGCTACTCCCAGGGCGCGGGCTTCGGCGCGGAACTCCTGGACCGCATCGGCAGTGGCAGCGGGCAGCGTACGCAACACGCCAACGCCCGCTTGAGCCATCATTTGGCCCGCGCACATTCCCGCGAGCAGCGAAATCTCGGAGTTGTAGTCCATGCTCCGGTAGCGCGGCTCCGCCACCAGGTGCGCCTTGCCGTCGGTGATCTCCACGCGCTGCGCCGGCAGCCGCAGGTTGATTGCCTCCCTGCGCAAATGTGAAGCCTGGCGTAGCTTGCCCACCTCCTCAAGGTGCACAATCGCCTCGGGGAGCTCATCGGTCCCCAACCAGCGTTCCACCTGCTCATAGGTGAGTTGCGCCCGCGAACGAATCGTGGAGCGCTCCACCTGCACGCCCCGCACCTCGCCTTGAAGGTCCAGGTCAATGCTCCACAGCACCACCGGCCGCAGCTCCTGCGGGAGCAAACTCGCCACGCCTTCCGAAATGGCTTCGGGGTGCAGCCGGGCGGCGCCGTCGGGCAAGTAAATGGTTTGGCCCCGCTCAAACGACACGGCCCGGACCGCAGGCGCCCGGCCGAACTCCGCGAACGCGGCGACGTCTGCAATCGCGTACAGCACCTTAAAGCCATCCGGCAACTTCTTGATGAATACCGCCTGGTCCAGATCCTTGGAGCCGGGTGGGTCGATGGTGACAAAGGGGATGTCCGTATGGTCGGCGCGGCGATCTGCTGGTGGCAGGCCCTCGGCCGCCAGGCGTTCGGCCTCCTTGCGGGCTGCCTCCGGAACCTGGCGCTGCACGCCAAACTCCTGGGCAATGGGCTCAAAATCAAGCGCGGCTGCGTAGAGCTTCATGGGGACGATCATGCCACGACCCCGGAACATTTGCCCGCGGGTATGCGGGAATGAGCTGGCCTATAAGCCGGATTCTGTGCCTCCCGAAGGCGGCGGCGATCATCCATCTAGGGCCACCATTGCTGGAGGCCTCAAGCAGCTACCCTCATGCCTCGGGCGAGCAGCCCTCAAACGCATGTGCACGCATACCGTGTGGTACGCCCTTCTGCCTTGCTCCAGGTGGGGTTTACCTAGCCAAGCCAGTCACCTGACCTGCTGGTGCGCTCTTACCGCACCCTTTCACCCTTACCTTGGGAAAACCCAAGGCGGTTTCCTTTCTGTGGCACTATCCCGCGGGTCGCCCCGGGTTGCCGTTAGCAACCACCTTGCTCTGTGGAGTCCGGACTTTCCTCGACCCCCGCCTGGCACATCAGCACCAGGTACGGGCAGCCGCGATCACCCAGCCAGCTCATTCCGAGCTCTAAGAATACCGCAAGTGAGCGGTATCATTCACACAGCGCACGCACGTTGGACCGTCAGGGTAGAACTCCACAATGGAAATTGAGGCGAGGTCCAAGTGCAAGCTGTGGTACACGCTCGCCGGCGCACCGAGCCCCATCCGGATCAGGGACTTGATCGGAGTGACGTGGCTTACCACCAGCACGTTCTTCCCTGCGTGGCGTTCCATGAGCTGCTCAAACCCTCGCTTGACCCGGCGGAAGCTCGCCTGCAAAGACTCACCCCCTGGCGGCGCGACCTTTGGGTCCTGCAACCATTGCGTGTGCAGCTCCGGGTCGCGCTCATGCGCCTGTTGGAACGTCAGCCCTTCCCAGGCGCCAAAGTCCAGCTCAATAAGTTCCTCGAGCGTTTCCACGTCCTGGGCTTCAAATCCTAAGGCCTCAGCGGCGTAGTGCGCGGTCTGTTGGCAGCGCTTGAGCGGCGAGGCCACCACTGCGTTAATGCCACCGCGCGCGCCCAGCACCTTCGCCGCCGCCTTCGCCTGCTGCTCCCCTACCTCACTCAACGGCGGATTGGAGCGCCCACTGTACTGGCGCTTTGCGCTCATTTCGGTTTGTCCGTGGCGCAGAAGGATCAACCGCAATGGCGCACCGGTTGCCCCATTCCAGGTAGTTGGGCACGTTTCATGTTGTTCCTCCGAGGAGGCGGTGGAGTGGGAGGCGGGGACGTCGGAAGGAGACCCGTTCTCACTGCTCTCCAGAACGCCTTCGGGGGCGCCGCTGAGCAGAGCGTCCATGGCTTTATTGGCGAGTTCGTCGGCGAGCTTGTTCTTCGCGCGCGGCACCCACTCGAACTCCACGCTATTGAATTGCCGCACCAGCTCCTGGCACTTGAGCGCGAGTTCTTTCATGTCCGGGTGCTTGATCTTCCAGCGGCCTGCCATCTGTTCCACCACGAGCTTGGAGTCCATGCGCACCACAATGTCTGTGCCGCCCAGCTCGCGGGCCTTGATGAGGCCCTGGAGGAGGCCATGGTACTCAGCCACGTTGTTGGTGGCGCGGCCCACCACATAGCTCACTGTGGCCAGCGGTTTGCCGGTGGCGTCGAGGACCACGCTGCCCGAACCCGCCGGCCCCGGGTTGCCGCGAGAGCCGCCATCGGCTTGGATCATCAACTTCATTGCGCCACCTTAAGAACGTGAAAAGACCAGGTAGGAGCTACAATCGGGGCATTGGGGCAGCTCGTTCGCCGGGGTGCGCTTGATGGCGCTGATGTCTGCAGGCGGCAACACAATGAAGCAACCGCCGCAGGAACGCCCATTGAACTCGGCCACGCCCACGCCATTGATTGCGCGCTCCTCGTCAAAGGCCGCAACCGCCTCCACTGGCAATGCCGCGCGAAGCTCCTCAATACGCGCCGCGGGGTCCTCCTGTGCTTCATCATTGGCGCCCAGGGCATCGACCGCGCGCTGCGCCGCCTCTACCTCGCGGCGCGCCTCATCGAGCTTTGCCCCATGGAAATCCACATTCTGGCGCAAGGCGTGCAGCTCATTGTGGGCCTCCTGCATTTCACCAGTGAGATTATTGATGCGCGAGGTCGCCGCAGCAACGTCATGCTGCAAGTCCCGGCGCAGCTCCGGGTCCGTGGCCGCACGCAACTGTTGGGTGCTATCCGACAAACGGCGCCGCAACTTCCGCTCATCCTCCTGGATGCGCAGCACCTCCAGCTCCATGTCATCCACGGCCATCTGCGCACTGGAAACACCCTGCTCAGCCCGCGCAAGCTTAGCCTGGAGCCGCTCCAGCAACACCACTTGCTGTGGCTTCTTTTGGGCTACGTTCACAGACTGCGCCCTGGTCAAGTTCGCAAGCTCGAGCAAGAGCCCCTGGGTGGCTGGGTCAAGAGTGAGTGCCATGAGCTAAAGTGATCCTTTCTCCAAGCAAAAACGCTAGGTTCCTACTGTACTCGCGGGTGCGCGGAAATAGTCCACGGGTCGGTGCGAATCCCCAGGACCTCCACCTCAACCTCAGGACACGCCTGTGCCACCACCTCGGAAGCCTGGCTGGTCCATGGAAACTCGCTAGCCCAGTGCGCGGTGTCCACCACGAACGGTCCCCCGGCGCGCAGGTGCTCGTCCACGGGGTGATGGCGCAGGTCAGAGGTCACATACACATCCACGCCCAGCTTGGCAGCCGCGCTGAGGAAGCCATCCCCGGAACCGGAGGACACAGCGATGCGATGCACCATAGCGTCAGGGTCGCCCGCAGCGCGCACGCCCCAGGCGGTCTCTGGCAAGGCGTCGGCGACCTGCTGCACAAAGTCGGCAAAGCGCATGGGCTGCGGCAACTCCCCCACCCGGCCGAGACCGAACGCGGTGTCCAGGTCTTCGGTGGGCTCCATTGCCACCACATCGAACGCCGGCTCCTCGTAAGGGTGCGCATCGCGCAGTGCAGCGAGAATTGCATTGCGGCGCTTCGGCTCCGCAACAAACTCCACGCGCACCTCAGCCACCTCCTCATGGCGCCCCTGCTGCCCGATCGTGGGATCCGCTTGCTCCAAAGGGGTGAACTCGCCGCGCCCCTCCACGCTGAACGCGCATTCCTTGTAGTTCCCAATGCTGCCCCCGCCCGCGTCGAAAAGCCCCCTCTTCAACGCCTCTGCCTGCTGCTTTGGCACCTGCACGCCCCATTTTTCCAGGGAATCGAGCTTGGGCATGATCGGCCGCCCGGAGCTGATGCCCACGAGCTCCGCGAGGCGGTCGTTGACCCCAGGCCGCGCCGAATCCGCGTTCGTGTGCGCCGCGAACAGCGCCACGCCGGCACGTATCAGGGTGTGGATCACGCGCCCCTTCGGGGTATCTGCAGCTACCGACGTCACCCCGCGCAACAACAACGGATGATGCACCACTAACATGTCAGCGCCGCACGCCACAGCCGCCTCGGCGACCTCAAGCGTGCAATCTAATGCAAACGCAACCTTGCGCACGGGCGCCTCGGGGTCCCCGCAAATCAACCCCACGGCATCCCAGCTCTCTGCTAGGTGCGGCGGGTACGCCTGCTCAAGCGCGCGGCGGATGTGTTCGACAGTTGTTGTTGGCATGTTGGTCCCTACTGTTGGTTTGTGATTGCTGTGATTGCTGTGATTACTGTGATTGCTGTGATCAGGGCGCTGACCTGCTCCTTCGAGCGCACCGCGAGGCGCCAATATTCGCGCCCGAGCCCCGGGAACGTGTCACAGCGACGCACACTGATCCCATGGGCGCGCAACTGCTGCCGCACCTGTTCCGCCTGCTCAGGAGGCCACGGGGTGCGCAGCAGCATAAACGGTACCTGCGGATGACCGGGGCTCGCCTCAGCAAACCCGAGGTCCTGAAGCCGGGCGAGCTGCTCGCGGCGCTCAGCAGCTACCCGCGTGCGGATTCCGACGAGTTCCTCCTCCCCATGCTCCGCCACTGCCAGGGCCGCCGCTATTTGCACGGTGCCCATCGGCCAATGGCTGCGCCCGCGCATGAGCTCGGCGAGGGTCTCCGGCGTCCCGATCGCATACCCAAGCCGCAGACCCGCGATACCCCAGGTCTTCGTGAGGCTGCGCAGGACCAAAATGTTGGGGTCGCGCGCGGCTCGCTTGGCCAGCGAAGGGACTGAATCCACCATGTCCAGGAAAGCCTCATCGACCACCAGCAATTTCGCCCCAATGCCTGCGAGCGCCGCCTCCTCAAAGACCACCCCGGTTGGATTAGTGGGGTTGCCGATCACCACCATTTTCTCCGCTGCGTTGAAACCGGTAGGCAGGCTTGCGAAGGGTTGATCAAGAACAAGCAGCTCAACGTCCATGCCGGCTTCCTCACACACATGCTGCGGCTCCGAAAACCCAGGATGCGCCACCGCCACCGCCGCGATCCCCCGAGCAGCGGCGAGCTGCGGCAGCCGCGCAAAGCCCTCCGACGCCCCCGCCAACAACACAACGTTCTCTGCAGCCACACCGTGTACCCTGGCCAGCGCCGCCTCCGCCCGCCGCAACTCCTCAGCCCCCGGATAGGCCGCGATCCCCTCCAGCGCCTCCACCATCGCGGCCTTCAGCCACTCCGGCTGCGACCCCGCAACGTTTACCGCAAAGTCATGCTCCATGCCCCGTGCATCGACGTCACCATGTAGCCGCATGCGCGCGACACTATCGGGAGAACTCATGCCGCCGATTCTAAAGCATGGGTTGGCGGAGGCTCAGGCTTGGGCCTTGGGGCCTTGGGGCTTGGTTGGGGTTTGGTTGGGGCCTGGGGCTGATTGCGACGGAAACCAGGACACCTTTGAAGAAACCAGACCGGCCAAACACAAAACGTGTCCTGAAAACCTACGCTTCCCGCCCAAAACCCAACGCCCACACCCAACCACAACGGAAACCAGGACACCTTTGCCCAAACCACACCGGCCAAACCCCAAACGTGTCCTGAAAACCTACGCTT
Organism: Corynebacterium sp. 122RC1; assembly: GCF_024580955.1. Classification (GTDB taxonomy): domain Bacteria; phylum Actinomycetota; class Actinomycetes; order Mycobacteriales; family Mycobacteriaceae; genus Corynebacterium; species Corynebacterium kozikiae. Next base: position 60,261 of record NZ_JANIKD010000005.1, on the reverse strand, counting down.
CCCGCCCAAAACCCAACGCCCACACCCAACCACAACGGAAAACAGGACACCTTTGAAGAAACCGTTGCAGGCTGGAAACAAACGTGTCCTGAAAACCAACCCTTCCCACCCAAACCCCGACGCCCACACCCAACCACAACGGAAAACAGGACACCTTTGCCCAAACCACACCGGCCAAACCCAAAACGTGTCCTGAAAACCAACCCCTTCTATGCTTGAAACCCATGAGCACCCTTCTGATTGACGTCGATGGCACGCTCATCGACTCTTACCCCGGCATCCGGGCGGCGTTCGAGGCGTCAATGGAAGCTGTAGGGCATCCGTTGCCCGATGAGGAATTCCTGCGCCGCGTCTCGGGCCCGCCAATCGAGGAGAGTTTCGCCGCCCTCGGCTTCACCGCCGAGCAGATAACGGCCGCAAGCAAGGCCTTCCGCGCGAGCTACGATTCCACCGGCTGGCGCGATTGCGCACTGTTTCCCGGCTGGGAAGAAACGCTTGAGCAATGGAAACGCGAAGGGAGAACACTGTGCACGGCCACGAGCAAAGGCGAAGTGATCGCACGTCGAATGCTTGAGCACCTCGGGGTGGCGCACCTGTTCGATGTCATCGGTGGTGCGGATCGCAGCGTCGGCAGGGAGGCAAAAAGCGACGTCATCACGCACGTCCTGCGCCAGCTCAAACAGCTCAATCCACTCAGCAGCCCCACTGGCTCGGTGCTCATGATTGGTGACCGCCACCACGACGTCGTCGGCGCTGCTGCCCACGGCATCCGCACTGTGCTTGTGCGCTGGGGCCACGGTTATCCCCAGGAGTGGGAACAGGCGTATGCTTTGGCGCAGTCCATGGATGAACTGAAAGGAATTGTTCGTGACCAGCTCGGTGACTAGCTCGGCTAGCGCTTCCCAACTGCATGTGGTCTTCGTGTGCACCGGCAACATTTGCCGCTCACCGATGGGTGATGTGATTCTGCAATCGAAAATCGAGGACGCCGGGCTGGAGGACCAGGTGCGCGTGAGCTCCTGCGGCCTCGGCGGTTGGCATGTTGGGGAGGGCGCGGATCGCCGGGCTGTGGAGGAGCTTCGCTTCGCAGGTTACGACGGCTCCAGGCACCGCGCAGCCCAGGTGAGCACGGCTGACAAGGCGGCAGATCTTGTGATCGCAATGGATCAGGGGCACCAGCGTGAACTGCTGCGTTCGGGGTTTGAGCCGCAGAAGGTGCGCTTGTTGAAGTCGTTTGATCCCAACGCCGTTGGCCAAGACGTGGAGGATCCCTACTACGGTCCCCCGGAGGGCTTCCGGCAGGTACGCAAAGAGATCGAGGCGGCCATGCCGGCATTGTTGGCGTGGATCGAGCAGCGCCTCCAAGAGGCCTAGGGGTCTAGGGAGTCTAAGCGGTCATGGAGAATCTGAAGGTCTTCCTCAAACCCGGCTGGGTGTTCACCATTTTGCTGGTCGTGGCGTTTTCTTACTTGGCGTTCACGGTGCTTTCGCCGTGGCAACTCGGCAAGGATCGGCAGATCGTTGAGCGCAATGACCACGTGGAACGCGCCTTCGAGGTAGACCCAGCGGCCTTTGCGGAAATCTTCACCACCACCGGCGCCATCCAAGGCGACAACGAGTGGATGCGCGTCCAAATCACGGGCCGCTACCTGAGCGACCAAGAAACGTTGCTGCGCCTGCGGCCGGTGGAGTCCACGCCGGCGTATCAGTCCTTGGTACCCTTCGAGCTCAATTCGGGGGAAGTCATGCTGGTCAACCGCGGTTTCGAGCCAGATGAAGCCGGCAGTGCGCCCCAGATCGCGCCGGCACCTGGGGGCGAGGTCTCCATCGTGGCGCACGCCCGCAAAAACGAAGTGTTGCCGCAAACGCCCCCCATGGAAGCCGACGGCTACACCCAGGTATACGGCATCAACACCGAGCAAATCGCCCAGCTCACAGGCAGCGAACTCGGCCAGGACTACCTCCTGCTCGCCGAGGGCCAACCCGGCGCCCTCAACCCCATCCCGATCCCCAAACTCGACCGCGGCAACCACCTCTCCTACGGATTCCAGTGGATCGCCTTCGGCATCATGGCACCGCTCGGCATGGGCTACTTCATCTACGCTGAGCTGCGCGAACGCCGCCGCGTGCGGGAGGAGCAGGAGGAGCTTTCGCTTTCCGACGCCGCCAGCACCCCAGCCCCCACCCAAGCAGACGCCCAGCGGGTCACACAGCAAACCACCCGCAGCCGCTACGGCAAATCCAGGAGCGATAAGCTGCGCAACCGCGAAATCCGCAGGGATAACTTCTAGGCCCGTTTGGCTCGCATCCACATCCCGCCAGCCACTGCCGCACCAACGGTGAGCTGCACTGCGCGGCTGAGACGCACGGCCTTGCGCACGTCGGAAATCGTGGGGCTTTTACCAGCACCCATGACGGGGCGCATTTCAACCCCATAGGAGTACTCGGTGCGCCCGCCGAGCTGGACACCGAGGGCCGCGGCCGCCGTAGCTTCCACGGGGCCTGCGTTGGGGCTGGGGTGGCAGGGGGCGTCGTGGCGCCATGCGCGGAGTGCCTGCTTGCCGCGGCCGAGGCTGGTGGCGATCCCGAGGTGCGTGAGGGCGGTGGCGCGGGCGGGGATGAAGGCGAGGGCGTCGTCGAGTTTTGCGGCTGCGAAGCCGAAGTTCTGGTAGCGCTCACTACGGTAGCCGACCATCGCATCCAGCGTATTCACGCAGCGATGCAGCACCACGCCGGGCGCGCCGGCGAACGCCCAGATGATGGGGGCGATGGCGGCGTCGGAAGTGTTCTCCGCAAGCGATTCCACGGTAGCCCTGGCCATCCCCTCGGCGTCCAACAGCGCCGGGTCGCGCGAACATAGCCACGGCACCAACTCCCGCGCCTCCTGCTCCCTCGCAGACTCCAACGCCGCCGCCATCTTCATCCCCGTGCGCTCCAGCGTGGTCCCGCCGAGCGCCGCCGCCACACTCACAGCCAGCGCCACATTCGGAGCCTTGCGCGCGGCCCAGCACGCAGCGGCCACAGGCGGAGCCACAGCAGCAACGACGTACACAGCACCGCGCAGCTTCGTGTCTGCGTACAGCTTGCGCTCCAGCCAGGCGGCGTAGGCTCCGTAGAGGGCCACGGGGTGCCAGGGGGTGAGGGGGTCGCCCAAAACGCGATCAGCGGCCAAACCCAGGATTAAACCTGTGGGTTTGACCGCTTTTCTGCTACACATTGTGCGCCCTGACGGGCTCGAACCGCCGACCTGCTGGGTGTAAACCAGCTGCTCTCCCAGCTGAGCTAAAGGCGCGCATCAGCACCACGCAAGCGTGACTGCTGAAGAAAAGATAACACGCCACCGAGACGAAACACAAAACGAAAGTTCAGGGCGTTTTTGTGCACTACTTGCCGGAGCGCTGCACCAGGCAGGAACCCTGCCAATTACCAAGACGCTCGGCGCGGGTCTGCACCAAACCAGCGAGCTGCGCAGACTCCGCGATCTCGCCAGGCTCCAATGCGCCTGACCTGCCGGCACCAGGGGTCAGCAACCAAATTCGACCAGCATCCGCGAGCGGACGGACAGCATCTACGAGACCGTCCACCAGGTCACCGTCGTCCTCGCGCCACCACAGCAGGACAATGTCGCAGGCCTCGTCAGTGTCCTCATCCAGCAATTCGGAGCCGATGATGTCCTCGATGGCCTCACTGATGGAGCTATCTGCATCCTCGTCCCAACCAACTTCCTGGACGAGCAGACCTTCCCGCACACCCAAGCGATGCGCGAGGTCCTCCACCGAACTTTTCTCCTTGTTACGTTGTGCGTTCATCACCAACGAAGAATATTGGAATCAACCCAACTTGTCCATGCAATCTGCACCCCAAACCATGCATTCGGGGAGGAATCACCGAAACCACTCAAGCGCGCGTAAACTGATACCGAAACTGTGCCCTCAGCACCCCTGCGGGCAGATAACCACTATTTGGAGGTGTGGAATGGCTGATCCCAACTTTGGAAAGCGCACCGGAGACACCAACTTCGCGATGATCCGCGACGGCGTGGCGTCTTATCTCAACGACTCTGACCCAGAGGAAACCCGCGAGTGGATGGAGTCCCTCGACGGCATGCTGGAAGACTCCAGCCCGGAACGCGCACGTTTCATCATGCTGCGCCTCCTCGAGCGCGCCTCCGCAAAACGCGTGCCCCTGCCGCCGATGACCTCCACTGACTACGTCAACACCATCCCCACCACCATGGAGCCAGAGTTCCCAGGTGACGAAGAAATTGAGAAGCGCTACCGACGTTGGATCCGCTGGAACGCCGCCATCATGGTCCACCGCGCCCAGCGCCCAGGCATCGGCGTAGGCGGCCACATCTCCACCTACGCCGGCGCCGCCCCACTTTACGAAGTGGGCTTCAACCACTTCTTCCGCGGCAAGGACCACCCAGGTGGCGGCGACCAAGTGTTCTTCCAGGGACACGCCTCACCAGGCATGTACGCCCGCGCCTTCATGGAAGGCCGCCTCACCGAGGACGACCTCGACGGATTCCGCCAGGAAGTATCCCGCCCACAAGGCGGCCTGCCCTCCTACCCGCACCCACACGGCAAACCAGACTTCTGGGAGTTCCCAACTGTCTCCATGGGCCTCGGCCCCATGGACGCCATCTACCAGGCACGATTCAACCGCTACCTCCACAACCGCGGCATCAAGGACACCTCTGACCAGCACGTCTGGGCCTTCCTTGGCGACGGCGAAATGGACGAACCAGAGTCCCGCGGCCTCATCCAGATGGCTGCGCTGAACAACCTGGACAACCTCACCTTCGTGATCAACTGCAATCTGCAGCGTCTCGACGGCCCCGTGCGCGGCAACACCAAAATCATCCAGGAGCTCGAGTCCTTCTTCCGTGGCGCAGGCTGGTCTGTGATCAAGGTTGTCTGGGGTCGCGAATGGGACCAACTCTTTGAAGCAGACAAAGACGGCGCCCTGGTGGAACTCATGAACACCACCCCAGACGGCGACTTCCAAACCTTCAAGGCCAACGACGGCAAGTACGTCCGCGAGCACTTCTTCAACCGCGACCCACGCACCGCGAAGCTCGTGGAGGACTGGACCGACGAAGAGATCTGGCGCCTGCCACGCGGCGGCCACGACTACCGCAAGATCTACGCAGCCTACAAGCGCGCCTTGGAAATCAAGGACCGTCCAACCGTCATCCTCGCCCACACCATCAAGGGCTACGGCCTTGGCCACAACTTTGAGGGCCGCAACGCCACCCACCAAATGAAAAAGCTCACCCTGGATGACCTCAAGCATTTCCGCGACAAGCAGGGCGTGCCAATCACCGACGAAGAGCTGGAGAAGGATCCCTACCTGCCGCCGTACTACCACCCAGGCGAAGACTCCCCAGAAATCAAATACCTGCTCAAGCGCCGCGAGGAGCTCGGCGGCTTCCTGCCGTCCCGCCGCGAGCAGTACAAGCCACTGAACAGCCCAACCCCAGACGCGCTGCGCAGCCTCCGCAAGGGCTCCGGCAAGCAAGAAGTGGCGAGCACCATGGCTGTTGTCCGCGCATTCAAGGAACTGATGCGTGACAAGGAACTGGCCAAGCACTTCGTGCCAATCATCCCCGATGAAGCACGCACCTTCGGCATGGACTCCTGGTTCCCCACCCTGAAGATCTACAACCCACACGGTCAGAACTACGTGCCAGTGGACCACGATCTCATGCTTTCCTACCGCGAGGCGGCCGACGGCCAAATCATGCACGAAGGCATCAACGAGGCCGGCTCCACCGCCGCCTTCATTGCCGCAGGTACCTCCTACGCCACCCACGGCGTGCCGATGATCCCGCTGTACATCTTCTACTCGATGTTCGGCTTCCAGCGCACCGGCGACTCCTTCTGGGCAGCCGGCGACCAAATGGCACGCGGCTTCATCCTCGGCGCAACCGCAGGCCGCACCACCCTCACCGGCGAAGGCCTCCAGCACATGGACGGCCACTCCCAAATCCTGGCCTCCACCAACCCCGCCATCGTGTCCTACGACCCCGCCTTCGCATACGAAATCGCACACCTCATCCCAGAGGGCATCGACCGCATGTACGGCGAGGGCCGCGGTGAGAACGTGATCTACTACCTCACCATCTACAACGAGCCAGTGCACCAGCCTGCAGAGCCAGAAAACCTCGACGTAGAAGGCCTCCACAAGGGCATCTACCTCTACGAGAAGGCCGAGGGCGACCTCCAGGTTTCCCTCCTCGCCTCCGGCATCGGCATGCAGCAAGCACTGCGCGCCAAGGAGATCCTGGCCGAGGAGTACGGCGTAGCCGCAAACATCTTCTCCGTCACCTCCTGGGTTGAGCTCGCCCGCGAAGGCGCAAAGTTGGAAAAGGAGCACCTGCGCAACCCCGGCAAGGAGCAGCAAGAAGCGTTTGCCACCAAGCAGCTCAAGAAGGCCGAAGGCCCATACATCGCAGTCTCCGACTTTGCCACCGACCTCCAAGAGCAAATCCGACGTTTCGTCCCCGGCGATTACACCACCCTTGGCGCCGACGGCTTCGGCTTCTCCGACACCCGAGCAGCCGCCCGCCGCTACTTCAACATCGACGCCGAATCGGTAGTAGTAGCAGCCCTCAACGGCCTGGCCCGCGCCGGCAAGCTTGACCGCTCAGTGGCCGCCGAGGCCGCCGAGAAGTTCAACCTCACCGACCCAACCAAGGCCTAAGGGCCTTAGGGCCCCTTAGGGAAGTCTCGGGGGGAGCGCTGCGGCGCTCCCCCTTTTTTGGTGCCCAAGGACGGAAACCAGGACACCTTTGACAAAACAGCGGCGCCGCGGGGGCGAAAGTGTCCTGAAAACCGGCGCTGCCCGCGTCGGAAGCGGCTCCAAAGACGGAAACCAGGACACCTTTGACAAAACAGCGGCGCTGCGGGGGCGAAAGTGTCCTGAAAACCGGCGCTAGCGAAGCGCGCTCAGGATCGCTTTGTTGACGAGCGCGGGTTGTTCGAAGATGAGCATGTGGCCGGCGTCGCGGGCGAATTGGAGGCCGCAGCCCCAGAGCTCGGCGATGCGCTCGGATTGCTCGGGCTCGGTGACGGCATCGCGCGTACCTACCATGACCACGCCTTTTATGCCGCGGAGGGCCTTCGCGCCTTCCACCTCGTTGTGGGACTGGAGCTCGTCGAGGAAGCCAACGTAGGTGTCCAGCGGCGTGGAATGGATGAGCTGCGCGTGGAAATTGATCACGCTGGAGGGCAGCGGCGTCTGGAAGACGGTGGTCGCGAGCGTGGGCGCAACCAGACGGGAAATGCGTTTGCGAAAGCGGGCGGCGTCCTTCGGTGAGGCTTCGGCGGCGTCGCGGATCTTCTCCACGATCGGCAACGCGAGGACCTGCGGAATCCCCTGGCTCGCGATCGAATCCACCGCCGTAGACACCAGGACCACACTCTGCACCCGCGCCCGCAGATCAGGGTAGCGGCGCAGCAAGTTCATCACGACCATGCCGCCCAACGAATGCCCCACGAACACCAAGGGCCCATCGACGCCTGCGTGAGTGAGAGCGGTGAGGACGTCGTCGGCGGCGCCAGTGATCGTGCACTCCGGGACCGGCCAGCGACCCGTCTCACCGTGGCCGCGCAAATCCACGGCCAGGCATCGAGCATGCGGAGCGACAGCCTCTACCTGCATAAACCATGCCGAGGCCGCCAGCGTGAAACCGTGCACGAAGACCACGGTCGCAGGGGAATCAGTGGAAAGGCCGTACTCAAAGTAATGGACCCCATCGCCGCGCCCTTCGCGGTCAGGCGTCGGCAGCGGGGGCAAATCCTCCTTGCGCTCCCCCATCAACGCGCGAGCACGGTCCAACCAATCCATTCACTCGATGATACCGGTGCGGGTGTGGGCACATCAAAAGTGAACGGGCGCAAAATCCTGGAGCATCACATGCCAACGCCACACAGGATTCGGGCTGAGCTCAGGCAGGCGGCGCCGTGGATACCGGCTCCTGTGGTCCAAAATGCGCTTGATCGCGTCAATGAATGTGGCCTCATGGATAGGTAAGCACTGATCAGTAATCCGCAAGGCAATCCAGCCAGAGGCCTGCGCCTCATTGGTTTTCCAGCGATCTTCAATGAACGGCTTCACCCCGGGATCAAGGTGGAATTTCTCCGAATCGAGGTCAATCACGACCCTTGCCTTAGGGAAGCCGACATCCCACCGATACCCTGCGACCATGCACTGCGGCACAGGATTCAGGCCGGCCTTGCGCAAAGAACGCACAAACCGGCGCTCAAACACACTGTCCGCGCCAATCACCGCCTCCTTCTCACAAAAGCGCTTGACCTGCGCCTTCGCCGCACGCCCCATCTCCTTCAGATCCTTTGCCAGCCGCTCCGGGCCAGTCTTTCCGGCATAGGAATCGTCCAACAACCGCATACACGTGCCATCCAGCTCGGGCGCACCCTGCGCAGCATCGACCGGCAACACCACCGGCAGGCCCTCTATCAGGTCATAAGCCTTCAGCCTTGTACGGCGCAAGCGTGCCACATGAGCAATCCCTTTACGCAGATTCCCACTCCTCACCCTGGCCCGAAGCGGAAGCGTGACCTCCTGACCTCGGTAAAGCTCGATCGCCGTCCTGCCTTCAAACACAATGTCCGGGCGCACCAGCACACACGCAAACGCAATGACCAGCGGCGTCACCGGCACATCCGCGTATACGCCTCTGAACACCCGAAACAGCCTCTGCTTCCGCAGCGAATGCCGAATCTTCGACTCCGTCCACCCCTGCCGCAACAACTGCGCCGTAGTGACCACATTGAAATCACGACCCATACCTTTCTTTGACTGCCGCGGCCAGCATTTGGTTCCACGCTTCCAAAAATCGGCCGGGAGTCGACGAGGTTGGGGCTTGTTTCGGAGGCGTTCCGACGGAAACCAGGACACCTTCCGGCCATATAGGGTGCTGCTGAGGTAAAGGTGTCCTGAAAACCAACCCTGTAGGTGCACCAGCCAGGGGAAGAGCCACCCAACGACGGAAACCAGGACACCTTCCGGCCATACAGGGCGCTGCTGAGGCAAAGGTGTCCTGAAAACCAACCCAGAGGGCAGGTAGGCTTAACCTCGTTGGCAATTGGCCAGGAAGCACAGCGGAAAGGACACTGATGGCGTCGTTGCAGGAGCAGCTCGCGGCACTGACCCAACACCAGCACCAGCAGGCTAGTCAGCAGGCCAAAGAGCAGACGGGCCGGGAAGATGTTTCGTCTGGGGAAGGAGGGGGCCGGAAGGCGGAGGCGGAGACGTCGGTACGCTTGCGGGCGCTGCTGCCGGAGGAAGTGCCGATGGGGGCGACCCTGGAGGAGTCTGGGCTGGATTCGCTGGAGAGGATTGAGCTGGCCGTGCGCGTGCAGCAGGAGTTTCAGATCAGGATTTCGGAGGAGGAGTTTCTGGGGCTGAGGTCGCTGGATGAGTTGTGCGAATTGATTGATCGGCGAGGAGATGGACAATGACGATCGCGTATTTGACGGACATGGATGGCGTGCTCATTCGCGAAGGGGAGATGATTCCTGGGGCGGATGCGTTTATTGGTGCGCTTGAGGAACATGGGATTGAGTTTTTGGTGCTCACGAACAATTCGATCCACACGCAGCGCGATTTGGCCGCGCGCCTGCGTCAGACGGGATTGGACATTCCGCCGGAGCGGATTTGGACCTCGGCTACAGCAACGGCGGTGTTCCTTTCGCAGCAGGCCAAAGATGGCACCGCGTATGTTGTAGGCGAGTCCGGGCTGACCACCGAGCTGCACGATCACGGCTTTGTGCTCTCGGATTCCAACCCCGATTTCGTGGTGCTCGGCGAAACACGCACCTATTCTTTCGAGGCGATCACCACCGCGATCAACCTGATCAACGCCGGCGCGCGCTTCATTTGCACGAACCCCGACGTCACCGGCCCTGCCCCGCACGGCGTCCTGCCTGCCACGGGTGCGGTCGCGGCCCTGATCACCGCCGCCACCGGCAAGGACCCGTACTACGTGGGCAAGCCAAACCCGGTGATGATGCGCTCGGCGCTCAACGCGATCGGCGCGCACTCGGAGCATTCCGTGATGATCGGCGACCGCATGGACACCGACGTCCGCTGCGGCCTCGAAGCCGGCATGCGAACCATCCTCGTGCGCACGGGCATTTCCGACGAACACGAAATCAACAAATACCCCTACCGCCCCACCGACGTAGTGGATTCCGTGGCCGAGCTCAGCACGCGCATCTTGGACCCCTTCAGCGACGGCCACTACGGCCACAGCGCTTAGGCTGCTGCTGCGTCGAGGAAGGAGAGCTCGCAGCGAAAGTCCATGGCGTGGGCGAGGTCGGCGAGGGCGTCGTCGAGGAGGCGTAGCTCAGCCGGCGTTGCGTACAAAGGCTGGGTGCACGCTATCCGACGCGGCCAGCGCCCCTGGACTTCCCAACGGCAAAACGCCGCGTCCCACACCGAAGGGGCAAGAGAGTGGCTGCCACGAGGGTCCGGTGCGGTCGCGAAAGCAGCGCCCAAAGCCAGCGGCGGGGCGCTGCGCAACGTTGCGGCAATCGCGGCTTCAACCGCAGGGCGCGCCGCGGCAGGCGCATCTGCAATGGTGAGCAGCGCGCAGGAGAGCAACTCCATGGGGTGGCCCCTTTACTGAGTACCAACAGCGAAAACTGTGCTGTTGAGACGAGTTTCGTCTTCCCCAACGCCTCGTGCTTCAGCGGGAACATCCGCGGGAACATCCCTAGTGTTGCCCGCGATTCTGCCCCCTTGCGCATTCCCCCATCAACTCTCAATCACCACTTCACACCCCCATTTGCTCAAGTGCTCGTTGAAAGTTCTAGGCGCTCTAGGTGGCGGTGCGCCACAGTTCGTCGTTGGTGTCCGCCCACAGGGGCTTGGCCCAGTCGCCGAAGGCGCGGTCGGTGAGCACCACCGCGGCGTGCCCTGCCTTGGGCTCAATCCACAGGTACGTCCCCGACTGCCCAAAGTGGCCCACTGTGCCCTCCGGCATTTGGGTGCCGGTCCAGTGCGGCGATTTGCTCCCCTTAATTTCAAACCCGAGGCCCCAAGGGCAGGGCTTCTGATTGCCGTAACCTGGTACAACGCCGGGGAGGTCGCCACCGTGGTTTTGTATGGCATTTCGCACGGTGCTGGGGTGCAGCAAAGTTGGGCGCAGCACCTCCTTGGCAAAACGCAACAGGTCATTGGCCGTGGAGCGGGCCTCGTGCCCAGGCGAACCCCACAGTTCGGTGCGCCCCATCCCGAGCGGCTGGCACAGCGCCTCGTCGAGGTATTGAGCAAAAGGCATCCCCGCAGCCTGCTCGAGGTGCTCTGCCACTAGTTCGAAGCCATATGAGGAGTACACCCGGCGCGTATTCGGCTCCCTCGTGCTGTCCTGGCGTTGGAATCCCACCCCGCCGGTGTGGCTGAGCAACTCAGCGACCGTCGCGTTGGTGGGGCCGATGCGATCCTCCAGGGCAATTGCTTCCTCTTCCACCGCAACGAGCACCGCGTACGCGCTGAGCAGCTTCGTCACGCTCGCCAGCTCATACACCCGATCCAGCTCGCCGTAGTGCACCCCAAACGTGCTCGCCGCGCTCACATGTTCACAGGGCCATTGCGCAAAGTCCGTCATGTGTGCCCATCATAGTGCCACCGGGTTTCTCGCTCGCCCCTCCCTCGCGGAACGCGCGTGCCGACGCCGCCGAAGTTCGCACGCTGGCAGCGTCGGCAGGCGCCTAGCGGCGTTCCTGGGCGCGGACCTTGGATGCGCACCCCAGCCAGTAGCCAACGAAACCAATGATCAGAGCAATGATCACGCCAATGTTGCCGTAGGCCCATTCGCCTTCCTTGCCGCCGATGAGGAAAAGGAGGTAACCCTGCCAGTCATTGAATGGTGCGTCGGAGTAGGTGTTGATCACGAGGCCCCAGCCAACCACGCACGCGATGGCCATCAGCACCAGGGACACGCCGTTGAACGCGCCGTAGCGGCCCTCGCTGTCAAAGAGTGCCTGTTCGTCGTAGGGTTGCTTGCGCAGAGCGATGTCCGCCATCATGATGCCCGCCCACGCCGCCAGTGGCACACCCAAGGTGACCAGGAAGGATTGGAATGGGCCAATGAATGTTGGGGAGAAGAACACCACGTAGATTGTGCCGGCGGTGAGGATCAGGCCGTCGATGAGGGAAGCCAGCGGGCGCGGAACTTTGATTCCCAAGGTGAGAAGCGTGAGGCCTGAAGAGTAGATGCCGTTGATCGCACCGGAGAGAAGCGAAAGGATCGCGGTAAGCAAAAACGGCAGAAGGAACCACGTAGGCAGCAGCGCAGAAAGCGCACCAATAGGGTCCAGACCCACGTTTTCCGAAAGCTCACTTGAGGACCCAGCCAGCAGCAAACCGAAGGAAATCAGCACTGCAGGCCCCAGGGAGCCGCCGAGGGTATTCCAAAACACAATCGACGAATCCTTGGTGCTGCGAGATTGATACCGCGACCAATCCGCAGCGATGTTCACCCAGCCCAGGCCGGTGCCGGTCATGACCAACGTCATGCCACCGATCATGCCTGGCAGCGAACCAGATTCCATGCTGCCTACGGCCTGCCAGTCGATTGCCGGGAACACCAAAATCACATAAATGATCGTGGTGAAACCCGTCAGCCATGTGAGCACGGACTGCATCCGCATAATGACGTGATATCCCGCCACCGCACCGAGGACGATCAGCACGGCCACTGTTACCGAAGCGATGACGTTCAGCAAGGTCATGCTGTCCGTCATCCAGCCGAGGCGCTCAAAAACCGTTGCTGTAGCCAGCACCGCCGTAATTGCAAGTGAGGTTTCCCAACCAATCGAAACCAGCCAGGAAACGATGCCCGGAATCTTCGCTCCCTGCACACCAAATGCAGAACGCGACATAACCATAGTTGGCACCGACCCACGCTTGCCGCCGAGCGCAATCACACCGCACACAACGAACGACAAAATCACACCAAGCACCGCCACCACCGTGGCCTGCGCAACCGAAATACCGAAGCCCAACACCCAAGCGCCATAGCTCATGGTGAACACCGAAATGTTCGACGCAAACCACGGCAAAAATAGCTGCCTCGGCGAAGCAGTACGCTGCTCCTCCCCCACAATCTCAATGCCAGTGCGCTCAATCGCGCCGACCTGAACCTGCTCCATGTTGCTACTGCACCTTCGCACTCAAAAACTAGGGACTTTTACACCTCCAGGCAGGCAGTTCCTCCCTAGCCCTTCGGCGTTGCACAAAGCATAGCCCCTACCCCGGACACGGCCTCATCCGAGCCCGGCACCAGGGGGTAGTACGGGGATCTTGTCTTGGCGGCCACGACGGTTTTCAGGACACCTTTGGTGTGATTGCGCCATCTGGAACCGAAAGGTGTCCTGAAAACCTACCTTGATGCCTCGCGGGGCTAGTTGTTGCACGTTCAACGACGGAAACCAGGACACCTTTGGCAAACCCACGCCCCAAAATGGCGAAAGGTGTCCTGAAAACCGTCGCGAAAGCAAACCCTTAGCCGGCGATGAGGCGATTGATGAGCCGCGCGAGTCGTTGCGGGGCGAAGCGCCCGGCGGTGGCCAGGAGGCGGTCGGTGAGGCTCACTCCGTAATGGATTTGGGTGCGCTGCCAGCGATTGGCCGGGTGGACTGCGCCCCAGACTGCTTCGGCAACTTGCTCCGGGGTGATGCGCACGCCGAGGCGCCGGGTGGAGCCAACGTCTACCTGCGCCAATGCGGTTTTGGCCCACAGCGGGTTGATGCTGACCACGCGGATGCCACGCCGGCGCCATTCCAGGTCGAGCGCCTCGGTGAGCCCTTGAACATAAAATTTGCTCGCGGAATACGTCGCGATTCCAGGCTGGCCGTAAATCGCGGAGGCGCTCCCCATGTTGACCAGTGTGCCGCCGGCCGAAAGGTGCTCGCTCGCCGCCCGCGCTCCCAATGTGAGCCCCAAACAATTGACGTTGATCTGCAGCGCAACCTCATCTGGGCTCAGCTGAGCCAAGTCGCCGGCAACCAGGACGCCCGCGTTGTTGTGCAGTACGTCAATGGGCTTGCCCGTCTTCCCCGTGAAGTCGGCGAGCGCGCGCTCCCAACCTTCGGCACTGGTGACGTCGAGAACCCCTGTGATCACCCGAGCCCCATGCTGCGCTTGGAGGGCTGCGACCTCGGGGGATTCGGGCGTGACGTCGTAAATTCCCACTGTCCAGCCCTCTTGGGCGAAGCGTTTGGCCACTGCCGCTCCGATTCCGCGGGCGCCTCCGGAAATAAAAATCGTGTGCATGGGGGTAATACTAACTACGCGTGTCATGGACGTGTTCTAGCCTTGTTTTCATGAGCAGCGCCGAGATCATCATCACGAATCCTCGCACCGGAGAGGTGCTGGCCACGGTGCCTTCTATGGGCATTTCCGACGTCGACGTCGCCTTCTCCCGGGCGCGGGCGGCAGCGAAGCGGTGGGCACAGACTGACGTGCGAGAACGCGCTGCGGTGTTTTTGCGGCTGCACGACCTGCTGCTCGAGCACCGAGACGAGCTGCTGGAGACGATCGTGTTGGAAACCGGCAAGAACCGAGCCAGTGCCTTTGAAGAAGTAATGGACACGGTGATCAACGCTCGCTACTACGGCAAAAAGGGCCCTAGCCTGCTGAAACCCCGGCGGGCCAAGGGGGCGCTTCCGGTGATCACGAGCACCGTTGTGGAACATGTGCCCGTGGGCGTAGTGGGAATCATCAGCCCATGGAATTACCCGCTTACGCTCACGCTTTCGGACGCCATCCCGGCGCTTTTGGCGGGCAACGGTGTGGTGATTAAGCCGGATTCGCAAACTCCGATGTCGCTTCTTCTCGCCGAGCGGCTACTACTCGAGGCCGGCCTGCCCGAAGACCTATTGCAGGTGGTCACGGGCCCGGGCAGCGTGGTGGGTGACGCGATTGCCCGCCAATGCGACTACCTCATGTTCACCGGCTCCACCGCAACCGGACGGGTCCTCGGCGCAATTGCTGGCGAACGGCTCATTGGCTACTCCGCGGAGCTCGGCGGCAAGAACCCGCTGATCATCACCGAGGACGCCAACATGGCAAGCACCATCAGGGGCGCGCTCAACGCTTGCTTTTCCAACTCAGGGCAACTGTGCATTTCGATTGAACGCATCTATGTTCACCAGGCGCGCTACAAAGAGTTTTTGGAAGGCTTCGTGGCCGCCGTGCGCAAGATGCGCATCGGTACCGGCGGATGGGCCGAGGACATGGGCTCACTTATCTCCGCCAAGCAGGTGGATGCCGCAATGGACTTTGTCAACAACGCCATTGACTCCGGAGCCACCCTGCACTGCGGTGGGCGGCTGCCGGACCTGGGGGCGTCGTTCATGGCTCCGGTGGTTCTCAGCGGCGTCAACGAAACCGCAGACGTCCACAAA
Source organism: Corynebacterium sp. 122RC1 (assembly GCF_024580955.1). Lineage (GTDB taxonomy): Bacteria > Actinomycetota > Actinomycetes > Mycobacteriales > Mycobacteriaceae > Corynebacterium > Corynebacterium kozikiae. Next base: position 44,821 of record NZ_JANIKD010000005.1, on the reverse strand, counting down.
CAGGAAGTTTTTGGGCCCGTGGTCTACGTTGAGCCCTACTCGAATGTTGAAGAGGTGATCTCCCGCGCGAACGCCACCGACTACGGGCTCAACGCATCCGTGTTCGGCAAGCCGGCCACCGCGAAGGCCATCGCGCGGCGCATTATGGCAGGTAGCGTCAATATCAATGACGGCTACGCCGCCACCTTCGGCAGTATCGACGCCCCCATGGGCGGCATGAAAGCAAGTGGGCTGGGGCGCAGGCACTCCAGTGTGGGGCTGCTGAAGTACACGGAAGCACGCACCACAAGCATCCAGCGACTGACCCCAATTCAAGGGCCGGAAGAACTCAATCGCGAGCAGTACGCCAAACTGGTGAGCAAAGCACTCAAATGGGGCAAGCACCTCTTGTAGCTCGCTCAATACCCTCCGAGAAAGGCAAAACCCCTGGTCATGGGGCCAGGGGAAATGTGGTTTGTGGGGCCACCGGGGCTCGAACCCGGGACCAACGGATTATGAGTCCGCAGCTCTAACCGACTGAGCTATAGCCCCACGCCAGCGCGCTTAAACGATTACCACCGTTCGTGTCTACAACGACATTATGCAGGCAGGCTGTCTCAGTATAGGGCAAAGCGTTTGGCATTCCGAAACCCCACCACCGCCACCCTCGTTCCCGGCCCTGAACTGCCGGTTTGCGAAAGTTCGATGCATGCAGATATAGTTTCTTTTCGTTGCAAGGCGCAAGCACAAAGCAAGCGCAGAGCATCACATTCCGCCATAGCTCAGTTGGCAGAGCATTCGACTGTTAATCGAAGGGTCACTGGTTCGAGCCCAGTTGGCGGAGCAAAACAACCCACCTCGTTGCGGCAACTACGCAGCCGGGTGGGTTTCTTCGTGGATTGAGGCCGATTGCGACGGAAATCAGGACACCTTCCGCTCGGCCGCGCCCCCATAACCCTCAAAGGTGTCCTGAAAACCCACCCAAGGCACACCCCACCACTAAGCCCTCAGCCAACCACGACGGAAACCAGGACACCTTTCACCAAACCACTCCACCGAACAACAAAAGGTGTCCTGAAAACCTACGCGCAATAGGGCCCTACGCCGCGCCCGCACTACGGAACAAGGCCTCGGGGCCTCGGGTACAGTGGAGGCGTCGTAGATGGAACGTGGATTGAGCGCAGCGGAAGCCTCTAGGTGCGCGAAGGCATCGTTCAGCAGGCATCGCTGGGCAGGCATCGCTGACGCAGACGTCACGTAACAGACATCGCAAGGCTAAGGAGAGCATTTCGCTGTGATTCAGTTTGTTGTGGGCGCCGCCGCTGGGTATGTCTTTGGCACGAAGGCCGGGCGCAAGCGTTATGAGCAGATTAAGAAGGGATATAAGCTGGCGGTGGAGTCGCCGGTGACAAAGCAAGCTGTGAAGTTCACCCGCCAGACCTTGGCAAACAAGTTGGATCCGCAGCCTCGAATGAAGGAAGTCCGGAACCTGAAGCAGGATGATGGCTCCACGGTGCTGGAGCCCGACCAAGACTAGCCCCCTAACTTCGCGCACGTACTCCCATCACGGGGGTACGTTTTGCGTGAAAGTCCCCCAATCTAGTTGGCAGCTCACGTAGAATATTTGGGTATGCGTGGGCGGCTTGCCTGCCCCCGATTCATCCGTTTTGCACGCTTGACTCTGTGGAAAGGTTGGAAGGCCCTCATGGCTTACTCCCGTCGTCGTTCGTTGACTTTGGCTGGTGCCGCACTCGTTGTTGGCAGCGCCCTCGCTGCTTGCCACCCACCAAGCGAGGTGGATTCCGAGTTGAAGGTAAACACCGCCACTGGTGTTGCCGCACCTACTCAGGCCTCCACCACCACTTCCGCTGAAGCCGGAGCTGAAGCTGAGGAAAACGTTGAGATCTCCCTACCCAACGCACAGCTCACGGAGGGCCAGCAGTTCAGCTTCACGGTCACCGGCCTGCTGCCTGAGGGTGGCTACTATGCGGCGATTTGCTCGGCAGAAGATTCCGACGTCCCCGCGTGCACCGGCATCCAAACTGATCCAGCGAACCAGGCTTGGCTGAACAACGCCAGCGGTAACGTCGCGATTGACGCCAGCGGCGCCGCTGCCGTCACCCTCACCGCAACAGCCACTGGCGAGGACCTCGACTGCACCACCGATGATTGCGTGCTCAAGGTCTTTGGCGACCAAAACAACGACTTCGAGCCAAAGGCGGAGGTCCCAGTCACCTTCACCGCCTAAGCAGGCGCTTATTTAAACACTCTGTCCAGGAGTTCGCGGCGGGCCTGCTCGAGTGCGATGAGGTCGGCAAACATGCGGTTGTATGTTTGCTCGTCCTCGCTCGGGCGCATCCGCTGTAATTGGCCCTTCAGTAGTGCGATCTGATTGCCCACGCGCTGCTCATGCAGACGCGAGAGGGTGCGGTCAGTGTGCACGCGAAGGGCCTCATTTATGCCCTCCTCCAGGTCCATCTCTAGGTGGATTTGTTCCACCGCAAGCTCGGAGACCACGGACTGGGCGATCATGTCCCGCAGGCGGTCGTTCACTGCCGAAATCCACCCAGCCCCAGCGCCATTCACCGCGGCGGCGCAGCCGCCCGCCTGGGCAATCGCGCCTCGGATCGCAGCGTAGGTGGGGTGGGTGAAGGCATCATCGGGGAGGCCGTCAAAGTAGTCCCCCGCTGCGGCCGGCTGCTGCAGGGCAAGTTTGAGGGCCTCGCGCTGGGGCCAGAGCTTGGGGTCGCGGCGGTCTGGCATCGGCAGCAGCGCCTGCGCCGTGGGGGCCTGGGCCGCGTCGGTACGCATTGCACGGCGCCGCTGCTCTTTGGGGCGTTGGCTGGCGGCGCGGACTTGCTGGAGGACCTCGTTGGGGTCAGGCCAGCCCACGAGGCCGGCGAGGCGACGGGCGTATTCGGTGCGCAGGGGGGCGTCCTTGATGTCGGCGACAATGGGGACGGTGCGGCGCAGGGCTTGGAGGCGGCCTTCGGCGGAGTCGAGGGGATAGTTGACGATCATGCTGCGCAGCACGAACTCGATCATCGGTTGGCGGCGGGCCACGAGTTCGCGCACGGCGGCGTCGCCTTTGGCAAGGCGCAGGTCGCAGGGGTCCATGCCGTCAGGCGCGATGGAGACGTAACTTTGGCCGGTGAATTTTTGGTCGCCTTCGAAAGCGCGCAGGGCGGCTTTTTGGCCGGCTTCGTCCCCGTCGAAGGTGTAGATGAGGGAGCCGGCGAAGAAGGTGTCGTCCAGCATGTAGCGGCGCAGGATCTGCAGGTGCTCCTCGCCGAATGCGGTACCACAGGCCGCAACGGCGGTGCGGACGCCAGCCGCATGCATCGCCATAACGTCGGTGTAGCCTTCCACCACCACCGCTTGGTGTGACTCAGCAATGTGCCGCTTGGCGGCATCCAGGCCAAAGAGCACCTTGGACTTCTTGTAGAGCAACGTCTCTGGGGTGTTCATGTATTTGCCCAGTTTGTCGTCGTCAAACAGCTTGCGTGCGCCGAAGCCGATCACATCGCCAGAGACGTTTTTGATGGGCCACAGCAGGCGGCGGTGGAAACGGTCAATCGGCCCCTGGCGCCCCATCGTGGAAAGCCCGGCGGCCTCCAGCTCCTTGAACGCAAAGCCCTTACGCTGCAGGTGCTTAGTCAGGGTATCCCAACCGGCGGGGGCAAATCCGCACTCGAACTCGTGGATAAGGTCCTTGGAAAAGCCGCGGTCCAGCAGGAATTGGCGTGCGGGGGCGGCCTCTGCGGTCTCCAATTGCTCACGGTAGAAGGCGTGCGCAGCCCTGTTCGCCTCGATCAGGCGCTTGCGCGTACCGGGTTCCTCGCGCCGCCCGCCGGTGGTTCCGCCCTGGTAGTTAATCGTGTAGTTGATCTTTTCCGCTACCGCCTCCACGGCCTCTGGGAACGTCAGGTGTTCGACTTCCATGAGGAAGGTGAACACGTCGCCGCCCTTGCCTGTGGAAAAGCAGTGAAAATACCCATGGTTCGGGCGCACGTGGAAGGAGGGCGTCTTTTCATCCTTAAACGGTGAAAGCCCCTTGAGGGAATCCGCGCCAGCCGGCTTGAGCTGCACATACTCCCCCACAATCTCCTCAATGGGGGCCTGTTCACGAATCGCCTGGATATCGCTGTCCGGAATCCTGCCCTTTGCTGCCATACCGGATATCGTACCGCCGCCGTCAAGCTTCGCGCCGCGCACGCAAAACGACGCCGCCAGGAGCAGACCTTGGCGACGTCGGCACGCGGGCTTGCGGCACTACTCCACAGTGACCGACTTTGCGAGGTTGCGTGGCTGGTCAACGTCATAGCCCTTGACCGTTGCCACCGCGCAGGCAAACACCTGCAGCGGCACGGTAGCTAGCAGCGGCTGCATCAGCGTGGGGGCCTGGGGGACGCGAATCACGTGGTTGGCGTATTGATTGACGGCGGTGTCGCCTTCCTCCGCAATCACAATGGTCACGGCACCGCGGGCGCGCACTTCCTGGATGTTTGACACCACCTTGGAGTGCAGGGAATCGCGGCCACGAGGCGAAGGCGCGATAATGAACACCGGCTGCCCCTCCTCCACCAATGCGATCGGGCCGTGCTTCAACTCGCCGGCGGCGAAACCCTCAGCGTGCAGGTAGGCGATCTCCTTGAGCTTCAACGCACCCTCCAGGGCAACTGGGAAACCAACGTGACGGCCCAGGAACAGCACTGAGGAGGCATCCTTCATGTTCTCTGCGAGCGCCTTGACCTCATCCTCGCGGTCGATGACCTGTTGCACCTTCTCCGGGATCTGGCGCAGCTCGGCGAGGACGGCGTTGACTTCATCCGCGAACATGTTGCCACGCACCTGCGCGAGGTAGAGACCAAGCAGGTAGGTGGCGGTGATCTGGGCGAGGAAGGCCTTGGTGGAGGCCACTGCGATCTCCGGGCCGGCGTGGGTGTAAAGGGAGGCGTCGGCCTCGCGCGGGATCGAGGAACCGTTGGTGTTACAAATGGCGATCACCTTTGCGCCCTGCTCGCGGGCGTGGCGCACGGCCATGAGCGTGTCCATGGTTTCACCAGACTGCGAAAGGGCTACAACAAGCGTCTTTTCATTCACAATCGGGTCGCGGTAGCGGAACTCATGCGCAAGCTCCACCTCGGTGGGGATGCGGCACCAGTGCTCAATCGCATACCGGGCAACCTGCCCGGCATAGGCAGCGGTGCCGCAGGCGATCACGATGATCTTATCGACGCTTCGCAGCAGCGACTCATCGATGCGCAGTTCATCGAGGGTGAGCTTGCCATTTTCATCGAAGCGGCCCAGCAGCGTATCGCGGATCGCGGCTGGCTGATCGTGAATTTCCTTGTCCATGAAGGAGTCAAAGCCATCCTTCTTGGCGGCCTGCGCGTCCCACTCCACCGTGAAGGGCTTCCCCTCGGCTGGGTTGCCGTCAAGGTCCGTGATCTCGTAGCCCGCTGCGGTAACGGTGACCACGTTGTCATTGGCCATTTCCACGGCCTGCTTGGTGTAGTCAATGAACCCGGAGACATCCGAGCCGAGGAAGTTCTCCCCTTCGCCAACGCCGATCACCAGGGGCGAGTCACGACGTGCCGCCACAATCCGGTCCGGCACATCCGCATGCACGGCGAGCAGCGTAAACGTACCCTCGAAGCGCTTGCACACCGCGCGCATGGCGGCGGAGAGGTCACCGAGCTCCCCGTACGCCTCCGCGAGCAAAGCGGCCGCAACCTCGGTATCCGTCTCAGACACAAAGCTGTGCCCCTTGGCCACCAGCTCGGATTTCAGCTCAGAAAAGTTCTCAATGATGCCGTTGTGCACCAGGGCGAGCTTGCCACCATCCACAACATGGGGGTGAGCGTTGGCGTCGGTAGGCCCGCCGTGCGTAGCCCAGCGAGTATGCCCGATGCCCAGCACGGAATCCGGCAACGGTGCGGCCTCAATCTCCGCCTCGAGCATGGCCACCTTGCCCGCCTTCTTGCGGAAAGCAACCTGCCCATCGGCCACCACTGCCACACCTGCGGAATCGTATCCGCGGTATTCCAAGCGCCGTAGGCCCTCAAGCACGACGTCAAGCGCGAAGTAGCTGCGAGCCACCTCACCTGGGGCGGGTTGGGTACCTACAAAACCTACGATTCCACACATGTCCTAAAGCGTACATTGGTGTGTCAAGCCCCCACCGTTGCGCCACAGCTTTGCCTGCATACGGGGCAAAAATGGGCGTGTCTTGCCTGTGTGCAACAATGTTGCCATGCCTTCAGAATCCGCATCACAACCCTCACCCCCAAAGGGAATCAAGACCCTCCTCGGGGCGATCCTGGCCATCATTGGCGCCAGCATTGGCTTCGGCGTTGGTTGGCCGCTGGGCGGGGAAGATTCCGCGCCTACCTCCAGTGCTGCCACCAGTACCTCCCCCAGTGCCGTTGCATCTGCTGGGACGACTTCGCGCGCTGCCGCTGTGACGGACGGTGACACCTGCGCCGTCGGTACCTTGCCCACCGAGGCCACGGAGACGATCGAGGACATCCTCGCAGGCGGGCCCTATGACTACCCCGAGAATGACAACCGGCGATTTGGCAACTACGAGGGCCATTTGCCGCAGGAATCCCGAAACTTCTACCGCGAGTACACCGTAGAAACCCCTGGGCTGCGCCACCGCGGGGAACGCCGCATTGTCACCGGAGGCGGCACGGAAACCGACCCCGAAGTCTGGTACTACACCGATGACCACTACGAATCCTTCTGTGAGATCCCCGATGCCGAGTAACCGATTGATCGTGACCAACCCCCGCAGCACCGCGGACTTCGGCGCGAGCTTCACCCCGCAAGCGCGCAATATCGATGCGCTTATCGACGCCCTCCGGCACGCGCAGGTGGGCACCGTAGTGATCCGGGGGCTCACCGAAGCCACACCCCAAGTGCAGCGGGTTTGCGCCGCACTGTGGGACAGCGGGCTGAGCGTGGAGCTGGAAATAGAGGACTGAGCCTAAGTGATGTGGCCAAAGTGCGGTGGCCTAGGTGCGGTGGCCTAAGTGATATAGCCGACGAGCCCTGCCGCCTGCCCCACCAAACGCTCGAGGCGGGATTCAGTCATGGAGGCGATCTGGTCCACCACCACTCGCTCGCGCTCCAAGTCGGTGTTCGCCTGCTCCCACCACAGGCGGAACATTGGGTCGAGGGCTCCGGGGGCGCCGCCCATGAGGTACTCATAGGCGATGGCGATGCGGTCGCGCTGGTGATCCTGCCGCTGCAAGTGAATGGGGTTGTCCATGACGTACAGCACGGCGATGGTCTTCAGCAACGTGACCTCGGCGAGCACCTGCTCCGGGACCACCAAGTTTCCCTGAACCCGGCCGATCTGCCCAGAGTTAGCCTGGCGGGTGGCCTCCACCACCGCGCCCACGTAGCGCCCCACCAGCTCGGAGGTCATTGCCTTCACGTTCACAAAGCCGGTGAGCGTGGCATCAAAATCGGCGGCGCGCCCCACTACCTGCAGCTCGCGGAGGCCGTCTGCGGCAGCGATGAGCTGTTCTGGGGTCACGCCACCAAATGCGCGCGCACCTTTGTCCGCCAGCTCAGCCAACTCAACAAAGTCCCACAGCACGGACAGGTTGATGCGCCCGGAAACAATGCCGTCTTCAACGTCGTGGACGCTGTAGGCGATGTCGTCGGAAAAGTCCATGGCCTGGGCTTCCATGCTCGGGCGCTCGTCGCTGTGCCCTTGGCGGATCCAGGTGAGTATTTCTGCGTCTTCGTCGTAGCAGCCGTACTTCCTGTTCACCTGCCCATCCGCGGCCGTGCGTGTGCGCGGATACTTGCAGGCCGCGTCCAGCGCCGCCCGGGTGAGGTTCAACCCAAACGACTCCGCCTCCAACCCCTTCCCCACCAGCACCTTTGGCTCCAGCCGAGTCAGAATCCGCAAGGTTTGGGCGTTGCCCTCAAACCCGCAGTCGGAAATCTGATCCAGCGCCTTCTCCCCGTTGTGCCCATACGGTGGGTGGCCGATATCATGCGTCAAACCAGCCATTTCACACAAATCAGCGTCAAGGCCGAGCCCTTGGCCAATGCCGCGGGCGATCTGCGCTACCTCCAGAGAGTGCGTGAGCCGCGTGCGCGGGGTGTCGCCATCATGCGGGCCCACAACCTGCGTCTTGTCCGCGAGCCGACGCAGCGCCGCCGAATGCAGCACCCGGGCGCGATCGCGCGCGAAAGGCCCCCGCCCATCGCCGCCTAGCCCACCGGGGGTGACCAGTTGCGAACCCTTCGGTCCCTCCTCGAACCTCCGCTGCCAATCCTGCGGCCCATACACAGCACTCATACCTTAATACTTGTTACCCTTCGCTCTGCTGAGACGTGCTGTGTTGCGCCTTGAGCACGTCGTAACGCTTCTGCCGCCTCGGCCACAGGGAAGCGGCGAGGTCGCGTAAACCAGACTCCACCATAACCCGCGCCTGCGTGCCAAAGACCCACGCCACACCCACCGCAACCATGCCGCCGCTTTCATGGAGGAGGTCTTTGAACCAGCGGCGGCTCAGCGGCTCCACCGGCGAAAATGGCGTGGGTGAACTGCGCACGCGGAGGCCTTCTTGGGCGCCGATGGCCTCGCAACGCAGTGCGTGGAGCGGGTCCGAGATCACCAGCAACTTCGCCCCAGGCTTACCCACCTGCTCCAGGTGCTTGCGCACGGCATCGAAGGAACCGCGTGTGTCATTGCCGACGGGCAACGCCGTGATCGCCAGCGGATCCACATGCTCGGTGATCAAAAACTCGCGCGCGACCTCGGCCTCCGTGTGGACGTCACCAGGCAACTTGCCCCCAACAGTGATCACTTCCAACCGACGGCACCCACCCCACAGCCGAGCCGCCCACTGCAAACGACCCGCAAACTGCTGCGAGGGGCGCCCATTGTACTGCGCCGCACCCATCACTACCAGCGCATACGTGTCCTTCCGCGGCCGTGAACGATAGGCGCCACGAGCGATCACAGCCAGTGCGGGGCTCAACAGCACCAAGGCAGCGAGCAGCGCGGCCCGGGTTTGGCTTGTTGAGCGCGGTTGGGTTTCGGCCGGGCTCAGAAGGCTCGGGAGACTCGGGAGGCTCGGGAGGCTCGGGAGGCTGAAAAGCTTCATGCCCCAAAGTGTATGTGCGAAAAACCAGGCGCGCGACGGCAACCAGGACACCTTTGCTGCTGAGGCGGCTGGAAATTATTGAAGGTGTCCTGAAAACCTACGTTGTTTGCGTATGGCTCGGTTCGGCACCAACCACGACGGAAATCAGGACACCTTTACCCAAACCGCGGCGTCCCCATACAAAAGGTGTCCTGAAAACCTACGCTGTTGGCCGCTGGCCCGGTCCTCCACTATCCACGACGGAAATCAGGACACCTTTACCCAAACCGCGGCGGGCAACGAGCAAAGGTGTCCTGAAAACCGTCGTGGATACGGCCAGCGGAGAACCACCCCAACGGACTGATAAGGCGAGCCGCTAAAGTGGTGGGCATGAAACTTTCGCGCTTTGCTGCTTCCGTCGCGCTCGCTGGGCTTCTGGGCGTGCCCGCCTTGGGAGCGTCGTTAAGTCCTCTCTTGCCGCAGGCTGCCGCCTATGAGGATTTGGCGGCATCGAACATTCCGGACCTCAGCCAGGCTGTGACAGATGAGGCCGGAGTGCTCAGTGGTGCAGATGAGACTGAGATTGCGGCTGCCATCAGTGAGCTGCAGAGCGAGACGGGCCTCATCCTGAGGGTGGTGTACCTTGATTCTTTCGGCGGGATTTCGCCGGAAGTGTGGGCTAACCAGGCACAAAGTAGCATGGGCACGCAACAGGGCGCAGTGTTCGTGGTGGCGGTGGGCGACCGCGAATTCGGTGTCAGCGGCGGCGAGGGGTGGTCGTCGGCGGCCCTGGACGCGGTGTACGACGAGTCGCAGCCGCTGCTCGGGGACTCGAACTGGGCCGGCGCCGCACTCGCAGCCGCGAGCGCACCTATCGGCGCAGGGAATGCAAGCGTCACGACGTCGCCCCAGACCTCAGTTGACGGCGGTGACCTGGCGTGGCTCGGCGCGGGCGGGGCGGCGTTGGTGGCAACCGGTGGCGGCGCCTGGGCATACACTCGTAACCGCCGCAAGAAGCAGGATCAGGCCACGCTCGAGCAGGCACGTGCCATTACCCCAGGTGATCGGCAGTCGCTCGCAGCCCTGCCCACCACCACACTAGAGACGCTCGCGCAGGAGGAGCTGGTGTCCACGGATGAGTCGATTCGCGGAGCACGCGAGGAACTTGAGATCGCCGTGGCCGAGTTCGGCGCCGAACGCACCCGCAACTTCCAACGCGCCATGAATCACTCCACCACCACCTTGCAAAAGGCCTTCGCCGTGCAGCAGCAGCTCGCGTCTGGCCAGTACCAGGGCGAGCAGGAAAAGCGGATGCTGCTCATTGAGATCATTTCCAGTTGCGCATCCGCCGACGACGCCCTGGAGGCCGAGGCCGCAAACTTCTCCAAGCTGCGTAATCTGCTTATCAACGCGCCGCAAGCACTGGATACGCTGGTGGCCCAAGTGGTGGACCTGCGCTCGCGCCTGCCCAAGGCAGAAGCGGAACTACAACAGCTCAAAGCACAGTATTCGGAGTCCATGCTGAACTCCATCGCGCATAATCCAGAGATCGCAGCGGCCGCGATCGAGCAGGCAGAACGCAACATCGACGCCGCTCGCGCCATCCAATCCAAGCCGGCAGGCGAGCAGGGTGCGATCGTTGACCTCATCCGCGCCGCCGAATCCGCAACCACTAACGCAGCAAAGCAAATTGCCGCGATTGAGAATGCCCAGGCGAACATCGCCGCCGCGACCGCAGGCATCGAACCACTCATCACGGAGGTCCAAGCGGAAATCACCGAGGCCACTACACTGCGCGAACAGGGCATGCACCAAGGCGCGCAGATGGATTGGAGTGCTCTTGACTCCGCCCTCGCCCACGCCCGCGAAGCCCTCGCCACCGCGCAAGAGACCAAGGGCAGCGACCCACTCGGGGCATGGACAGAGCTTACCGACGCAGACACCGACCTCGATGCCCAACTGGACCTCTTGCGCGATGCCGCCAATACGCAGCAGCGCCAACTCGCGCTCTTCCAGCAACAAGTGCAGGTGGCTCAAGCACTGATTCAGCAAGCCGCGGACTATATTGATACCCGCGGCCGCGTGGTGCGTTCCGGGGCACGCGGCCACCTGGCCAACGCGCAGCGCCTGCACGCCCAGGCACTTCAAGATCAAACCAGCAACACCAAGGCAGCCACTGAATACGCACGCCAGGCAGCAGCAGCCGCCCGTAGCGCTCTACGCGCTGCCGAACAGGATTTCAGCACCTACCAGCGCAACAACACCCCACGCGGTGGCGGCTCGAACATGGGAGGAATCATCACTGGCATGGTCATCAACGAGATCCTGAACGGATCCGGCCGTGCCGGCGGTTTCGGAGGCGGGGGCTTCGGAGGCGGCAGCTTTGGTGGCGGAGGCTTCGGCGGCGGAGGCGGTGGTTTCCGCGGCGGCGGCTTTGGTGGCGGCGGCGGTGGCTTCCGTGGCGGATCCTTCTAAGCAAAAATGAGGCCGAAAGGCCTCATTTTTTATATCCGCAGCACCCGGTTTGGGGTATCCACCAGCATCGCGCCGTAGGTGAGGAATACGAGGTCGATGGTAGGGATGCTAGGGGCGTTGGGAGCCTCCGGGAGTTCGGCGAGGAGGGTGCCGTCGGTAAGCGCGCGGAGGCGGAAGACTACTTGATCGTCAACGTCGAGTACGTCGCGGACCTTGCGCCAGGGGCTGGTGCGCACCAGGCGGTAGCGGCGGCCAGCGCACGAGGCGGCGAGTTCGTGGACGGTGAGGCTCACTTTGTGGATGGTGAAGACCTCGCCGGTCATGCTGGTAGCGCGGGCACGGAAACCGATCACCGTGCCTTGGGAGGTTTCCAGGAGGAGCCGTTGGTCGCCCACGTGAAGGATTTCGGCGCGGACAAAGGCTAGCACGCCGGAGGGGCCGTGCATCTCCTGTCCGCGCCACGTGTAGGTAGTCATCAGAGCAGCATAAACAGGATGATTGGGGTGAGCAGCAGCAGGCTCACCGTGAGGACCAGCGTGGACCCGCCCAGCTTTGCCTCCATCACGGTGCGCGACACCAAAGAGAGGAAGGCGGCTTGTTCGGGGCTCAGCGGCACTTCTTGCTCGAACTCGGTGTAGGAGTTGCGGGCGCCGTTGTTGCCACCGGAGAATTGGCCCACTTTTTGGTCTGCGGCATCGTTGGTGGCGTATACCCAATCCATGCGCTGCTCGTTGATTGCAACTACGGGAATGCCCACGTTGATATCAATGCGGTGGGCTTTGCCGAAAGGCTTGTCCACAGCCGCGGCCGTGAACACCGAGCCGTCTGGGAGGGTTGCGGTGAGCCGCTGTTTGGTGGCGTCGATACGCCACTGCTGCCCGAGCACGGTGACGTCCTCGCTGCCCAGCAAGTCCCTGGGAAACGTGCCCATGGTGAGAGACTTGGCGTCGTGGAGGTCTACGAGTACGCGGCCTTGTTCTTTGCGGCGATTGGTCCAGCCGGTGTGGGAGAGGTCGTACATCACTAGCAACCAATCAGGCGTGCAGCCAGGTAGGACTGCAGGTCCTCAAGCTTCACGCGCTCCTGTGCCATGGTGTCGCGCTCGCGGACGGTCACGGCGCCGTCCTCCATGGTGTCAAAGTCTACGGTCACGCAGAACGGGGTGCCTACCTCGTCCTGGCGGCGGTAGCGGCGGCCGATGGCGCCGGAGGTGTCGTAATCCACGTTCCAGAACTGGCGCAACTGCTCGGCCAGCTCGGTGGCCTTCTCTGTGAGCGGCTCCTTCTTGGAAAGCGGCAGCACGGCCACCTTGATTGGGGCAAGGCGGTAGTCCAGCTTGAGCACCACGCGGGTATCCACGCCACCCTTGGCGTTTGGCGCCTCCTCTTCGTGGTAGGCGTCCACCAGGAAGGCCATCATGGAACGGCCCAGGCCAGCGGCGGGCTCGATGACGTAAGGGATCCAGCGCTCGCCAGATTCCTGGTCAAAGTAGCTCAGGTCCTCGCCGGAGCCTTCGGAGTGAACGCGCAGGTCGTAGTCGGTGCGGTTGGCAACGCCCTCAAGCTCTCCCCACTTGGAGCCCTGGAAGCCGAATGCGTACTCCACGTCCACGGTGCGCTTGGAGTAGTGGGAAAGCTTCTCTTGAGGGTGCTCGTACAGGCGCAGGTTCTCAGGGTTGATGCCGAGGTCTACGTACCACTGGTAGCGGGCGTCAATCCAGTACTGGTGCCATTCTTCGTCAGTGCCGGGCTGGACGAAGAACTCCATCTCCATCTGCTCGAATTCGCGGGTGCGGAAGATGAAGTTACCTGGGGTGATCTCGTTGCGGAACGACTTGCCGATGTTTGCAATACCAAAAGGTGGCTTCTGACGCGAGGAGTTCAGCACGTTCTTGAACTGCACAAAGATGCCCTGGGCGGTCTCTGGGCGCAGGTAGTGCAAGCCCTCCTCATCATCCACGGGGCCAAGGTAGGTCTTAAGCAGGCCGGAGAATGCCTTTGGTTCGGTCCAGGCGCCTGGCTGGCCGGTTTCTGGATCTGGGATGTCTGCCAGACCGTTTGCTGGTGGATGGCCGTGCTTTTCCTCGTAGGCCTCAATCAGGTGGTCAGCGCGGTAGCGCTTGTGCGTGTGCAAGGATTCCACCAGCGGATCCGTAAACACCTCAACGTGGCCGGAGGACACCCAGGTCTGGCGCGGCAGAATCACCGACGTATCCACGCCCACCACATCGGGGCGCGACGTCACCATTGAACGCCACCATTGCCGCTTGATATTCTCCTTGAGCTCCACACCGAGCGGACCGTAATCCCAGGCAGAACGAGTACCGCCGTAGATTTCACCACTTGGGTACACCAGTCCGCGGCGCTTACAAAGGTTCACTACGGTTTCAATCACATTCTTAGCAGCCACGGGGGTCCACCAACTCCTTGCACTTCAACGATTCCTGTTCAGCGCCCGGCTGGCCCACACGCACGGCCCTGCCCAGACGCCTACAACATACAAGGCCCTAGTGTAGCGTGCGCTTGCAGCTTTTCGCGCCTGACCGACCCCGGTACCTTTGGTGAGCATGTACGACGCCGCCAGCACCCCAACGCCCCCAAGGTAGGCCGCGGCGGAGCACCCTCGAGGTTGCAGGAGATTGCAGCGTTGTAGCTCTAGGGGAGTCCTAAGAATGGCTCGACGACCCCTTACTGAACATCACTTGACAACGCCAAAAAATGAGGATAAATATCGCTCCACCGCTCCCTTGATGTTCCGCTTGCAAAAATTTGCAGTACTCAGGCGAGGCGTTGAAAGAGTGACATCCATCCGCGCGGAGCAGGACATATTCTTCCCCAGCACGCCCCACTCCGCGCGCCTATTGCAAGTTTTTGCAAGAATTTCAACCCTGCCCACTACACACTTAAATTCCCGGAAAGGGCCGGTTCATGCACCACATTTCCCCCAGTTCCCCACGGTGATTTATAATTTTATTCATTAGATTTGTTTACTTATCCCAAAAACTGGGAATGTTGCCCAGAATATGGGTTCTTAATGGAAAAGGGCACGTTATTCACAGTCCCCCAAAGTCATTACTGAGAAGCCTTAACTCATTTTCCTCAAATTCACCACAGTTCACGGGCTTCGCTTTTAGTTTTTCCATAGCCAATTTCATAGTCGTTCGTCCAAGGGTAAGCACCCGTAGAGAACTCCCAAGTCCCTAGTTCTGGGGCCTGGCATCATGGGTTTTCATGATCACGCACGTCCGTACCGTCCGTACGGTCCGTGCTGTTATGAACCGTTCATGTTGGGTGTCCGTCCGGCTCCTAAGAGCGCCGGTCGCGTCCCTCATTCCCGATGCCGCCAGGTCCTGGCACCCGCGCCACTTTGCAGATCCAGCGCAAGGTGCAGGTTTTCGGCCGCTTTGGCAAGATATTGGGAAAGAATTTGGAAGGTTGTTATGCCTCGATCAACGGATCAATCAGTACCCAAGCTCGGTGTACGGAGTACCCGCCAGCGCACCGCAGTGGTGAAGGTGTTGCGTGAATTGGACAATTTTGCGTCCGCAAAAACAATCCACCACGAACTCACGCGGCGTGACCAGCGAGTGGGCCTGACAACCGTATACCGCACCCTGCAATCTCTGGCAGATATCAAGGCAGTAGACGTATTGCACATCACCGGCGGGGAAACCCTGTACCGGCACTGCATCTCCGAGGATCACCACCATCACTTGGTATGCACCAATTGCGGTCGGACCGAAGAAATCGACGGTGGCCCAGTGGAACAGTGGGCCAAGGAGGTGGCTAGCCAGTTCGGTTACACGCTGACCGGCCATGACGCCGAGATTTTTGGGCTTTGCACCCAGTGCTCGGCCCGCCTTGACACCACCAGAAGCTCAACCGAATCGCACTAAGCCGCTCCCTCACCACCGCTAACCCACCACGGTGCCGAAGGCCAATCCCAAAAGATAGGTCACCACGGAGGCGCCGATACCAATGGCGAGCTGGCGCAGCGCCCGCTTCAGCGGCGACTTACCCGACAATATGCCGGTGATCGAGCCGGTGAGCATCAATGCCAGGCTCACGAGCACCAGGGCGATGATACCCGCGGTTGAGGTGGCCAACCCGAACAGGAACGGCAGGATTGGGATCAGCGCCCCTGACGCGAAAAAGCAAAAGCTCGATACTGCCGCCGACCACGCACCACCCATTCCCCCGTTAGCCCCACTGAGGCCCTTGCCAAACTCCTCGCGGGAAATCTTTTGGCTCTGCTCAATCTGGTTGAACAGCTTGGCGGCCTGAATTTCCGCCTCAATCTCACTCATACCGCGCGCACGGTACACCAGGGCGAGTTCGTTCGCGTCTACATCAAGTTCCTGGATTGCCTCTGTAGCTTCTGGGTGCGGGCGAGAAGCCTCCAAGAGTTCATTTTGACTTTTCACAGAAATAAACTCACCGGCTCCCATTGACAGTGCGCCGGCAAGCAAACCGGAAATGCCGGTAAGCAACACAACGTTGCTCGGGACGCCGGAGGCCATCACACCCAGGACGAGGGCGAGGTTGGACACCAAACCGTCGTTGGCGCCGAAGACCGCCGCGCGGAAGTCGCCGGAGATCTGCTCGCGCCCCCGAGCGGCGAGCCCTCGAACCACCTCGGCGTGGATGGCTTCGTCAGCCTTCATTTGTTCGGTGGCGTCTTCGTCTGAGGCGTAGGGGCTGCGCGTCTCCGCGGTCTGCATCATTGCAAGGACAAACACGGAACCGAACCTGCGCGCCATCCAGGCCATAGCCCTGGTGGAGCGGTCGGGGCGAACCGGCATGCCCACCTCTGGCCCCAGGAGCTTCAGCCAGTGCTGCTCGTGGCGTGCCTCCGCATCAGCGATGCCCAGCAGAATCTCGCGCTCCTCGCCTTCCTTGCGTTTAGCCAGCTCACGGTACACCGCGGCCTCCGCACGCTCGTTGGCTAGGTATTGCCGCCAACGCTTGATCTGCGCGTCTGTGGGGCCCTCCCCTTCCCCTTCACCGTTATGAGCGATCACTTCACACCACCAAAACGACGGTCTCGTTGCGCATACTCCAGCACCGCCGCACGCAGGTCTGCCGAGGTATAGTCTGGGAACAGTTTGTCCTGGTAGACCATCTCCGCGTAGGCCGACTGCCACAAAAGGAAGTTCGAGGTGCGCTTCTCCCCAGAGGGACGCAGGAAGAGGTCCACGTCCGGCATATCCGGCTCGTCGAGGAACTGCGTGAAGGTCTGTTCGGTGATCTCCTCGGGCCGCAACTCGCCTGCGGCGGCTTTGCGAGCGATCGCCCGGGCTGCGTCGACAATCTCAGCCCTGCCCCCGTAGTTCACGCACATTGCGAGCGTCATGTTGGTGTTGTGCTCGGTGAGCTGCTCGGCGGCTTCGAGTTCGCGGATCACGGAGCGCCACAGACGGGGGCGGCGGCCTGCCCAACGGACGCGGACGCCGCGGGAATGCAGGTAGTCGCGCTGGCGGCGCAGGACGTCGCGGTTGAAGCCCATGAGGAAGCGCACCTCGGAGGCGCTGCGGCGCCAGTTTTCGGTGGAGAAGGCATAGGCGGATAGGTAGGGTACGCCCAGCTCAAGACAGGTATCCACCATGTCCAGCAGCACGGCCTCGCCGCGTTTGTGCCCCTCGGTACGCGGGAGCCCCCGCTCGGTTGCCCACCTGCCGTTGCCGTCCATCACCAGCGCGATGTGGCGCGGCAGGAACTCTGCAGGAATTTCGGTAGGAATCTCTGCAGGAATTTCGGGGTTCGTTTGAGCATTCACCCCAGCAATTCTGCCACTTTAGGCTTGGTCAAGCACATTCAAGCTCAGCACCCGCCGCTCGCTGTGCCAGTGCAGATGATCGCGCACCATCTTCTCCACCTGGGCCAGGCGGGTGGGCGTGACCAGCGCGGCGGCGGCCTGATCCGCGCCCTGCAACAGCAACCACATGATGTGCAGTGCCTCCGGGTCGACTTCCCGGGTGCCCGCCGGGCGGCACATTACGCACACCGCCCCGCCAGCATGGGGGTGAAACGCGTGGTGTGGGCCCTCCGCGCCGCACTGCGCGCACTGATAGAGGCTCGGTTCCCAGCCGGTCACGGCCATCGCGCGAAGCAGAAAACTTGCTACGTGGAGCTTGGGCATTTCCGACGCGCGCAGGGCTTTCAGCGCCCCTACCGCAAGGTCATAGAGCGCCGCGCTCTCCGCACCTTCATACGCCAGCTTTTCCACGCCTTCCAAGACCGCGCAGCCTGCGGCGTAGCGGGCGAGGTCGTCAATAAGCTCCGCGCCGAAAAACTCCACGGTGTCAGCCTGCGTGATGGTGGACAGGCTTTTGCCCTGGTACAGCTGCACGCTGAGTTCCACAAAGGGCTCCAGCCGGGAGCCGAATCGGCTCTTCGCACGCCGCACCCCCTTGGCCACACCTCGCACAATGCCGAACTCCCGGGTGAGCAGCACGATCACCCGGTCTGCCTCGCCAAAGTCATAGGAGCGCACCACAAGAGCACGGGCGTGGACGCTTTGCCTGCGCATCACGCCTCCTTAGAAGCCCAGGCGCCCCAGGGACTTCGGGTCTTGCTGCCAGTTCTTCAGCACCTTGATCCGCAGGTCCAGGTAAATGTTTTGGCCCAGGATGTCAATAATCTGCTGCCTGGAGTTGTGCACGATCCGGGATAGCCTGCGGCCCTGGTGGCCAATGATGATGGACTTTTGGCCGGGGCGTTCTACGTAGATCACGGCGTGGACGTCTAACACGCCCTCGCGGTCCTCGCTCGGCAGAATCTCATCCACCTCCACGGCCACTGAGTGCGGGAGCTCGTCTTTCAGGCCGGACAGCGCTGCCTCACGAATGAGCTCGGCGATGCGGGTGTTCGCGTCATCATCCGTCACGTGATCATCTGGGTAGAACTTTGGCCCCTCCGGCAGGTGTTGCACGATCACGTCTAGCAGCACGTCGCGCTGCTCACCGGTGACAGCGGACACCGGGACCACCTCGGACTCGCCGCCAAGGAGTTCGTGCAGCGCCATGAGCTGCGCCGCAACCTCGTCCCGCGAGACCTTATCCACCTTGGTCACAATGCCGAGGATCGGGGTCTTGGGGGCAAAGCGGCGCACCGCGTCCAAAATCCACCGATCACCTGGTCCGATCTTTTCGTCGGCCGGGATGGTGAGCGCAATCAGATCCATGTCTGAATACGTTTCCTTCACCACCTCGTTGAGGCGCTCGCCCAACAGCGTTCGGGGGCGGTGCAGCCCTGGGGTATCCACCACGATCACCTGGGCGTCCTCGCGGTGCACAATGCCGCGGATAGGGTGGCGGGTGGTCTCCGGCTGGTTCGCGGTGATCGCAATCTTTTCCCCAACCAGCGCGTTGGTGAGGGTTGATTTACCGGTGTTGGGCCTACCAACAAAACTTACAAAGCCAGAACGAAAGCCTTCTGGGGTGGCAGCAAAATCAGTCATTAGCGCCAATCCTAGCCCTGCTGGCAGGCAAAAAGCCAGTACACGCGGTTTCTCTTAGGCGATTTGCTCCACCGCGAAGGTGTGGCGTGGCGCCACGTACTGCTCCTGGGAATCCACCAGGGTAAGCTCGCGGGAGTCGGCGTGGAACGTGTCTTCAATCAGCCCGAACACGCTTGCCGCCGTGTTGCCTAGGGCCTTCGCGGCGTCGAAATCGCGGATGTAATGGCCTGTGAACAGGGCCGCAGTAACATCGCCGGAGCCGTTGCGCTTGAAGTCCAGGAATGGGGTCTGCACAATCCAAGCGCCGGACTCATTGACGGCGATCATTTCGATGGTGTTCTCCGGTGCGTCGGGGCGCAGTACCGACGTCACCAGCACGGTCTTCGGCCCCATTTCTTGGGCAGCCTTCGCGGCTTGAAGGGTCGATGGGATGTCGTGCGCCTCGATGCCGGTGAGGTAGCCGAGCTCAAACTGGTTCGGCGTGATGATGTCTGCAACCGGAACCACGCGGTCGCGCAGCAGAGGCGGGATGAGGTCAGACACAAAGCAACCGGACTTAGCGTTACCCATTACCGGGTCGCAGGCATACACGGCGTTGGGGTTTTCGGCCTTCACCCGCTGAACGGCGTCGATGATGACATCCGCGATGTCCGCCCCGCCCTGATAGCCGGAAATGACCGCGTCCACCTTGGGAAGTGCCCCGCGGGCGTCGATACCATTGATCACCTCACGCACCTGCTCGGCCGGGATGAGCTCCCCACCCCATTGACCGTAGCCCGTGTGGTTGGAGAAGTTCACGGTGTGCACCGGCCACACCTCATGGCCGATGCGCTGCAGCGGGAACACCGCCGCGGAATTACCCACGTGGCCGTAGGAGACGTGCGACTGGATGGAGATGATATTCATTTAGTCTTCTTCTTGATCTTGTTGTTCCAAAACCGTCACGAGCACACTGCTCACGCGGATTCTGCCACGGCGGTCGCGGCCGCCATCTGCACGCAGGCGCAGCCCGCACGTTTCCACCGTAGTCCCCGGCAGCGGCACACGCCCCATTTCATACGCGATGAGGCCGGCAACCGTGTCCACTTGGTCCTCGATGTCCTCGGTGAACTCGATGTCCACGCCGAGCTCCTCGCGCAGATGCTCCACCAGGTCCTCCAAAGAGAGGCGCGACACCACGCGGTAAGCCGGCGGCTGATCCTCGATGCGTTCGATCGGGGCGATCTCGCGATCATCGTATTCGTCTGCGATCTCGCCCACGATTTCTTCCAGAATGTCCTCAATTGAGATCAGCCCGGCGATGCCGCCGTACTCATCCACCAGCATGGCGATGTGGTAGCGGTCGCGTTGCATCTCGTGGAGCAGGGCATCGAGGTTTTTGGAGTCGGGCACAAAGGTTGCCGGGCGCATCACCTCATCCACCGTGACGGACTTGCCGCCATCCGTGGAGTAGTACGTCCGCTGAACCAGGTCTTTCAGGTACACCACGCCTAGGATTTCATCGACCGTCTCACCGATAACCGGCAGGCGAGAAAACCCGGAACGCACGCACAAACTGGTGGCCTGGCCTGCGGTTTTATTGGATTCAATCCACACCATTTCCGGGCGCGGCACCATCACGGAACGCGCCGTCTGCGAGGCCAGATCAAACACCGACTGAATCATCCGGCGTTCCTCAATCTCCACCACGCCGTGCTCTTGGGCGATGTCCACCATCTCCCGCAGCTCAACTTCGGTGGAATAGGGGCCGTCGCGAAAACCGGGCCCCGGCGCGATCACGTTACCAATCTTGATGAGCACCTTGGGGATGGGGCCCAAGAATAACGCAAACACGTTGAGTAAACCGGCGCTGTACTGGGAGATCGTGTAGGGATTTTTCTTGCCCATGGTGCGTGAAAACACGCCGATTACCGCGAAGGTAATCAACGAAACACCAGCGATCGCTGCCACCAGCGCCCAGCGCTCATCCTCCACGAACTCCAGCGCAAACACCGCGGCGAACACGGCGGCGGTGACGTCCAGAATGGTGCGGAAAAACACCAGCAGGTTGATGTGTTCCGCGCGGTGGTCCAGCACCTTCAGCAGACCGCGCGCCGCCGGAGCGTCCTCCTCCTTGGCCATGTGCTCCACGCGTGCGCGGGACACTTGGCTCACCGCGGTTTCCACGGTGGAGATCACTCCCGACGCCAACAGCGCGACCATAGTCACCAGCGCCACGATCAAGGGGCTCACCGCTGGCCCCGATCAATCTCCCCGATGGCGGGGATCCCGCCGCCAGCACCGTGAGCACCGCCAGCACCGTGAGCACCGTCCCCGGAAGAATCGAGCACCCGCTTGTCAAGCTCCGCGCGCTCCGCCGCCGAGGGAAATGCCCCAGGGTTGGAGGGCCGAGGCCCGAAGCTGATGCCCTGGCGCTCGTTGTCCGCGTACCAGTCCCGCAAAAGCTCGTTTTGCAGGGCGAACATCTCCTGTTCCTCGCGTGGCTCAATGTGGTCATAGCCCAGGAGGTGAAGGCAGCCGTGGATGGTGAGCAGGGCGAGTTCGTGGCCAAGATCGTGGCCAGCCTTCTCCGCCTGCTTAGCGGCGAATTCGGGGCACAAGATGATGTCACCAAGCATCGCCGGGCCCAAAGGCTGAGCGTCGGGGCGGCCCATGCCCGGGGTCAGCTCGTCCATGGGGAAACTCATAACGTCGGTGGGACCTTCCAGGTCCATCCACCGCACATGCAGGTCACTCATAGTGGGGATATCCACCACGGAGATGGTCACCTCTGTATCTGGGTGGACATCCATCTCTTGCAGGGCGAACGACGCCGCGCTGATCAACGCCTCCTCGTTAACCCCATCAAAACCGGACTCGTTGATCACCTCAATGCTCACTGCGAATCCCGCCCTTCTTCCTTCACTGTTTGCTCTTTACTCCGCCGTGCCTTTTCCTGCTGCTCCTCGTAGGCGTCATATGCATTCACGATGCGCCCCACAAGCTGGTGGCGCACCACGTCCTGAGATCCCAGCTCGCTGAAGTGCACTCCCTCCACGCCGCGGAGAATGTGGCGCACCAGGCGCAGCCCAGACTTCTGCCCGCCGGGTAGGTCTACCTGCGTGATGTCGCCAGTGACCACCATCTTGGAACCAAAACCAAGGCGGGTGAGGAACATCTTCATCTGCGCCGGGGTAGTGTTTTGGGCTTCGTCGAGGATCACGAAGGCGTCGTTCAGCGTGCGCCCGCGCATGTATGCCAGCGGCGCCACCTCAATAATGCCGGCTTCCATGAGCTTCGGAATGACCTCCGGCTCCACCATGTCCCGCAGCGCGTCGTGCAAAGGGCGCAGGTAGGGGTCGATTTTCTCATTCAACGTGCCGGGCAGGAAGCCCAGCTTCTCCCCCGCTTCAACAGCCGGTCGGGTCAAAATGATGCGGCTGACCTGCTTCGCCTGCAGGGCTTGGACCGCCTTGGCCATCGCCAGGTAGGTCTTGCCGGAGCCCGCGGGCCCGAGGCCGAACACGATCGTATGCTCATCAATGGCGTCCACATATTCGCTCTGGCCCAGCGTCTTGGGGCGAATTACCTTGCCCCGGCGCGCCAAAATCTCACCAGCCAGGATCTGTTCCACCGAATCCGGCGCCTTCGTAGTGACCACCTCCAGGGTGTGCTTCACCGAGTCCGGCGTGATCACATGGCCACGCCGCGCCATTGACTGCAGCTCCTTCAGCGTGCGCACGGCCCTGGCCACGGCGATCTCCGGGCCGGAAATGGTGACCTCGTTGCCACGCGCAAAAACGGCGAGGTCAAGGAGGTTTTCCAGGATGAGTAGGTGCGCATCGTGCGTGCCAAGGACAGTGTTGGCGTGGGCGGGGTCAAGCTCAAGGGTGCGTTTCATCATTGAGTTCGTTGCCGGGGTCTGTGCCGGGGTCTGTTCCGGGGTCTCTTCCGGGGTGGGTGCAGCGCTCAAGGGTGCGGATCAGCTCTTTTCAGCTTCTAAGTTGGCCGGGCATGTTCTCGCACATCTTACCAGCGAGCAGTAGCCGCGCCGATCACCGCGAGCGCAGCCAGCCCGGCCGTAGCGGTCCTCAGCACCTCCGGCCCCAACTTGATCGCGATCGCCCCGGCTTCTTGGAGCACGGCAACTTCCTGGGCACTGAGTCCCCCTTCGGGCCCGATGATCACGGCGATGCGTGCGGCATTGCCGACGTCGGCAGTGCTCAGCGCGGTACGGATGGAAACGGCTGCTTCCTCGTGAAGGATGAGGGCCAGGTCAAAGGTGGCGAGTGCTGCGGCGACCTGTGCGGTGTTCATGGGGCCGGTGACCCGCGGGACCGTGGCACGGCGTGACTGTTTAGCTGCGGCGATCGCGGCCTGGCGCCATTTTGTCAGGCCTTTGTCCCGCTTGCTGCCCACCCATTTAGCTACGCAGCGCTCGGCCTCAAAGGCCACGATTTCATCCGCGCCGCCTTGCGTGAGCAGGTCCACGGCAAGCTCGGAGCGCTCAGCCTTGGGCAGAGCCTGGAACACCGTGACCGTTGGGGAAATCTGCGTGCGCGTGATTTCCTCCACTTGGCCGCTGAGGGCATCCTTCCCCGAAGTGCCAGTGACCAGCACTGTTGCGAGGGACCCGTGGCCGTCGGAAAGCAGGATCCGCTCCCCTTTCGCGATCCGCTTCACGCTCACCGCATGGCGCCCTTCCGGGCCGCTGAGCCGCACCTCGCCGCATTCGGGAAGTTCGGGCGTGCCGCCGGCGAGGAGGGTGTCGAGGTCGTAGATGAACAGCGGAAGCGACATTTAGCGGCGGAACTTCCTACGGATGCGGCCGAAGAGGGTGTCCTGGCCGTCATCGGCGTGGGAGACTGCGGTGGCCTCGTGGCTGCGGTGGGTGCGCAACTGGGTGAGCAACTCGCGGGAGCGATCGTCGAGGTTCGTGGGGACAGTGACGTCCACATGCGCGATGACGTCGCCTTTACCCTGGGACCGCAGGTGAGGCATGCCGCGCTCCGCGATCACCACTCGCTCCGCCGGCTGGGTGCCCTCCGGGATCGTAATTTCAATGGGCTCACCACCCAGGTCTTGCACCTCGAAGGCGGTGCCGAGCGCGGCGTCCACCATGGGCACGTGCACCGTAAAGTGCAGGTCATCGCCCTCCCGCTGGAACACAGGGTGCGGCAGTTGCTGGACCTCCACGTAGAGATCGCCAGCGGGGCCGCCGCCGTGCCCAACCTCGCCCTGGCCGGCCATGCGGATGCGCATGCCATCGACGATACCCGCGGGCACATTCACCACAACATCACGCTGCGCCGCAACGCGACCATCACCGCCACAGGTATCACACGGATCAGGAATAACCTCGCCGTATCCCTGGCACACCTGGCAGGTGGCGGTGGTCATCACATTGCCGAGGAACGAACGCTGCACCTGCTGCACTTCACCCGTGCCACCACAGTTGCCGCAACGGTCTGGCTTTGCCTTGGACTTTGAACCGGTGCCAGTACAAGTCTCACACACAATGGCGGTATCAATAGTGACCGGCTTCTTTGCGCCGGCGAACGCCTCTTCCAAAGTGATCTGCATCCGCAGCAGGGCGTCCGAACCTGGCTGCACCCGCGAACGTGGGCCGCGCGAACCGCCAGCGGCGCCGCCAAAGAAGGCTTCAAAAATGTCACCGAGCCCGCCGCCTGCACCGAAGCCCCCACCGTAGCCTGCGCCAGGGCCGTAGCCACCGCCCGACGCCATCGGGTCCCCGCCGCGATCGACAATCGCGCGCTTCTCAGGGTCGAGCAGCACCTCCTGGGCCATGCTGAGCTCGTTGAACTTCTCCGCGGCCTCCTCGGTGTCATTCACATCGGGGTGGTACTTCCGAGCCAGCTTGCGGTACGCCTTCTTAATCTCCGCATCACTCGCGTTGCGGTCTACGCCAAGAATGCCGTAATAGTCTCGAGCCACGGTTCCTTCTTCATCCAACTTTGTCTAATTGATAACTGTCAGTACTAGTAGTGCTGGGCTATGCATTTCAACCGTTATGTCTAACGATGACCGCCCCTGCAAACATTCCCCTGCTCGCTCAGGGCGAACGGAGACAGGCACAAAACTAGGCAATTTTAGCGCACCCCCAGCAACCCGAAAACTCTGCGGGGCACGTTTCTGGCGGCGGTAGCGACGGCGGCTACTCCAAAACCCTACTGACGTAACGAGCCACCGCATGCACCTTGCTCATCGTCCCCGAATAGTCCATGTGCGTGGGGCCCACCACCCCAAGGCCGCCAAGCGTTGCACCCGCGGAACCGTAGCCTGCGGCAACCACCGACGCATTATTGAGCTGATCATCCTGGTTCTCCTCACCAATAAGAACCGAGACATGCCCAAGATCAGCCACGTTCGCCAACAGCTTCAGCACCACCACCTGCTCCTCCAGCGCCTCGAGCACCCCGTGCAGACCCGAGGGGAAATCACGAGCAATCCGGGTGAGGTTCGCCGCCCCAGCGAGGATCAAGCGATCATTCGGCTGCTCCACCAACGTCTCCAAAAGCACAGTTGAGCAGCGCAAAAGATGCCCCTGTACTTCACTGGGAACACTCGGGCTCAGCGGCAATTTGGCCAACTCAACGGACGCATCGGGCAGCGTCTTGCCCTCCAACGCGCGATTCAAAATGTCACGCAACAGCACCACATGTTCGGGCTCACACAACTCTGTGAGCTCCACGTTCCGCTGCTCCACTCGACCCGAATCGGTGATCAGCACAAGCAACAGCCGCACCGGTGATAGGAGGACTACCTCGCAATGCTTCACCCGAGACACCTTCAAATTGGGCATTGCCACTACCGCCGCCTGCCTGGTGAGCTGGCTCAAAAGCTGCACACTCCGGCGCAGCACATCCTCCAAGTCAACGCCGCCCTCCAAGAAAGTAAGGATCGCGGTGCGCTCAGGTTCAGACAAAGGCTTGACTTCATGGAGCGAATCGACGAACGCCCGATACCCCTTCTCCGTAGGGATACGCCCCGAACTGGTATGCGGCTGCACGATGTAGCCTTCCGACTCCAACACAGCCATATCATTGCGAATCGTTGCCGAGCTCACGCTCAACTTGTGGCGCTCAAGCAACGCCTTCGAGCCAATCGGCTCCTGCGCCGCAATATAGTCAGCCACAATCGCCCGAAGGACTTCCTGCCTACGTTCCTGTGCCGCTCCAGCCATGCACTCCATCCTAGCGACGCACCCCACCACGGCACATCCCACATCCCGCGCCTTCTTCATCCACCTGGCCACTGGTGCCTTGGAGGCCGGCGGTGCCGCAGTTCGGATTGCGACGGAAACCAGGACACCTTCGCCGCAAACCAACCACCAAAAACCAAAAGGTGTCCTGAAAACCGTCGCGGCAACCCACCCCTTCAACCTCGGGGACGATCGGACCTTAAGGGAAGAGGAGATCGGCGATGAGGGCGTCGGCAAGCAAGCGGCCCTTGTCGGTGAGCGTCACCCTACTGCCCTCGTGCTTGAGCAGCCCCAGTGCAACCTTGGATGCAACAACTACCTCGTTGAGCTCGCTCGCGGGGAGGCCCTCTTTGAGCCGGAGGCCGAGCATCACCCGTTCCTCGTAGCGCTCTTGGGGGCTGAGGGTTTCGCGGGCCTCGATGGGGAGGTCGCCGGCGGCGAGGATGCTGGCGTAGCGCGCCGGGTGTTTGACGTTGAAGAAGCGCTGGTCGCCGATGTGTGAGTGTGCGCCGGGGCCGGCGCCCCACCAGTCGCCGTCGCGCCAATAGCCCAGGTTGTGCTGGCATTCGCCGCCCTTGAGCGCCCAGTTGGATACCTCGTACCAGTGGTAGCCGGCGGAGGTGAGGGCGGCGTCGATCATCCAGTAGCGGTCGGCATACACGTCCTCGTCGGGCGGCGGCAACTCCCCTTTGCGCACCTTGCGGGCCATCGCCGTGCCGTCCTCTACGATCAGCGAGTACGCGCTCACATGATCCACCCCCGCATCGAGGGTGCGCTCCAGGGTGAGCTTGAGCTCGTCGTCGGTTTCCGTGGGAGTTCCGTAGATGATGTCCAGGTTGACGTGCGCAAACCCTTCCTTGCGTGCCTCCTTGGCGGCATCGAAGGCGCGGCCCGGCGTGTGCCTTCGCTCGAGGATCCGCAGCACGCGTTCCGACGCAGACTGCATCCCCAAGGACACACGAGTGAACCCGGCCGCACGCAGCGCCGCAAAGAATTCAGGGGAGGTGGACTCAGGGTTCGCCTCGGTGGTCACTTCGGCGGTGTTCGAGATACCGATGGTGTTTCGCACCGCGTTCAAAAGCCGGGTGAGGCCTTCCGCGCCGAGCATGGAGGGGGTCCCGCCTCCTACGAACACGGTGTCCGCGGGCCGCACACCCGGGCTGGCCGCCGCGAGCTCTAGCTCGACCTCCAGCGCGTCGAGGTAGCTTTCCGGCGAGGCCGAGCTCCCCAGCTCCCCTGGGGTGTAGGTGTTGAAGTCGCAGTAGCCGCAGCGGGAGGAGCAGAACGGAACGTGGACATACACCCCAAATGGTGTGCGTTTAGCCTGCATATTCCCCGGCAGTCTGGCGCTTCTTCTGTGCAACGCGCGCCACAACCTCAGCGATCCGCGCGCGTTCGGCCAGGAACTCAGGCGGGTTGTTGCCACGCATCGAGCGGGTGTACGCGCCGTGTGCCGCGGCAACTACCTCAATCCAGGCCTGCACGGCCTCGGCGGCAAACTGCCCGGCTTGTTCGTAGAGCTTGGGCAGACGCACCGCGTCCAGGTCCCGCGCACCGTATTCGGTGTACGCGAGCACCCAGTCCACCACATGCAGGAGGTATTCCTCCACCAGTTCGGTGCGGGCGTTCAGCGACTGACTCAACTCCCCCACGATCACCGGGGTGTTGAGAATGGGGAACCGGTCGCGCAGCGACGTCGCGGTCATAATCACCGGCGGCGCCACCTGCGGCGCTTCGACGGACTCAAGGCTCATGCTTCCCGACGCGATCCCGCTGGTCAGTGCCGTGCGCAGACCCGCGAGTTCGGCGTGGATTCGGCGGGCGTCGAGGCGGGCGTCGGCAACGATTTCCTCGAGTTCCACCAGGCAGTCTTCGGCGAGTTCCTGGTCCCAGTCCGCAACTGCTTGGGCGAGGTTCTCCAAGTACTGCGCTACCTCATCACCAATGTTGAATAGCTCTTGGGTGAGCTCACGGTGGCGCGAGGTAGCTGCCAGAGACTGCATCCGTGGCTCCTTCCAAGTTGTAGTGATGAGGGGTGTTCACAATCCGCTAGGGACTGTACGGCAAGGCGCCCTTCATAACAGCGCGCCCCGCCGAAAATCAAGGAAAGTATTTTCTCACTACTTGCCCTTGTAGATTTGCTCGATCGCGTCCGAATAGCGGCGGGTCACCACGTTGCGCTTCACCTTCATAGTTGGCGTGAGCTCGTCCGCTTCCTCGGTGAGGTCCTGGTCAAGGACGTAGAACTTCTTGATCGCCTCAGAATGGGAAACGGTTGCGTTGACCTGATTCACGGCGTCTTGGATTTCCGCGCGCAGCACTGGGTCGTTTGTCAGCTCGGAGATCTTCTTCGCCTCCGGCACGTTGTGGGCGCTGCGCCAGCGGACTAGTGCATCCTCGTCCAGCGTGACCAGCAGGCCTACGAACGGTTTGCCATCACCCACCACCATCGCCTGGCTGATCAGCGGGTGGGAGCGCAGCATATCCTCCATCGGACCTGGGGAAACGTTCTTACCGCCGGCGGTCACGATGAGGTCCTTCTTGCGGCCCGTGATCACCAAGTGGCCGGTGTCCAGCAGTTCGCCGAGGTCACCGGTATTGAACCAACCGTCCTCGGACATGGAGGAGGCGGTGGCGTCCGGATTGTTCCAGTAGCCGTCAAAGAGCACGTCGCCGCGGACCATGATCTCGCCATCTTCATTGATCCGAATCGCGTTGCCGCCAACAGGCAAGCCGACGGTACCAATACGCTGATTACTGAAATCCACACACACTGCCGCGGTGGTTTCCGTCAGACCGTAGCCTTCGTACACCGGCACGCCGATGCCGCGGAAGAAGTGCAGTACATCGGGGTTCATGGCGGAACCACCGGAGATGCAATATTCCACCTCGCCGCCCATTGCGGAGCGAATCTTGGAGTACACCAGGCGGTCGAAGGTCTTGTGGCGCACGCGCAGTGCACGGTTAGGGCCCTCGGCGGTATCCAGAGCTCGAGAGTATTCCACCGCCACCTTTTCCGCGGCAGCGAACATGGCAGCCTTTACGGGACCGCCCTCTGCCGCGTTGGCGGCAACGCCGTTGCGCACCTTCTCAAACACGCGCGGCACGCCCAGGATGAGATGTGGTTGCGCGCGCTGGAACTGCAGGACCAGCGTGGAGAAATCAGACCAGTGCGACTGCGTAGCGCCCGCAATCACGCAGGCCAGGGACACCGCACGGGCCAGAACGTGGGCAAGCGGCAGGAAGGTGAGCACGCGGTTGCCGGGGCGGGCCACGCCACCGATCTCATTGGTAAGCAAGCCCATGACCTCGGCCAACCAGTTGTGGTGGGTCAGGCGGCAGCCCTTAGGGCGGCCCGTGGTGCCGGAGGTGTACACCAAGGAGGCGAGGTCAGATGACTTTGTGGCGGCAATGCGGCGGTCCACCTCGGCATCATCTACTGGCCGGCCTTCAAAGCGCAGGGTTTCAATCGCGGAGGAGTTGATCTCCAGGATGCGGCGCAACTGGGAAGAAGAGCCGCTGAGCGCTGGCTTGCCGTCCTCGCCGAGCACGAGGTGGCGCATCAGCTCGGTGTGCTCGGGCTTTTCCGTGACCGCGAACACCGCCCCGGAATCCTCAATGATCCACTCGATCTGGGACAGCGAGGAGGAATCATAAATGGGCACGGACACGGCGCCCGCGGCCCAGATAGCAAAGTCCAGCAGGGACCACTCGTAGCGCGTTGCGCTCAACAGGGCAATGCGATCGCCTTGCTGCACACCAGCGTTGATGAAGCCCTTTGCTACCTCATACACTTCCGCCACAAACTCCGCTGCGGTGACGTTGATCCACTCATAGTTTTGCGGGCGGGTAAACACCACGCCGAAAGGGCGGGCCTTCGCGGAGCCAAGCATGGCGGTGAGGCAGGTGTCATGCTCACCGATGGTGAACTTCGCTGGCGTTGCAACTTCTTGCATTGGATTCCCCTTCCAAAGTCTTTATTCGTTCCTGCCTGCCCAATCACGGGTGCAGTCACGGTGCTGTTGCCTGCCCAATTTACCGTCTCGGTCCGACACATGGCTGCTTTCGGGACCGTAACTTCCCCAGCGGGCGTGGCCGGAGTGCGGCGTTGGGGGCGTCGGGACGCGTGAATGTGAGGTTTATCTTGAGGGCTTTGTTACGTGAAAACCGTGCCTAGATGGCACAATGTCCAACGTGGGTTACATTGATACGCTGCGGCAATTGGCCGCCTCATACGCAGTCACAACGTCCTACCAAGGGTTCGGCGGCAAGACCGTTGAAGTCAGCGAAGACACCCTGGTGAAAACCCTGCGCTCCCTCGGCGTGCGGTTCGGCAATGAAGATCAGGCGCCTGAGCAGCCAGAATTCTTGCCTATCGACGCCCCCATGCCCAGCGAAGAGCAGATTCAACGGGCGATCACCCGCCGCGAAGAAGAGGAGTTTTCCCGCCCGCTCCCACGCACCCTCGTGGGTGTGGCCGGCACCGATACCTATGTGAATGTGCACGTGCACGACGGGCAGCCAGCCGAACTGGTGGTCACCCTGGAAGACGGCGCCGTGCTTAACCCCGAGCAGGTGGAAAACTGGACGCAGCCGCGCAAGATCGACGGCGTGACCTGGGGCGAAGCAACCTTCCGCATCCCGGGCGACACGCCGCTCGGCTGGCACACCCTCACCTTGACCTCCCCCAACCTCACCTCAAGCTGCACCTTTGTGAACACCCCAGCGCGCTTGAGCACCACCGACGCACTCATCAACTCCCCCGTGGCCGGCATGATGGCACAGATTTATTCAGTGCGCTCCAACGACTCCTGGGGCATCGGCGACTTCCGCGACATGGCCAACCTGGCCACCGTGGCAGCAAAGGACGCCCACTGCGACTTCCTCCTGGTCAACCCCATGCATGCCGCAGAACCCTTCCCACCTGTGGAGGACTCCCCGTACCTACCCACCAGCCGCCGGTTCACAAACCCGCTCTACATCCGCGTTGAGGACATTCCGGAACTCGAAGCACTGAGCGAAGACCTGCGCGAAGACGTCTTTGACATTGCCGCCGAGTTCACCGCCCTCAACCGCGAGGCCGAAGAGATCGACCGCAACCCCATCTACGCCGCAAAGCTTCAAGTACTCCGCGAAATCTACGCCGCCGGCCGCGAGCCAGCCCGCGAGCAGGACTTCCAGGACTACATCGCCCGCGAAGGCCAAGGCTTGGCTGATTTTGCCATGTGGTGCGCCACCCAGGAATCTGCGCAGCAGGCCTCCGTAGGTGACCACGCCATCGTGGAAGACCCACAAGACCTCGCAGAATTCTACATGTGGCTGCAATGGATCTGCGACCAGCAGCTCGCCGCCGCACAATCCGCCGCCAAGGACGCAGGCATGCGGATCGGCATCATGGCCGACCTCGCCGTAGGCGTGCACCCCGCAGGTGCCGACGCCCACAACAACGCCCCTGTCCTCGCCCCAACCTCCTCCGTGGGCGCCCCACCGGACAACTACAACCAACAAGGCCAAGACTGGTCCCAGCCTCCATGGCACCCAGACAAACTGGCCGAATCCGGCTACGTCCAATGGCGCGACCTCCTGCGCACCGTCCTGCGCCACTCAGGCGGCATCCGAGTGGATCACATCCTGGGCCTTTTCCGCCTCTACTGGATCCCACGCACCCAACTGCCAACCACCGGTACCTATGTGAATTACGACCACAACGCGCTCGTGGGCATCCTGGCGCTCGAGGCCGAGCGGGCAGGCGCCGTAGTGATCGGCGAGGACCTGGGCACCTTCGAGCCATGGGTCCAAGAATTCCTGGCGCAGCGCGGCATCATGGGTACCTCCATCCTCTGGTTTGAAGCCAACCCAGAGGGTGAAGGCGCACGCCACCAGCACCAGTACCGCACTGCGGCGCTGACCAGCGTGACCACCCATGACCTGCCGCCCACCGCGGGTTTCCTGGCCGGTGAGCACATCACCCTGCGCGAGCGCCTGGGTATCCTCACCACCGACGCCACCGAGGAAGAACAACAGGATGCAGCATGGCAGGCTGAGGTTCTAGACCGGGTGCGTCAGGAAGGCGCGTTCGGCGACGCAGGATTCTCCTTCGGCTTCGACTCCTTCCAGGGCCGCGCCCGCGACGAACGCGGCGACACCAAGACCCTCATCGAAGGCCTCCACCGCTTCGTGGCCGGCACCCCATCCGCCCTGACCTGCGCCTCCCTCGTTGACATGGTTGGCGACCGCCGCGCCCAAAACCAGCCCGGCACCACCAAGGATCAGTACCCCAACTGGTGCATCCCGCTTACCGACTACGAAGGCAAAGCCCTGGTCATCGAAGACCTCCCCACGCACCCCTGGTTCCGCGACATCGCCGAGGCCGCCAAGCGGTAAGGGTTTGGGGCTTGGGGTTTGGGACTTGGGGCTTGGGACTTGGGACTTGGGGCGCTAGACCAGCGAAATTACCCAGGCCACCACAACCAGGAGAATCAGCAAGTACAGGGCCTGAGTCACCCGCGACTGCGGGTACTTACGGCTCTGCTTGGGCAGTTGCTGGTCACGCTTCCGCAGCTCCTCAGGGTTAGCCATGGTTATACCTTCCTAAACTTCACGCATTGCCCGTCTAACAATAGCCCCAACTTCAACCCTCTACCCCATACGGGGTTTGGGGGTTTTCTTGTTGGCTCCCCTGGGGGCGGGGCGCCACACCCTCACCAAGGCCGATCGCACCCAGGGCCTTCAGCACAACGACGCCCACCCGATCCACAATCCGTAGCCACACCAAAGCGAGCACCCCACATCCCACACAGGCCGCCAAAATCAGCAGCGGCGCCTGCACAAATAGCGGAGCTTGTGCCAAAAACTCAGCAAAGCCATTCCATGCACCTTGGAGGGGAAACTGCGATTTCGTCATGCAAGAATCCTACCCCTCCGGTTTGGCGCTCTTCCACGACGGAAACCAGGACACCTTCGCAGCAAACCAGGCAGGAAAACACCAAAGGTGTCCTGAAAACCGTCGCTGAACCAATCAACCGCGCCCCAGCACCAACCAACAACGGAAACCAGGACACCTTCGCAGTAAACCAGGCAGGAAAGCACAAAAGGTGTCCTGAAAACCGTCGCTAAACCAACCAACCGCGCCCGGCGCGCATTGAGCACTAGATTGGGAAGGTATGAGTTCAGAATTGCGCCGCGGGCAAAAGGGCCAGTGGGTTGGCACGGTGGATCCGAGGGCCGAGCACATGGCACTCTTTGCGCCAATTGTGTACGCCACCATGGAAAACGCTTTCCAAAACGCGCAACTAGCCACAACAGTCACACAAGCCACCCAGGCCACACAGCCCCCGAATCCGAGCGCCAACCGATCCACGGAGCTGCACCTCAGCGTGAGTATGCCCGTTGATGCTCAGCCGGGCGATGATTTGCCAGTGGTCGCGTTTGTCCATGGGGGCGCGTTTATTGCCGGCTCGAGGACGGAAGGCTGGTTCCATGGGTCGGGTTTCACGCGAGACCAGGTTGTGTTGGTCACGATCGACTATCGGCTCTCCGCGCCAGGTTTCCTCCCGTTCGGCGATGACCTGCCGAATCACTACCGAGGGGTGGATGATGTGCATTTGGCGCTCGCGTGGATTCAGCGCAACATTGAGGATTTTGGTGGGGATCCTACGAATGTGACGTTGATGGGGCAGTCGGCGGGCGGCGGCATTGTGCTGTGGCTTTCGCGCGCGGACCACTTTGACGGCATGTTTCGTCGCGTTTGGGCGATGTCCCCTGGACTGCCGCGCGATCATGTTGCGGCGCACCAGACGTCGTTACGCGCTGCTTTGGGGATGCCATTGACCCGCAGCGCCCTGGCCAAAGCCAAACCTGCGAAGCTACAGCGGGGCCTGGAAAGGTACCATAAGCTGCGCTTTTCCGGCATTCCGTTTGGGCCGGCGCCGCTGGATCCGCAGGATTTGGCGCGGGTGGATATGGTGCTTACGTCTACGTCGGCTGAGTTTTGGCACGCGCCGCGGGGGAAGAAGGTGGATGCGTCGCGGTTTGGGCGCAGCGCGTTTGGGCGGCGTCAAATTGCCAAAATGTATGGCGCTACCAGCAAGTATGTGGATTATGTGGAGGCAAATGGCGGACATATGGCGGCAAATGTTGTTGGCGATGCGTTCATCCGCAGCACAGTGGCCAGGGCGGCGCTGGGTGCGAACCCCGACGTGTGGGTGGCGCAGTACGAGGGCGGTAACGCCTTCCATTGCGTGGACATTCCCCTGGTGTTCGATTCTGCAGCGTTTGTGCAGCCCGGCAAGATCGAGGTGATCCCCAACCCGCCGGAAGCGTTGGTACAGCGTGCGCACGGTTTGGCAGTGGACTTCGCGTGTGGAAACACCCCTTCGTGGCCACGCTATCAGCAGCACCGGCAGGCTCTTTCCATCGCAACCGAGGCGCCCGAAGCCGGCGCCGTCACCCTCAAATCTGGCGCCCTCGACTACCTAGACGGAGCCTTCGCATGATCACCTGGGACCTCACAATCGACGGCGACCTACTCCAGCAACGCGTCCGCGACGCCCAAGCTAGGGATGTCATGCGTACCGACGTCACCCTGTCCACCATGATCGCAGCCTGCCTCGCTGGCCGCTACGGCGAATACAGGTTCCATACCCATGGAAACCTCTCCTCTACCCCGCAGGTCACGGCCCTTTCCGGGGAGCAAACCAACGCCACGGCGATCACTGGGGATGCGATGTGGAAGTTCTTCCGCACCAGCCCGCGCGGCGCCCACCCTGACGTGGAGCTGCCAAGCGCATGTACCCGGCACGTAGCGGAGATGCTGGGTTATGTCACCTACCAAGATTTCACGATTGCCGCCGTGACCAGGCGAATCGCCAGAGCGCAGGACGCTTGGAGGACCGTCACCGAGCAGCCCGAGCGGGTAGTCGCGGCCGCTGGAAACATCGGTGCTGCGCTGGCGCACCTGCACGGCGAGTTGGCGCAGGCATTCGGCACTACAACCCTGGACCTCCAGGCCAAGGCGCGGGCGGATTTGGACGCATTTGTGCAGTCCACAGGTGGACGCCAGGGCCTCCTCGCCCCTTATGCAGCCAAGGTGGAACAGGCCATCAACGCGCTGTCCAGCAAGTCCCCTGCCCAGCGGATTCACGGCGATCTCCACCTGGGTCAGGTGCTGCTCGCTAAGACGCAAGAAGGAGTAGTATTCCTGGACTTTGAAGGCGAGCCCGGCGCACCGGTGGGCATGGCCAGTGCGTTGTATGACCTGGCAGGGCTGGTCCGCAGTTTCCACTACGCCGGCCTTGAGGCGCCGGAGGCGCTGTGCACCGCCTATGGCGTCTCCCCCGATAATCCCCAGCTCAAGGCTATGATCGCCCTGCGATTTGCCTACGAAGTTTCCTACGAGGCCCGCCACCGCCCCGCCTGGGTTCAGGTGCCGCTAGACACCGCTCGATTTGTGTTCGAGTAGCACTTCGCGCAGCTCGGGGTGGCTGAGCTGTTCCACCATCCACGGGGAAAACGCAAATGGGGCGGCGTCTATGGCGGCGAGGAGCTGGCTTGGGCCTACCCAAGCGTGTTCCTCAACTTCGTCGGCACGCGGTGAAATTTCCTGGCCCGAAAGCTGCGCCACAAACACTGGGCAGAGCTCCCACTCCACAATTCCCTTGGAATCCACGGCCCGGTAGGAGAAGTGGGGCAGGATTTCGCAAACATCAGTGAGTGCCTCCACGGCAATCCCCAGTTCATGGGGCACCCTTCTACGCAGTGCCTGATAAGCAGTTTCCTCCGGGGCGAGGTGCCCGCACGCGGAGTTCGTCCAGACGCCAGGCCAGGTGAGTTTGCCCAAGGCACGCCGGGTAAGCAGTATCTCGCCCTGCGCATTGCGGAGGTAGCAGGAAAAGGCAAGGTGCAACGGGGTATTTTCCGTATGCACGGTTGCCTTCTCTGCTACCCCGGTGGGGGTGCCGTGTTCGTCAACGAGCACTACCAGTTCAGGTTCTTGGGCCATAGCCACCTAGCTTAACGGCTTTGGTTATCCCTGCCGAACCCACGCCCCAATCACGCCGGGAACCACCGATGGCCGTTCGCCCAGCAAAGCCGCGACATTCCCCTCCCGCTCAGCAGGGCTAGTCACACTCTTCACTTTGCCTTGCTTGGATTGCTGCCCCGCGGCGCCTGCCATCGGAGCCCCGCCCATCATCATTGCCCCGCGACCAGCCGGGCGCGCGTCGGCACCCTTTGCGTGCGCCATGGGGGCGGCGGCCATCGGAGCGGCCCCAACGGCATTGCCGGGGATTCCCTTTCCGACGCCACCAAATCCACCTGCACCAGCAGCCTTCCCAAGGCCACCTGATTTTCCACCAGCACTGCCGATCCCGCCGATCCCGCCAGACCCAACGGCACCAGTAACGCCTGGACCTGCACCGATGCCAGGCATCATGCCGGCGCCCACTGCGGAGCCCATGCCTGAATTGCCAACTCCAGAAATGCCATTCAGGGCGGGTGTTTTCGCGAGACCACCGGAAAGTGCGGAGCCCTTGGGGAGCGAGGCGGCCGTCGAGGCACCTGCCGCGGTTGCCGTTCCGCCCAACTGCGGGGTGCGAAGACCGGTGTTCGCACCGTTGAATCGAGGTCCGGATGTAATGGTGCCCGAGGTGAGCCCACCCGGGTTGAGGGCGCCAGGTTTGAAATTGCCGAGGGTGAATGTAGCGCCGCCTGCCGGCAGGCCGCCTTGCAACCCCGCCGGAGAGGTGAGCTGCCCAATGTTGCCGAGCATGCCCAAGCCGCCAAAGCCCGGCAGGGAGCCTAAGCCCCCCACACCGGATGGACCCATGAACTGCGCGGCGTTCGTGGCGATGTTTCGAGCCTGCGCCACCGCCGCCTCCGGGGAGCTTGCCGACGTTGCCGCCGCCACAGCGGGCGAAGTGGTCCCACCAGCTTGGGCGCCGAGGGCTTTGGCCTTAGTTCCCTCGGTGCCTGCGATGCTGTCCATACCCACGGTGACCGATCCCCCGCCGCCACCGGCGGAGGCACCTGCGCCCTCTACCGTGACCAAGTTGTTGATGGTGGGCACCATGGTGGGGATGGTGCTGGTGAACACTGCGTTCAATGATTGAGTTGCTGCGCGTTCTGCGCTGACTTTCGCGATGGGGTCGATGATCGAGTTCACGTAGGCCTGCACGGCGTTGGCGTGGGATTGCAGCGCTTGGATTGTCGCCTGGCCTTGCTGCAGATTTGCCGCCATCATCTTGCTGCGCTGAGAGAAGGAATCCAGGGAGCGAGCAACTTCTTGGACTCGCTCGGTGGCAATCTCGAAGACGTCACCCGACGTTGAGCTCGCGATGCTGCCGGCTAGCTCGTTCAAGCGCGCCGACACATTTTCTGCTCGCTGTGAAAGATTGTTCCAAGTGGTGGTGGCGGCGCTGATCTGCCCCATATCCGTGGTGTTGATTTCTCGCACAAGCTGGGCCAACGTCACCGCAGGCCAGTGCTCAGGGGTACGGAACTCAAAGTTCTCAGTGTGAGCAGCCGGGCGAGTAGGAAACGACACCTCTTCATGGCCCACCGAACCGCCCTCGTCAGCGATGTCCATGCCCCGGCGCATAAACTCATTCTGCCCCGTGAGCGCGGCAAGGCTCGCGCCGAAGGCCTCGGAGAGCCACTTAGTTTGTTCACTTAGTGATTTTGATATTGCGCTGGCAGAACCAGAACCTCCATAGAGGACCATGCTCTGTGCAGCGCCCCATTTGGAAATACCTGTGTTCATCGAAATCGAACCGTTGATTGATTTCAGAAGACCATCGACTTCAAACGTCGAAACTGAATTTGCTTCTTCTCTCAGAAGCTGCAGGATCTCCTTTGCCTTCCCAAGTTCAAAGCTAATATCCATATTCTCCCCCTTGTTATGGCTTACTAGTAAATTAGTTGAGTCAAATCTTCTAGATATTTTTGAGCTTCAGCGCAAATATAGTTAATTCCCCTTTCGTCAAATATCGATAAATAAGTGGCTTGAACGCGACCTCTTGTTGTGTTAACCGATGCAACGCAATGTTCAGTGGCTCCATGCCCCACCGAATACCAAATAACTCCATTCAACTTTGACTCTGGGGATTCATCAATAACCGTAATGTTTTCCCGGATATCATCAATTGAGTTCGTTGCAGAAATCAACCAAACCGTTGCAGGGTCGCCATTTTCCAAACGGATTTGGAAATCACATTGAGAATAGAAATTCTCAAGGTCAACATTCGCGTATTCATATTCCCCCGGCAACCCCATCGCGATTTTTTGTTCCGGCGTTGTGCCGTCGCAGGGGTCGAAGAAGTCGAAGTCTGGGTCGTTTGGATCGAAGTCCACCCCAACGCCAGACGTTTCGTTGCCAGACCCCGCGTTTCCCCCCTGGTTTTGCCCCGATTGTTGGTCCTCGCCCGCTAGCCCTGATTCCCCTACTTGGCCTTGTTCGTTGCTGGCCGACTTTTCCGTCAATACGTCGGCCGCTCCCATAAGTGCCGTTTGCCCCGGTGAACATGCTGCGATTGTTACCGCAACAATCCCGGCTACCGCACCCTTCATCATCGTTGGCACCATCCCCAGTCCCCAACTCGGCCCAACGTTCAACCCAGCTCCGCTTGCAGCATCTCCTGTTTGTATTCCCCCGTGGCTAGCGTTTGTATACAGTGTGGCTCCACTCGAGGTGGCCCCGTTCAACATCCCCCGATTCAAATCTCCCCGATACAGTGTGGCTATCTTCTCATTTCCATTCCTGGCGCCGCCCCCAGCGCCCGCCCAGCTCTTTGCCCGGGCCCCAATCCCTTCCAGCACCCCAATCCAATGCAGCATCAAACCAACCAACCCAACAACCCCATCGCACGCTCCCCTGCTCACCCCAGCAGGCGCGCCCTGCGTTGCGGGGTGGGTGCTGGGCTCGTCGGGAAGTTGCGCGCGGGTGAGCGCGTGCTCGGTGCTGATGTCGCTGAGTTTTGGCCCCTGGTTCATGTTGAGGTTTCCCTTCACGATTGCGGTTGTGTATCCCGTATGGAGCATGCTGGCTGGCACCAAGGGATGTGAAAACCTGATGCCAACCGCATGCCCCCGAGGGATGCACCCTTGCGGGCGCTCCGGCATGTTCGCAGGCTACGAGCCCTTTCTGCAGCGGCGCGACGCGTGAACGCACACCCCCGCTGCCCCTCACGTCAGGCCACCCTGTAGCGCCTTTTCGCACCCCAACACCCATACTTGTTGGGATGATTCAGCCTGGCGGACAAACCCTGCTCGTGGTGGGAGAGGGGATTTCCGGCCGTCGCAAGCCCGGGAATGAGGTGGTTTCCGGGTTGCGTGAAAGCCCGCTGCGTTGTGTGTCCTCGTTGCCTGCGCGGCAAGCCGTACACAAATTATTAGACGGTTGAAGTCCCCCACGCGGTTCCATGAAGGAGAAAAATTTTTCACTCCCCCGCCGCCACAAAGGTTTGCATAACCTTCAACGCAACCCGAAAATAACCGGCAACCAGCAAGAATGCTAACTGCCTCTACGCACAACAAAATGTACAAGCCACCCCAGCACCGGGGGTAGCACCAAAAAGTACCGTTTAACTGGGCGTTTACAAGAATTTAAACGTTGTTTAGATTGCCGTTGAACTCTACGTTGCCAATTCGGAAGGTGGCGTCCCATAGGTTGCCAGTGGAGGTGTCAAAAGCGAACTGCAGGTTCGTGGAGGCCAGGGGGCCGAGCGGCAGGTCCAGCGGAATCGTGCCCGCGTCTATTGGGGAAACTTCAGTGCCGCTCACTCTGAGGGAGGTAGTGATGGCGTCGGTAGGCAGGGCGACCTCGTTGAGGTTGTGCACCAGCACGTAAATTACGCTGCCGCCGCCCTCGTTGTTGTAGCCTGCGCCTTGCAGCTCGTACTCCACGTTGAGGCCCTCGTCTTTGACCCGTTCAGTGAGGCTCGGGGCGGTGATGGTGTCCACCTCTTTGGCCTGGAACGCCGGCGCATCGGTGGTGGTCGGGGCCACGCTGAGCTCGGCCACCGCCGGGTCCTCCTGGGAACACGCGCTCAAAGTGGTTGTGGCCAGCGCGGCAGCGGCAACCAGGGCGGTCATCTGTGACGAAAGTCGAGCAAAGCGCATGTGGTGAGATTCCTCAAATCGTTGGAAATACCCAACAAGGGCATAGTTACTGTAAGT
Organism: Corynebacterium sp. 122RC1; assembly: GCF_024580955.1. GTDB lineage: Bacteria > Actinomycetota > Actinomycetes > Mycobacteriales > Mycobacteriaceae > Corynebacterium > Corynebacterium kozikiae. Next base: position 4,423 of record NZ_JANIKD010000005.1, on the reverse strand, counting down.
TTAGTCCGCTTGGCCGCGGCATCGAAAAACGGCACAACCAGACGTTGCAACGCTTGCATTTCCGACGCCCCCAAGGCCGCACAGTGAAAGGTGGTCTCGGGAGTGCGGGACTACCTGCGCCGCGCAGAAGGAGCGCAATCAGAAGCAGCCAAGCAGCACACTCGCCCAACTCCACACAAGCCGCCGCTTGGGCGCCGCGTCACCTACAGCGCATGCCGTAATACGCAGCATCCAACCCTTGGCAACATTATTGAAAGCTCGATTGTTCATGAAAGCCCTCGGAAAGATCTTGCGCAGCGCTGCAACGCTGTGGCCCTACTACCTTGGCGTCGTCGTTTCCGCTGTCCTTGTGGCGGGCCTTGCCCTGGTCACGCCGTTTATTTTGAAGGATGCAACCGATTCCATCGTGGCCGCTGTCACTGGCGAACGCTCGGTAGAGGAGGTTTCCGGGCACGTTGTGTTCCTGGCATTGCTGCTGCTCGCGGCACAACTGGGCAATACCGTGCTTCACAACGTGGGTGGGTATATCGGCGACGTCATGGCAGCGCGCCTGCGCCAAATGCTTTCCACGCGCTATTTTGCCAAGCTCCTTGGGATGCCACAGCGCTATTTTGATACGCAGGTGACGGGCACAATCATCGCGCGTCTGGATCGTTCAATCACCTCTATCACCCAGGCTATGCAGGCGCTTTCCAACAACTTCTTCCCAATGATCGTCACGGTCATCGCCGTCCTGAGCATCTCCGCGTGGTACTACTGGCCGCTGGCGATCCTGCTCGCGGTAATCATCCCGATTTACATGTGGCTCACCGCGATCACCAGCAAAAAGTGGCAGCGCATTGAGGGCAAAAAGAATGAACAAATTGACCTCGCTGGTGGCCGCTTCGCGGAGGTGATTGGGCAGGTCAAGGTTGTCAAGAGTTTCGTTGCCGAGATCCGCGAGCTCAGCACTTTCGGCCGCCGGTTCGGTGACACCGTTGTGTTTACCCGCGAACAGTCCCGCTTCTGGCACTTCATGGACGTGCTGCGCGGCGGCACCATGGACCTCATTTTCTTTGGCATCTACCTGATGCTCTTCTACCGCACGCTGCACGGCTTCTTCACGCTGGGCGACATGGTGCTGCTTATCCAACTGGTGAACATGGCACGCATGCCAATGACCATGATGAGCTGGGTAGTAGACACCTCCCAACGCGCCATCGCAGGTTCTAAAGACTACTTCGAGATCATGGACAAGGAGCTTGAGGCAACGGTCAACCCCCAAATTGCTGCGGCAACCACGGCTTCCGACGTGCCCACGCTGGATCTCACCCCTGCCACCCCGCTGGTTCCGGTTGCAGGCAAAAATATGCTCAGTTTCCAATCGGTGGACTTTGCCTACGATGCCGGTGAGCAGGTGCTTCACAACGTCACCTTCCACGCCAAGGAAGGCGAAAAGATCGCGTTGGTTGGCGAGTCCGGCGGCGGCAAATCCACAATTGTGAACCTCCTTTTGGGCCTCTACCAGCCACAGGGTGGCGTGCTTGAAGTGTGCGGCCACAACGTGGCTGAGGTTTCCGCGGAGGCCCTGCGCGCCTCGGTGGGCGTGGTGTTCCAGGAGGCCAGCCTATTTTCCGGCACGATCCGCGAAAACATTGCCTACGCCATCCCGGACGCCACCGAAGAACAGGTCATTGAGGTGGCAAAACGCGCCAACGCTCACGAGTTCATCTCCCAATTCCAGGACGGTTACGACACCCTCATTGGCGAACGCGGCCTGCGGCTTTCCGGCGGCCAAAAGCAGCGGATTGCGGTTGCCCGCGCCATGCTCAAAGACGCCCCGGTACTGATCCTTGACGAGGCCACCTCCGCATTGGACACCAAGGCAGAAATCGCAGTTCAGGAAGGTCTGGAACTGCTCATGCACGGGCGCACCACGGTGATCATTGCCCACCGTCTTTCCACCATCGCCGGGGTAGACAAGATCATTACCCTCAAGGACGGTCATGTGGATGAGATTGGCTCCCCTGCCGAGCTGGCGGTTTCCGGTGGCATCTACTCTGAACTCCTGGCATTGACCCGTGACGCCAACGAAGCAAGCAAAGAGCAGCTCAAGCGCTTTGGTTTCTCCGGGCTTTAAACCCCTGCTCATTCGGCGGTGTGCGCCGCTTTGTATTTCCACCCGGAAAACCTATTTGGTCTGCGGTTTTCGAATGATTCGGGCGGCGTGTCCTAGGGTGCGCGTATGGTGTGGGTCATGGAATTTCCTTCACTTGCAGAGCTAAAAAATCGCAACACCATGAAGTGGACGCGCTACCCAGACGACGTACTGCCGTTGTGGGTAGCCGAGTCCGATTTCTCCACCTGCCCCGCCGTGCTAAAGGCGGTGCGCGGCGCGGTGGAACGGGAATCCTTTGGTTATCCGCCGGATGGTTCCCTGATGACCGCGGAGGCAGCGGCGTTTTACCAGCGTAGGTACGGCTTCCAGGCCAAGCCCGAGTGGATTTTCCCGCTGCCAGACGTAGTGCGCGGTGTCTACCTAGCCGTGGAACACTACACACCAGCGGGTTCCCCGGTAATCGTGCCTATCCCCGCATACCCGCCGTTCTTCCAAACACTCGCTGCCGCTGAGCGTGAAGGCATCTTTATCAACGCCACGGGTTCTGAAAGTGGCGCAAGCGGGCTCTCATTGGAGGAAATCGAGCAAGGCTTTGCCGACGGCGCGCGCTCAATCATCCTGGCCAGCCCCTTCAACCCTTTGGGCTTGGCGTTTTCCGAGCAGTGGCTGCGTGAGCTCGTGGAGATCGCCGCAAAGTACCACGCCCGCGTGATTGTGGATGAAATCCATGCCCCATTGGTGCTGGATGGAAGCCACGTGGTTGCCGCCGGAGTGAGCCCACTAGCCGCAGAAGTCTGCATTACCGTCACCGCTACCTCAAAGGCCTGGAACACCGCCGGGTTGAAGTGCGCTCAGATGATTTTCAGCAACCCCGAGGACGTGAAGGTGTGGAACAACCTCAGCGCCGTGCACAAGGACGGTGTATCCACCCTTGGTTTGGTTGCTGCAGAGGCTGCATACCGCGATGGCGAGGACTTCCTGGACAAAGAAATTGCTTACCTCAAATCCAATAGAGACTACCTTCTGGAAGCACTCCCAAATGCTGTCCCAGGCATTGAGGTTGTGGCCCCCGAAGCAACGTTCCTCATGTGGCTCGACTTCACCAACGCCCACAACGCCGAACTCGCCGCCGCCCCATCCGAGTTCCTGCTCAAGCATGCCAAGGTGATGCTCAACGACGGCTCCTGGTTTGGCCCTGAGTTCTCCCACTGTGCACGCCTAAACTTTGCCACCAGCCGGGAAATCCTTGAGCAAGCAGTCCAGCAAATCAAGGAGGCAGTGCAATGAGCGATCACGCAGCACTCCCAAAGCCCCAAGGCAGCCCTTTGACCCTTTCCATCCTGGACTTGGCGTTTGTGTATGAAGGTGAAGCCCCAGCACAAAGCTTCAAGCGTTCAGTGCAACTTGCCCAAAACGCCGAAGCGCTCGGATTCTCCCGAGTCTGGTACGCCGAACACCACAACATGCCCAGGATTTCCTCATCCGCACCGGCAGTGCTCATTTCCCACGTAGGAGCGCATACCTCCACAATTCGCCTGGGCTCCGGTGGCGTGATGCTGCCCAACCACGCGCCCTATACCATCGCCGAACAGTTTGGCACCCTGGCGGAGCTGTACCCAGGGCGTATTGACCTAGGCCTTGGCCGTGCCCCCGGTACTGACCAGACCACCTTGGGCCGCGCGCTGCGCCGCGACCCTCGCGCGGCTGACTCCTTCCCCCAAGACGTAGTGGAACTGCAGCAGTTCCTCGCCGGAAACTCCCCCATCCCCGGCGTGCAGGCAGTTCCTGGAGCAGGCACCAACGTGCCACTGTATATCCTCGGCTCCTCCCTGTTTGGTGCCACCCTTGCCGCCAAGTTGGGATTGCCCTACGCCTTTGCCTCCCACTTTGCCCCCACACACTTGGAGCACGCTGCCAAGGTGTACCGGGAGGAATTCACCCCTTCAGAGGCATTGTCCGAGCCCTACTTCATTGCCGCGGTGAACGTGACGGCTGCTGACACGATGGAGCAAGCGCAGGAGGACTTCACCCAGGTGGCACGCGCATCAGTGAAGTCCATGGCTGGGCGTGGCCGGGAGATGACCGAGGAACAACTCGATCACCTGGTGGATTCCTACGCAGGCCAGCAGATCATTTCCATGCTGAACTACACCGCCATCGGAACGGCTCCGGACGTGGCGGAGTACCTCGAGCGGTTTGCAGCTATGGTCAACGCGGATGAGCTCATCGTGTCCCTGCGCAGCCCAAATTGGGACAAGGCGCTGCACGGACTGGACATCCTAGGCAACGCCTGGAAGTAGCACCACCTCCCCCCTCCGCCCCGCC